>NZ_JBITSQ010000014.1:0-255236 GCF_044541035.1 Streptomyces sp. NPDC085866
GTCGGGTCCTCGCGCAGAAGCGCGTCGAGAATGGTGTCGCTGATCTGGTCAGCGATCTTGTCGGGGTGACCCTCGGTCACGGACTCCGAGGTGAACAGGCGACGGGACACAACGCTCCCTGGGGTTGCAGCGGCTGCTGGCTGATCATTGTCGGACCACGCGGGAGCTGCGCCCGGCGTCGTCCGACAACAGTTTATCGGTCGCACTCGGCCACCGGCCCACCTGTCTCGCCTCTCGGGAGCGCTGTGACCTGCGGCACGGGCATTCTGCACAATGCCGAGCGGGCTTGGCCAGGGCCGCCACGCGACATTGTCGTGGGGAATGTCATGTGGCGGGAAGACACCGATCGGCTGAATCAGACGGCTCCGAACGGTGGAACGCGATCATCCGAGACGAGCGGCCACGAGGTCCCAGACGATGTCCGCGAGCGCCTCCTTCGGACCGTGCGGCACGGGGGTCTCGCTGCCGTCGGCGCCCAGTACAAGGGCCTCGTTCTCCTCCGAACCGAACGTCTTGCGCTCCCCCACCTCGTTGACGACGAGGAGGTCGCACCCCTTGCGGGCGAGCTTGGTGCGGCCGTTGTCGAGGACGTCGTCCGTCTCCGCCGCGAAGCCGACGACGACCTGTCCGGGGCGGACACGGTCGGCCGAAACCTCGGCGAGAATGTCCGGATTTCGCACCAGGACGATCGGGGCGGGGTCCTGGCCGTCCTTCTTCTTGATCTTTCCGGCGGCGTAGGCCGCGGGGCGGAAGTCGGCGACGGCCGCGGCCATCACCACGGCGTCGGCGTCCGCGGCGGCCTTGAGGACCGCTTCACGCATCTGCACGGCGGTGCCCACCGGGACGACGTCGACGCCGGCCGGGTCGGGCAGGCAGGTGTTGGCCGCGATCAGGGTCACCCGGGCGCCGCGGGCCGCGGCCGTGCGGGCGAGGGCGTAGCCCTGCTTGCCGGAGGAGCGGTTGCCGAGGAAGCGAACCGGGTCGAGCGGCTCGCGGGTGCCGCCGGCCGAGACGACGACGTGGCGGCCCGCGAGGTCGGGTTCGGTGACGCCACGGGCCAGCACCCGGCGGCAGACCTCGAAGATCTCCGCCGGGTCGGGCAGCCGCCCCTTGCCGGTGTCGACACCGGTGAGGCGGCCGACCGCGGGCTCGATCACGACGGCGCCGCGGCGGCGCAGCGTGGCCACGTTCTCCTGGGTGGCGGGGTGCTCCCACATCTCGGTGTGCATCGCGGGCGAGAAGACGACCGGACAGCGGGCGGTGAGGAGTGTGTTGGTCAGCAGGTCGTCGGCGAGGCCGTGGGCGGCCTTGGCGAGCATGTCGGCGGTCGCCGGGGCCACCACGACCAGGTCGGCGTGCTGGCCGATGCGGACGTGCGGGACCTCGTCGACGTCGTCCCAGACCTCGGTGGAGACCGGGTTGCCGGACAGTGCGGACCAAGTGGCGGCCCCGACGAAGTGCAGCGCGGAGTCGGTGGGCACCACGCGCACGTCGTGACCCGATTCCGTGAACCTTCTCAGCAGCTCACAGGCCTTGTACGCGGCGATGCCACCGCTGACCCCCAGTACGACCTTCGGCTTGTCCACCGTCGTCTCTCCCCGGCTCGGAACCCTACGAGACCATCACACACCACAGGCCCGGCAGGAGCGCTGCCGGGCCTGTGGATAAGTCAACCGCGATCTGAAAGTACTACTGAGCCGGGCCCTCGATGGCCTCGGAGGTCAGCAGACCCGCGTTGATCTCACGCAGAGCGATCGAGAGCGGCTTCTCGTGGACGTGGGTGTCGACGAGCGGACCGACGTACTCGAGGAGACCCTCGCCGAGCTGCGAGTAGTACGCGTTGATCTGGCGGGCACGCTTGGCCGCATAGATCACGAGGCTGTACTTCGAGTCGGTGGCCTCGAGAAGCTCGTCGATCGGCGGGTTGATGATGCCCTCGGGCGCGGTGATGGAAGAGGACACGCTCTACCTTCCGATGGATGGGAAAGATTCAGTCGGTGTGACCGGCCGACACCCGCTGGGGGACGGCAGTCACGATCACACAACGTCCATCAAGGCTAGCAGCTCGCTCGCCACATCCTGGACGGAGGTGTTGACCAAGGTCACGTCGAACTCCGGCTCGGCCGCCAGCTCGGTCCTGGCCGCCTCCAGGCGACGCTCGATGACCTCGGGCGACTCGGTCCCCCGGCCGGTGAGCCTGCGCACCAGCTCCTCCCACGAGGGCGGAGCCAGGAACACCAGCTGGGCGTCGGCCATCGAGTCACGGACCTGCCGGGCGCCCTGGAGGTCGATCTCCAGCAGCACGGGCTCACCGTTCTCCAGCCGCTCCAGCACGGCCGCGCGGGGCGTGCCGTAGCGATTGCCGGCGAACTCGGCCCACTCCAGCAGCTCGCCGTTGGCGATCAGCTTGTCCATCTCCTCGTCGGTCACGAAGAAGTAGTGGACTCCGTGCCGCTCGCCGGGGCGCGGCTTGCGGGTGGTGGCCGACACCGAGAGCCAGACCTCTGGGTGTTCCTTGCGCATATGGGCGACGACCGTGCTCTTGCCGACCCCCGAAGGGCCGGAGAGCACGGTCAGCCGCGGACGTTCACTCATGCAGCGATTATTCCAGCAATCCCGGGGTGCCCGGGACGCCCGGTCCGGCAGGAGCCGGACTCAGGAACCGGTGCTGCCGAACTCACGCTCCAGGGACGCGATCTGGTTCGAACCGAGACCGCGCACGCGGCGGCTCTCGGAGATGCCCAGACGCTCCATGATCTGCTTGGCGCGGACCTTGCCCACGCCCGGCAGGGACTCGAGCAGGGCGGAGACCTTCATCTTGCCGATGACGTCGTTCTCCTGGCCCTGCTTGATGACCTCGTGAAGGGAGGCGCCGGAGTGCTTGAGTCGATTCTTGACCTCGGCCCGCTCCCGGCGAGCCGCGGCGGCCTTTTCGAGCGCGGCTGCGCGCTGTTCAGGGGTAAGGGGCGGAAGAGCCACGCCTACGTCACCTCGGATGTCGAACTGTCGGATACGGACCGGTGAGGAACCTAGTCGCCCCACACCTGGGGAGCTACGAGCAACACGCTGCCCGTTCTCCCCCACTGCCTTAACGGCGTGGGAGGTGCCCCCACTGCTCGGAGACTAGCGGGCAAGTCCGCCAGAGTCAGCGAGAACAGCGGAAAAGTACTGGTCAGCCGCCGCCAGGCCGGACATTTCAGACATACTGCCCTCGATTTGAGGATGTATTCACACTCAAGTCGCCCTGGTGTCGTCGATGGGAACGCGCGGCGGAGATCTCAGCCGGCGCTGACAGCGGCCCTGATCTCCTCCGCGAAGCGCTCCGTGGCCGAGCGCAGCGCCCCGACGTCGGGACCGTGTCGCAGCACGCCCCGGCTGACGTTCGGGACGACGTTGCGCACCACCGACCCGAAGACCTTGGGAAGGTCGGCCGCCGTCGCGCCCTGAGCGCCGACACCGGGCGCGAGGAGCGGACCGTTGATGTCGAGGTCGTAGGAGGACAGGTCGCCCACCGTGGCGCCGACGACCGCCCCGAAGGAGCCCAGCGGCTCCTCGCCCGCGTTCTCGGCGGCGAGGTGGGCCAGCATGGTCGCGCCCACGGTGCGTCCGTCGGCGCGGACCGCGTGCTGGACCTCCGGCCCCTCCGGGTTCGAGGTGAGGGCCAGGACGAACAGTCCGGCACCGCTCTCCCTGGCCAGCGCGACGGCCGGGCTGAGGGAGCCGTAGCCGAGGTAGGGCGAGACGGTGAGGGCGTCGGAGAACAGCGGGGCGTCCTTGTGCAGGAAGGCCTCCGCGTACCCGGCCATGGTGGAGCCGATGTCGCCGCGCTTGGCGTCCATCACGACCAGGGTGCCGGCCGCGCGGGCCTCCTGGACCGCCTTCTCCAGGACGGCGACGCCGCGCGAGCCGAACCGTTCGAAGAAGGCGCTCTGCGGCTTCATGACGGCGACCCGGTCGGCCACCGCCTCGACGACCGTGCGGCTGAACCGCTCCAGACCGGCCACGTCGTCGTTCAGGCCCCACTCGGCGAGCAGGGAGGCGTGCGGGTCGATGCCGACACAGAGAGGGCCGCGCTCGTCCATCGCGTGGCGCAGACGGGCACCGAAGGGCTCGAACGAGGTCATGCGGGCTTCCTCACGTCGGCGCCGACCGCGTCGGCGAGGGTGGCGTACGGGCTGGTGCGCAGGCGCGCGGCGAGGCCCTTGTGGATGGCACGGGACCAGAAGGGGCCCTCGTAGATGAAGGCGCTGTACCCCTGCACCAGCGTGGCACCGGCCAGGATGCGCTGCCAGGCGTCCTCGGCGGTCTCGATGCCGCCGACACCCACCAGGGTGATCCGGTCGCCCACGCGCGCGTACAGGCGGCGCAGGACCTCCAGGGAGCGCGCCTTCAGGGGCGCGCCGGAGAGTCCGCCGGTCTCCTTCACCAGCGAGGGTTCGGATTTCAAACCGAGACCCTCGCGCGCGATGGTGGTGTTGGTGGCGATGATGCCGTCCAGACCCAGCTCCACGGCGAGGTCGGCGACCGCGTCGATGTCCTCGTCGGCGAGGTCCGGGGCGATCTTCACCAGGAGCGGAACACGCCGGTTGGCGACCGTACGGTCGGCGGCCTCGCGTACGGCGGTGAGCAGCGGACGCAGCGCCTCGGTGGCCTGGAGGTTACGCAGGCCGGGCGTGTTCGGCGAGGAGACGTTCACGACGAGGTAGTCGGCGTACGGCGCGAGGCGCTCGGCCGACTTCACGTAGTCGCCGACGGCCTCCGCCTCCGAGACGACCTTGGTCTTGCCGATGTTGACGCCGACGACGGTCTTGAAGACCGGCTCGCGCGTGGCCAGACGGGCCGCGACGGCGAGCGAGCCGTCGTTGTTGAAGCCCATGCGGTTGATCAGCGCCCGGTCCGCGACCAGCCGGAACAGCCGCTTCTTGGGGTTGCCGGGCTGCGCCTCACCGGTGACCGTGCCGATCTCGACGTGGTCGAAGCCCAGCATCGACATGCCGTCGATGGCCACGGCGTTCTTGTCGAAGCCCGCGGCGAGCCCGAAGGGGCCGTGCATGCGCAGCCCGAAGGCCTCGGTGCGCAGCTCCTTGTAGCGGGGCGCGAGGGCGGCCGCGACGAAGGTGCGCAGCACGGGGATGCGGACCGCGAGTCGGATCCAGCGGAAGGCCAGGTAGTGGGCCTCCTCGGGGTCCATGTGCTTGAAGACGAGACTGAAAAAGATCTTGTACATGGTGTCCTCACGAAGAGGGGGACACCGTTTTCGGTGTCCCCCTCAGGGCTGCTAGTCGCGGGCCGCGGTCAGGTGTTCCGCGTGTTCCTGGAGCGAACGGACGCCCACGTCACCGTGGTTGAGGGCGTCGATGCCCTGGACGGCCGCCGCGAGCGCCTGGACGGTCGTCAGGCACGGCACGGAGCGCGCCACCGCGGCCGTACGGATGTCGTAGCCGTCGAGGCGGCCGCCGGTGCCGTACGGGGTGTTGACGATGAGGTCGACCTCGCCGTCGTGAATGAGCTGGACGATGGTCCGCTCGCCGTTCGGGCCGGTGCCCTCGGACTGCTTGCGCACGATCGTGGCGTTGATGCCGTTGCGCTTGAGGACCTCGGCCGTACCGGAGGTGGCGAGCAGTTCGAAGCCGTGCGCGACCAGCTCGCGGGCCGGGAAGATCATCGAGCGCTTGTCCCGGTTGGCGACCGAGATGAACGCGCGGCCCTTGGTGGGCAGCGGACCGTAGGCGCCCGCCTGCGACTTGGCGTACGCCGTGCCGAAGACGGAGTCGATGCCCATGACCTCGCCGGTGGAGCGCATCTCCGGGCCGAGGACGGTGTCGACGCCGCGGCCGTGGATGTCACGGAAGCGCGACCACGGCATCACGGCCTCCTTGACGGAGATCGGCGCGTCCAGCGGCAGCTCGCCGCCGTCGCCGGTCTGCGGCAGCAGGCCCTCGGCGCGCAGCTCGGCGATGGTCGCGCCCAGCGAGATCCGGGCGGCGGCCTTCGCGAGCGGCACCGCGGTCGCCTTCGAGGTGAAGGGGACCGTACGGGAGGCTCGCGGGTTGGCCTCGAGGACGTACAGGATGTCGCCCGCCATCGCGAACTGGATGTTGATCAGGCCGCGCACGCCGACGCCGCGCGCGATGGCCTCGGTGGAGGCGCGCAGGCGCTTGATGTCGAAGCCGCCGAGGGTGATCGGGGGCAGGGCGCACGCCGAGTCGCCGGAGTGGATGCCGGCCTCCTCGATGTGCTCCATGACGCCGCCTAGGTACAGCTCCTCGCCGTCGTACAGGGCGTCGACGTCGATCTCGATGGCGTCGTCCAGGAAGCGGTCGACGAGGACCGGCCGGGAGGGGCTGATCTCGGTCGACTCGGCGATGTAGGAGGCGAGGCGGGCCTCGTCGTAGACGATCTCCATGCCGCGCCCGCCGAGGACGTAGGAGGGCCGGACGAGGACCGGGTAGCCGATCTCGTCGGCGATGGCCTTGGCGCCGGCGAAGGTGGTGGCCGTGCCGTGCTTGGGCGCGGGCAGGCCGGCCTCGGCGAGGACCTGGCCGAAGGCGCCGCGGTCCTCAGCGGCGTGGATCGCCTCGGGCGGGGTGCCCACGATCGGCACGCCGTTGTCCTTCAGGGCCTGCGCGAGGCCCAGCGGGGTCTGGCCGCCCAGCTGGACGACCACGCCCGCGATCGGGCCGGCGAGGGACTCCGCGTGGACGATCTCCAGCACGTCTTCCAGCGTCAGCGGCTCGAAGTACAGGCGGTCGGAGGTGTCGTAGTCCGTGGAGACGGTCTCCGGGTTGCAGTTGACCATCACGGTCTCGTACCCGGCGTCGGACAGCGCGAAGGAGGCGTGGACGCAGGAGTAGTCGAACTCGATGCCCTGGCCGATGCGGTTCGGGCCGGAGCCCAGGATGATGACCGCGGGCTTCTCGCGGGGCGCGACCTCGGTCTCCTCGTCGTAGGAGGAGTAGAAGTACGGCGTCTTCGCGGCGAACTCGGCGGCGCAGGTGTCGACCGTCTTGTAGACCGGGCGGATGCCGAGGGCGTGCCGGACCTCGCGGACGACGTCCTCGCGCAGGCCGCGGATCTCACCGATCTGCTGGTCGGAGAAACCGTGCCGCTTGGCCTCGGCGAGCAGCTCGCGGGTCAGCTCGGGCGCCGCGTCCAGCTCGTCCGCGATCTCCTTGATCAGGAAGAGCTGGTCCACGAACCACGGGTCGATCTTCGTGTACTCGAAGATCTCCTCGGGCGTGGCGCCCGCGCGGACGGCCTGCATGACCGTGTTGATCCGGCCGTCGGTGGGGCGCACGGCCTCGCGCAGCAGCGTTTCCTTGTCGCCGGGCTCACCGACGAAGGTGAACTGGCTGCCCTTCTTCTCCAGCGAGCGCAGCGCCTTCTGGAAGGCCTCGGTGAAGTTGCGGCCGATGGCCATGGCCTCGCCGACCGACTTCATGGTGGTCGTGAGGGTGGAGTCGGCCTGCGGGAACTTCTCGAAGGCGAACCGCGGGGCCTTGACGACCACGTAGTCGAGCGTGGGCTCGAAGGAGGCCGGGGTCTCCTGGGTGATGTCGTTCGGGATCTCGTCCAGGGTGTAGCCCACGGCGAGCTTGGCGGCGATCTTGGCGATCGGGAAGCCGGTCGCCTTGGAGGCGAGCGCCGAGGAGCGCGACACGCGCGGGTTCATCTCGATGACGATCACCCGACCGTCCTCGGGGTTCACCGCGAACTGGATGTTGCAGCCGCCGGTGTCGACGCCGACCTCGCGGATGACGGCGATGCCGACGTCGCGCAGGATCTGGTACTCGCGGTCGGTCAGCGTCATCGCGGGCGCGACGGTGATCGAGTCACCGGTGTGCACGCCCATCGGGTCGAAGTTCTCGATGGAGCAGACGACCACGACGTTGTCGTGCTTGTCGCGCATCAGCTCCAGCTCGTACTCCTTCCAGCCGAGGATGGACTCCTCCAGGAGCACCTCGGTGGTCGGCGAGAGGGTGAGGCCCTGACCGGCGATGCGGCGCAGCTCCTCCTCGTCGTGCGCGAAGCCGGAGCCGGCGCCGCCCATGGTGAAGGACGGGCGGACGACGACCGGGTAGCCGCCGAGCTGCTCGACGCCCCTGAGGACGTCGTCCATCGAGTGGCAGATGACCGAGCGGGCGGACTCGCCGTACCCGATCTTCGCCTTGACGGCCTCGACCACGGCCTTGAACAGGTCGCGGTCCTCGCCCTTGTGGATCGCCTCGGGCTTGGCGCCGATCAGCTCGACGCCGTACTTCTCCAGGACACCGTTCTCGTGCAGCGAGATGGCGGTGTTCAGGGCCGTCTGGCCGCCCAGGGTGGGCAGCAGGGCGTCCGGGCGCTCCTTGGCGATGATCTTCTCGACGAACTCGGGGGTGATCGGCTCGACGTAGGTGGCGTCGGCGATCTCCGGGTCGGTCATGATCGTCGCCGGGTTGGAGTTGACGAGGACCACGCGCAGGCCCTCGGCCCTGAGCACGCGGCACGCCTGGGTGCCGGAGTAGTCGAACTCGGCGGCCTGGCCGATGACGATCGGGCCGGAGCCGATGACCAGGACGGACTGGATATCGGTGCGCTTAGGCACGCTGGCCCTCCATCAGGGAAACGAAGCGGTCGAACAGGTAGGCGGCGTCGTGCGGGCCCGCTGCCGCTTCGGGGTGGTACTGGACGGAGAAGGCCGGCTGGTCGAGCAGCTGCAGCCCCTCCACGACGTCGTCGTTCAGGCAGACGTGCGAGACCTCGGCGCGGCCGAACTTCGTGTCGCTGACCTTGTCGAGCGGCGCGTCGACGGCGAAGCCGTGGTTGTGCGCGGTGACCTCGACCTTGCCGGTCGTACGGTCCTGGACCGGCTGGTTGATGCCCCGGTGGCCGTACTTCAGCTTGTAGGTGCCGAAGCCGAGGGCGCGGCCGAGGATCTGGTTGCCGAAGCAGATGCCGAACAGCGGCGTCCTGCGCTCCAGGACGGCGGACATGAGGGCCACCGGGCCGTCGGCCGTGGCCGGGTCGCCGGGGCCGTTGGAGAAGAAGACGCCGTCCGGGGCGACGGCGTAGACGTCGTCCACGGAGGCCGTCGCCGGGAGGACGTGCACCTCGATGCCGCGCTCGGCCATGCGGTGCGGGGTCATGCCCTTGATGCCGAGGTCGATGGCAGCGACGGTGAAGCGCTTCTCACCGATCGCGGGGACGACGTACGCCTGTTTGGTCGCGACCTCCTCGTAGAGGCTCGCGCCCTTCATGTGCGGCTGGGCCTGTACGCGCTCGAGCAGCTCGGCCTCGGGGGCGATGGCCTCGCCGGAGAAGATGCCGGCGCGCATCGAGCCGCGCTCGCGCAGGTGGCGGGTGAGGGCGCGGGTGTCGATCCCGGAGATGCCGACCACGCCCTGCGCGACCAGCTCGTCGTCCAGGGAGCGCTTGGCCCGCCAGTTGGACGGCACGCGCGCGGGGTCGCGCACGACGTAGCCGGAGACCCAGATACGGCTCGACTCGTCGTCCTCGTCGTTCCAGCCGGTGTTGCCGATCTGCGGGGCGGTCGCGACGACGATCTGGCGGTCGTACGACGGGTCGGTGAGGGTCTCCTGGTAGCCGGTCATACCGGTGGAGAACACGGCCTCGCCGAAGGTCTCCCCCACGGCCCCGTAGGCACGGCCGCGGAAGGTGCGGCCGTCCTCCAGGACGAGTACGGCGGGAACCTTGGCGGCTCCCCTGGTGGAGGTCGTCATCGTGCGCCTTCCGTGTCGTTGGTCATCTGGTTGAGGGTGTCGACCCATTCGGTGTGCTCGGCCGCGTGGTCGGAGCGGAAGCCGGAGTCGATCAGCTTGTCCCCGAGGGCCCAGGTCACCACCAGCAGGCCGCCCTCGGTGAGGACCTTGCCGGCGATGCCCTTGTCGAGCCGGGCCCCGCGCAGCTCGGCGGTGGGGACGAAGAAGTCGGTCGCCCCGGGGCGTACGACCTCCAGGCCCGCGTCCGAGAGGGTGAGCTCGGCCCGGCTGCGGGTGCCGAGGCCGTGGGCCACGATGCGGTCCAGCCACTGCCCGGCCGTGGTCGAGCCGTGGTAGCGGCCGCTCATCGTCAGTCTGGCCTCGCCGGGCTCCTGCGGCGCGCTGGGCAGCTCGGGCAGGTCGCCCTGGAGCGTGCCGCGCCACTTCCAGCCCTCGCGCATCAGCCAGTAG
Source organism: Streptomyces sp. NPDC085866 (assembly GCF_044541035.1). NCBI lineage: Bacteria > Bacillati > Actinomycetota > Actinomycetes > Kitasatosporales > Streptomycetaceae > Streptomyces > Streptomyces sp. NPDC085866. Next base: position 10,173 of record NZ_JBITSQ010000014.1, read on the forward strand.
ATGAGCGCGACGAAGAGGGCGAGGCCGATCAGCCAGCCGATGCGGGCGGGCCAGTCGGTGACCTCGGCCGACTTCTGGGCCTCGGCCAGCAGGATTACAGGTGTCACGTGAGCTTCCCGTCGACGAGCGTGGCCTTGCCCCGCAGCCACGTGTGGGTGACACGGCCCGGCAGCTCGCGTCCCTCGTACGGGGTGTTGCGGCTGCGTGAGGCGAAGCCCGCGGGGTCCACCGAGCCACGGTATTCCGTGTCGACGAGGGTGAGGTTGGCGGGCTCACCAGCCGAGACGGGACGGCCGTGACCGGTGGCCTGTCCGATCTGCGCCGGCTTGACGGACATGCGGTCGGCGACGCCGGCCCAGTCCAGCAACCCGGTGTCGACCATGGTCTCCTGAACCACCGACAACGCGGTCTCCAGACCGACCATGCCCATGGCGGCCGCGGCCCACTCGCAGTCCTTGTCCTCGTGCGGGTGCGGGGCGTGGTCGGTGGCGACGATGTCGATCGTGCCGTCGGCGAGCGCCTCACGCAGGGCGAGCACGTCCCGCTCGGTGCGCAGCGGCGGGTTGACCTTGTAGACGGGGTTGTAGGTGCGCACCAGCTCGTCGGTGAGGAGCAGGTGGTGCGGGGTCACCTCGGCGGTGACCTGGATGCCGCGGGACTTGGCCCAGCGGACGATCTCCACCGAGCCCGCGGTCGAGAGGTGGCAGATGTGCACCCGGGAGCCGACGTGCTCGGCGAGCAGCACGTCCCGGGCGATGATCGACTCCTCGGCGACGGCCGGCCAGCCGCCCAGGCCCAGCTCGGCCGAGACGATGCCCTCGTTCATCTGGGCGCCCTCGGTGAGCCGCGGCTCCTGCGCGTGCTGGGCGACGACACCGCCGAAGGCCTTCACGTACTCCAGCGCCCGGCGCATGATCACGGCGTCGTCCACGCACTTGCCGTCGTCGGAGAAGACGGTGACCCCGGCGGCCGACTCGTGCATCGCGCCCAGCTCGGCGAGCTTGCGGCCCTCCAGGCCGACGGTGACGGCGCCGATGGGCTGGACGTCGCAGTAGCCGTGCTCCTGGCCGAGCCGGTAGACCTGCTCGACCACACCGGCGGTGTCGGCGACCGGGAAGGTGTTGGCCATGGCGAACACGGCGGTGTAGCCGCCGGAGGCGGCCGCGCGCGTGCCGGTCAGCACGGTCTCGGAGTCCTCGCGGCCCGGTTCGCGCAGGTGGGTGTGCAGGTCGACCAGGCCCGGCAGCAGCACCTTGCCGGCGGCCTCGACGACCTCGGCGCCCTCGGCGCTGAGTCCGGCGCCCACCTCGGCGATCGTCCCGCCGTCGATCAGCACGTCCTGCGGCTCGCCGCCGAGCACCTTCGCACCACGGATAAGGATCTTGCTCATGGTTCTTACTTCTCCTCGTTGGTGCGGGTGTGGGTGACGGCGGGCTCGTTTCCACCGAGCAGCAGGTACAGGACGGCCATCCGGATGGAGACGCCGTTCGCGACCTGCTCGACGACGGTGCAGCGCTCGGAGTCGGCGACCTCGGCGGTGATCTCCATGCCGCGGACCATCGGGCCGGGGTGCATCACGATGGCGTGCTCGGGCATCTTCGCCATGCGCTCGCCGTCGAGGCCGTAGCGCCGCGAGTACTCGCGCTCGGTCGGGAAGAAGGCGGCGTTCATCCGCTCCCGCTGGACCCGGAGCATCATCACCGCGTCGGACTTCGGCAGGGTGCTGTCGAGGTCGTACGACACCTCGCAGGGCCAGGTCTCGACGCCGACCGGCACCAGGGTGGGCGGCGCGACGAGGGTGACCTCGGCGCCGAGGGTGTGCAGCAGGTCGACGTTGGAGCGGGCGACCCGGCTGTGCAGGACGTCGCCGACGATGGTGATCCGCTTGCCGGCCAGGTCCTGGCCGAGGCCGGCGTCCCGACCGACCAGGCGGCGGCGCATGGTGAAGGCGTCCAGCAGGGCCTGCGTGGGGTGCTGGTGGGTGCCGTCACCGGCGTTGATGACGGCGGCGTCGATCCAGCCGGAGTTGGCCAGGCGGTAGGGGGCTCCGGAGGCGCCGTGCCGGATGACGACGGCGTCGACGCCCATCGCCTCCAGGGTCTGCGCGGTGTCCTTCAGGGACTCGCCCTTGGACACGCTGGAGCCCTTGGCGGAGAAGTTGATGACGTCCGCGGACAGCCGCTTCTCGGCGGCCTCGAAGGAGATCCGGGTCCGGGTGGAGTCCTCGAAGAAGAGGTTGACGATCGTGCGGCCGCGCAGGGTCGGCAGCTTCTTGATCGGCCGGTCGGCGACCCGGGCCATCTCCTCGGCGGTGTCGAGGATCAGGACGGCGTCGTCGCGGGTGAGGTCGGCGGCCGAGATGAGATGACGCTGCATCTGTCAGGCTCCGTAAGGCAGTTCATCGGGAGGATTGAGGCAAACCGGTGCGCGTGTCGGCACGCCGAAGCGGCCGTGCGCGCCTGACTTGCTACTGGTCGGCCGGCTTCGCACCGAGCAGCACGGTGTCGCGACCGTCCTCCTCGGCGAGCTGGACCTTGACCGTCTCCCGCAGCGACGTGGGGAGGTTCTTGCCGACGTAGTCGGCGCGGATGGGCAGTTCGCGGTGGCCACGGTCGACCAGGACCGCGAGCTGGACCGCGCGCGGGCGCCCGATGTCGTTCAGGGCGTCGAGGGCGGCACGGATGGTGCGCCCGGAGAAGAGCACGTCGTCGACGAGGACGACCAGACGGCCGTCGATGCCGTCACCGGGGATCTCGGTGCGGGCCAGCGCACGCGGCGGGTGCATGCGCAGGTCGTCGCGGTACATGGTGATGTCGAGCGAGCCGACGGGGACCTTGCGGTCGGTGATCTGCTCCAGCTTGGCGGCGAGCCGCTGGGCGAGGAAGACACCCCGGGTCGGAATGCCGAGGAGCACCACGTCGTCGGCGCCCTTGGCGCGCTCGACGATCTCGTGGGCGATACGGGTCAGCACTCGTGCGATGTCGGGGCCTTCGAGTACGGGCCGCGCATCGGACGCATGCAGGTTCGCGTGCGAGTCCATACGAAACGGACCTCCTTCTCCGCCTCACGGGACGGACCTTAAAGGACGTCGGATTTGCGCCATCTACCGTAGCAGGTCCGGAGCGGGCGTCGATCACCCACTTGGCGCAATCGGTTGCCACTACCACGGAAGAGTCGGTGTGGACCATTCGGCTTGACGCATGAGAGTCACGCTGCGTAACCTCACAGTGAGTTACCAGCCGCGCGGCGGGAAACCCAGCCGACCGCGTCGACACAGTGTCCGGGGAGCTATATGTCCAGCGAATACGCCAAACAGCTCGGGGCCAAGCTCCGGGCCATCCGCACCCAGCAGGGCCTTTCCCTCCACGGTGTCGAGGAGAAGTCCCAGGGTCGCTGGAAGGCCGTGGTGGTCGGTTCATATGAGCGCGGTGACCGCGCCGTGACCGTGCAGCGTCTCGCCGAGTTGGCCGATTTCTATGGTGTCCCCGTGCAGGAGCTCCTGCCGGGTACCACGCCGGGCGGCGCCGCCGAGCCGCCGCCGAAGCTCGTCCTGGACCTGGAGCGGCTGGCCACCGTGCCGGCCGAGAAGGCGGGCCCCCTGCAGCGCTACGCGGCGACCATCCAGTCCCAGCGCGGCGACTACAACGGCAAGGTGCTCTCGATCCGCCAGGACGACCTGCGCACCCTCGCCGTCATCTACGACCAGTCCCCCTCGGTCCTGACCGAGCAGCTGATCAGCTGGGGCGTCCTGGACGCGGACGCGCGTCGCGCGGTCGCCACCCACGAAGAGGCCTGACCGCCTGCAGCATCTGAGCAGAAACGTGCCGCCGGGGTGGCCCGAACCGTACGGTTCGGGCCACCCCGGCGGCTTTTTGTACGGCTCCGCCGCCTGGGCGCGACCAGCCGCAGCCGGCCCGCACCCGCCCTCCCGCGGCGCTTCCACGGCGTTGTGGGCACAGAACGCCAAAGGACCCGCAGCATGCGCTCGCTGCGGGCCCTTTGGCGCTTGTCGTACCGCTTACGCCTCGTCCCGGCGCAGCGACGGCTTCAGCTCCTTGAGCCGGCCGAGCAGACCGTTCACGAACGAGGGCGACTCGTCCGTGGAGAACTCCTTGGCGATCTGCACCATCTCGTCCAGGACGACGGCGTCCGGGGTCTCGTCCACCCAGATCAGCTCGTAGGCGCCCAGGCGCAGGATGTTCCGGTCGACGACCGGCATCCGGTCGAGGGTCCAGCCCACCGCGTACTGGGAGATCAGCTCGTCGATGCGCCTCGCGTGCTCCGCGTAGCCCTCGACCAGCTGCATCGTGTACTCGCTCACCGGCGGCTGCCGGGTGTCGGACCGGGACAGCCGGATCCAGTCCGCGAGGACCGTCAGGACGTCGGCGCCGCGCTGGTCGCCCTCGAAGAGGATCTGGAAGGCGCGCTTGCGAGCCGTGTTGCGGGCAGCCACGGTTAGCTGTTCACCCGGCCGAGGTAGTCGCTCGTACGGGTGTCGACCTTGATCTTCTCACCGGTGGTGATGAAGAGCGGGACCTGGATCTGGTGGCCGGTCTCCAGGGTGGCGGGCTTGGTGCCACCGGTGGAGCGGTCGCCCTGGACGCCCGGCTCGGTCTCCTGGATGACGAGCTCCACGGCGGCCGGGAGCTCGACGAAGAGCACCTCGCCCTCGTGCTGCGCGACGGTGGCGGTGAAGCCCTCGATGAGGAAGTTGGCGGCGTCGCCGACGGCCTTGCGGTCGACCATCAGCTGGTCGTAGGTCTCCATGTCCATGAAGACGAAGTAGTCGCCGTCCATGTACGAGAACTGCATGTCGCGCTTGTCGACAGTGGCCGTCTCGACCTTGACACCGGCGTTGAAGGTCTTGTCGACGACCTTGCCGGAGAGCACGTTCTTGAGCTTGGTGCGCACGAAGGCCGGGCCCTTGCCGGGCTTGACGTGCTGGAACTCGACGACGGACCAGAGCTGGCCGCCTTCGAGCTTGAGCACCATGCCGTTCTTGAGGTCGTTCGTGGAAGCCACGGTTGCGGAATCTCCTGGACTGACGTACGACCCCGGGGCACGCGCACAGCGCGAGGCTAGAGCGCGAGCAGCTCCTTGGTCGTGATGGTGAGTAGCTCGGGTCCGCCGTCCGCCTCAGGGCGTACGACGAGCGTGTCATCGATCCGGACGCCGCCCCGGCCCGGGAGGTGGACCCCCGGTTCGACGGTGACCGGCACGCAAGCGTCCAGTTTACCCATGGCCGCAGGGGCCAGCTGCGGGTCCTCGTCGATTTCGAGTCCGACGCCGTGTCCCGTCAGCGGCGGTAGAGCCTCAGCATAGCCCGCGGAGCCGAGCACCTGGCGTGCCGCACGGTCGACCTCGCGGTAGGCGGCGCCCGGCGCCAGGGACTCGCGTCCGGCCCGCTGGGCTGCGAAAACCAGGTCGTACAGCTCGATCTGCCAGTCGGCGGGCGAGGTGCCGATGACGAAGGTGCGGCCGATCTCGCAGCGGTAGCCGCGGTAGGTGGCGCCCAGACAGACGGAGAGGAAGTCGCCCTCCTCCACACGGCGGTCGGTGGGCCGGTGGCCGCGGCGGCCGGAGTTCGGGCCAGTGGCCACCGAGGTCGCGAACGCGGGCCCGTCGGCGCCGTGGTCGACCAGGCGCCGCTCCAGCTCCAGCGCCAGGTGCCGTTCCGTGCGGCCGACCAGGATGGACTCCAGCAGCTCACCGAGGGCCTGGTCGGCGATCTCGGCGCCGATGCGGAGGCAGGAGATCTCCTCCTCGTCCTTGACGACCCTGAGCTGCTCGACGGCTCCACCGAGGTCGGCGAGGCGCAGCCTGGGGGCGACGGAGGACAGGGCCCGGTGGCGGGCGACGGTGAGGTGGTGTTCCTCCACTGCGAGGGATTCGGCCCCCTGTGCTGCGGCGAGGCCGGCTGCCGTGACCGCGGAGTCGCCACCCGGCGTGGGCAGGACATGCACGATCAGGGCCTCGTCGGGACGGCCCTCGGTCGGCCGGTCGTCCAGCGGGCCGGCGCAGACCAGCAGATCCTCGCTCTTGCCCAGCAGCAGCACGGAGCCCCGTGGGGCTGCACCGGCGAGATAGCGCACGTTGGCGGGGCGCGAGATGAGCGCTGCTGCGGTGCCGGCCGCGTTGCAGCGTTCCCTGAGCTGGGCTCGGCGGGTCGCGTACACCTCTGACATGAGATGATCGTAGGAGTTTTGTCCGGCTTGTGCTGGTTGATGGGGGCCGAGTGGGGTGGGACCGGTGGCGTTTCCGGGTGCGGGCCGGTGGGGGGGTGATCGCACCCGCACTGCGCAGCCGCGCATCGATACGGTCCCGCATCCCTACGGCAGGACCGGTCGTCCCTCGGCTACCAGCTCGGTGGGCTTGCGATGGCCCTGGTCAGGACGTCGTCCAGTACGTGGGCCGTGCCGGGGACGTCCAGCTGGGAGTTGTCGATGATCGGGAGGCCCGAGCCGTACCAGCCGGCCATGCGGCCGTGGATGCGGGCCACCTCCTCGTCGGTGAGGCGGCGGTTGCCGGTGCGCTCGGCATTGCGTTCCAGGACGATGTCGAGGCCCGGAAGGAGGACGACCGGGAGCAGGCCGGGGCCGACGTGCCGTTTCCAGCCACCGAGGCCCACGACGGGGCGGTCCGGGAAGACGGCGTCGTCAAGGATGCACGAGATGCCGTTGGCCAGGAAGTTCCGGGCGGCGAAGCCGCAGGTGCGGCGGGCCAGGCGGTACTGGGCCTCGGAGTTGTCGTTCCACCCGGACTGCGGGTTCGCGTAGCCCGCGCGGACCCATTCGCGTACGTCGTCCAGGCTGATGTGGGCGGTGGGCACCCGGCGGTGGTCCGCCCAGTACTTGGCCACGCTCGTCTTGCCTGCGCCCGCGGGCCCGATCAGCAGGACCGCCAGGGTGGTGGTCGTCGGGTCGGGGACGGCGGCCGCGGCCGGAGGCGCGGTGGGCACACCGACCGGACCGCCGGGCGGCAGCGGTACATGACCGGTCGTGTCGGGCGGCGGGACGGGGGCGTGCTGCGGAGGCGCGGGCGACATGGGGGCCGACGGGGGGACGGATCCCGGTCCGACTCCGGGGTAGCCGGGTGGCGGCGGGGGCACGGGTGCGGGACCCTGTGGGGCTCCCGGGTGGTGTGCGGCCGACGCCCAGCCGGCGTGCGGTCCCTGCCCCGGCTGGTGGGGCGGCGGCAGCGGAGACCCCACTGCGTGCTGCATCCGTTGCCACTCCGTCTCGTACACACATTTGGCGCTGGCAGGCGGGTACGGAGCCCGCTCCCTACCGAACGGTACCGCCCCCGGCCGTCGTTTGGTGAAACGACCGGGGGCGGTCCGAAGTGCCCGGCCCGGAAAGGGAATCGGACGGAAGGGAACAGCAGAGGACTTACTGGCCCACTTCCTACTGGCCCACTTCTCCGTAGGCGGCGAGGAGGACGGCCGGGTCCGGGCCCTCCAGGACGGTCGGCTTCGCCAGCCCGTCCAGGACGATGAAGCGCAGCAGGTCACCGCGGGACTTCTTGTCGACCTTCATCGCCTCCAGCAGCTTGGGCCACTGGTCGTAGCGGTAGTGCAGCGGCAGGCCGACCGACTCGAGGACGGTGCGGTGGCGGTCCGCCGTCGCGTCGTCCAACCGGCCCGCCAGACGCCCCAGTTCGGCCGCGAAGTGCATGCCGACCGCGACCGCCGCGCCGTGCCGCCACTTGTAGCGCTCGTTCTTCTCGATCGCGTGACCGAGCGTGTGGCCGTAGTTCAGGATCTCCCGGAGCCCGGATTCCTTCAGGTCGGAGGAGACGACGTCCGCCTTGACCCGGATCGAGCGCTCGATCAGCTCGGCCGTGTGCGGGCCGGCCGGAGTGCGAGCGGCCTCGGGGTCGGCCTCGATGAGGTCGAGGATCACCGGGTCGGCGATGAAGCCGGCCTTGATGATCTCCGCGAGCCCGGAGACGTAGTCGTTGACCGGGAGGGAGTCCAGTGCGGCCAGGTCGCACAGGACACCGGCCGGCGGGTGGAACGCGCCGACCAGGTTCTTGCCCTCGGCGGTGTTGATGCCGGTCTTGCCGCCGACCGCCGCGTCCACCATGGCCAGCACGGTGGTCGGGATGGCGATCCAGCGCACTCCGCGCAGCCAGGTCGCGGCCACGAACCCGGCGAGGTCCGTGGTGGCGCCACCGCCCACGCCGACGATGACGTCGGTGCGGGTGAAGCCGGACTGGCCCAGCGCCTTCCAGCAGTAGGCGGCGACCTCGGCGGTCTTGGCCTCCTCCGCGTTGGGCACCTGGACGGCGACGGCCTCGTAGCCCTGCTCGGCCAGGTCGGCGCGCAGTGCGTCCCCGGTCTCGGCGAGCGCCTCGGGGTGGATCACCGCGACGCGCTTGGCCTTCGGGCCGATCAACCCGGCCAGCTCGCCCAGGAGTTGCCTGCCGACCAGTACCTCGTACGGGTCGGTGCCCGCGGTGCCGGCGACCTGGATCCGGGTGACTGCCTCGCTCATGCTTCCTTCAACTCCAGTGCGTCCAGCGCTGCTCGGGTGACCTCTTCGGGGGTGCGGCCGTCGGTCGGCACGACGGCGGTGGCGACCTCCTCGTACAGGTGGCGGCGGGCTTCCATCAGCTCGCGCCACTGCTTGCGCGGGTTGACCGCGAGCAGCGGGCGGGCCGCGTTGAGGCCGGTGCGCTTGACCGCCTCCTCCACGTCCATGGAGAGGTAGACCACCCGGTGCCCACCGAGCAGCGAGCGCGTGTCCGCGTCGAGGATCGCCCCGCCGCCGAGCGCGAGGACGCCCTCGTGCTCGGCGAGCGCGGTGTGCACCGCGCGCTTCTCGATCGCGCGGAAGACGGACTCGCCGTCGTCCACGAAGATCTCGGCGATGGTCCGGCCCTCGGCGGCGACGATGTCGTCGTCGGTGTCCCGGTAGACGACCCCGAGGCGCTCGGCCAGCAGTCGGCCGACGGTGGACTTGCCCACGCCCATCGGGCCGACCAGTACGACCGCAGGCACGGCGGTCACCGGATGGCGAGGTTGTCGAGGTACGACTGCACGTTCCGCCGCGTCTCCGGGACGGAGTCGCCGCCGAACTTCTCCGCGACGGCGTCGGCCAGGACGAGCGCCACCATGGCCTCGGCGACGATGCCGGCGGCCGGGACCGCGCACACGTCGGAGCGCTGGTGGTGGGCCTGGGCGGCCTCGCCGGTGGAGACGTCGACGGTCTGCAGGGCCCGGGGCACGGTGGCGATCGGCTTCATCGCGGCGCGCACGCGCAGCAGCTCGCCGGTGCTCAGGCCGCCCTCCGTGCCGCCGGAGCGCCCGCTGGACCGCTTGATGCCCTCGGGGGTGCTGAGGATCTCGTCGTGCGCCTTGGAGCCGGGCACCCGGGCCAGCTCGAAGCCGTCGCCGACCTCGACGCCCTTGATCGCCTGGATGCCCATGAGGGCGGCGGCGAGCCGGGCGTCCAGCCGGCGGTCCCAGTGCACGTGCGAGCCGAGGCCGACCGGGACGCCGTAGGCGAGCACCTCGACCACGCCGCCGAGCGTGTCGCCGTCCTTGTGGGCCTGGTCGATCTCCGCGACCATCGCCTTCGACGCGTCGGCGTCCAGGCAGCGCACCGGGTCGGCGTCCAGCTTCTCGACGTCGGCCGGGGTCGGGTAGACGCCGTAGGGGGCCTTGGCGGAGGCCAGCTCGACGACGTGGGAGACGATCTCGATGCCGGCCGTCTCCTTCAGGTAGGAGCGGGCGACGGCGCCGAGCGCCACGCGCGCGGCGGTCTCGCGGGCGGAGGCGCGCTCCAGGATCGGACGGGCCTCGTCGAAGCCGTACTTCTGCATGCCGGCGAGGTCGGCGTGGCCGGGCCGGGGCCGGGTCAGCGGCGCGTTGCGGGCGAGGCCGTCGAGGATCTCGGGGTCGACCGGGTCGGCCGCCATGACCTGCTCCCACTTGGGCCACTCGGTGTTGCCCACCATGATCGCGACCGGGGAGCCCATGGTGAGACCGTGCCGGACGCCACCCAGAAAGGTGACCTCGTCACGCTCGAACTTCATCCGCGCACCGCGGCCATAGCCGAGCCGCCGCCGCGCCAGGTGGTCCGCCACCATCTCCGTGGTGATCGGCACGCCGGCGGGAAGCCCCTCCAGCGTCGCGACAAGTGCGGGACCGTGGGACTCCCCCGCGGTCAGCCAACGCAGCCTGCTCAACGGTGCTCCTCAGTGTTCGCGCCCGGTACTGCCCTGAGTACGCGCGTCCTCGCGTACGGCGACGGCGCGACCGGGTGCGCGACCCCGGTCCGCCACCTCCGATCCTCCCACGTCCGGGGTCGGTATCCGGCCGCTGGTCCAGCAGGCGGGACGGGGCGGCGGAACGGAGGCGGCCGTTCAGCGCGCGGCGAGCGCCTTCTCGCCGGCGTGCCGCATGGCTTCCAGGGGCGCCGGGGAGATGCCGGTCATCCGCTCGACCTGGAGAACGGCCTGGTGGACGAGCAGGTCGAGGCCGCTGACGACGGCGCCGCCGAACATCGACCAGCGGGCCGCCAGCTCGGTGGGCCAGGGCTCGTAGAGCACGTCGAAGAGGGTGGCGGGGCGCTCGGGTACGGCGGTGGCGAGGGCGTCGGTGGTGCCGGCCGGGGTGGTGGCGATCACCAGGGGCGCCTTCAGGGCCTGCTGGGCGTCCGCCCAGTCCGCCGTACGGACGTCCACGTCGAGCCGCTCGCCCCATTGGCGCATCTCGGCGGCGCGGGCCTCGCTTCGGACGTAGGCGACGACCTCGCCGGTGCAGATCCGGGCGAGCGCGGCCAGCGCCGAGGAGGCGGTGGCGCCGGCACCGAGGATCGCCGCGGATCCGACCTCTTCGATGCCGTGCTCGCGCAGGGCGGCCACCATGCCCGGGATGTCGGTGTTGTCGCCGATGCGGCGGCCGTCCTCGGTGAAGACCACGGTGTTGACGGCATCGACCGACGCGGCCGTCTCACTGATCTCGTCCACCAACGGGATGACCGCCCGCTTCAGCGGCATGGTCAGCGACAGCCCCGCCCACTCCGGCCCGAGCTTCTCGATGAAGCCGGGCAGGGCGGCCTCGTCGATCTCGAAGCGGCCGTACGACCAGTCGGTGAGTCCGAGTGCGTCGTAGGCCGCCCGGTGCAGCACCGGGGAGAGGGAGTGGGCGATGGGCGAACCGAGCACGGCAGCCCGGCGGGCGTCAGTTGCCCGAGGAGGCATTGAATTTGTCCTTGAGCTTTTCGAATTCTTCGTTGGTCTTGGCGAATTCGGTGTTGTTCACACCGTCGGTCGCCACGAAATACATCCAGCCGTCGTGCGTCGGATTCAGTGCCGCCTTCATCGCGTCCTCACCGGGGTTGCCGATCGGACCGGGCGGAAGGCCCTTGTGGGTGTACGTGTTGTACGGGCTCTGATTGCTGTTGATCTCCTTCTCGGAGATGTGGATGTTGCTCGTGCCCTTGAGGTAGTTGTACGTCGAGTCGAACTGGAGCAGCTGGTTGGTCTCGGTGTTGGTGGGCTTCAGACGGTTGTAGACCACTTCCGCCATCTTGCGGAAGTCGTCGTGCGTCTTGCCCTCGGCCTGGACCAGGCTCATGACCGTGATGAGCTGGAAGGCGTTGTCCAGACCCAGCGTCTTCGCCTTCGACGGCAGGTCGTAGGTGGCGTACCTCTCCTTGGCCTGGGTGACCATCTGCTTCAGGATCGCGTCGGGCTTCATGCCCTTCGCGGCCGCATAGGTACCCGGGAACAGGAAACCCTCCAACGGGTCCTGGATTGCGCTGCTGTTCTGCGCCCAGCTCGGCAGACCGAACTTCTTGTATTCTTGCTTGGCGATCTTCCGAGTGGTGCCGGTGGACAGTTGGAGTTTCTTGTCGATCGCCGCGTAGACACCCGCGTTGCGCTCGCCGGGTGTGACGATCACGTTGTTCTGGCTCTTCGGGTCGAACATCAACTGCACGGCGCTGGCGGCGGACATCTGCTTCTCCAGCGTATAGACGCCTTGCTGGAGCCCCTTGCCCTTGGGGTTCGCCTGCAGCGCGGAGACGAACGCCTCCGCGCTCTCGACGACGCCCGCCTCCTTCAGCTTCTGACCGACCTCCCAGCCGCCGGCGCCCTTCGGGATGGTGACCGTGACCTGCTCGCCGTTGCCGCTGCCCGCATAGTCCGGGGCAGGGCCGAAACGATTTTGGTAGTACTTGTAGCCGAAGTAACCGACGGTACCGAGGCCCCCGCCGAAGACCAGGACGACCACCATGCAGGCGCAGCCGGTGCGCCGCTTCTTGCTCTTGACGGGTTTCTTGCCGCGCCGTTCGCCACGGCCGGACCGGCTGTCCGCCTCGTCGTCGGCATCGTCGTCATCGCCGCCTCCGGCGAAGAAGGCGTGCTCGCCCTGGTCCTCGCCCGGGTCCCAGCCGGTCTCGGGGTCCGGTTCCGGTTTCGACTCGGGACGCCTGCGGCTGGGCGGCACCGGCGGCGGGTAGGCGTCCTCGGTGCCGTAGAAGTCGGGCGCTTCCCCGCCGTAGGCCGCGGGCTGCTGGCCGTACGGGTCGCCGGGGTCGGGCGTGTACGGCACCTGGCCGTGCGTGCCGGACGCGTCCCAGCCGCCCTGGTGTTCCTGGTGCTGGTACTGCTGCGGGGTCTGCACCGCGTACTGCTGGTCCTGACCGGTGTACTGCTGGCCGTACTGCTGCTGGCCCTGCTCGTTGTAGTACTGGTACTGCTGCTGGTCGTACCCGGACTGCTGGTCCTGGGTCCAGTCGCCGTACTGCGGCTGCGGGTACTGCTGCTGCGCCTGGCCGTCGTAGGAGGACTGCTGGCCCACGTGGGCCTGCTGTCCTCTCCATCCGCCGTCCCCGTACAACGGGTCCTCCGGATGCCACGGTTCGGAGCCAGGGCCCCGGCCATACTCAGTCATCGATCCCCTAGAGCCGCGAGGCCGACGGTCGCATGGCCGGTGGACCGGCTTCCGTTCCGCCTCTTGCTGTGCGGCGGCTGTTCGAACACCGCCGCATCGCGCGGAACGTTACCGTATCGCGATCAGATGACCACTTCGACGCCCTCGCCGGGTGGTTTACCTGACACCCGTTCGGATTCCAGGGCCTGCTGCAGGATGATGACGGCTGCTGCCTGGTCGATGACGGCCCGGCCCTTCTTGGATCTCACCCCCGAGGCGCGCAGTCCCTGACTGGCCGTCACGGTCGTCATCCGCTCGTCCACCAGCCGGACCGGAACGGGCTTGATGCCCTTGGCGAGTTCCTGGACGAAGGCGCGTACCTTCTGCGCGGCCGGGCCCTCGCCCCCCTTGAGGGAGCGAGGGAGTCCGACGACGACCTCGATCGGTTCGTACTCCTCCACCAGCTGCCTGAGCCGGCGGTGGGCGGCCGGGATGTCCCGGCCGGGGACGGTCTCCACCGGAGTGGCGAGGATCCCGTCGGGGTCGCACGAGGCGACCCCGATCCGGGCGTCCCCGACGTCGATCGAGAGTCGGCGTCCTCTGCGCATTTCCGACCGTTTCCTTACTTAACTGTCACTTGGCGGTCTCGGCGACGAGTCGCTCGACGGCCTCCACGGCCTCGCCGACGGCGGCCGGGTTCTGACCGCCGCCCTGGGCGACGTCCGGCTTGCCGCCACCGCCGCCGCCGAGCGTCTTGGCGGCGGTACGGACCAGGTCACCGGCCTTGAGACCGCGCTCGCGAGCGGCCTCGTTGGTGGCGATGACGGTCAGCGGCTTGCCGTTGTTGACCGTGAACAGGGCGACCACGGCGGCCCGGCCGCCCTGGATGCGGCCGCGCACGTCGAGGACCAGCTTGCGCAGGTCGTCCGGCGTGGTGCCGTCCGGGACCCGGCCGGTGACGACGGCGACACCGCGGACGTCCTTGGCGGACTCGGCGAGACCGGCGGCGGCCTGCAGCACCTTCTCGGCGCGGAACTTCTCGATCTCCTTCTCGGCGTCCTTCAGCTTGCCGAGCATGGCGGAGACCTTCTCCGGGAGCTCCTCCGGACGGCCCTTGATCAGCTCCTGGAGCTGGGCGACGACCGTGTGCTCACGGGCGAGGAAGTTGTAGGCGTCGACGCCGACCAGCGCCTCGATACGACGGACACCCGAGCCGATGGAGGACTCGCCGAGCAGCTTCACCAGGCCCAGCTGGGCGGTGTTGTGCACGTGCGTGCCGCCGCACAGCTCCTTGGAGAAGTCGCCGATGGTCACCACGCGGACGCGCTCGCCGTACTTCTCGCCGAACTCGGCGATGGCACCCTGCTTCTTGGCCTCGTCGATGCCCATGATCTCGGCGTGTACGTCGAGGTCGCGGGCGAGCACCTCGTTGATCTTCTGCTCGACGTCGGTCATCACGGCCGTCGGGACGGCCGACGGGGAGCCGAAGTCGAAGCGGAAGCGGCCGGGCTGGTTCTCGGAACCGGCCTGGGCGGCCGTCGGGCCGAGGGCGTCGCGCAGGGCCTGGTGGGTCAGGTGGGTGGCCGAGTGGGCGCGGGCGATGGCCTTGCGGCGCCGGTGGTCGATCGAGGCGTGGGCCTTGGCGCCGACGGTGACCTCGCCGACCTGGACGACGCCCTTGTGGACGTAGACACCGGGGACCGGCTTCTGGCAGTCGCGGATCTCGATGACGGCACCGGAGTCCACCTTGATGCGGCCGGTGTCGCCGATCTGGCCGCCGCCCTCGGCGTAGAACGGGGTACGGTCGAGAACGATCTCGACCTCGTCGCCCTCGGTGGCGGCCGGGGAGGACACGCCGTCGACGAGGATGCCGACGATCGTGGTCTCGCCCTCGGTGTCGGTGTAGCCGATGAAGTCGGTCTCGCCGGTCTTGTCGGCGATCTCGCGGTAGGCGCCGGCGCCGGCGTGGCCGGTCTTCTTGGCCTGGGCGTCGGCCTTGGCGCGCTCCCGCTGCTCCTTCATCAGGCGGCGGAAGCCGTCCTCGTCCACGGACAGCCCCTGCTCGGCGGCCATCTCGAGGGTGAGGTCGATCGGGAAGCCCCAGGTGTCGTGGAGCAGGAACGCCTTGTCGCCGGGCAGGACCGTGGAGCCGGCCTGCTTGGTCTCGGTGACGGCGGTGTCCAGGATGTTGGTGCCGGCCTTCAGCGTCTTGAGGAAGGCGTTCTCCTCGGCGAGGGCGACCTTCTCGATGCGCTCGCGGTCGGTGACCAGCTCCGGGTACTGCTGGCCCATCATGGCGATGACGGTGTCGATCAGGTCGAGGACGACCGGGCCGGTGGCACCCAGCAGGCGCATGTTACGGATGGCGCGGCGCATGATGCGGCGCAGGACATAGCCGCGGCCCTCGTTTCCGGGGGTGACGCCGTCGCCGATGAGCATCACCGACGTACGCATGTGGTCGGTGACCACACGCAGCGAGACGTCCGAGTCGTGGGCGTCGCCATAGGCCACGCCGGTCAGCTCGGTGGCCTTCTTGATGACGGCCATGGAGGTGTCGATCTCGTACATGTTCTGCACGCCCTGCAGAATCATGGCGAGGCGCTCCATGCCGAGGCCCGTGTCGATGTTCTTGCTGGGCAGCTCGCCGAGGATCTCGAAGTTGTCCTTGCCGATGCCCTCGCCACGCTCGTACTGCATGAAGACGAGGTTCCAGATCTCCACGTACCGCTCGTCGTTGACGGCGGGGCCGCCCTCGACGCCGAACTCGGGGCCGCGGTCGTAGTTGATCTCGGAACAGGGGCCACAGGGTCCGGGGACACCCATGGACCAGTAGTTGTCCTTCATGCCGAGGCGCTGGATGCGCTCCTTGGGCACGCCGACGACGTCGTGCCAGATGCGTTCGGCCTCGTCGTCGTCCTGGTAGACGGTGATCCAGAGCTTCTCCGGCTCCAGGCCGTAACCACCCTTGTCCTGGGGCGTGGTGAGCAGCTCCCAGGCGTACTTGATGGCGCCTTCCTTGAAGTAGTCGCCGAAGGAGAAGTTGCCGCACATCTGGAAGAACGTGCCGTGACGCGTGGTCTTGCCGACCTCTTCGATGTCGGGCGTGCGCACGCACTTCTGCACGCTGGTGGCGCGCGGGAACGGCGGCTTGACCTCACCCAGGAAGTAGGGCTTGAAGGGCACCATGCCGGCGGGGACGAGGAGCAGAGTCGGGTCGTCCGCGATGAGCGACGCCGAAGGGACGACGGTGTGCCCGCGCTCCTCGAAGAAGCTCAGCCAGCGGCGGCGAATCTCGGCCGACTCCATCAGTGGTCCTCATTCCGGTCGTACGAGTACATCGGGGCTTCGATGTACTTCGGGTTGCTGCGGTTCTCGCTGTTCTCGATGGCGGTGTACCGCCGAGGTGCGGGGAGTTCGGGGTTCTCCTGGATGCCCAGCGCCTCCCCCAGCTCGGCCTCCCGCTGTGCCATGTTGTCGCGGACGTCGAGCGCGAAGCCGACCGCGCGGTCCTTGAGGCGCTGACCGGTCTCCAGGGCCTTGTTGGCCGCGGTCGCGGCGAGGCTCTCGGGGGTCAGCTGCTTCAGCTTGCGGTTGACCTTGGTGGTGGCCCACACACCGGCGGCGACACCCGTGGTGAACCAGAACGTACGGCGGAACATCGCTCGGTCAGTCCTTCTTTCCCCGGTTGCTCCGCTTGCGTGCCGCCGGGACCGTACGGCCCACGATCACGGTACGCCTGGGCTCCTTGGCGGGCACGTCCTTGCGGCCGCCCATCGCCCGGCGCACGCCGTAGCCGAAGGCCGCGACCTTGACCAGCGGGCCGCCGAAGGTGGAGGCGACGGTGGTCGAGAGCGCGGAGGCGTTCGACGTGACCTCCTGGACGTCGGAGGCGATCGCGTCGACACGGTCGATCTGGGTCTGCGCGGAACGCACGGTGGCGGAGGCGTCGGCGAGCAGCGGGACGGCCTGGTCGGTCACGTCCGCCACGAGCTTGGTGGTCGCCTTGAGCGTCTGGGCCAGCCTCGCCAGTGCGACGGCGAGGAAGGAGACCAGGATCGCCCAGAAGACGGCCACCAGGATCCCGGCCACCTCTCCACCGGACACTGTGCGCACCCGCTCCCTGAAACGTGCTCTGAACATCTGGACCATGAAATAGCAGTGCACCGAGCCTATCGCGCCAGGGGTGGGGCTCCGTACCGGATTACGGTCGGCGGACGGCGGAGTTGCGGGAAGCGATTGTACGGAATGAACACGGTTCAGTACGCTCCGTGTCCCATGCGAGTTCCTCAGCGCCCCGACCTCTCCACGGACGGCGATCCACCCCTTGAACTCACCGCTTTCGTCGGGCGCTCGGCCGAACTCGCCGAGCTGGCCGAGGCGATGGAGGCGGCCCGGCTGGTGACGGTGACCGGGGTCGGCGGCGTGGGCAAGTCCCGGCTGGCCGCACGGGCGGCGGCCCGGTCGGCGCCGCGAGCGGAGCCGCGGGCCTGGGCGAGGGTCGAGCTGGCGCCGGTTCGGGATCCGCAGTTCGTGGAGTACGCGGTCGTGGAGGCGCTGGGGCTGACCGACCACACCACCCGGTTACCCCGGGAGACCCTGCTCGACCGTCTCGCCGGCCGCCGATTCCTGCTGGTGCTGGACGGGTTCGAGCATCTGGTGGCGGCCTGCGCCGACCTGGTGTCCGAGCTGCTGCGCAGGCTGCCGGAGCTGCGGGTGCTGGCCGTGGGACGGCGTCCGCTGGGGCTGACCGGCGAGCGGCTGTTCCCGCTGGCCCCGCTCGCCGAGGACGAGGCGGTCCAGCTGTTCACGGACCGGGCCCGGCAGCACGGGCCGCAGACGGGCGACTGCCCGGTGGTGCGGGAACTGTGCCGCCGGCTGGAGGGGCTCCCGCTGGCTCTGGAGTTGGCCGCGGGGCGGCTGCGGGCGCTGTCCCCGGCGCAGCTGCTGGAGCGGCTGGGCGACCGGTTCCGGCTGCTGACCGGCGGCGGCCGGGACGCTCTCCCCCGCCATCAGGCGCTGCGTACGGCGATCGGCTGGAGCCATGAGCTGTGCACCCCGACCGAGCGGCTGCTGTGGGCGCGGCTCTCGGTGTTCGCCCAGACCTTCGACCTGGAGGCGGCCGAGTACGTGTGCAGCGGGGACGGGCTCGACGCCGAGGACGTCCTGGACGTGCTGGCGGAGCTGCTCGCGCAGTCGGTCATCTCCCGCGAGGAGACCCCGACGGGCTCCCGCTACCGGATGCTGGACACGGTCCGGGCCTACGGCGCCGACTGGCTGGAGGCGACGGGGGACGCGGTACGGCTGCGGCGGCGGCACCGCGACTGGTACCTGGGCCTGGCGACCTGGTGCGAGCTGGAGTGGTTCTCGCCCCGGCAGCGTGAGGTGGCCGCGCGGGTCGAGGCCGAGCTGCCGAACCTGCGCACCGCCCTGGAGTTCTGCCTGACCGAGCCGGACGAGGCGCATCTGGGGCAGTACCTGGCGGGCTCGCTGTGGTTCTGCTGGGCGGGTTGCGGGCGGCTGTCGGAGGGCCGGCGCTGGCTGGAGCGCAGCGTGGAGCTGGATTCGGAGTACGAGCAGTCCCGGCTGAAGGCGCTGTGGGTGCTCGGTTATGTGGCGATCCTGCAGGGCGACACCGTGCCGGCGCTGACCGCGCTGCGGGAGTGCCGGGTGCAGGCGGAGCGGGTCGCGGACGTGACGGCGGTGGCGTACGCGGAGCACCGCACCGGCTGTCTGGCCCTGGTCACGGATGACATGGCACGCGCAGAAACGCTGCTGCGCTCGGCCCTCGACCGCTACCGGGAGATCGGCGAGCTGAACAGCAACGTGCTGATGGCCCAGGTGGAGCTGGCGATGACACAGGCGTTCCAGGGGGACCTTGCGGACGCGGTGCGGCTGTGCGAGGACGTGCGCCGGGTGTGCGAGGACCACGGCGAGCGCTGGGCGCGCTCGTACGCGCTGTACGTGCTGGCCTACGCGGCCTGGCGGGACGGGGATCCGGCCGCCGCGCGGGAACTGCTCGCGGACTGTCTGGACAACGCGCACGCCTTCCACGATCTGCTCGGCTCGGTGCTGTCCCTGGAACTGCTCGCCCTGGTGACGGCGGCCCAGGGCGACCCGGCCGAGGCGGCGGTCCTGCAGGGCGCCGCAGGCCGGATGTGGCCGTCGGTGGGGCTGCCGCTCTTCGGCTCCGCCTACTACAACGCCCCGCACGAGCTGTGCGAGGCGACGGCCCGGCAGGCACTCGGCGACGAGCGGTACGAGGAGTGCGCGCGCGAGGGAGCGCGGCTGGACGGGGACGCGGCCGTGGCGCGGGCGCTGGGAGGCGGCGGTGTGCGCCCGCTGCAGGCCCTTCCCGCGCCACGCGGGCCGGTGTCGCATGCCCTCGGGGACGCCGGGAAACACGAACCCGCCGCCTCGCCCACCCGGAAGGGCGGGGAGACGGCGGGCTGAGGTGCTGCGCCGGGGCTGGGATCAGCGGGCGTAGTACTCGACGACGAGCTGCTCGTCGCAGATCACCGGGATCTCCTTGCGGTTCGGCTCACGGTCCAGGCGGAACGCCAGGGCCTTGAGGTTCACCTGCAGGTAGCGCGGGGTCTCACCGTCGGGGGCGAAGCCACCCTCACGGGCGATCTGGAAGAGCGTCTTGTCCTTGGAGCGGTCGCGGACCTGCACGACGTCGTCCGGGCGGACGCGGAAGGACGGCTTGTCGACCTTCTGGCCGTTGACCTGGATGTGGCCGTGGACGACCATCTGGCGGGCCTGGTAGATCGTGCGGGCGATGCCCGAACGCAGGACCAGCGCGTCGAGGCGGCGCTCCAGCTCGATGATCAGGGCCTCGCCGGTCTTGCCCTGGACCTTGGAGGCACGCTCGTAGGCGCGGACGAGCTGGCGCTCGGACACGTCGTACTGCGCGCGCAGACGCTGCTTCTCGAGCAGACGGACCTTGTAGTCCGAGTTCTGCTTGCGGCCGCGGCCGTGCTCACCCGGCGGGTAGGGGCGGGCCTCGAAGTACTTGACGGCCTTCGGGGTCAGCGCGATGCCGAGGGCACGCGACTTCTTGACCTTGGGGCGGGACTGGTTCGCCACTGTCTTTTGTCTCTTTCCTAGTTTTCGGCTTGTCAGCGTTGAGGGAGGTCGCATCCGCAGCCGGGGAATCCCGCCGGGTCCGCATCGGACCTGCCGGGCAGCCGTTCCCCTGGTCTGGGCACATACGTGCAGCACGCGAGTGGCCCACCGACCTCTCCCGGGATCCGGGTGGTGGTGGGCTGCCCGCGACACCGTTCGACGGTGCGCGACGCTCCTGGAGTCAGTCCCGAGGGACTGGGTCTCCGGCTGGCTGTCCCGCTCTGACTGCGCGGGACTCAGCACTTCGAGGGATTCTACAGGGCGCTCAGGACCGCTTGCGACCGAGGTGCTTGCGGGTCCATTCGACGGCGTCCGCGTACCGGGCCTCGGCTCCGTGCCGGGTCGGCGTGTAGTACTCGCGGTCCTTGAGGGCGTCGGGGGCGTACTGCTGCTGGGCGATGCCCTCGGGCAGGTCGTGCGGGTACACGTACCCCTGCGCGTGGCCGAGCTTGGCCGCGCCCTGGTAGTGCCCGTCCCGCAGGTGCGGCGGGACGGCTCCGGCCAGACCCTTGCGTACGTCCTCCATGGCGGCGCCGATCGCGGTGGTCGCGGCGTTGGACTTGGGGGCGAGCGCGAGGGCGATGGTGGCGTGGCTGAGGGTGAGAGCGGCCTCGGGGAAGCCGATCATGGCGACGGCCTGGGCGGCGGCGACCGCGATGGGCAGCGCGCCCGGGTCGGCCAGGCCGATGTCCTCGCTGGCGGAGATCATCAGGCGGCGGGCGATGAAGCGGGGGTCCTCGCCGGCCTCGATCATGCGGGCCAGGTAGTGCAGGGCGGCGTCGACGTCGGAGCCGCGGATCGACTTGATGAGGGCGCTGGCGACGTCGTAGTGCTGGTCGCCGTCGCGGTCGTACTTCACCGCGGCCCGGTCGACGGTCTGCTCCAGGGTCTGGAGGGTGATCTCCGTCTCGCCCTGGTCGAGGGCCGCCCCGGCGGCGGCCTCCAGGGCCGTCAGGGCGCGGCGGGCGTCACCGCCTGCGATGCGCAGGAGGTGGTCCTCGGCGTCCTCGGGGAGGGAGACGGCCGCCTTGAGGCCGCGCTCGTCGGTCAGCGCCCGCTTCAGGAGTCCCCGGATGTCGTCGTCGGTGAGGGGTTCGAGGGTGAGGAGGAGGGAGCGGGACAGCAGCGGGGAGATGACCGAGAAGTACGGGTTCTCCGTGGTCGCGGCGATCAGGGTCACCCAGCGGTTCTCGACCGCGGGGAGCAGGGAGTCCTGCTGGGCCTTGCTGAAGCGGTGGATCTCGTCCAGGAAGAGGACGGTCTCCTTGCCGAAGCCGCCGGTGGCGCGGCGGGCTCCGTCGATGACCGCGCGGACCTCCTTGACGCCCGCGGTGATCGCCGACAGCTCCACGAACCGCTTGTCGGTGGCCTTGGACACGACGTAGGCGAGGGTCGTCTTGCCGATGCCGGGCGGGCCCCAGAGGATCACCGAGGAGGGTCCGGCCGGGCCACCGTTGCCCTCGCCGACCAGTCTGCGCAGCGGGGATCCCGGCTTGAGCAGGTGCTGCTGGCCCACCACCTCGTCGAGGGTGCGCGGGCGCATGCGGACCGCCAGGGGGCTGCCGGCCGGGTCCTTCTCCTGGCGTTCTTCTGCTGCGGCGGTGAACAGGTCGGCTTCCACGCAGAAAACCCTACCGGGGCCCGGGGGTGTCCCCCGGAAAGCTCAGTACGTCACTGACGATCCGGTCCGGGCCGTCAGCTGGTCCAGAAGTCCCACCAGCGGGTCAGGATCAGCATGCCGATGATCCCGACGTGCAGGACCGGCACGACCCAGGTGAACTCGTCGAAGAAGGACTTCAGCCAGCGCGGGGACGGCAGGAAGTCGTTGCGGATGTTGAACGAGGTGACGTACCAGAACATGGTGATCGTGGCGACCCAGGCCAGCGAGCACCACAGGCACAGCGCGTTGATCCGGTACAGGGACTGGAACTGCAGCCAGGTGCAGAACGCGACGCCGAAGAGCGTGCCGAAGTTGAAGGTCAGCCAGTACCAGCGCGGGAAGCGGGCACGGGCCAGCAGGCTCATGCCGACGCAGATGACGATGCCGTAGCAGACCAGGCCGAGCATCGGGTTGGGGAAGCCGAAGGCGGCGGCCTGCTTGCTCTCCATGACGCTGCCGCAGGAGACGACCGGGTTGAGGCTGCACCCGGGGGTGAACGTCTTGCCCTCGACCTTGGCTTCCAGCAGCTTGAACTTGTCGATCGTGATGACCCAGGCGGCGAGCAGTCCGGCGGCACCGGTGATCACCAGCAGCAGGGCGAAGGCGCGGCTGCCGCCCACCGTGTGGGGTGCATCGACGGCACGCTCGGGCCCGGGCTCCGTGGAGACGTCTTTGACTGTCGTCTTGCTCATCACGCCGATTCCGTCACTTGAGAGTTGGACCATCTTCGGGCACCGGTCATTGTGCCGCACGCACCTGGGTGCGCACCGTTCGCTCCGCATAAGGATGTACGTACGACCGGTCCCGTCCGTTCGGTTCCGGACAGCACCCGTACCCGAGGACGACGAAGGCGCCGGACGCCCCCAGGGAGCATCCGGCGCCCACGCGCGCGCGTGTGCGGCTAACCGAGCCGCGACCGCAGCTCGGCCACGATGTCGTTCACGCCGACCGCCGCCTGCTCGCCGGACTCCATGTCCTTGAGCTGCACGACGCCCTCGGCGAGGTCGCGCTCGCCGGCGACGATCGCGTAGCGGGCCCCGCTGCGGTTGGCGTTCTTCATGGCGCCCTTGAGGCCCTTGCCGCCGTAGGAGAAGTCCGCGGCGACACCGGCCTTGCGCAGCTCGGTGACCTTCGCGAACAGGACCCGCCGGGCCTCCTCGCCGAGCGGCACCGCGTAGACGCTGGTCGCGGACGGGATGTCCAGCTCCACACCCTCGGCCTCCAGGGCGAGGACCGTGCGGTCGACGCCGAGGGCCCAGCCGACGGACGGCAGCGCGGGGCCGCCGATCATCTCGGACAGGCCGTCGTAGCGGCCTCCGCCGCCCACCGCGGACTGGGAGCCCAGACCGTCGTGCACGAACTCGAAGGTGGTGCGGGTGTAGTAGTCCAGGCCGCGGACCAGCTTCGGGTCGTCCTCGTAGGACACGCCCGCCGCGGAGATCAGCTCGCGGACCTCCTCGTGGTACGCCTTGCACGCGTCGCACAGGTAGTCGCGCAGGAGCGGGGCGCCGCCCAGCTGCTTCTGGACCGACTCCCGCTTGTCGTCGAGCACGCGCAGCGGGTTGATCTCGGTGCGGCGCTGCGTGTCCTCGTCGAGGTCCAGGCCGCGCAGGAAGTCCTGCAGAGCGGCCCGGTAGACCGGACGGCACTCCTTGTCGCCCAGACTGTTCAGCAGGATGCGGAAGTCGCTGAGGCCCAGGGAGCGGTACGCCTGGTCGGCGAGGATGATCAGCTCGGCGTCCAGCGCCGGGTCCTCGGCGCCGATCGCCTCGGCTCCGACCTGGGAGAAGTGGCGGTAGCGGCCCTTCTGGGGGCGCTCGTAGCGGTAGTACGAGCCGGAGTACCAGAGCTTGACCGGGAGGTTGCCCACCTTGTGCAGGTTGGCCTCCAGGGCCGCGCGCAGGACGGACGCCGTGCCCTCCGGGCGCAGGGCCAGCTTGTCGCCGCCCTTGGTCTCGAAGGCGTACATCTCCTTGGTGACGATGTCGGTGGACTCACCCACACCGCGTGCGAAGAGTTCGACGCTCTCGAAGCCGGGCGTCTCGATGTAGCCGTAGCCGGAGTTGCGCAGCGGGGCCGCGATCGCCTCGCGGACCGCCAGGTACTTGGCGGAGTCCGGCGGAATCAGGTCGTACGTGCCCTTGGGGGCCTGAAAGGTGCTCACGGAAGCTCTCTCGTCACATTCCTCGTCGGGGAGCCTGGAAGGCTCCCTGGCCGGCCGCCACCTGCCGCAGATAGGGGTTGGTGGCGCGCTCCTGGCCGATGGTCGTCTGGGGGCCGTGGCCGGACAGCACCACGGTGGAGTCCTCGAGCGGCAGGCACACGCGGGCCAGCGAGTCGAGCATGTCCTCCATGGAGCCACCCGGAAGATCGGTGCGTCCGATGGAGCCGGCGAACAGCAGATCCCCGGAGAAGAAGACCGAGGGGATGTCCGCGGTCTCGGGCATCTGGAAGGTCACCGACCCCTTGGTATGGCCCGGTGCGTGCGCGACGGAGAACTCCAGCCCGGCGAGGGCGAGCCTCGCGCCGTCGGTCAGCTCCTTGACGTCGTCCGGCTCCCCCACGGTCAGGTCGCCCATGAGCGGCATGCCGATGGACCGGCCGAGCGCCTTCTCGGGGTCGCTCATCATGTACCGGTCCTCGGGGTGGATCCAGGCCGGTACGTCGTGCGCGCCGCACACGGGGACGACCGAGGCCACATGATCGATGTGGCCATGGGTGAGGACGACGGCGACGGGCTTGAGCCGATGCTTCTTCAGCGCTTCCTCGACGCCCTGGGCGGCCTGGTGGCCCGGGTCGATGATCACGCACTCCTCACCGGCGGCGGGGGCGACGAGATAACAGTTCGTCCCCCAGGCCCCGGCGGGGAACCCGGCAATGAGCACGATCGTCCTTCGTTGTGTCGATACGGGAGGGCTTACGGGCCGGCAGCCCGTGGTCCAGAGCCTACCGGCGCTGCCGTTTCCTCAGCGAACCCATATACGGTACGGGGCTACACGCAGCTGTCGGCTCACAGGTCGCACGCGTACCGGTCGACACACGACACGCATGAGGAGAGAACCCGGTGGTCAGCCAGGAGCAGCGGCGGCGTCAGCTCGCCCGGGAGAAGTTCTTGCGGCAGCAGCAGCGACGCACCAGCGCGCGGCGCAAGGCGAATATGCGCAACTCCGTGATCGCGTCGGTACTGGGCGTGGTCGTGATCGGCAGTGTCGCGCTGTACACGACCGGTGTACTCAAGAACGACGACGACAAGAAGACCAACGCGAGCGCCGACGTCACGCCGAGCGCCGCGCCGACCAGCAAGGCGCCGGACCCCTGCGCGAAGCCGGCCGCGGGCTCCATCGAGAAGGAGACCTGGAAGAAGGAGCCGGCGATGTCGATCGACACGTCGGCGAAGTACACGATGAAACTCGCGACGACGTGCGGTGACATCGGCATCGCGCTGAAGACGTCGGCCGCGCCGCACACCGTCAACTCGTTCGACTTCCTGGCGGGCAAGGGCTTCTTCGACCACACCAAGTGCCACCGCCTGACCACGAACGGCATCTACGTGCTGCAGTGCGGGGACCCGACGGGCGTCGGCAGCGGCGGTCCGGGCTACACGATCCCGGACGAGAACCTGAAGGACGCGAGCCTGAAGGGCAACAAGTACCCGGCGGGCACGGTGGCGATGGCCAACACCGGCCAGAAGCACACCGGCGGCAGCCAGTTCTTCCTCGTCTACAAGGACAGCCCGCTGCCGCCCAGCTACACGCCGTTCGGCACGATCGACGCGGCGGGCCTGAAGGTGCTGGACAAGATCGCGGCCGCGGGCGAGAACACGGGTGCCGGTGACGGTGCCCCGAACGCTACGGTCGTGATCAACAAGGCGACGGTCACCAAGTCCTGACGCCGAACCGGCGCTCAACACGGCCAACTGCGGAATTTCGGTCGCGCTGGATGCGGACAGGCAACCCGCTGGTCGCCTATGTTGGCCGTGACGAAACTGTGGACGATGCCCGGGGCGCCGAGGCCCCCGCGGGCATCATGTGGAGGAGGCGCTGTGAGCAGCGACCCGTGGGGCCGCGTCGACGAGACGGGGACCGTGTACGTGCGTACGGCCGACGGCGAGCAGGTCGTCGGTTCCTGGGCGGCCGGCTCCCCTGAGGAGGCGCTTGCCTACTTCGAGCGCAAGTACGAGGGCCTGGTTGTCGAGATCGGCCTCCTCGAGAAGCGAGTGCAGACGACGGACCTGTCGGCGAAGGACGCCCAGACCGCGATCGACCACCTGCGCGAGCAGGTGGACGCGCACCACGCGGTGGGCGACCTGGAGGCGCTGCGGGCCCGTCTCGACAAGCTCGTGGCGACGGTCGAGGCCAGGCGTGAGGAGCGCAAGGTCCAGCGGGCCAAGCAGTCCGACGAGGCCCGCAAGGCCAAGGAGGACCTGGTCGCCGAGGCCGAGCAGTTGGCGCAGTCCGACCAGTGGCGGGCCGCCGGTGAGCGGCTGCGGGCGCTGGTGGACACCTGGAAGGGGCTGCCGCGGCTGGACCGCAAGTCCGACGACGAGCTGTGGCACCGCTTCTCGCACGCCCGGTCGGCGTTCTCCAAGCGTCGCAAGGGCCACTTCGCGCAGCTGGACGCGCAGCGCGAGGAGGCCCGCAAGACCAAGGAGCGGCTGGTCGCCGAGGCCGAGTCGCTGTCCGGTTCGACGGACTGGGGTCCGACGGCGGCGCGCTATCGCGAGCTGATGGCGGAGTGGAAGGCCGCGGGCCGCGCCCAGCGCGAGCACGAGGACGACCTGTGGAACCGCTTCCGCGGCGCCCAGGACGTGTTCTTCGCCGCCCGCAGCTCGGTCTTCGCCGAGCGGGACGCCGAGCAGGCGGAGAACCTGAAGCTCAAGGAGGAGCTGGCCGAGGAGGCCGAGAAGATCCTCCCGGTCACGGACCTCAAGGTCGCCCGGGCCGCCTTCCGCTCGGTCAACGAGCGCTGGGAGGCCATCGGTCACGTCCCGCGGGACGCGCGGCCGAAGGTCGAGGGCCGGATGCACGCGGTCGAGCGGGCCATCCAGGAGGCCGAGGAGGCCGAGTGGCGCCGGACCAACCCGGAGGCACGCGCGCGTGCCGAGGGTCTGACCGGTCAGCTGCAGGCCGCCGTGGACAAGCTGCGGGCGCAGATCGAGCAGGCGCGCGCCCAGGGCAACAACGCCAAGGCCGACAAGCTGGAGCGTGAGCTGGAGGGCCGTCAGGCGCTCCTGGACCAGGCTCTGAAGGGCCTGCAGGAGTTCGGCGGCTGATCCCCGCTTCGCACCGAGAAGGGCCCCGTACGTGGCGTACGGGGCCCTTCCTCGTGCGTGGGTGTCCCTACGACCGGCTGCGCGCCGAGGTCACACGGTAGACGTCGTACACGCCCTCCACGCCCCGTACGGCCTTCAGGACGTGGCCGAGGTGCTTCGGGTCGCCCATCTCGAAGGTGAAGCGAGAGGTGGCCACGCGGTCGCGGGAGGTCTGGACGGCCGCGGAGAGGATGTTGACGTGCTGGTCGGACAGGACGCGGGTGACGTCCGACAGCAGGCGGGAGCGGTCCAGGGCCTCGACCTGGATGGCGACCAGGAAGACCGAGGACTGGGTGGGCGCCCACTCCACGTCGAGGATGCGCTCCGGCTCACGGGACAGTGACTCCACGTTGACGCAGTCGCTCCGGTGAACCGATACACCGCTACCCCGCGTGACGAAGCCGATGATCGGGTCGCCGGGGACGGGCGTGCAGCAGCGGGCCAGCTTGACCCACACGTCGTCGACGCCCTTGACCACGACACCGGGGTCGGCGCTGGAGCGGCGCTTGCGGCCGCGGGTGCGGGTCGGCGGGACGGCCTCGTCGATCTCCTCGGTGGCCGCCTCCTCGCCGCCGAGCGCCTGGACGAGCTTCTGCACGATGTTCTGCGCGGAGACATGGCCCTCGCCGATCGCCGCGTAGAGCGCGGAGATGTCGGAGTAGCGCATCTCGTGCGCGAGCGTGACGAGGGAGTCACCGGTGAGGATGCGCTGGATCGGCAGGTTCTGCTTGCGCATGGCGCGGACGATGGCGTCCTTGCCCTGCTCGATCGCCTCGTCGCGACGCTCCTTGGAGAACCAGGCCCGGATCTTGTTGCGGGCGCGCGGCGACTTGACGAACCCGAGCCAGTCGCGGGACGGACCCGCGCCGGGCGCCTTGGAGGTGAAGACCTCCACCAAGTCGCCGTTGTCCAGGGTGGATTCGAGCGGTACGAGCCTGCCGTTGACCCGCGCTCCTATGGTGCGGTGACCGACCTCGGTGTGGACGGCGTACGCGAAGTCGACCGGGGTGGCGCCGGCCGGCAGCGCGATGACGTCGCCCTTGGGCGTGAAGACGAAGACCTCGTTGCGGGAGAGGTCGAAGCGCAGGGACTCCAGGAACTCGCCGGGGTCCTCGGTCTCCTTCTGCCAGTCGAGCAGCTGGCGCAGCCACGCCATGTCGTTGAGGTGGTCGTCCTTGCCCTTGCCCGCCTTGGGCACGTCGGTGCGGACCTTGGAGGCGCCGGCGACGGCCTCCTGCTTGTACTTCCAGTGCGCGGCGATGCCGTACTCGGCGCGGCGGTGCATGTCGAAGGTGCGGATCTGCAGTTCGACGGGCTTGCCGTTGGGTCCGATGACCGTCGTGTGCAGCGACTGGTACATGTTGAACTTGGGCATCGCGATGTAGTCCTTGAACCGGCCGGGGACCGGGTTCCATCGCGCGTGCACGGTGCCGAGGGCGGCGTAGCAGTCCCTGACGGTGTCGACCAGGACACGGATGCCCACCAGGTCGTAGATCTCCGCGAAGTCGCGGCCGCGGACGATCATCTTCTGGTAGACGCTGTAGTAGTGCTTCGGGCGTCCGGTGACGGTCGCCTTGATGCGGGCGGCGCGCAGGTCGGTCTGGACCTCGTCGGTCACTATGGCCAGGTACTCGTCACGCTTCGGTGCCCTCTCGGCCACCAGCCGTACGATCTCGTCGTACATCTTGGGGTAGAGGATCGCGAACGCGAGGTCCTCCAGCTCCCACTTGATGGTGTTCATGCCCAGGCGGTGGGCGAGGGGCGCGTAGATCTCCAGCGTCTCGCGCGCCTTCTTCTCCTGCTTCTCGCGCTTGAGGTAGCGCATGGTGCGCATGTTGTGCAGGCGGTCGGCGAGCTTGATCACCAGGACGCGGGGATCCTTGGCCATCGCGACGACCATCTTGCGCACGGTCTCGGCCTGCGCGGCCTCGCCGAACTTGACCTTGTCCAGCTTGGTGACGCCGTCCACGAGGAGGGCGACGACGTCGCCGAAGTCGCGGCGCAGGTCGTCCAGGCCGTACTCGGTGTCCTCGACGGTGTCGTGCAGCAGGCCCGCCATGAGGGTGGCCGGGTCCATGCCCAGCTCGGCGAGGATGGTGGTGACGGCGAGCGGATGCGTGATGTACGGGTCGCCGCTCTTGCGCTTCTGCCCCCGGTGCCAGCGCTCGGCGACCTGGTAGGCACGCTCGATCTGCCGGAGCGTCGAGTTCTCGATCTTCGGGTCGTTGCTGCGCACTATCCGCAGCAGCGGCTCCAGCACGGGGTTGTACGGGTTCGCGCGCTGGACACCGAGACGGGCGAGGCGGGCGCGGACACGGTTGGAGGAGCCGGTGCGGGCAGGCTGGTTGGTGGCCGGGCGTCCGGGCGACGGGGTGCTCCCCGCTCGAGCGGAGTCGAGGCTGGGGGACGGTTTGGGGCGGGCCACTTCGGCAGCCTTCTCCACGGGAGCGGACTGGGCGTGCTCGACCGCCCCGCGGGTGTCGCTCTTCGCGTGCGACACGTTCGGCGCGGGCTTGGCCGCGGGTGCCGAGGCGGGCTCGGGCTTGGCGGCGGTCAGTGGCTGGGCCTCGTCTGGCAAGAGGACTCCTCGTGCGCGATCCGGGTCCCCCGGTCAGGCTCCGGAGACCCCATGGTAGCGATCCTGCGCCCAGTCATCGCCTTCAGGCGGCTGTGAGGACCGTCTACCCCTGAAACACCAGGGACGGGCGCGGGATTCCGGGAAGTGGCTTCGAGGTGTTTTCCCGGCATGCGGCACATGTCCCGCACCGGAACGCCGACGGCCGCCCCGGTGGTGCCGGAGCGGCCGTGGAGCACAGGTGCTCGGTTCCGTCAGACCTGTCAGATCTGGAGCAGCGCCTCCAGCGGGGCCCCGTTCAGCGCCGGCTCCAGACGGGCACGACCGTCCAGGAAGCCCAGCTCCATGAGCACCGCGAGACCGGAGACCTCGGCGCCCGCCCGGTGGATGAGCTGGATCGCGGCCTCGGCGGTGCCACCGGTCGCGAGGACGTCGTCCACGATCAGCACACGGTCACCGGAGGACAGGTCCTCCGCGTGCACCTCGATCTCTGCCGAGCCGTACTCCAGGTCGTACGCCTGACGCAGGGTCGCCCCGGGGAGCTTGCCCGCCTTGCGCACGGGGATGAAGCCGAGGCCCGCGCGGACCGCGACCGGGGCGCCCAGGATGAAACCCCGGGCCTCCAGGCCGACGACCTTGGTCGCACCGGTGTTGGCGGCGATCTCGGCCAGCGCGTCCGTGAGGGCCGTGAAGGCGGCCGGGTCCGCCAGGAGCGGCGTGATGTCCTTGAACATCACACCGGGCTCCGGGTAGTCCGCCACGTCACGGATGCGGCTGAGCAACAACTCCCTGATGTCCGTCATCGGCGCTTCCCCGAGGGTCGGCCGCGGCCCCGGGTGCGGGACGACGGCTGGTTGCGCGGACCCACCACGGCGGGAGCGGCGTCATCGGGCTCGTCACCGGCGGCGGACCGCGCGTCCGCGAAGCCCTCCTCGGCGGCGGCCTGGGCACGCTTGGCCAGGACCCGCTTGCGGAGCGCCTTCATCGCCGGCTCGCGCTCCTTGAGGTCGGCGACGAGCGGCGTGGCGATGAAGATCGAGGAGTACGCACCGGCCGCGAGGCCGACGAACAGCGACAGCGAGATGTCGTTCAGCGTGCCGGCCCCGAGGAAGCCGCCACCGATGAACAGCAGGCCCGCCACCGGCAGCAGCGCGACCACGGTGGTGTTGATGGAGCGGACCAGCGTGCCGTTGATCGAACGGTTGGCGATGTCGCTGTACGTCCAGCGGGTCTGCTTGGTGATGTCCTTCGTCTGCTCCTTGAGGCTGTCGAAGACGACGACCGTGTCGTAGAGCGAGTAACCGAGGATCGTCAGCAGACCGATGACCGTACCGGGCGTGACCTCGAAGCCGACCAGGGCGTAGATACCGCTCGTGATGGTGATGTCGTGGATCAGCGCGACCAGGGCCGCGACGGCCATGCGCCACTCGAAGGCGATCGCCAGGTAGATCACCACGAGGACCATGAAGATCGCCAGGCCCTCCCAGGCCTTGTTGGCGATCTGCTCGCCCCAGCTCGGGCCGACCAGGTCGGCGGCGAGCTTCTCCGGGTTGAGGTTCAGGTCCTTGGCCAGCGTCTGCTTGATCTGGTCCGACTTGTCGGTGTCGATACCGGCGATCTGGATGCGCAGGCTGCCGTTGCCGAGCTTCTGTACGACCGCGTCATGGCCGGAGGCGGACTTCGCGTACTCCTCCGCCTTCGCGACCGACGTGCTCATGCTCGTCGGCGTCGTGAAGACTGCGCCGCCCTGGAACTCGATGCCCATGTTCAGACCGCGCACCGCCAGGCCGAGGATGGCCGTGATGGTGATCAGGATCGAGACGCCGTACCAGATCTTGCGCTTGCCGACGAAGTCGTAGCTGATCTCGCCGCGGTGCAGACGAGCGCCGAGGTTGCCGAGTTTCGACATCGCTCACGCCTCCTTCGGGTCGGCAGAGCCGGCGGCGGGACCGGCGGGACGGCGGGTGCGGCGCAGGGGCGGCTGGGCACCCAGGCTCTTCGGGTCGAGGCCGGACCACTTGTGGCCGTTCGCGAAGAACTTGCGGCGGGCGAGCAGCGTCATCAGCGGCTTGGTGAAGAAGAAGACGACGACCACGTCGAGCACGGTGGTCAGGCCGAGCGTGAACGCGAAGCCCTGCACCTTGCCCACGGTCACGATGAACAGCACCGCGGCCGCGAGGAACGACACGAAGTCGGAGACGAGGATCGTGCGCCGGGCGCGCGGCCAGGCACGCTCGACGGCGGGCCGCAGCGTGCGGCCCTCGCGGATCTCGTCCCGGATGCGCTCGAAGTACACGATGAACGAGTCCGCGGTGATACCGATGGCGACGATGGCACCGCAGACGGCCGGGAGGTTCAGCGCGAAGTGGATGGCCGGTCCGAGGAGCGCCATGATCACGTAGGTCAGGATCCCGGAGACCAGCAGGGAGGCCATGGCCACGATCGACAGACCGCGGTAGTAGGCGATCAGGTAGATCACGACCAGCGCGAGACCGATCGCGCCGGCGAGCAGACCGGCGTGCAGCTGGTCACCGCCGAGTGCGGCGGTCACCGTGGTGACGGTCTCCTCCTGGAACGACAGCGGCAGCGCACCGTAGGACAGCATGTTGGCGAGGCTCTGCGCCTCCTTCTGCGTGAAACTGCCGGAGATCTCCGCCTGGCCGCCCGAGATGGCCGTCTGCACGAACGGGCTGGAGACGACCTGGCCGTCGAGGACGATGCCGAACTCGTTCTGCGGGGACTGGTTCTTGGCCAGCTCGCCGGTGATGTTCGCGAACTTCTTCGACCCGCTGGAGGTGAAGGTCATCTGGACCTGCCAGCCGGAGGCACCCTGGGTGTCGAAGACCGCCGCGGCCTTCTTGACCTCGGTGCCGTCCACGGCGGCCGGGCCGAGCACGTACTTGTACCAGACCTTCTTGTTCTCACCACAGGCCACGGTGGGCTCGCCGGGCTTGGCGTTCGTGCCGGCCTTGGCGCGCTGGGCGGAGTCGGAGCAGTCCAGCGCGGCGTACTGCGCCTGGAGCTTGGTGGCCTCGGCGCTGCCGCCGGAGGACGACGCGGACGGGCTCGGCGAGGACGTGGCGCTCGGGGAGCCGGAGGACGACGGCGTGGCGTCGGCCTTCAGGGCGTCGGTGACCGCGCGGCCCTGCGAGGTGGCGGTGGCCGTCGGCGTCGGGGACCCGGAGGAGGACGAGGACGCCTTCTCCTTCGAGGAGGCGCTGCTCGACGGGCTCGGCGAGCTGCTGCCGCTGGGGGACCCGCTCGGCGAGGGGCTCGCGGCGGATCCCGTGGGCTCGCTGGCGAGCACCGGGCGGAAGTACAGCTTGGCGGTGGTGCCGACCTGCTGCTGGGCCTCCTTGGAGTTGGTGCCCTTGGGGATGTTCACGATGATGTGATCGTTCCCCTGGGTCTGCACCTCCGCCTCGGAGACGCCCAGGCCGTTGACACGGCGGTTCATGATGTCGACCGCGGTGTCCATGTTGGCCTTGTTGATCGCGGATCCCTGGTCGGCCTTCGCCTTGAGCGTGATGCTCGTACCACCGGCGAGGTCAATGCCGAGACGCGGAGTCTTGTGCCCGGAGGCGAACATCCCTCCGGTCAGCGCCACGATGGCGATCAGGATGAGGGCCAGCGAGCGCCCTGGCTTGCTCTGGGCGCTCGCGCTCCGGCCCTTCTTAGGTGCTGCCACCTTCTCGTACTCCCTCTCGGGCCGCCCCGCGCCCGGTCGGCGCGGTCGGCCATGACATGGTGTCGGGCTCCCGTACGGAAAACAGACGCGCCCGGGGTGCTCGGGGTGCGGTCGGACCGCGCCCCGCACCCCGGACGTGACTACTTCGTGTCGGTGTCGCCGTCGGTCTTCTTCGGCTCTTCGTCCGCCTTGTCCTCGGCGGCCTCGGGGGCCTCGTCGGCCTTGTCCTCGGCGGCGTCCTTCTTACCGAGGTCCACGGCCTTGTCGTCGGAGGCGGCGGCAGCGGCGTCGGCAGACTCGTCGGTCTCGGTGAGGGAGGAGGCGTCGTCCGGGACGATGTCGGCGTCGGACTTCAGGTCGTGCTCGATGCCGTGGACGATGCGGTTGTACTCGTCGTCCGTGAGGACGGCGCCGATCGCGTTCTTGGCGAAGAGGAGGTCCACGCCGGGGCCGGCGTCGAGGAGGACGGTGTCCTCGTTGACCTCCTTGACCGTCGCGTACATCCCCCCGATGGTGCGGACACCGGAGCCGGGCTGCATCTCGTTCCGCATGTTGGCGGCCTGCTGCTGCTTCTTCTTGGCCGAGCGCGTCATCAGGAACATGGCCGCGATGAGCACGATGAAGGGGAGAAGGGTAAAGGCATTCACGGGACGGAATTTCCTTCGCGCGACCGCGCGGTGAGCGGCCAGATGGATGGGGGTTGGTCGGCGCCGCCCACAAGAGCGGCATCGGCGGAGTCTAAGCGAGTCCGCGTGCATGGAACAACGCTCAGCATGGCACCTGAGTTCCTGCCCCCGCCATTGCCCTCGCCGTCACGGAGCCGTCACGCCCCGAACAGGTCCTGTTGTCCGTTTCCCCCGGCAGGCGAGCGGGGCGGGGTCAGTCCGAGGTGGGCCCAGGCCGCGGGAGTGGCGACCCGGCCCCGTGGGGTGCGGGCCAGCAGACCCTCTCTGACCAGGAAAGGTTCGGCGACCTCCTCGACGGTCTCGCGCTCCTCCCCCACCGCGACGGCGAGCGTGGACAGGCCCACCGGACCGCCGCCGAACAGCTTCAGCAGCGCCTCCAGGACGGCCCGGTCGAGGCGGTCGAGGCCGCGCGCGTCGACCTCGTAGACGGCGAGGGCGGCCGCGGCGATCTCGCGGGTGATCACGCCGTCCGCCTTGACCTGTGCGTAGTCGCGTACGCGGCGCAG
This sequence comes from Streptomyces sp. NPDC085866, assembly GCF_044541035.1. Lineage (NCBI taxonomy): Bacteria > Bacillati > Actinomycetota > Actinomycetes > Kitasatosporales > Streptomycetaceae > Streptomyces > Streptomyces sp. NPDC085866. The sequence goes on from NZ_JBITSQ010000014.1 coordinate 44,607, forward strand.
CAGACGGTTGGCGATACGGGGCGTGCCGCGGGAGCGGCCGGCGATCTCGGCGGCGCCGTTCGGCTCGATCTCGACGTCGAGCAGGTGCGCCGAGCGGTGCACGACGCGCTCCAGTTCGGCGGGCTCGTAGAACTCCATGTGCGCGGTGAAGCCGAAGCGGTCGCGCAGCGGGGGCGGCAGCAGGCCCGCGCGCGTGGTGGCGCCGACCAGTGTGAACGGGGGCAGCTCCAGGGGGATGGCGGTGGCGCCGGGGCCCTTGCCGACGATGACGTCGACGCGGAAGTCCTCCATGGCCATGTACAGCATCTCCTCGGCGGGCCGGGACATGCGGTGGATCTCGTCCAGGAAGAGGACCTCGCCCTCCTGGAGGGAGGAGAGGATCGCGGCGAGGTCGCCGGCGTGCTGGATGGCGGGGCCGGAGGTGATGCGGATGGGTGCGCCCATCTCGGCCGCGATGATCATCGACAGGGTGGTCTTGCCCAGGCCGGGCGCGCCGGAGAGCAGCACGTGGTCGGCGGTCGCCCCCCGCGCGCGTGCGGCGCGCAGGACCAGGTCGAGCTGCTCGCGCACCTTCTCCTGGCCGATGAACTCGCCGAGGTCCTTGGGGCGCAGGGCGGCCTCGACGGCCTGGTCCTCGCGGTCGGCGACAGAGCCCACCAGCCGCTCCGCGGCTGGGCCGACGAGCTGCTCCTCGGCGGCGCCGTCGGTCGTGTCGTCCCAGTTCATGTGATGTGCCTTCGGCTATGGGGGGGTCAGCGGGCTCGGTTCAGGGTCTGCAGGGCGGCCTTCAGCAGCTGGCCCACCTGGGGTGTGCCGCCCGCCGCCTCCGCCTGGGGCGCCACTGCGGTCACGGCCTCCTCGGCCTCACGGGTGGCGTAGCCGAGGCCGATGAGGGCCGCGTGCAGCTGGTCGCGCCAGCCCTGGGTGACCGGGGCCCCGACCGCAGGGGCGCCGGTGGGGGCGCCGAGCCGGTCCTTCAGCTCGAGCAGCAGCTTCTGCGCGCCCTTCTTGCCGATGCCGGGGACCGCGGTGAGGGCCTTCTCGTCACCGGTGGCGACGGCACGGCGCAGCGCGTCAGGCGTGTGCACGGCGAGCATCGCCTGGGCGAGGCGCGGTCCCACCCCGCTGGCGGTCTGCAGCAGTTCGAAGACCTGGCGCTCGTCGTCGTCCACGAAGCCGTACAGGGTCAGCGAGTCCTCGCGCACCACCAGGGAGGTGGCGAGCTTGGTCTGTCGGCCCATGCGCAGGCCGGAGAGCGTGTTCGGGGTGCACTGGACGGCGATGCCGATGCCGCCCACCTCGACCACCGCGGAGTCGGGGGCGAGGGCGGCGACCGGGCCGCTGACGAACGCGATCATGCCGTACGGCCTTTCGTTGCGTGGACTGTGTGCCGGGCGACGGCCTGCTGGAGCCGGTTCTGGGCGGGGGCGCGCCAGATGTGGCAGATGGCGAGGGCGAGTGCGTCGGCGGCGTCGGCCGGCTTCGGCGGGGCGCTGAGCCGCAGGAGGCGGGTGACCATCGCCCCGACCTGGGCCTTGTCGGCGCGGCCGCTGCCGGTGACGGCGGCCTTGACCTCGCTGGGGGTGTGCAGGGCGACCGGGATGCCGCGCCGGGCGGCGCACAGCATGGCGACGGCGCTGGCCTGGGCGGTGCCCATCACCGTGCGCACGTTGTGCTGGCTGAAGACGCGTTCGACGGCGACGAACTCGGGTCGGTGCTCGTCCAGCCACTCCTCGATGCCCTGCTCGACGGCGAGCAGCCGGAGGCTCAGATCGGCGTCCGCGGGTGTTCGTACGACACCGACACCGAGCATGGTGAGCGGCCGGCCCGCGACCCCCTCGACCACACCGACTCCGCACCGCGTCAGCCCCGGGTCCACCCCCAACACGCGCACGCGCCCCTCCCTTCGATCGCCTGTTTGTGCAGGCTATCGGGTGCCACCGACAACGCCCCGCACCAACTCCCGACAAGGCGACGGGCCGACGGGGTGTCCCGTCGGCCCGTGAGAACCTGCGAAGCCCGCGGCGGCGCTACGCGTCGACCTTCTCCATGATCTCGTCGCTGACATCGAAGTTGGCGAAGACGTTCTGCACGTCGTCGCTGTCCTCGAGCGCGTCGATCAGCTTGAAGATCTTCTTGGCGCCCTCCTCGTCCAGTTCGACCTGGACGGACGGCACGAAGCTGGACTCGGCGGAGTCGTAGTCGATCCCGGCCTCCTGGAGGGCGGTGCGGACCGCGACCAGGTCGGTGGCCTCGCTGATGACCTCGAAGGTCTCACCGAGGTCGTTGACCTCCTCGGCACCCGCGTCCAGGACGGCACCCAGGACGTCGTCCTCGGTCAGCTCGCCCTTGGGGACGATGATGACGCCCTTGCGGCTGAACATGTACGACACCGAGCCCGGGTCGGCCATGTTGCCGCCGTTGCGGGTCATGGCGACGCGGACGTCGGAGGCGGCGCGGTTGCGGTTGTCGGTGAGGCACTCGATGAGCACCGCGACACCGTTGGGGCCGTAGCCCTCGTACATGATCGTCTCGTAGTCGGCACCGCCGGCCTCGAGACCACCGCCGCGCTTGACCGCGGAGTCGATGTTCTTGTTCGGGACCGACTGCTTCTTCGCCTTCTGGATGGCGTCGTAGAGAGTCGGGTTGCCCTCGATGTCGACGCCGCCCATGCGGGCCGCGACCTCGATGTTCTTGATCAGCTTCGCGAAGAGCTTGCCGCGCTTGGCGTCGATCACGGCCTTCTTGTGCTTCGTCGTAGCCCATTTAGAGTGGCCGGACATCTGCCTGTCTCCTTCGCGTAACCCATCTCTGCAACGAACTCCAGAGATCCTACAAGGACTCCGGTGTCCGGTTGGCGCGCACCATGTCGACGAACAGGGAGTGCACGCGGTGGTCGCCGGTCAGTTCCGGGTGGAACGACGTGGCGAGCGCGTTGCCCTGACGGACCGCGACGATGTGGCCGTCGTGCTCGGCGAGCACCTCGGCCTGGGCCCCGACGGACTCGACCCAGGGGGCGCGGATGAAGACGCCCTCTACAGGATCGCCCCCGACACCCTTGACGTCGACCGCCGCCTCGAAGGACTCGTTCTGCCGTCCGAAGGCGTTGCGGCGCACGATCATGTCGATGCCGCCGATCGTCTCCTGGCCCGAGCGCGGGTCGAGGATCTTGTCCGCGAGCATGATCATGCCGGCGCAGGTGCCGTAGACGGGCATGCCGTCGCGTACGCGCGCGCGGAGGGGCTCCATCACTCCGAAGAGGACGGCCAGCTTGGAGATGGTGGTGGACTCGCCGCCGGGCAGGACGAGACCGTCGACCTCGGCGAGTTCCTCGGGGCGCCGCACCGGCCTGGCCACGGCGTCTGCCGCGGCCAGGGCGATGAGGTGCTCCCGCACGTCGCCCTGGAGGGCCAGGACGCCTATGACGGGGGTGTTCATGTGTTCCGGTGCCTTACCAGCCGCGGTTCGCGTAGCGCTCGGCCTCGGGGAGGGTGTCGCAGTTGATGCCGACCATGGCCTCGCCCAGGTTGCGGGAGGCGTCCGCGATGATCTTCGGGTCGTCGTAGAAGGTGGTGGCCTTCACGATGGCGGCGGCGCGCTTGGCCGGGTCGCCCGACTTGAAGATGCCGGAGCCCACGAACACACCCTCGGCGCCGAGCTGGCGCATGAGCGCGGCGTCGGCCGGGGTGGCGACACCACCGGCGGAGAAGAGGACCACCGGGAGCTTGCCCAGCTCGGCGACCTCCTTGACCAGCTCGTACGGGGCGCGCAGCTCCTTGGCGGCGGCGTACAGCTCGTTGTTGTCGTAGCCGCGCAGACGGGCGATCTCGTTCTTGATCTGGCGCAGGTGGCGGACGGCCTCGACCACGTTGCCGGTACCGGCCTCGCCCTTGGAGCGGATCATCGCCGCGCCCTCGGCGATGCGGCGCAGGGCCTCGCCCAGGTTGGTGGCGCCACAGACGAAGGGGGTGGTGAAGGCCCACTTGTCGGAGTGGTTGACCTCGTCGGCCGGGGTGAGGACCTCGGACTCGTCGATGTAGTCGACGCCGAGGGACTGCAGCACCTGGGCCTCGACGAAGTGGCCGATGCGGGACTTCGCCATGACCGGGATGGAGACGGCGTTGATGATGCCCTCGATCATGTCCGGGTCGGACATGCGGGCCACGCCGCCGTCCTTGCGGATGTCGGCCGGCACCCGCTCCAGGGCCATGACCGCGACGGCGCCCGCGTCCTCGGCGATCTTCGCCTGCTCCGGGGTGACGACGTCCATGATCACGCCGCCCTTGAGCTGCTCGGCCATACCGCGCTTCACGCGGGCGGTGCCGGTCTCGGGAGCCTGGTTCTCGGTGGTGGACACGGGTGACCTCACTGAAGTGAAAGAGGGTTTTCTGCTCCAGAGAGGAAACGCGAGTGGACCAGGCCACAGCAAGGGCCAATGGCAACCCGGTGGATCCTTTTGGTCCACCAAAGGTTCAGGAGACCCGCTCCACCAGGGCCGCGGGAGGCTCGTCGTCCATCTCGAAGGCCAGCGGGAAGGGGGCGTGGCCGGCCAGTCGGAACCAGCGCACCTTGCGGTGCTCCCGGAGCCTGCGGGCGGCTCCCACGGCGTCGTTGTGGAAGCGGCGGGCCATGGGGACCCGGCGTACCGCTTCGGCCAGCTCACAGGCCGCCGACTCGCCGCCCGGGGCCTCCCGTACGGCCTCGACCTGCTGCGGATCCTCGAACACCGCGCGCAGCGCCTGGCTCAGCTCGCTCTCCGCCACCTCCCGCTGCTCCTCCTCGGCCTGCCGGGCGGCGTGCGCGGCCTCGTAGAGCACGATCGAGGCGGCCGGGTCCAGCACGCCCGAGGTCGCCAGTTCCTGCGTCACGGAGGCCCGCCGCAGGAGCTGTGCGTCCAGCGCGGCCCGTGCGGCGTCCATCCGCACGTGCAGCCGGTCCAGCCGGCCGGCCGTCCAGCTCAGGTACAGGCCGATGACGACGAGCGCGACGAAGATCCAGATGAGGGTTGCGGTCACGGGCGAAGGTTAGTCGGCCCGCGAGGCCGGCCGGAGCAGACCCTCGCCTCAGTCCCGCGCCAGCCCGAACCGTGCCCTGAATCCCGTGCGCTCGTCGGTGGCCACCGCCGACGTACCGGTGGTGACCGTCTCGTACACCGACAGGATGTCCGCGCCTACGGTGGACCAGTCGAAGCGGCGTACGTGGACGCTGCCCCGCTCGCGCAGTTCGGCCCGGCGGTCGGGGTCCGCCAGCAGGCGGACGGCGGCCTCGGCCAGGGCGTCCGCGTCCTCGTTGGCGAAGACCTCGCCGGCCTGACCCTGGTCGAGGACCTGGACGAAGGCGTCCAGGTCGGAGGCGAGGACGGGGGCGCCCGCCGACATGGCCTCCACGAGGATGATGCCGAAGCTCTCGCCGCCGGTGTTGGGCGCGAGGTACAGGTCGACGCTGCGCAGGAAGCGCGCCTTGTCCTCGTCGCTGATCATGCCGAGGAACTCGACGCGGGAGCGCAGCTCCTCGGGCAGCGCCTCGACGGCCGCCTCCTCGTCCCCGCGCCCCGCGACCAGCAGGCGCGTCTGCGGGCGGGCGGCGAGGATCTTCGGGAGGGCCTTCATCAGGACCGGCAGGCCCTTGCGCGGCTCGTCGATCCGGCCGATGAAGCCGAGCGTGTCTCCCTGCCACTCGGGGTTCGGCTCGGCCTTGGCGAAGAAGTCGACGTCGACACCATTGGGGATGACCACCGCGTCGCCGCCCAGGTGCTCGACCAGGGTGCGGCGGGCGTACTCGCTGACCGCGATGCGCGCGCTGATCTTCTCCAGCGCGGCCTGCAGGATCGCGTACGCGGCGATCATCGCGCGCGAGCGGGGGTTGGAGGTGTGGAAGGTGGCCACGATGGGTCCCTGGGCCGCCCAGCAGGTCAGCAGGCCGAGCGACGGGGAGGTCGGCTCGTGGATGTGGACCACGTCGAACGCGCCGTCGTGCAGCCAGCGCCGCACCCGCGCGGCCGACAGGAAGCCGAAGTTCAGGCGGGCCACCGAGCCGTTGTACGGCACCGGGACCGCGCGGCCGGCCGAGACGACGTACGGCGGCAGCGGGGTGTCGTCGTCGGCCGGGGCCAGGACGGAGACCTCGTGGCCGAGGCGGATGAAGTACTCGGCGAGGTCGCGGATGTGGAACTGGACGCCACCGGGCACGTCCCAGGAGTACGGGCAGACGATCCCGATTCTCACGAGGGTCCCTTCGCGGGGTCGAGGTCGGCGAGCCACAGGCGCTGGAGCATGTGCCAGTCCTCCGGGTGGTCGGCGATCCCCTTGGCGAAGACGTCGGCCAGTGCCTGTGTCATGACAGACGTCTTCTCGGCCCGGTTGCCTGTCTCCGGTACCTCGATCGGGGGATGCACCTGGCCCTTCATGACGGGCGAGTCGTCGTACCAGAGCGTGACGGGCATCAGCAGCGCGCCGGTCTGCTGGGCGAGCAGGGCCGGGCCCGCGGGCATCCGGGTCCGCTCGCCGAAGAAGTCGACCTCGACGCCGGACGCGGACAGGTCACGGTCGGCGACCAGGCAGACCAGGCCGCCGTCGCGCAGCCGCCGGGCCAGGGTGCCGAAGGCGGTGCCGCCGCTGTGCGGCAGGACCTCCATGCCGAGGCCCTCGCGGTAGGCGACGAAGCGGTCGTAGAGCGTCTCGGGCTTCAGCCGCTCGGCGACCGTGGTGAACGGCGTCTGAAGCTTGGTGGTGACCCAGGCGCCGGCCAGGTCCCAGTTGGCCATGTGCGGCAGCGCGAGGATCAGGCCCCGGGGGGAGGCGATCCCGTCGGTCAGGTGGTGCACGTCCGTGCAGTCGAAGCCCGTCCTCACGCGCTCGGCGCTCCAGGCGGGCAGCCGGAAGGACTCCATCCAGTAGCGCAGGTACGAGCGCATGCCCGCGCGGGAGAGTTCGGCGAGGCGCTCGGGGCCGGCGTCGGGCACCACGCGGGCGTAGTTCGCCTCCAGCCGCAGGACGCCCTTGCCGCGCTGCCTCCAGGCGAGGTCGGCGATGGACCGGCCGAGGCGGACCGCAACGGGTTCCGGAAGCTTCTTGACGGTGCTCCAGCCGAGGCCGTACAGCCCGTCGGTGAGCCGGTCGGCGGTGCTCACTTCGCCGCCTCCCTCCCCTGGGACGCGTTCTGCTGCGCCGCGGCCTCCGCCTCGGCGGACTCGCGACGGACGGTGACGACCCGCTGCACGAGAGTGACGAGGCTGCCCACGGCGACGATCCACAGGGCGATCGGGAGGAGGATCTGGATGCCCGGGACGCCGAACTTGTGGAGGCCGGCCAGACCGGCCGCCACCAGCGAGATCACCAGCCGCTCGGCGCGCTCGACGAGGCCGTTGACGGCGACCGGCAGCCCGATCGACTCGCCGCGCGCCTTGGTGTACGACACCACCTGGCCGCTGGCCAGGCAGAAGATCGAGACGGCGCACAGGGCGTTGTCGTCGCCGTTGCCCGCGTACCACAGGGCGAAGCCGCCGAAGATCGCGCTGTCGGCCACCCGGTCGAGCGTGGAGTCCAGGAAGGCGCCCCAGCGGCTGGAGCGGCCCAGCTGGCGGGCCATGTTGCCGTCGACCAGGTCGGAGAAGACGAACAGCGTGATCACGATCGTGCCCCAGAAGAACTCGCCCCGGGGGAAGAAGACCAGCGCGCCCGCGACCACACCGGCCGTGCCGATGAGCGTGACCGCGTCCGGGCTGACGCCTCGCCGGATGAGAAACGCGGCGAACGGTGTGAGGACACGCGTGAAGAATGCACGCGCGTACTTGTTCAGCATGGCCTTCCCGACGGTCGTGGCGCCGCGGCCCTGGTGGCCACCGGCTGGCCCATCGTAGTCACGCGCGCACGTACGTGACGGGCGGGCACCCGCAGACGTGCCGTGAACCCTTGCACACCCGCCCGCGCGGGGGGCGCGTGGCGCGATCGGCGTCCGTCGTATGGACGCAGCATGACGGGAGTGGAAAGCTCGAAGGACCGCGGGCGTCGCAGGAGCCGCCAGTGCACGCGGTGCCGCGTGTCCGCGCCCACAGTGACCTCACCGTCCACGGGAGGCAGGATCATGGGCGACAAGGCGCAAACACACCCCGGGGCCGCCGGCAGGGCAGAGGCGGCCGACCACCCCGCGTCCGTACGGAATGTGGTGCTGGTCGGCCACTCCGGTTCGGGCAAGACGACTCTGGTGGAGGCCCTCGCGCTGACCGCGGGGGCTGTGAACAGGGCGGGCCGCGTGGAGGACGGCGGCACCGTCTCCGACTACGACGAGATCGAGCACCGGCAGCAACGCTCGGTGCAGCTCTCCCTGGCCCCGGTTGAATGGGACGGGTTCAAGATCAACGTCCTCGACACTCCTGGGTACGCCGACTTCGTCGGCGAGCTGAGGGCCGGTCTGCGAGCGGCGGACGCGGCCCTCTTCGTCGTCTCGGCATCGGACGGCGTGGACGGCTCGACCCGCATGGTGTGGGAGGAGTGCCAGGCCGTCGGTATGCCCCGCGCGATCGTGATCACGCACCTGGAGGCCGCCCGGGCGGACTTCGAGGAGATGACCCGGGTGTGCGCGGAGGCCTTCGGCGCCGACGACCCCGACGCCGTGCTGCCGCTGTATCTGCCGCTGCGCGGGCCGGAGGGCCCCGACGGGCACGCGCCCGTGACCGGGCTGATCGGGCTGCTGTCGCAGAAGCTGTTCGACTACGCGTCCGGCGAGCGCAAGGAGTCCGAGCCCGGCGAGGACCAGCTGCCGGAGATCGAGGAGGCCCGCAACCGGCTCATCGAGGGGATCATCGCCGAGAGCGAGGACGAGACCCTCATGGACCGCTACCTGGGCGGCGAGCAGATCGACGTCAAGACGCTGATCGACGACCTGGAGCGGGCCGTCGCGCGCGGCACCTTCTTCCCGGTCCTGGCGGCGGCCCCCGCCGCCGACGGCGCCCGGCAGGGCCTCGGCACGGTCGAGCTGCTGGAACTGATCACCGGCGGGTTCCCGACCCCGTTCGAGCACCCCATGCCCGGGGTCACCACCATCGACGGCAAGCCGCGCGAGTTGAAGGCCTGCGACACGAGCGGCCCGCTGGTCGCCGAGGTCGTGAAGACCGCCTCCGACCCGTACGTCGGCCGGATCTCGCTGGTCCGCGTCTTCTCCGGCACCCTGCGCCCCGACGAGACGGTGCACGTCTCCGGGCACGGCATGGCCGACCGCGGGCACGAGGACCACGACGTGGACGAGCGGATCGGCGCCCTGTCCACGCCCTTCGGCAAGCAGCAGCGCCAGGTGACGCACGCCGTCGCGGGCGACCTGGTGTGCGTGGCCAAGCTCGGCCGCGCCGAGACCGGGGACACGCTCTCGGCCAAGGACGACCCGCTCCTGATGGAGCCGTGGCAGATGCCCGACCCGCTGCTGCCGCTCGCCATCCAGGCGCACAGCAAGGCGGACGAGGACAAGCTCTCGCAGGGGCTGAGCCGGCTGGTCGCCGAGGATCCGACGATGCGCCTCGAACAGAACCAGGACACCCACCAGGTGGTCCTGTGGTGCCTGGGCGAGGCCCACTCGGACGTCGCCCTGGAGCGGCTGCGCAGCCGGTACGGCGTCCAGGTCGACGTCGTCCCGCACCGGGTCTCCCTCCGGGAGACGTTCGCGACGAAGGCCGCGGGACGCGGTCGGCACGTCAAGCAGTCCGGCGGGCACGGGCAGTACGCCATCTGTGAGATCGAGGTGGAGCCGCTGCCGGGCGGCTCGGGCATCGAGTTCGTGGACAAGGTGGTGGGGGGCGCCGTACCACGCCAGTTCATCCCGTCCGTGGAGAAGGGCGTACGGGCGCAGGCCGCGAAGGGCGTGGTCGCCGGGTATCCGCTGGTGGACGTGCGGATCACGCTGCTGGACGGCAAGGCGCACTCGGTGGACTCCTCCGACGCCGCCTTCCAGACGGCGGGCGCGCTGGCCCTGCGCGAGGCCGCGGGCCAGACGCGGATCCATCTGCTGGAGCCGGTGGCCGAGGTGACGGTGCTGGTCGCCGACGACTACGTGGGCCCGGTGATGAGCGACCTGTCGAGCCGGCGCGGCCGGGTGCTCGGCACCGAGCAGGTGGGCTCCGGGCGGACGCTGGTCCGCGCCGAGGTGCCCGAGTTCGAGATCGGCCGCTACGCGATCGACCTGCGCTCCCTGTCGCACGGGACGGCGCGCTTCGACCGGGCGTACGCCCGGCACGAGCCGATGCCGCCGCAGATCGCCGAGCGGATCCGCGAACAGGCGGGAGAATCCGCGTAGTTCACCACCGGTGGACGTCATGCGCCGGCGGGCGGCTTCGGCCGTCCGCCGACGCGGTGTCAGTGGCTGCGGATACGCTGATCACCTGATCACGGTGTGCCGAACTCGTGCGGTAGTGGCGTGTTATCGGCACGACGGGCTGTTCAACAGGTGTGCGGGGCAGGGAAGTCGGGAAGGCCGCAGAAGCGACACCGGCGGCGATGGGGGCGGGAATGTCGGTTGGAACGGAGTGGGACGGACCGCAGGTGCCCGTGTCCGGCGACGAGGGACAGGCGGCGACCTTCGCGCTGGCCTCGGCGGCCTACCGGGACAACGTGGTCGAGGACATCAAGAAGACCGACAACGAGTGGCACCAGTCGACGGTCAAGGCCGGCCGGATCGCCCTGCTCAAGCCCAACCTCGGCGAGGCCTTCTCGCGGGCCGTCGTCGACCGCATGCTCGCGCCCGGGCGCAAGCCGCTCATCCAGTCCTTCGGCGCCGAGCCCCAGGTCGTCGTGGAGCACTGCCTGGCGGCCAACAACATCCGCCGGGAGCGGGACAACCGGCTGTCCCTGGTCATGGTGGTGTGCGGCCTGATCTTCCTGCCGGGCCTCATCGGCTGGCTGCTCGTCTTCCAGCTGCGCACGTACGTCGCCAAGCGCGACGACAAGCGGGCCGGGGCGCTCGCCACCGCCCTGCTCGCCGGGGTCGGTGTGATCGCGGCGCTCTTCCTGCTGAAGATGCCGTTCAGCGGGTTCTGGGCGTGGTACGCGCGCGGATGCGTCGTCGCCCCGGTGCTGGGCTGGTTCTGGGCCAAGCAGATCTGCGAGCGCACCGCGAAGGACCTGCGGGCGCGCTGGGACGGCCTGCTCTCGGGCACCAGCGTCGGCGCCAAGGTCCCCGAGGCCGTGCCGCGCAGCCCCGGCGAGACCGCGGCCGAGCAGCTGCGCCAGTCGCTGGCCCGGCTCAGCGCCGAGCAGCAGTCCAACTCGGTCTTCTACGCAGGCCCCAAGGGCATACTCGGCATGGGCACCCGCTGGGGTGCGTGGCAGCTCGCCGAGGACCTGGTGCCCGCCGACCCCACCCGGGAGATCCACCCCTTCCGCAGCTGGGACGTGGTGCGCGCGATCCACGACCAGCTGCGGATGCTGGAGCGCGGCCCGCTGAACACCGGCGGCTTCCCGCGGCCCTCGATACGGCACTGGATCGTCACGCCGATCGGGGAGAACGCCAAGGAGGTGTCCCGGCCCGGGGGCACCGACGTCGAGGCGTTCCAGGTCAAGCCGCACGCCATACAGGACATCTGCAACAAGCAGCAGTTCGGCAGCGGCGACCGGCACTATCTGGGCGTGCAGTGGACCCTGTGGGACGGCCAGCTGGTCCTCACCATGCTGATCACGGTGACCGTGCTGCACGAGACGCTGCGCATCGAGGTGACCGGGCACGCGCTGGGGCCGGTGAACCCGCTGTTCACCGCGAAGTCGGCGGCGCCGACCAAGGAGGTCGCCAAGTCCCTCAAGCCGTGGGAGACCCGGACGGTCAAGCTGCCGCTGGTCCGCACCGACGAGGTGGTAAGGCTCGCCGCGCGCGCCCCGCTGACCTGGTATCCGCCGCTCCTCAACTGGCTCGGCGGCTCCCTCGCGCTGCCCGAGCCCTTCGGTCTCCGGCACGCCTGGGCCGACCAGCCCTGGCGGCACCGCTTCATGGCCGACGACGCGCTGCGCGCGGCCACGCCGGTGCTGCGGGTGGTGCACTCGGCAGCGCTCCGGGTCCTGGCGGAGAACGGCGTGGACACGGCGAAGTTCGGCAACCGCTCGTCCGTGCTCAGTGGCCTGGTGCAGGACGCGTCGCCCCGGAAGGCGGACCTGTACGACGCGTAGGGGTGCCCCCTGCCGAGGGCCCCAGGGATCTACGCCGCCGGCCAAGCCTCCGCGAGCATCTTCCGCGTGTCCGCCAGCAGCTGCGGCAGCACCTTCGTGTGGCCGACCACCGGCATGAAGTTCGTGTCGCCGCCCCAGCGCGGGACGATGTGCTGGTGCAGGTGGGCCGCGATGCCGGCGCCGGCCACCGTGCCCTGGTTCATGCCGATGTTGAAGCCGTGCGCACCGGAGGCGGTGCGCAGGGCCGTCATCGCCTGCTTGGTCAGCTCGGCCAGCTCGGCGGTCTCCGGCCCGGTGAGGTCGGTGTAGTCGGCCACGTGCCGGTAGGGCACGGTCATCAGGTGGCCGCCGTTGTACGGGTAGAGGTTGAGTACCGCGTACACGTGCTCGCCGCGGCGGACGATCAGGCCGTCCTCGTCGGACTTGGCCGGGATGGAGCAGAAGGGGCAGCCGTCGCCGGCTCCCGGGCCGGTCGGCTTGTTCTCGCCCTGGATGTAGGCCATCCGGTGGGGCGTCCACAGGCGCTGGAACGCGTCCTGCGTCCCCACTCCGATCTGCTGCTCCGGCTCACTCGTCATGCAAGGCAGCATATGGCTTCGCCTGTTCGCGGCGTGTCGCCGGGGCGGCAGGAGGGCACTCACCGGCCAAGCTTGGCCGGTGGACGACGACAGCCCCGAGGCCCGTTGGGGGCAGCACACCGAGATTCCCCTCTTCGCGGCCTCACTGGTCTTCTTGACGGCCTACGCGATCCGCGTCCTGGCGACCGGCTTGGCGCCCTTCTGGCGCGGCCTGTGCGCGCTCGTGATGCTGGCCCTCTGGGTGATCTTCGCCGTGGACTACGTGGTGCGCTGGCGGCTCAGCGGGCTGCGCTTTCTGCGCTTCGCGACCGCACACTTCCTGCTCACGGTCGTGGTCGCCCTGCCGCTGTTGCGCCCGCTGCGGATCGTTCCGCTCTACGACGCCATCCAGCGCCGACAGGGCGAGCCCCGGTTGTCCCTGTACGCCCGCGTGAGCGCCTACGCGAGCCTCTCCACCCTGCTGCTCGGCTTCTCCGGCGCGCTCGCGGTCTACCAGCAGGAACGCGGGGCGCCCGGCGCCACCATGAAGACTTTCGGGGACGCCGTGTGGTGGGCCGCATCGACCCTCTCCACGGTCGGCTACGGCGACATCACCCCGGTGACCACGCTCGGCCGGGTGATCGCGACCGGGATGATGGCCTGCGGAGTGGGCCTGCTCGGCGCGGTGACCGGTTCGTTCTCGTCCTGGGTGATGCAGACCTTCACGCGCGAGGGCGAGGCAGGGCCCCCGAGGCGGTGATCCCCGGGGGCCCTGACGATCGGTACGGATCAGACCTGGGTCCGCTCCTCCACGACCTGCGCGATCTTCGCGATGGCCTCGTCGAACGGGATGCCGTTCTCCTGCGAGCCGTCGCGGTAGCGGAAGGACACCGAGCCGTTCGACATGTCCTCGTCGCCCGCGATGACCATGAAGGGCACCTTCTGCTTCTGGGCGTTGCGGATCTTCTTCTGCATGCGGTCCGAGGAGGAGTCCACCTCGACGCGCAGACCCTTCTTCCGGGCCGCCGCGGCGAACTTCTCCAGGTACTCGACGTGCCCGTCGCCGATCGGGATGCCGATCGCCTGGACCGGGGCGAGCCACGCCGGGAAGGCGCCCGCGTAGTGCTCCAGGAGCACCGCGAAGAAGCGCTCGATCGAGCCGAAGAGTGCGCGGTGGATCATCACCGGGCGCTGCTTGGCGCCGTCCGGGCCGGTGTACTCCAGGTCGAAGCGCTCGGGCAGGTTGAAGTCGAGCTGGATGGTCGACATCTGCCAGGTGCGGCCGATCGCGTCCTTGGCCTGGACGGAGATCTTCGGGCCGTAGAAGGCGGCGCCACCCGGGTCCGGGACCAGGGGCAGGCCCTGCTTCTCGGCGACCTGGCGCAGCGTCTCGGTCGCCTCCTCCCAGACCTCGTCGGAGCCGACGAACTTCTCCGGGTCCTTGGTGGACAGCTCCAGGTAGAAGTCGGTCAGGCCGTAGTCGCGCAGCAGGCCGAGGACGAAGGTGAGCGTCTTGTCGAGCTCCTCCGACATCTGCTCACGGGTGCAGTAGATGTGCGCGTCGTCCTGGGTGAAGCCGCGGGCACGGGTGAGGCCGTGCACCACGCCCGACTTCTCGTACCGGTACACGGTCCCGAACTCGAACAGGCGCAGCGGCAGTTCGCGGTACGAGCGGCCGCGCGCGTCGAAGATCAGGTTGTGCATCGGGCAGTTCATGGGCTTGAGGTAGTAGTCCACGCCCTCGTCGAGCTGCATGGGCGGGTACATGCCCTCGGCGTACCAGTCCAGGTGGCCGGACGTCTCGAAGAGCTTCCCCTTCGTCGCGTGCGGGGTGTAGACGAACTCGTAGCCCTCCTCCTCGTGACGGCGGCGCGAGTAGTCCTCCATCACGCGGCGGACGATGCCGCCCTTGGGGTGGAAGACGGCGAGGCCGGAGCCGATCTGCTCGGGGATGGAGAACAGGTCGAGCTCGTTGCCCAGCTTGCGGTGGTCACGCTTCTCCGCCTCGGCGAGGAAGTCGAGGTACGCCTTCAGTTCGTCCTTGGACGGCCAGGCGGTGCCGTAGATGCGCTGGAGCATCGGGTTCTTCTCGCTGCCGCGCCAGTAGGCGGCCGCGTTGCGCATCAGCTTGAACGCCGGGATCAGGCGGGTCGACGGCAGGTGGGGACCCCGGCAGAGGTCCTTCCAGCACAGGTCGCCGGTCTTGGCGTCCAGGTTGTCGTAGATCGTCAGCTCACCGGCGCCGACCTCGACGTCCGCGCCGTCGTCGTGCGACGCCGAGCCCTTGAGGCCGATCAGCTCCAGCTTGTACGGCTCGTTCGCCAGCTCCTCGCGGGCGGCCTCGTCGGTGACGACGCGGCGGGCGAAGCGCTGGCCGCGCTTCTGGATCTCCTGCATCTTCTTCTCGACGGCCTTGAGATCCTCGGGCGTGAACGGCTTCTCGACGTCGAAGTCGTAGTAGAAGCCGTCCTTGACCGGCGGGCCGATGCCCAGCTTGGCCTCGGGGAACAGCTCCTGCACGGCCTGCGCCATGACGTGCGCGGTGGAGTGGCGCAGGATGTTCAGGCCGTCCTCGGAGGAGATCTCGACGCCCTCGACCTCGTCACCGTCGGACAGCTCGTACGCGAGGTCCTTCAGCTCGCCGCCCACGCGCGCGGCGATGATCGACCGCTCGCCCGCGAAGAGGTCGGCGGCCGTAGTGCCCGTCGTCACCACGCGTTCTTCCCGCTCGGAATCGCGTTGGATGATCACACGGACGTCTGACACCGGTCTCTCCTGACTGAAGGTGGGGTGCGGCGCCATACCAGGAGCGCGCGCACAAGGGATCGTACCGACCCGACACCACCGACCGCTAAACGGTCACCCTCAGTCCTCGCCCCCGTACACCTCCCCGCACGCCTCCTCGAAGAAGGCCCCTTCTTCATCGGTCCCCTGCAGTGACTTCATCAGCCGGTCCCGCTCGGCGTCGTCCACCTGCACGGGGACGACCCCGCAGGCGCCGGTGAGCCTGCGGAAGCCGCCCCGGCGCTCGAGGCGGCCGTGCACCCGCACCGGGAGCCCGACGAGATGTGCGTGGCCGGCGATGCGGTAGTCCTCCTCGGCCAGGGTGACCCGGACGTGCGGGACCTCGGCGCCCGCGAGCACCCGCAGCCGTACGGTGCCCGCGCCGCGCGGCCCGGAGCGGCGCAGCCGGACCACCGTGCCGGTGATCCGGACCGGCACGGAGGGTTCCCCCTGCACGTAGCGGGCGCCGGCCGCGTTCAGCACGGGCAGGTCGCCGGGCGAGAACTCGACGGGTTCGGCGGAGGCGGCGCAGCCCTCGGGCACTCCGGCCCCGGGGGCCCAGTCGATGGCGATGCGGGCGCCCTCGGTGCCGCGGACGAGCGTGGTGAGCGCCTCGGTCAGCTCGCGGCTGACGCCGGCCTCGACCGCGCCGTCGAAGGCGTCCATGCCGCCGGTGGCCCGCTGGTAGTCGATGGCCTCGCGGGCCGCGTACAGGGCCTGGTGGAGGCGGACGGCGAGCGAGCGGCCGGTGGGCACGGGCACGAAGGCGGTCAGCCGGTGGCCCTCGGCGGTGGGGCCGACGAGGACGTTCTCCAGGAGGCCGGCGGCGGACCGGCGGTGCCGGGCGCCGTAGTAGCCGGCACGCGCGCGCGTGGCGAGCGCGGCCGCGAGGAGCATCTGGCGGGCCGCGGTGCGCAGGCGCTCGTCGGCCGCCCAGGGGGAGGCGCCGACGGGCCCGCTCGGGGTGTCCCGCCACCAGCGGATCTCGTCGCTGGGCACGGCGAGGGAGATCAGCACCTCGCGCGCGGCGGGGGTGTCGCTGCGGGCGAGCGCGTCGAGGGCCTCGCCGAGCAGGTCGTCGCTGTCCGGGAAGGCCCGGCTCTCGGGCACCAGCAGGCTGGTCCCGCCGCTGCCCGGCCCGGGCGGGGTCCAGCGGCCGTAGCGCCCGGCCGCTCCCCCGCGCCGCTGCCAGCCGTGCCGGCGCAGCAGGGCGCCGAGCACGGCGGGGTCGACCTCGGCGGGGTCGGGCGGCCGGGTCCAGGCCAGGTCGTCGGGGTGCGGCCGGACCTGCCGGGCCGGCTCGTCGTACGGGCGGATCCTCATGGCCTGCCTCCCGTCCCGACCCGCGTCATGATCTCGCACAGCGCACGGTCGTCGAAGATGCGCGAGGTCGGTATCCGCACGGTGGTCCGGTGCCGGCCGGTGACCGGATGGCCGGCGAGGTTGACCCAGTAGCAGCAGTGCCTGAGGTCGAGCCGGTCGTGGCTGGCGCGCAGCCAGTCGTCCTGGGAGCGCGGGACCAGCATGACGACCAGGATCTTGTGCACCGAGACGGGCGTGCGGGCGAGTTTGCGCAGGTGGTCGTTGTCGAGGGTGAAGGAGAAGAAGCGGCCCGGCGGGTTCGGCGGGACCTGGTAGGTGCACTTGAGCTGCACCTTGATGGTGACCTCGTCGTCGACGGTGTGTCCGGGTGCGCCGTGGCTGACGTGCCAGTCGATGCCGTTGTCCGGGAAGGGCTGGGACAGCGAGCAGCCCGCCGCGGCGGCGACCGCGTGCAGATAGCCGACCTGCAGTGTCTCCATGCAGGCGGTGGTGGCGAGCGTGCCGCGGACGGTGCCCGAGTGGTCGGGCAGCAGCCCGCCCCGCTCGGGCTGCGCTATGGCCATGACCAACAGCCTTCCAAGCCAAGAGTTTCCCCGCTGCGGGCTGCTGAACTGCAAAGACCCGCACTCCTGTTGTGTCCTCGCGGCGTACGGCGCAAACGGCCCGGGTATCACCAAACGGGCAGAAGACGGAACTTCATCTGCCGTGGGTGAACGAGGAGTTGGGTTGGGATGACGTGCTGGTACGAGGGGGCGCTGGCCGCCTTCGACACGGAGACGACGGGCGTCGACGTGGAGACCGACCGGATCGTGTCGGCCGCCGTCGTCGTCCAGGACGCGCCGGGTACCCGGCCCCGGATCATCCGGTGGCTGGTGAACCCGGGTGTGCCGGTGCCGGAGGGGGCGACGGCGGTGCACGGTCTGACGGACGAACATCTGCAGCACAACGGCCGCTGGCCGGCGCCGGTGATGTTCGAGATAGCCGAGCAGCTGGCCGAGCACGCGGCGATGGGCCGTCCGCTGGTGGTGATGAACGCGCCGTTCGATCTCACGCTGCTGGACCGGGAGTTGCGCCGGCACCGCGCCTCGTCACTGGACCGCTGGTTCGAGACGAGCCCGCTGCACGTGCTGGATCCCCGGGTCCTGGACAAGCACCTGGACCGCTACCGCAAGGGCCGGCGCACGCTGACCGACCTGTGCGCGCACTACGGCGTGACCCTGGAGGGCGCGCACGACGCGGCGGCGGACGCGATGGCCGCACTGGACGTCGTACGCGCCGTGGGCCGCCGTTTCGCGACCCGGCTGGAGCGGCTGAGCCCTGCCGAGCTGCACACGCTCCAGGCCACCTGGCACGCGGCGCAGGCCCGCGGTCTTCAGGCGTGGTTCGCGCGCAGCGGCTCGGAGGAGACGGTGAGCACGGACTGGCCGCTCAGGCCGGAGCTGCCGGCGGCGGCGTAGGGGCTTGGCGGGTACGGGAGTTCACCAGGAGCCTCCGCCACCGCCGCCCGCTCCCCCGCCGACGCCACCGGAGGAGCCGCCGCCGCTGCCACCGGAACTTCCGGAGCCGCTGGAGGAGGGTGCCCTGGAGGACATCGCGGCGGTGACGACGATGCCGAGGGCCAGCGCGGGACCGAACCGCACGGCCGGCGAGGCGCGCCGCCGGGTGGACACGGCGGACGACTCGACGGCGTGCCGCCAGGTGTCGCCCAGGCCGAGTGCGACGGCCCACGCCGTGCAGAGCCGTACCTGGTCGTCGTCGAGCGGTTCCGTGTCGGCAAACGCCGAAGGGTCCGCGAGACAGCGTCGGAACGCCTCGACCCGCAGCAGCTGGGCGCTGCCCTCGGGCGTACGCCGGTGCAGTTCCCAGCCGCGCCGCCACAGCGCGAGGCCGACACCGAAGACGATCACGCCGGCGCCGAGCAGCGGCCCTCCGACCGCGTGGCGGCCGCCGCCCAGTGCGGCGCCCACCGCGCCGGCGAGCAGACCGAGCACGGTGGCGGCGATGCCCACGGGCCGGGCGAGGCGGGCGCGGCGTACGGCGGCCGGGTCCCACAGGCCGGAGTCGGCCTGCCATTGCGTCAGGTGCCGGGCGAGCGCCCGCCAGCCCGTCTCGAAGGACGAGTCGTACTGGCCCAGGGTGATCTCCGCGCGGCCCGCGAACATGTAGCGCAGGACCTCCCCGGTGACCGGGTCGTCCGCCCCCGCACCACGGTTGGGGCGCCGCAGGGTCGGGGCGTGCTCGGCGCCCCCGAGGGTGAGGTGGCCGTCGGCGGCGAGGCCGAGCAGCCAGGCGGCCTGGTGCGCGGGTTCGACCTGCTCGGCGGCCAGGATCCCGCCCTGGGCCGGGCTCAGGTCCTGCGGGGGCAGGAGGCTCGGCGCGGGCGTGCCCGGGCTCCCGTCGGCCCCCGCCGGTGCGGGCCGGTCGCGGCCGGCGAGCCGCAGCAGTCCGATCGTCACCAGGGCCACGGCGAGGGCGAGCGCGACGGAGCAGAGGGCGATCCGCAGTGGATGGGTGACGGTGGTTCCGACGGCCTCGCCGCCGGGCGGCGCGGGCAGGGCCGCCGGGCTGGTGGCACCGCCGCGGGTGGCGTAGAGAGTGAGCCCTTGCTTCCCCCGGAGCCGGTCGACCCTCACGGTGAGGCTGCCCGGATCGGTCTGCTCTGCGGTGCACTTCTTCCGGGATCCGTCGGTGCCCTGGACACAGCGCGGACCGGTGAGGCCGTAGGGGGCGACGGCGTGGATCTCGACGCGGGAGCGGTCGACGGTCCAGCCGGTGCCCACCGCGTCCCAGGCGAGCCGGCCCTTCTTCACGACGTCCCGGAGGGTGTACCGGATGCGGTACCGGTGCACGCCGGTGACGGCCCGGTCGGGGTCGCCCACCTTGATGCGGGTGGCGATCTCCCGGTGGCCGTTGGGTTCGAGGTAGTAGTCGCCGACCGTGAGTTCCCAGGGGACGCGGTGGCCGTCCAGGGTGACGGCGACGTCGGCTTCGTCCTCGTCGTAGGGCAGGTCGGGCAGGTCGCGGTAGATGCCGTGCCGTTCGGTGTCGGGGTATCCGAAGTCGTAGTCGACGACCTCGGTGATGCGGGCGCTGCCGTCGGCGGAGATCCGCGCGCCGACCCACATGGTGGTGACACGTTCGCTGTTGCCGCCGACCCGTGCCAGCGCCACGAGACCGCCCAGCAGCAGCGTGAGGAAGAAGATGCCGATCAGGCTGCGGGTCCGGCGCTGACGCAGTCGCGCGTCAACTCTCGGTCCTTCCTTGCCCTGTTCCGTACCCACGACGCCCCCCTGACGTCAAAAGAGCCGGTCCGCTGTGCGGACCGGCTCTTTCCCGGTGGGCGATACTGGGTTCGAACCAGTGACCTCTTCGGTGTGAACGAAGCGCTCTCCCACTGAGCTAATCGCCCGGGAACGCACTGAACAATACAGGTCCCTGCGGTGTTACTTCAAACCGCTTCCAGGTGACGCAGCAGTCCGCGCCGCCCGGCCGCCATCATCAGCCGATGGTTGAGGCGGAAGACGGGGCGTCCCGGCACGGCCAGCCGTCTGAGCAGGGGCTTGGTGACGTCGACGACCTGGTCGTAGCGGGCCAGCGTGCCCGCACCGTCGGCCGTGACCCTCCAGCGGGCCCAGCCCTCGATGTCTCCGGACACGGCGATCTCCAGGACACCCGCGGACGGGTCGCGGCGTGTCTCGCGGGCGGTGAAGGTCATGGCGTACGGCAGCAGGGAGCGGACGGTGATGACGCCGGTGCTGTCGTCGAGCCGGGTCACCGCCCTTACCTGCGGCCACCAGTCGGGATAGCCCTCGGGCCGCTCCAGCACGGCGTACACGGCGGCCGGCGGGGCGGGCAGGGACCACAGGCTGCGAAAGCGGTAGCGGGACCAGTCCATGGGCAGAGTCTGCCCTGGTGGGCGCCTTGATCTGAGTACGCGTACTCATGCGCCGCCCCATGACGCGAACCACACTCGGGGGACGAGCGCCGCCGCCCGTGCGACGGCGCTCCCCCAACGCCGTCAGCCGGGCATCCGGTCGCCGAGCAGGGCCAGGTTCTCGATGGCCGCGAGGCCGTACAGCGCGGTGTCGTTGGTCGACACCCAGCTCGCCTCGCTCCCGGCGACCAGGGTGGCCGGTCCGGTCAGCTTCTCGGTCTTCCACGGCGAGGACTCGGTGTAGCCGTCGGAGCTGTAGAACTTGGTCCAGGCGCGCTCGGCGAGTGTCGCGTCACCGGTCTGTACGGCGGCGTAGGCATCCAGGCGCGAGTGGCCCTGGAAGAGCAGCAGGGTGCCGAAGTTGCTGCCGTAACGGGCCGCCTGTTCGGCCTTGGTGGCGTTGAAGTAGCGGCAGTAGTCGAGGTAGGCCTCCTTGAACTTCGGCAGGTCGACCAGGTGGATCAGCTCGGCGCACAGCTCGCCCAGGCCGAATACGGCCGAGAGGTGGGAGACCGCCACGACCGGCTTGTCGGCGACGGCGAACCTGCCGGTGTCGATGTCGTACAGGCCGCTGCCCTGGACGAAGCCGTTGGGCTGGGCGGCGATGGTCTCCATGGTGGACAGGACCCGCGCCCTGGCCTTCTCCCACTTGGGGCCCTTGCGCTCCCACTCGGTCAGCCACGCCGACACCAGTCCGCTCCAGTCGGTGCCGAAACCGATCGAGAGGGCGTGCGGGTCGGGGGTGTACGGGTCGGTGCGGACCTTGCGCTGCGGGTCGAGGACGAGGAACGTCTCGTCGGAGTCGACGTTGGCGCGCATGAGGTCGCCGACGCGTTCGTCGGCGGTGAGGAAGTAGTAGAAGCGCCGGTAGGTGGTGTTGGCGATGCGCTGCTGTTTGGCGCTGTCGGCGAAGTGCTGGACCCCGTGCCGGGTGCCGAGGCCCGCCCACTTGCCGAGGTGGTAGACGTCGACCTCGCCGGTGTGCCGGGTCATCGCCTCGGCGAAGCGGAAGATGTCGGAGCGGCCGCTTCTCAGGTACGCGTACCAGAGCCACAGGTCGGGCGAGAGCTCGGAGTTGTCCCAGGCATAGCCGCCGATGTCGTACCGCCACACGTGCCGGGCCGAGTCGTAGGTGTGCATGATGTCGCCGTAGTCCCAGAAGCCGTACCAACGGCGCATCTCCACCTGGTCCTTGTAGTAGGTGAAGAGGAAGTCGAGGTGGTCCTCGATCTTCGCCTTGGCGGCGGTGGAGCGGTCCGGCTCGGAGTAGAGGCCGGGGCCGAAGACCTTGGCCTTGATGAGCTGCTTGGGCGGGGCGGCGAGCTGCGGCAGTGTGCGTACGGCCGTCACCTGGTCGGCGAGGGTCTCGGCCGCGGGCGTCGACTCGTTGGCCCAGAAGAGGAGTTCGGAGGTGCGGGCGATGCCGTAGGGGGTGCCGAACTCCGGCTCGTAGTCCTCGTAGGTGATGTTGAGGCCTTCGAGCTGCTCGGCGTAGGTGTCCTGGCCCATGCCGTCGTGGTAGAAGCGCAGGTCCATGGGCTGCGCCTCGGGCGACCAGAGCCAGAGGGTGACGGTGGCCTCGTCGGTGTGGGCGTCGCGGATGTCGAGCTGGGCCGGGAACTTCTCCCAGAAGTCCCTGAGGCCGAAGGAGAATCCGCCGCTGGCGCCGCCGACGTAGCCGAAGCCGGAGGCCCGCCCGCCGCCGCCGGCGGTGATCCAGCCGTAGCCCTTCTTGGTGCGCTTGCGCAGGGTGAAGCCGTCGGCGGAGAGCTGGGAGAGCGTGTAGTCGCCCCAGTGCGGGATGTACTGCAGGCGGGTGGTGACACGCTGGTCCCAGGTGGACGGGTCGGGCAGCTTCCGGCCCGCGTACTGGGCGGCCTGGACGGCGGCGCCGGGGTCGCGGCGCAGTCCGGTGATGCCCTGTACGGCCTCCCGCAGCAGGCCGGTGCCCTCGCCGCCGATGCGGATGTGCCGGTCGTAGGCCGCGTCCCGCATCGGCACGGCGAACCGTACGCCGAGCCCGCGGATGAAGTCGCCGCCGGCCTTGCCGGGCTCCAGCGTGCCGTCGTAGGTGATGGTGTGCACCATGCGGAAGGACTCGGAACCGGCGTAGAAGTACAGCCGGATCGAGAAGGGAAGCCAACTGCGGTCTCCCTTGCGGTGCTTGCCGTCGATGCGGACCACCGCGCGGACCGGGCCGTCCTGTTCGACGGTGACGTCGTCGATCGCGCCGTCGAAGCGCTCCGTCCTGACCGTGCCCTGGTCCTCGTCCTCGGCCTCGGGCTGCCGGACGAGCACGAGCCGCCCGTTCCTGGCGATCTCGGTCGATCCCCGGGTGACCGACCTGATGAGGGTCGAGCCGTTCTTCCCGATCTTCGCGGTGATGACACCGGTGGAGACGTCGATGGTGCCGCCGCTCCTGTCGACGGTGACCTTCCGGTCGGGGGCCTTGGGGGTGCCGGCCGTGAGGGTGAGCTTGCCGGAGCCCGAACTGACCGCGTGCGCGGTCCACTTGAGGGAGCCGTCGGGCCAGTGGGCGAGCGGCCAGGTCTGTACGGGGACGTCCTTGCCGTCGGCGTCCGTGAGCGCGAAGCTCTGGTCCTCCTGGTAGGCGCCCATCGGCCAGGGCACGCCGACGGTGGAGCCGGGCGCGGCGCCGAGGCCGCCGTCCTCCAGCCAGTCCAGGGTGACCGGGTCGGCGCCGTCGGCCGCTGCCGCGGGCGCGGCCTGCGCGTCGCTCGCCCCCAGTGCCCAGCTGAACTGGGCGGCGGCTCCGGCGACGGCGGCCGCCTTCAGGAGGGACCTGCGGGGAATGGGAGACATGGTCTTTCCTTCCGTGCGGGCACATGCGAACTGATCAGGGGCATGACAGATACGGGTACGGCGCCGGGGGCACCGACCTTGATCGAGAGCACCGCGGGCTCAGCGGCGCCGGTACCGCTCCTCCACGGCGACGGCCGCCGCCGCGACGGCCCCGAGCACAGGGACCGCCAGCGGTGCGATGAGCAGAGCGGAACAGCAGGTCAGGACCGCTCCGCCGACGAGCAGGAAGGATCCGGCGGGGTCGAGGACCGTACGGCGGCCCGCGTCGGCGAGCAGGGCGCGCCAGCGGCTGCCCGGAGTCCACACGGCCGCCGCGCGCAGCGCGGCCACGGCGAGGCCGAGCAGCGCGAACAGACCCCCGGCACCGACGAGCGGCCCGCCGGGCAGCCCCGCGCGCACGGCCTGGACGTCCACCCAGCCGAGCGCCACCGCGACCCACCCGACGGCCCCGACGGCCCAGCCACCGCGCAGCGCGCTCCGGAAGTCGGCGGCGAACTCCCGCCGGCCGCCGCCCTCATACGCCGTACAACGGCGCAGATGCCGGGCACCGGCGGCGAAGGCTGCCGGGTAGGTGACGACTCCGAGGGAGGCCACCGCGATCCACACACCGGTGAGCAGACACTCGGCGAAGACCCCGAACCTCTCCGCGACCACGGACTCCCTGCGCGGCTTCACACGTGCTTCCGCCATGGTGGCTGCCTCAGCCCTTCAGTCCGGAGGTCGCCATGCCGTCGATCAGGTACCGCTGGAAGGCGAGGAAGAACAGCAGCACCGGCAGCAGCGCGACCAGGGACATGGCGATCATGCCGCCGTAGTTGGCGGCCACGCCGTCGGAGTCGCGGAACATCATCAGGCCGAGGGAGACGGTGTACTTGCCGGGTTCGTTGAGGTAGATCAGCGGGCCCATGAAGTCGTTCCAGGCGTTGATGAAGGTGAAGATCGCACTGGTGATCAGCGCGGGCCGGCACAACGGCAGCACGATCGACCAGTAGATGCGCAGGTGGCCGCAGCCGTCGAGCCGGGCGGCCTCGTCCAGCTCGCGGGGCAGGTTGCGCATGAACTGCACCATCAGGAAGACGAAGAAGGCCTCGGTCGCGAGGTACTTGCCGATCAGCAGCGGGGTGTAGGTGTTGATCCAGCCCAGCTTCTGGAACATCACGTACTGCGGGATCAGCAGCACGTGGTACGGCAGCAGCAGGGTGCCGATCATCAGGGAGAAGAGCAGGTCGCGGCCGGCGAACCGGATGCGGGCGAAGGCGTAGGCGGTGAGCGAGCAGGAGATGAGCACGCCGACGACGGCACCGACGGCGTAGAAGAGGGAGTTCTGGAAGAAGGTCCAGATCCCGATGTCCGCGATGCCGTCGGCCAGGCCCTTGAAGTTGGACAGGATCGGATGGGACGGGAACACCGTGAGGCTGTTGATGATGTCCTTGCTGGGCTTGAACGAGGCGCCGATCACCCAGACCACCGGGTAGAGGATGACCGCGAGGATCAGCAGGGCGCCGAGGTGCCAGGCGAGGGAACCGGCGCGCTTGCGGCCGACCGCGTTCATCGGGCGTCCTCCTCGTAGTGCACCCACTTCTTCTGGGACCAGAAGAGGACGGCCGTCACCAGGGCCACTGCGAGCAGCAGCATCCAGGCCATCGCGGCGGCGAAGCCCATCTGGGCGTTCTTGAATCCCTGCTGGTACAGGTAACAGGTGTAGACGAGCGTGGCGTCGGCCGGTCCGCAGTAGGTGTTGGAGACGACGTAGGCCGAGCCGAAGATCTGGAACGAGTGGATGGTCTCCAGGAGCACGTTGAAGAACAGCACCGGGGAGATCATCGGCAGGGTGATGTTCCAGAACTTCCGCAACGGTCCCGCCCCGTCCATCTCGGCGGCCTCGTACAGCTCCCTGGGCACCTGCTTGAGCCCGGCCAGGAAGATGACCATGGGGGCCCCGAACTGCCAGACGGTCAGCGCGACCAGGCAGTACAGCACCCAGTCCGCGTTGCCGACCCAGCCGCCGACATGGAAGCCGAGGAAGGTCTGGGTACGGTCCACGACGGCGCCGTCGGAGAAGAGCGAACGCCAGACGAAGCCGACCGAGACGCTCGCGCCGATGAGCGAGGGCGCGTAGAAGGCGGCCCGGTAGAAGGACTGGCCGCGGCGGCTCTGCGCGAGGAGCAGGGCGACTCCGAGGGCGAGCAGCAGCTTCAGCGGAGTGCCGATGACGACGTACTTGGCCGTCACCTCCACCGACTTCTGCCAGCGCGGGTCGTCGAGCATCTTGGTGAAGTTGGCGAACCCGACCCACTTCGGGGTGTTGAAGAGGTTGTAGTCGGTGAACGCGAAGTACAGCGAGGCGACCATCGGGCCCGCGGTCAGCAGCAGGAAGCCGGCGATCCACGGGGACATGAAGAGGTAGCCGGCGAGGTTCTCCCGGCGGCGGCCCGGCCGCCGCGCGGTGGTGCGGGCGGCCGGGCGCGCCTTGCGGGTGGCGGGCGCGGAGTCCTTGACGAGCGTCACGGCACGTCCCATCAGGCCTGGAAGGCTGCCTCGGACTCGGTGAAGAACTGCTTCACCGCATCCGCGACCTTGGTCTTTCCCTGTCCGAGGTCGCCGCCGAGGCGCAGGAAGGCGGCCTCGACGGTGTCGGCGCCGGAGGGGTGCGGGGTGATCGTGCCGAGGACGCCGGACTTGGCGATGTCCTCCTCGTACTGCGCGATCTCCTTGTTCACCGCGTCGGTCGGCCTGAACGCCTCGTACTGCTCGGTGCTCGCGAGGATGCCCCGGTCGTAGCCCATGATCTTGCCGACCTCGGGGTCGTGGACCATGAAGTCGATGAACTGGGCGACCTCCTTGGGGTGGGCGGTGCGGGCGGAGGCGCTGAGCATCAGGGATGCGAGGTACTGACCGGTGTTCTTGCCGTCGGTGGTGGGGATCGGGGCGAGGCCGTAGGAGCTGTCGCCTTCCGCGGAGTAGCGGACGGTGAAGTTGTCCCAGGTGAACTCCGAGGCGCCGTGGCCAGCGGAGAGGGAGGACTTGGGCATGTCCTGCTGGACGACCTTCGGGTCGGTGACGATGCCGGCCTTGACGCGGTTGTAGCCGTCCGTCCACCACTCCGTCAGGTCGGTCTTGTCGAAACCGAGTCCGTCCTTGGTGAAGAAGGCCTTCCCGTTCTGGCGGAGGTAGAGGTCGTACAGGTACATGATGGCGAAGTACCCGGTGTCCCCGGCCACCTTCGTCTTGTCGTGGACGGTCTTCAGGGCCTTGAAGTACTCGTCCCAGGTCCAGCCCGGCTGCGGCTCGACGCCCGCTTCCCGGAAGACCTTCTTGTCGATGACGAGCGCCATGGTGTTGGAGCCGACGGGAACGCCGAGCTGCTTGCCGTCGACCTCGCCGACCTTCGTGACACCCGCGCGGAAGTGATCCAGGCTCAGATTGCCCGCCTGCACCTGCGACTCGAGATCCAGAAGAATTCCGCGCTTGTCGTACTTCCGAAGAAATGTGACGGCGTTCTGGAAAACGTCCGGGGGATTTCCGCCGGCCGCCTGCGTCTGGAACTTCTCCCAGAACGACTGGTACGTCTGAAAGTCGGTCTTGACCTTGATCTTCGGGTACTTCTTCTCGAAGAGCGCGATCGTCTGGTTGATCTTCTTGGCCCGCTCCTCGGCACCCCACCACGAGTAACGGATCGTCACCGTCCCGTTCCCGGAACCGCTTTCGCCACCGCACCCGGTCGTCGCGGCGAGCCCGAGCGCGGCGGCCGAGGCCCCGGCCGCCTTCAGGATCGTACGCCTCTCAAGATTCCTGCTGGTTCCCACAGTCGGGCCCCTCCCCGCAGCGTCGTCGCCGCCGCCATGAATCGTTTCAAGTAAGCGCTTGCTGGCACAAGTTACGGAGGGGCCGGAGGTGCGTCAATGATTCGGACAGGATTTTCTTCGGGACGGGGGGCGGGGCGCGGCGCGGCCGGCCGGGCCGTGAGGGCCCCTGGGCGGGGCGATTGCACAGGTCAGGGGTGGCTGCCAGGCGGGCGGGGAAGCCGGTCGCCAGGAAGTCGTGGCCTCCGCGGAGTGCTCCCACTGGACGAAGTGGCCACAGCCGTCCGGAGCGGGGCGGCGGGGCCCGGCAGGCCGGCCGGAAACACGTCGGTGGACACCTCGGGGTCGTCGTCGCGCAGGAGTGCGGCCACGGCCTGGCAGAACGCCGGGCGAGACGCAAGCAGGGCCTCCTCGTCCGGGGTGGCCAGCCACCCGAATCTCGGCGGCCTCGACGTTCTCGGCCGCGCGGCGAGGAGGGCATCCAGCCGACTCAGCGGCTCTCCCCGGGGGGGATGCAGTCGGAAGGTGTCGCCGGTGCGCGGGCACGAGCCCACGGCCGCCGTGCGAGGGCCGGGGAGGATCGTGGCGACGTACCGGGCGGCGGGTACCGCGGCCGGGCAGATCCGCTCTTCGAACCGCAGCGGCTCCAGATCCCTGCTCACGGCCCGGGCCTGGACTGCCGGATCCGGATGCAGGTGTCCCCACGGCTCCGCAGGCCGGCCCGGTCGGTGCTCCGCTGCACGGCCTCGGGATCAGCCGGGTCGAGCGTCGCCCGACAGCCCGCCTCAGTGCTCCGGATCGTCCGGGATCCGACCCTGCGGACCGACTGGGTGACAGAGTGAAGTCGGAACGATGATCAACCGGACGGCGTAACGCCCACGGAAACCTTTGGGGAGCGCGCACACGACGACGGCCCACCTGCTGTTCGCAGGTGGGCCGTCGGTTCCGGGTGGGCGATACTGGGTTCGAACCAGTGACCTCTTCGGTGTGAACGAAGCGCTCTCCCACTGAGCTAATCGCCCGGGCGCAGGAAGAACATTACCCCATGTCAGGGGGTGCCTCCGACCACGCCCGGGTCCGCGATCACTGGTCCTTGATCTTCCACGGCATCACGATGCCGAACTTCCACAGGTAGACCCCGACCAGCGCGCCCACGATCACCAGGCCGATCACCGTCAGCGTGATGTTCCGGCGCCGCACCCTGGGGTCGAGGGCCTTCTGGGCCGCCTCGGTGACCTTGCGTTTCGTCCAGCGCAGCACGAGCTGGGCCCAGACGAACTCGGTCGCCCAGATCGCCATGCCCGCGAAGATCACCACCCAGCCCGGGCCGGGGAGCGGCAGCATGACGATGCCCACCACCACGACCGCGAGGCCGACCACGAAGATGCCGACCTGCCAGCTCAGGTGCAGGACCCGGCGGGCCTTGATGAAGGCCGGCGCCCGGGATCCCAGCCCCTGCTCGGACTGCTCCGCGCCCGCCGGCACGTCCGCCTTGTCAGCCTTGTCCGTGTTGTCCGCCGCCACGGCGACCTCGCCCGGCTCGTCACTCCCCGTATTCATACAGACAAACCCTACCGGAGTGAATCCAGTCACCGGAATGGTCGTAGGTCTCGTACGAGTTCTCGGCCGGAAGAGTTACGTAAAGACACGCAAAACCCTCAGAGGGGTTTACAACGGCACCGTAGGTGGCATGTCGATTTCGCCGACGTGCGAATCCCCGAGCGCACACTGAGCGAAAGGCCCTGGCGCTTATGAACACCACGGTCAGCTGCGAGCTGCACCTGCGCCTCGTTGTGTCGAGCGAGTCATCCCTGCCTGTCCCCGCAGGCCTGCGGTACGACACGGCCGACCCCTACGCCGTGCACGCCACCTTCCACACCGGAGCCGAGGAGACCGTCGAGTGGGTGTTCGCCCGCGACCTCCTCGCCGAGGGGCTTCACCGGCCCACCGGCACCGGCGACGTCCGCGTCTGGCCGTCCCGCAGTCACGGTCAGGGCGTCGTCTGCATCGCCCTGAGCTCTCCGGAAGGGGAAGCCCTGCTGGAAGCCCCGGCACGGGCCCTGGAGTCCTTCCTGAAGCGAACCGACGCCGCCGTGCCGCCCGGCACGGAACACCGGCACTTCGATCTGGATCAGGAGCTCTCGCACATCCTGGCGGAGAGCTAGGCCGCGGCCACCTCAAAGCCGCCCGGCGCCGTCCACTCGGGGAGACGGCTCGGGCCAAGACAACCGCATACGGCACAGGCCGACGCCGTCACCGTGAGTGCTCACGGGGCGGCGTCGGCCTGTTTTCCGGCCACATCGAGGCATATCGTGCAGGCACGGGACGCAGTCGGGAACCGCCGAGGGCACGGAGGCGTTCTACCGGGCAATCGCCGGTGGGCGGCCCCCGGTGCGGTGGGCGCGGTTGTCGCTACCATCGGCCAGCATCGGCGGGCGCCCGCCCGACCCTCAGGCCAGGGAGCGAAACGTGCTGATCACCCACGACACCCGGTGTGCCCTAGACACCGTGGTGGATCTGGTGAACACCGCGCCGGAGGACGACTCGGCGGCGGACGGGCTGTCGGACGTCGCGGCTCTCGCTGACTTCGTGCGCAGTCACGCGATCAGCGATGTCGGGGTGCTGTCGGAGTTCGACCTGTCGGCGGTGCGCAAGGTCCGGGGCAGGTTCGCGGGGATCTTCGCGGCTCCGGACGCCCGGTCCGCCGCGGGGATGATCAACGAGCTGGTCGCAGCGGCCGGCACCACCCCTCGGCTGACGGACCACGACGACTACGACTGGCACGTGCACTACTTCGCCCCCGGCGCCTCCGTGGCCGACCACCTGGCGGCCGACTGCGGGATGGCGCTCGCCTTCTTCGTGGTGGCCGGGGAGCAGGAGCGGCTGCGGCGCTGCGAGGCGCCAGACTGCCGGCGTGCCTTCGTGGATCTCTCCCGCAACCGCTCGCGCCGCTACTGCGACAGCCGCACCTGCGGGAACCGGCTGCATGTGGCCGCCTACCGGGCCCGGCGAAAGGAAGCGGCGGGCTGACCCCCGGGGACACACCTCGTCGACGCCGGTCCCGGCGGGTGACGCCGGGACGGACGTGTACGGCTCACAGCAACAGCAGGTCGTGCAGCGCAGCCATGAGGAGCAGACACCCGATCACCGCAAGGAAGATCATCAGCGGTGGCTGGGAAAGGGCGAAGAGGCATCCGCGCGGCTCGTCCTTCGGCGGCGCGGCCTCGCTCTGTCTCGTGTCCAGCATCTCGCGGTGATGATGACCCAGGGGATGCCCCCTTGGCGATCACCACGGCTTCAAGTGCGGTACTTCACCGATTTCCGTACCGGTCCGTTCGACTTGCTTCCGGTTATGAACGGTTTCAGGTCATATGCCGTGCTTCTTCAGGATGGCCTCGATGTCGCTGAAGTCGTCGGCGGAGGTGCTGGCGGGCGGCGCGCCCGCGGGGCGAGCTGCAGGCCGGGCCGCCGGGCCCAGCGAGGGGGCCGAGGCGGAAGGGGCCACCGCGTCGCGTCCGGCGGCCCGAGCCGCCCTGCGCTCCGCGCGGGTGCCTCCGCGCCTGCGCTCCACGGCCCGTGTCGTCGCGAACAGTGCCCAGGCAGCGCCCAGCACACCGAAGCCGGCCCAGGCCGTCGGGCTGAACGCAGTGTCGGCCAGCCAGCCGACGACGCCCGTCATCACCAGGCCGATCGGGACGAGCGCGTAGGCGGTGATGCGCGCGGCGGCCAGGAAACGCTTGCGGTAGGCGGTGACCGCGGCGACGCCGAGGCCGGCCGCGGAGACGGCGGAACACACGGTCTCGGCAATCATCCGGTCCTCCTGGCGGGCTCGATGGGGCACGGCGGGGCGCGGGGTGCGCTTCGTCCCTTCCATCCTGCACCGCCCGGTCCCCGCGATGCCATGCTCCGGCCCGACATCAGGGAGATCTCCGGGTCGCCTCCTCCCGAGGTGCCGGTGGACGCCTACCGTCCGATTCGGTACCCGGGGTCCGGCCTGGAAGACTGGTGCGCATGAGCGACTCCTCCCCCGCACGCACCGAAGCGCCCGTCCTCGACGTCTGGTGCGAACTCCAGTGTCCCGACTGCCGCAGCGCCCTGGACGACCTCCGCGCCCTGCGCGCCCGTTACGGCGACCGGCTGGAGCTGCGGCTGCGGCACTTCCCGCTGGAGAAGCACAAGCACGCCTTCGCCGCCGCCCAGGCCGCCGAGGAGGCGCTGGAGCAGGGGCAGGGCTGGGCCTACGTCGAGGCGGTACTCGGCCGGGTCGAGGAGCTGGACCGCGAGGGAGAGCCCTTCCTGGTCGAGGTCGCCCGCGAACTGGGGCTGGACGCCGAGGAGTTCGACACCGCACTGATCGACGGGCGGCACATCCTGATCGTCGACGCCGACCAGGCCGAGGGCAAGGCGATCGGCGTCACCGGCACGCCGACCTATGTCATCGGCGGCGAGCGCCTCGACGGCGGCAAGAGCCAGGAGGGGCTGCGCGAGCGCATCGAGGAGATCGCGGACCGGCTGCTGGCCCGACCGCAGGCCTGAGCGGCCGCAGGAGGAATTCGCTACAGAAGGTCCTTGTACAGGGAGTACCGCGTCGTCTCGTAGCCGAGCGACTCGTACAGCCGCTCGGCCGGGGTGTTGCCCGCGAAGACGTTGAGGCCGAGGGTGCGGCGGCCGGCGGCGATCGCCTGCCGCTCCGCCAGCAGCATGAGCGTACGGCCGTGGCCTCGGCCGCGGTGCGCCCCGTCGGCCTCCACGTCGAAGACGAAGGCCTTGCCGTCCTGCAGGGACACCCACAACGTGCCCACCCGCACACCCTCGTGCTCGAGCACGCTGAACAGCATGTCCTCGGTGGCGAGCCCGTGCGGCAGCAGGGTCTCGTGGTCGTGGCGCGACTTGGCGTACGCCTCGGCCTCGGGCACGCCCCGCTCGATCCAGACGCGTGCGTAGCCCTCCGACTCGTATGCGAGCCACGCCTCGAACTCGGCCGCGCCCATGGGGCGCTCCAGGCTGCCGACGGGCAGTTCGGGCGGGACCTCGCCGAGCGGCTTCTCCATGCCGCGGCTGCGATGGACATAGCCGAGCGCCTCGAAGAGCCGCAGCGCGGCCCCGGCGGCCCCGGCGGCCCCGTCTACGCCTGTCTCGATCTGCTGGCAGCCCCAGCTGCGCGCCACCTCCTCGGCGGCGAGCACGGCCACCGTGCCCCGGCCGCGACGGCGGTCCGGCTCGTCGATGCGCAGGTCCATGATCCGGGCCATCCGGTCACCGAAGGCGGCTGACGTCCCGAGATGCATCGAGCCGACCGGGCGGCTGTTCACGCACACCTGGTAGCGGCGGGAACACGTCCCGTCGGTGTTGTGCTGGAGCGGCTCGGTCGGCCGCAGGGTCGTCGTCATCACGGGTTTTCTACCCGCTCCGGAGCCCCGGGGCAGCCGAATTTCCGGCTTCTGTCAGGGATCCAGGTCCTCCCCGGCCCGGTCCTCGAAGATCCGCATCGCCTTCGCGGTGACCGGGCCCGGCGCACCGGGCAGTTCCCGGTCGTCGACGCGGTGCACGGCCTGGACGTCCCTGAGGGTGGACGTGAGGAAGACCTCCTCGGCGCGTTCCAGCACGTCCAGCGGCAGGTCGGTCTCCTTGGCGCCGGTCCACTCGACGGCGAGGGCGCGGGTGATGCCGGGCAGGCAGCCGGAGGCGACCGGCGGGGTGTGGATCTCGCCGTCCAGGACCACGAAGACGTTCGACCCGGTGCCCTCGCAGAGCTGTCCGACCGTGTTGCCGAACAGCGCCTCGGAGGCGCCGTGTTGGTGGGCGCGGGCGAGAGCGACGACGTTCTCGGCGTACGAGGTGGTCTTCAGGCCGGTGAGTGCGCCGCGCTCGTTGCGGGTCCAGGGGACCGTGATCACGGCCGTGGAGTCGGGGCGGCGCGTGGTCTCGCCGAGCGCGACCACCAGGGTCGGGCCGTGCTCGCCGCGGTCGGAGCCGAGGGGGCCGTGGCCGCCGGTGTAGGTGATGCGCAGCCGGCCCAGCGGCATCGGGTTGGCCTCCAGGACGGCCGCGCAGGCGCGGCGGACCTCGGCGTGGTCGGGGTCGGGCAGGCCCAGGCCGCGGGCCGAGCGGGTCAGCCGGTCGAGGTGGCGGGTGAGCGCGAAGGGCTGCCCGTCCACCGCCTTCACCGTCTCGAAGATGCCGTCTCCGACGGTCAGCCCGTGGTCGAAGACGGAGACCCGGGCCGACTCCAGGTCCTGCAGCGTGCCGTCCAGCCAGATCCTCATGACAGAGCCCCTCCACTCACCTCGTACGTCCCCGACGCTACCGCGAGCAGCCGGGACGCCTTCAGCTCGGTCTCGCGCCACTCCCCCTCGGGATCGGATCCCCAGGTGATGCCGGCGCCGGTGCCGAAGCGGAGCATCGCGGCACCCTCGGAGGACCGGTCGATCCAGAACGTCCGGATGCCCACGGCCAGCTCGCCGGCACCCCGGTCGGCGTCGACCCAGCCGATGCCGCCGCAGTACGGGCCACGGGGTGCCGTCTCCAGCGCCTCGATGATCCTCAGCGCGCTCGACTTGGGGGCGCCGGTGACCGAGCCGGGCGGGAAGGCCGCGGCGAGCAGTTCGGGCCAGCCGGTGCCGTCACGCAGCTCGCCGCGGACGGTGGAGACCAGGTGGACCAGGCCGGGGTGCTTCTCCACGGCGCACAGGTCGGGGACGGTCACGCTGCCGGTGGCGCAGACGCGCCCGATGTCGTTGCGGACCAGGTCCACGATCATCACGTTCTCGGCGTAGTCCTTCTCCAGGAGGTCCGCCTCGGTCCGCCCGGTGCCCTTGATGGGTCCCGACTCGACGGTACGGCCGTCCCGGCGCAGGAACAGCTCGGGCGAGGCGGTGGCGATCTCCACGCCGTGCTCCGGCAGCCGGATCGTGCCGGCGTACGGCGCCGGGTTGCCGCGGGCCAGCAGGGCGGTCAGGGCGTCCACGTCGGCGCCGGGGGCGACGGGTGCGCTGAGCACCCGGCAGAGGTTGGCCTGGTAGACCTCGCCGGCCGCGATGTGCTCGCGGATCCGGCCGACGGCCGCGGTGTAGGCGGCCCGGTCCAGGGAGGTGGTCCAGTCCCCCACCGCCGGGCCGTGCCAGCCGCCGGGCACCGGGGCGGGCACCGGCTCCTCCCGTACGTGCGCGAAGCGGGCGCAGGTCAGCCGGCCCTCGAAGTCCGCGCAGACGGCCCAGAAGCCGGAGGAGTCCAGGGCGGCGGGATCGTCGGTGACGTCGAGGAGGCCGGTGGCGAGGCGGGCGCCGAAGCGGGCGAGAGGAGGGAGGCCGGAAGGGAGGTCGAGCACGTGGTCGAGTCTAGGGCGGGTGGCCGAAAGGTGGCCCGGGCATGTCCCCTCGGGGGCCCTGACCACGCGCTCCGTGGAGTGCAGCGCAGCACGCTGCGCAAACGCGTTTTTGTACTGGCCCGGGAATCCGCTAGAGTTCAACACGTCGCCGGGACGCGAGAGCGGACCGAAACGACAAGCGGACGTAGCTCAGTTGGTAGAGCGCAACCTTGCCAAGGTTGAGGTCGCGAGTTCGAGCCTCGTCGTCCGCTCGAAGGAAGAAGGGGTCTTCCCGATCCCCTACACTCCTGGTGGAGTGGCCGAGAGGCGAGGCAACGGCCTGCAAAGCCGTCTACACGGGTTCAAATCCCGTCTCCACCTCCAAGGACGATTAGCTCAGCGGGAGAGCGCTTCCCTGACACGGAAGAGGTCACTGGTTCAATCCCAGTATCGTCCACTGGATCTTCTCGAAGATCCGAACCCGCGCGATTAGCTCAGCGGGAGAGCGCTTCCCTGACACGGAAGAGGTCACTGGTTCAATCCCAGTATCGCGCACTGACTGTGACTCCCATGTCACAGCCTGCGGACGATTAGCTCAGCGGGAGAGCGCTTCCCTGACACGGAAGAGGTCACTGGTTCAATCCCAGTATCGTCCACACGCCAGGAAGCCCCCGGTCTCACGACCGGGGGCTTCTTCGTGCACTCAGCTGGAGAACAGCATGTGCGCCCAGCTCTTCTGGTGGCCGTGGTGGCCATGATGACCGTGGCCGCCGTGGTGACCGCCGTGCGGGGCGCCCCAGGCCGGCGCGGGCGGCGCCGGGTACGCCTGCGGGGCGGTCGGCGGGACGGGCTTGACCCACTGGGCCTCCAGCTGGGTCAGGGCCTCCAGCTCGCCGTAGTCGAGGAAGATGCCGCGACAGCCGCTGCACTGCTCGATCTGGACGCCGTTGCGGTTGTAGGTGTGCATCGGCGCATGGCACTTCGGACACTGCATGGTCGGCTCAACTCCTCGCCGGTTGGTCCTGCTTCGTGTTTCCCCAGGACAGACTCCGTCCGGCCCTGGTCGGTTGCACCCTACGCCCGGAATCCGTGCGTCAACTGGTGGGGGATGGAACTCATTCGGGCACAGGCGTCCACCAGGGCCTGTTCCACCTCGTCCAGCGGGCGGTCCGCCGCCAGCGCCTTGGTGAGCGCGCGGGCCGCGGTCTGCACGGTCAGGGCGCGGGCCGGGGCGTCGAGGGCGGGCCAGGGGTCGCCGTCGGCGGGTACGGCGGGGCCGCCGGCCTCGCGGTAGGCGGCCAGGAAGCGGGCCCACTCGTCGGGCGGGAGGAGTCCGCAGGCGTACCAGGAGGCGGGGCGGGCGAGGTCCCACGCGGGGACGCCGACGCCGAGGTCGTCCACGTCTATCAGCCGCCAGGGGCCGTCGGGTGCGGGACGGCGGACCAGCTGACCGAGGTGGAGGTCGCCGTGGCAGAGGGCCGGGGTGCCGGGCATGGGGGCCTCGGCGCGGGCCCAGGCGGGGAGGGTGTGCCAGGCCTGCAGGACGGGGGGTGCGGCGGGATGGGGCGCGGTGCCCACGGCCGTACGCAGGCGGTGGATGGCGTGGGCGGCCTTGGCGGGGCCGCGCATCGGGGGCAGGGGGGCGGGAGGGGGCGTCCGGTGCAGCCGGGCGAGGAGTGTGGCGGCGGCTTCCCAGGGGGCGGCGGCCGGGTCGTCCGGGTCCACGGGGGCACCGTACGGCCAGAAGGTCACCAGGCGGTTGTGGAGGGTGACGGGGGTGGTGGTGAGCGGGGCGAGGAGGACGTCCGGGAGCCGGGCCGCCGCGGCGAGGCGGAGGGTCAGTTCGGCGGGATCGGTGTCCGGGGCGTGGGCCTTTGCGACGGTGTCGGCGTGACGGACGACGGTGGCGTCGGGGCGGTCGGCCAGGGGGGTGGTGCCACAGGCGCAGGTGGCTCCGCCGGTTCGGGGGTGGGCGGTGGCTGCGAGTCTTGCGGTGAGAGCGGCGAGCAGGTTCACGGAGGCCTCGGTGGGTGGGGTGTCCGGGGTGAGCGTACGCGGGGCGCGGGAGGGGGCTGCGGTGGTGCTGCACAGGTACGGGGACGGCAACTCCCCGGGGGCGCGGGGAACTGCGCGATCAGCCCCCACCGTCCCGCAGGGGAAATGACGAAGGCCCGAAACGGCGCAATGCCGGCGCAGCTCCCCAGCTGCGCCGGCATTTGTGCCGTCCGTCGCACCCCCGTCCCCACGGGGTTTCATGGATCGATGTCCCCGCCCGGACCGCTCTTCCGGGCCTGGGGTCGCCGCTCAGCGCCCCAGCATCGCACCCACGGACGACGCCTGTGTGGCCACTGTCTCCCAGCCGTCGAAGACGAGGAGGAGCAGGGCCGCCAGGGGAAGGGCCATGAGCGTCGCCACCAGGGGGTGGCGACGACCCGTCCGGCGAGGGGCGAACGTCGTGCGTCGCGGTGCCGGGTGGGCCATGGTCCCTCTCCTGACCGTCTCGGTTGTCGTTTTTGCAGCGGCGGGTGCCTGACCTCGGGGGACGAGTGCTGCACCCGCCGCTTGACCTCAAATCTAGGCACGCGGCCCCCGAAGGGCGTCATGCCTTCGTACCGAATCGCGGGCCTCCCGGAGGATGAGCCATGACCTGCGGAGTACTCCCCTGGGTGGAGACGAGGTCCTAGGTCTCGGGGTCTTCCCGGAGGGGTCGCCCGCCGTGTCCACTCATTTCCGGACCATTCGACGGGTGGGGCGAGTGACTTCGATCACTTCGAGCGGGGTGAGGGGGTGTGATGCGTCCGCACGGTGGCCGGTTCCGGGTGGCGGCTGGGAGGGCGGGCACCGTGTTCCTTCCGTGGGCGCTCATCCCCGTCCATGGTCACTCCGGCCGGGGTCAACCTCCCTGCCACGTCCGTATGTTGAAGTCACAGGTGCCCCAAAGACACCGCAGAGACCGGCTTCCTGACCGTCTTTCACCTCGCGCTCCCGCCGCGCACAATCCATCCGCCCCAGAGGGCGCGGCCTCTGCGCGCAGGCGGCTGTGGAAACGTAAGCTGTGCCACGTCACAGGGACCGGGCAGCGGGGATGAACATGGCGATGATGCGCCTGAGGCGCGAGGACCCGCGCGTCGTCGGCTCGTTCAGGCTTCACCGACGGCTCGGCGCGGGCGGAATGGGCGTGGTCTACCTCGGCTCCGACAAGAAGGGGCAGCGGGTCGCGCTGAAGGTGATCCGGCCCGATCTTGCGGAGGATCAGGAGTTCCGCTCGCGGTTCGCCCGTGAGGTCTCGGCGGCCCGGCGCATCCGGGGCGGCTGCACCGCACGCCTGGTGGCGGCGGACCTGGAGGCCGACCGGCCGTGGTTCGCGACGCAGTACGTGCCCGGGCCCTCCCTGCACGACAAGGTCGCCGACGAGGGTCCGCTCGGCGCGGCCGAGACGGCGGCGGTCGGCGCGGCCCTGTCCGAGGGACTCGTCGCCGTGCACGAGGCCGGTGTCGTCCACCGGGACCTGAAGCCCTCCAACATCCTGCTGTCCCCCAAGGGGCCGCGGATCATCGACTTCGGCATCGCCTGGGCCACCGGCGCCTCCACGCTCACCCACGTCGGCACCGCCGTCGGCTCCCCCGGCTTCCTCGCTCCCGAGCAGGTGCGCGGCGCGGCCGTCACCCCGGCCACGGACGTCTTCTCCCTCGGCGCGACCCTGGCCTACGCCTCGACCGGCGACTCGCCCTTCGGGCAGGGCAGTTCCGAGGTGATGCTGTACCGCGTGGTGCACGAGGAGCCGCAGCTGTACGGCGTTCCGGACGCCCTCGCCCCGCTGGTGCGGGCCTGCCTGGCCAAGGATCCCGACGACCGGCCCAGCACCCTCCAACTGTCGCTGCGGCTCAAGGAGATCGCCGCCCGTGAGGCGCAGGGCCTGGCCGACGTACGGCCGCCCGCGCCGCGCGCCGCGGAGGCCGACCGGCCGACCGGACGGCTGGTGGACACCTACCCCGAGCCGCAGCGCGCCCAGCGGCGCACCGCCCCCGGCACCCCGGTGCCGCGCGGCGGCACGCCCGCCCGGGGCGTTACCCCCTCGCGGGGCGGCAGCGCCTCGCGCGGCGGGGGCGTCCCCTCCCGGCCGGGCACGGCCCGTCCCACTCCGGCGCCCCGCTCCGGCGGCACCCGCTCGGGCAGCGGGAGCCGGCCCGCTCCGCGCAGCGGTACCGGGCGTCCGGCGCCCCGCTCCACGGGGACCGGCCGCCGGCCGGCCAATCCCCGGCTGCTGCGCCAGCGGCTGTTCGTGTTCGTGGTGGTGACGCTGCTGGTGGCGCTCGGTATCGCGGTGGCACAGGGCTGTCAGGGCCCGGCCCGCGGGCTCGGCGACGATGGTGGCGACGGCCGCCGGCAGCAGCACGTACAGCCGAGCTTCACGCCGCTGGACGACGGGAAGGCGATGTCCCAGCGGTACGAGTCGAC
Organism: Streptomyces sp. NPDC085866; assembly: GCF_044541035.1. NCBI lineage: Bacteria > Bacillati > Actinomycetota > Actinomycetes > Kitasatosporales > Streptomycetaceae > Streptomyces > Streptomyces sp. NPDC085866. Next base: position 83,735 of record NZ_JBITSQ010000014.1, read on the forward strand.
CTTCGAGTCCGGGTCCGGCTCGGGGAACTGAGCTCCCCGGACCGGCTCAGGACCCGGGCCGTCCCGAGGCCACCGCGTAGAAGGCCACCGCGGCCGCCGCCCCCACGTTGAGGGAGTCGACCCCGTGGGACATGGGGATGCGCACCCATTCGTCGGCGGCGACCAGGGCCTGCGTGGACAGGCCGTCGCCCTCGGCGCCGAGCATCAGCGCGACCCTGTCCATCCGGTGCGGGGCGGCCTCGTCCAGACTCCTGGCCTTCTCGTCCGGAGTGAGGGCGAGGAGCGTGAAGCCCGCCTCGCGCACCGACTCCAGCCCCTTGGGCCAGGTCTCCAGGCGGGCGTACGGCACGGAGAACACCGCACCCATGGAGACCTTGACGCTACGGCGGTACAGCGGGTCGGCGCAGTCGGGCGACAGCAGTACCGCGTCCATGCCGAGGGCGGCCGCCGAGCGGAAGATCGCGCCTATGTTGGTGTGGTCGTTGACCGACTCCATGACCACCACCCGGCGGGCCGAGCGGAGCAGTTCCGCCGCCGTCGGCAGCGGTTTGCGCTGCATGGAGGCGAGGGCGCCGCGGTGCACGTGGTAGCCGGTGACCTGCTCGGCGAGCTCCGGGCTGACCGCGTACACGGGGGCCGGGAGTTCGTCGATGACGTCGCGCATGACGTCGATCCACTTGGCCGAGAGCAGCATGGAGCGCATCTCGTAGCCGGCTTCCTTGGCCCTTCGGATGACCTTCTCGCCCTCGGCGATGAACAGGCCCTCGGCCGGCTCGCGCTTGCGGCGCAGTTCGACGTCGGTCAGGCCCGTGTAGTCGCGCAGGCGCGGGTCGTCGGGATCCTCAACGGTGATGAGATCGGCCACAGGGTGATACTGCCTTGTCCTGGGTGTGCTGCCAACGGCTGGGAACGGGTTGTGTTACCCCGGGTTACGCGCCGGCTCCGCCGGCAAGGGCGAACGCATCAAGCCCCGGGCTCCGGACCGACGTTCACGACCTGACCGATGACGATGACCGCCGGGGGCTTCACGTCCTCGGCGCGTACGGTCTCGGCGACCGTGGCGAGGGTCGCGTCCACACGGCGCTGGGCGGCCGTCGTGCCCTCCTGGACGAGGGCGACGGGGGTCTCGGGCGACCTGCCGTGCGCGACGAGCGTCTCGGCGATCTTCCCGATCTTGTCGACGCCCATCAGGATCACGAGCGTGCCGGTCAGCTTGGCCAGCGACGGCCAGTCGACCAGGGAGCGCTCGTCGTCGGGAGCGACATGGCCGCTGACCACGGTGAACTCATGGGCGACACCGCGGTGGGTGACCGGGATGCCGGCCGCGCCGGGGACGGAGATCGAGCTGGAGATGCCCGGCACGACCGTGCACGGGATGCCGACCTCGGCGAGCGCCTGGACCTCCTCCATGCCCCGGCCGAAGACGAACGGGTCGCCGCCCTTGAGCCGTACCACGGACTTGCCCTGCTTGGCGTGCTCGATCAGCGCGTTGTTGATGGCCTCCTGGGCCATGTACCGGCCGTACGGGATCTTCGCGGCGTCGATGACCTCGACGTGCGGCGGGAGTTCGGCGAGCAGGTCGCGCGGGCCGAGCCGGTCCGCGATGACGACGTCGGCCTCGGCGAGCAGGCGCCGGCCGCGGACGGTGATGAGGTCCGGGTCGCCGGGGCCGCCGCCGACCAGGGCCACGCCGGGGGTACGGGTGCGGTGGTGCGGGGCGACGAGGGTGCCGTCGCGCAGACCCTCGACGACCGCGTCGCGGATGGCGGCGGTGTGGCGGGGGTCGCGGCCCTTGGCGTCCGTGGTGAGGACGGCGACGGTGACGCCCTCGCTGTGGCCGGTCGCCGGGGTCCAGGCCGTCGCCTGGTCGGCGTCGTCGGAGCGGACGCACCAGACGCGGTGGCGCTCCGCTTCGGCGGAGGCCCGGGCGTTGGCCTCGGGGTCGCTGGTGGCGATGAGGGCGTACCAGGCGGCCGCGAGGTCGCCGTCCGCGTAGCGGCGCCGCTCCCAGGTGATCTCGCCCGCGTCCGCCATCGCCTCCACGGAGGGGGTCGCCTCGGGGGACACGAGGAGGATGTCCGCGCCTGCCGCGATCAGTGCGGGGAGGCGGCGCTGGGCGACCTGACCGCCGCCGAGGACGACCACTCGGCGACCGGAGAGGCGCAGGCCTACGGGGTAGGCGGGGTGTTCGGCCATGAGGGGCGGCTCCTCTTGCTGCTGTGCAGTGCGAGGCCTCTGCGGCGTTGCGGTGGCCCTGACGTGCGGATTTTACGTTGACTGCAGGAAAGGCGGTTCAGGCGTCCGGTGGCTGAACAGGGGGGCCGGGTGCGGCTGCGTGGTCCGTGCCCACCCGTTCCGCAGGGCGGAACGGGTGGGCACGGACCACGCCTGACCGACCGTCGGCCCGAAGCCGCCCCTACTTCTCGGTGACCCCCGCCGAATCGAAGGTCGCCACCTCGTGCATCGCCCTGGCCGTGCTCTGCACCAGGGGCAGGGCCAGGAGGGCGCCCGTGCCCTCGCCGAGGCGGAGGTCGAGGTCGACCAGGGGGCGCAGGCCCAGCTTGTTGAGGGCGGCGACGTGGCCGGGCTCGGCGCTGCGGTGGCCGGCGATGCAGGCGGCGAGGACCTCGGGGGCGATCGCGCGGGCGACCAGAGCCGCGGCGCCGGCGCTGACGCCGTCCAGGATCACCGGGGTACGGAGGGAGGCTCCGCCCAGGAGCAGGCCGACCAGCGCCGCGTGTTCGAAGCCGCCGATCGCCGCGAGGACACCGATCGGGTCGGCCGGGTCCGGCTGGTGGACTTCGAGCGCGCGGCGGACGACCTCGGTCTTGCGGGCCAGGGTCTCGTCGTTGATGCCCGTGCCCCGGCCGGTGACCTCCGCCGGGTCTGCGCCCGTGAAGACGGAGATGAGCGCGGCGGACGCCGTCGTGTTGGCGATGCCCATCTCACCGGTGAGCAGCGCCTTGTTGCCCGCTGCCACCAGGTCGCGGGCGGTCTCGATGCCCACCTCGATGGCCGCCTTGGCCTCCTCGCGGGTCATCGCGGGGCCGGTGGTCATGTCGGACGTGCCGCCGCGGATCTTGCGGGGCAGCAGACCCGGCGTGGCCGGCAGGTCGGCGGCGACACCGACGTCCACGACGCACACCTCGGCGCCGACCTGGTTGGCGAAGGCGTTGCAGACCGCTCCCCCGCCCAGGAAGTTGGCCACCATCTGGGCGGTGACCTCCTGCGGCCAGGGAGTGACGCCCTGGGCGTGGACCCCGTGGTCGCCGGCGAAGATGGCGACGGCCGCGGGCTCCGGGATCGGCGGCGGGCACTGCCGGGACAGGCCCGACAGCTGTGCGGAGATGATCTCCAGCATGCCGAGCGCGCCGGCCGGCTTGGTCATGCGCTTCTGGCGCTCCCAGGCCTCGCCGAGCGCCTTGGCGTCCAGCGGGCGGATCTGTGCGACGGTCTCGGCAAGCAGGTCGTGGGGTTCCTCTCCGGGCAGGGCGCGGCGGCCGTACGTCTCCTCGTGCACCACCCAGGACAGGGGGCGTCGCTTGGACCAGCCGGCCTGCATCAGCTCGGGCTCGTCCGGGAACTCGTCGACGTACCCGACGCACAGGTAGGCGACGACTTCGAGGTGCTCGGGCAGGCCGAGCGCGCGGACCATCTCCCGCTCGTCGAAGAAGCTGACCCAGCCGACGCCGAGGCCTTCGGCGCGCGCGGCGAGCCAGAGGTTCTCGACCGCGAGCGCGGAGGAGTACGGCGCCATCTGCGGCTGGGTGTGCCGGCCGAGGGTGTGGCGGCCGCCACGGGTCGGGTCCGCGGTGACGACGATGTTCACCGGGGTGTCGAGGATGGCCTCGATCTTCAGTTCCTTGAACTGCTTGGCCCGGCCCTTGGGCAGCGACTTGGCGTACGCCTCGCGCTGGCGCATGGCCAGTTCGTGCATGGTGCGGCGGGTGTCGGCGGACCGGATGACGACGAAGTCCCAGGGCTGGGAGTGGCCCACGGAGGGCGCCGTGTGGGCGGCCTCCAGGACGCGCAGCAGCACCTCGTGCGGGATCGGGTCGCTGCGGAAGCCGTTGCGGATGTCGCGCCGCTCGCGCATCACCTTCAGGACGGCCTCGCGCTCGGCGTCCTCGTAGGCCGGAGCGGCCGGTCCGGTGGACTGTCCTGCCTCTTCCACTGCGGCCGTGCTCTCTTCCTGGTCGGCGGCCCTGGTCTCCAGGTCCTCCGCGTGCTGTACGACGTCGGGGGCGTGCTCGTCGTCCGATGTGTCCGGTCCGGCAGCGGGCTCGGCCTCGCGCGGCGCGGGGACCGTGGCGACGGGCTCCTGCTGCTCCTGGGCGGGCAGGACGAGGGGATGCGGCGGGGTCGGCGCCAGATGCGGGGTGGTCGGCACCTGGCCCTCGACGGGCACGAACTGCCCGAGCGTCTGCTCGGGGTGCGGCTGCAGCGGGACGCCGGAGGGCAGCGGCTCGGTGGTGTCGGGGGTGGACTGCGCGGCCTCTGCGGCCGGGTCCGGCCCAACGGCCGGCGCGGACGGCGTCACGGCCTCGGGTGCCATCGGAACGGCCTCGGCGGGCTGGAGCTGCGGGCCGGCGGGTGCGGCGAAGCCGTTGTCCGGGGCCGGCGCCACCACGGCCTGCTCGGCGGCGTCCGGCGCCTGGGGCTGCGGCTGCTGCGGGGCGGTCACGGCATCGCCGTCCGGCGGGACGGGACCCGCGAGCTGCGGGCCCTGGGCCTGCGGGAGGGCGGGCTCGGGCGCCTCGGGCGCGACCTCCGGAAGCGGGGCCTGCACGGTGTCCTGCGCCGGGGCGAGGGGCTCCGGGGACTCTGCCGGTTCGGTTGCGTGCGCCGGCTCCGGCGTTGGTGCCTGCTCGGCGGCTGCCACGGGCTCGGGCGCCTGCGCCGGCTCGGCGGCGGGCGGGACCTGGGCGGCGGGGTCGGGTACAGCGGCGGGCTGGGCCTCGACGGGGTTGGCGGCGTGCGGGACGGGCTGGGCCGGAGCGACCGGGGCGGCTTCGGTGACGCCCTGAGCGGCAGCGTCGGCTTCCCCGGCCACGGCCTGCGCCGGAGCGGCGACGACCGCCTCGGCCGGCGCGTCCGCAGCCGCGGGGACCTCTGCCTGCACGGCGTCGGCGACGGGCGCGACCTCGACCGGCGGAACGGCCTCGACCGGCTGAACGACCTCGGCCTGCTGAACGACCTCGGCCTGCTGAACGGGTTCCGGTTGCTGAACGGGTTCCGGTTGCTGGATGAGCTCCGGCTGCTGGAGGGGCTCGGACACCTGGACGGGCTCCGCGACCTCCGCCACCGGCACGACCTCCGCCACCGGCGTGGACTCCGCGACCGGCGCGGCCTCCGGCGCCTGGACCGGTACGGCCTCCGGCGCCTGGACCGGTACGGCCTCCGGCGCCTGGACCGGTACGGCCTCGCCCTGCGCCGGCTGAACCGGAGCGCCCTGCTCCACCACGCCGGCCGCAGGGGCCACCTGGCCGGTCTCCGCGGCATGGACCGCCTCGGCGACCTCGGCCTCGGGCGCAGGAACGACCCCGCCGTCAGCGGCACCGCCACCGGCGGCATCAAAAGCGGCGGCGGCCTCGGGCCCCTGGCCCAGGTCCAGATCCCCCTGGGGGACGTAGACACCGTCGTGACCGTGCACCGGCTGCACCCCGTCATGACCGTGCACGGCCTGCGTCCGGACCGCCTCGCCGGGCACCTGCGTGGCCGCCTGCGTGGCGAGGCGGGTCATCGTGGCCTGGGCGGCGTCGGGCACGTCGGCGACGGCCTCGGGGGCCGCGGCCGGACCAACCGCTTCGGCGGCCTGGGCCTCCGTGCCGACCTGGGCCACGGCGACCGGCGCGGCGCCCCAGGGGGCCGCGTTCTGCGGAGCCATGTCGCCCAGCGGCTGGGCGTCGAGGTACTCGGGTCCGGTCGTGGCCGGTCCCGGCTGCCGTACCGGGGCTCCGGCGGGCCCGCGGTCGGCGAGGGAGCGGACCGGGCCGGCGGTGGTGTTGGGGATCGGCGGACCGAGATGCAGCGGCCGGCGCGCCTGCTGCGGCGCGGCCGCCGCATCGTGCGGGGCCGAGAGGATGGGTGACGGCGGCACGGACGCCGGTGTCGGATTCGGCAGTCGGACGCCGCTGAGGTCGACGGAACCGCTGTCCCGGCCGGCCGTCTCGTGCGGGCCCGGCTGGTGGACGGCCTCGACGACCGGTTCCGGGGCAGGGGGCTGCACTTCGTTGCCCCACGCGCCCTGGGCTCCCGGCAGCAACAGGTCTTCGTCCTCGGCGGGTGCCTCGGAGAGGTAGGTGTACGCGCCGTGCGCGGGGGCGCCCGGCTGTTCCACCATGCCTGCGCTCTCCGGCTGTCCCTCGCCCGGGACCTGGCCGGTGTCGGTCATGCGTACCCCTCGCCCATCGGTTAGTGCTTCTACGACCAGCTCACCCGGAACGGCGCACCGACCGCCCCGTAGTGAAGAACGAGCGTGCGTGCCCAGCGGCACGAACGACCCGCCCAAAAAAGGCGACAAAGCCATTCAGTGGCATTGTCCCGGCCGTTCAGCCGTCGCGACAGCATGATCCGCGACAGCCCGCTGTGGACTGCGCCACGTTGCGCGTCCTCGGGTTCTGCCGTACCACACCCACCCCAAAACGGGCACGTTTTCCGGACATTGGCGAACGAAGTTCCGGACCACCGATGCGGTACAACGATCGGCCAGCCTACCGCGCGCAGTACGACAACAGGATCACGGGGCGCGATCCGGCAGAACCCCGCTGAGCAGGAACGCAACGTTCCGCTCGGTCTCCGTCCAGGCTCTGGTGTCGAGTTCGACGGACTGGAGCAGGGCGCACTCGACCCGGTATCCGTGTTCGGTCAGGCCACGGCCGACGAGTTCGGCCTCGTCACGGGTCGCGGCGTGGGTCACGATGCGCTGCGGGCGGCGGTCGGCGACCGCGGAGACCACGGCCGCTCCCCCGCCGCCGACCCGTACGACGTCCGGTTCGGGCAGGTTTTCGAGGACATGGGGAGCGGTGCCCCGCACCACCTGGAGCTGGACACCGAAGCGGCGGGCGGCCGCCTCGGTCCGGGCGCAGGCGTCGGACAGCCGGTCGACGGCGATGACGGCGGCTCCGGCGCGCGCGGCCTCGGTGGCGAAGGCGCCGCTGCCGCAGCCGATGTCCCAGACGAGGTCGCCGACCCGGGGGCCGAGGCGGGCGAGTTGGGCGGCCCGGAGCAGCTGGGTCTCCCCTTCGCCGAGGCCGCCGCCGTACGCGTCGTACTCCTCGTCCGGCTGCACCCAGCCGCGCGGGCCGGTGCCCGGGTCGCGTCCGGCGATCCAGCCGCCGCTCTCGGCGGCCACGGCCGGGCCGCCGATGACGATGACGACGTTCGGGTCGCGCCAGGTGTGGTCGGGGGCCCTGTCGGAGGTGACGACGGAGACCTGCTCGCGTTCGGTGCCCAGTTCCTCGCAGATGACGAAGGTCCGGTGGATCCCGTCCATGAGCAGACCCAGTTCGGCGGGGCCGGCGCCCGGTGAGGTGAGGACGGCGACCTTGGTGTGGGCACGGCACACGTTCACGGCGCGGCGCAGGGTCCGCCGGTGGGCCACGACCACCTGGGCGTCGTCCCAGGGCATGCCGGCGCGGGCGAAGGCGGCGGCCACCGAGGAGACGGCGGGGACGACCTCGACCTCCAGGCCGAACTCCGGTGCGCGCAGGGCCCGTACGACGCCGAAGAAGCCGGGGTCGCCGTCGGCGAGCACGACCGCGGTGCCGCGGTGGGCGGCGATGCGGCGGGCGGCCAGCGCGAGGCTGCCGAGGCGGATGCGCTCGGCGGTGGGCGGGACCTCGGGGAGTGCCAGGTGGTGGGCCGCTCCGGCCACGAGCGTGGCGGCGCCGAGGGCGGCGCGTGCCGTGGCGGTCAGCGGAGAGCCGTCCCAGCCGATCACCGTGACCCGGTCGGCCATCGTCGTCAGTCTCCAGGTTTTCGCAGCTCGTCAGGGGTACGGGCCCGTCGGGCGGGCTCCGTGAGAGTACCTGGTGAAGGTAGCGGACGCGCGGTGCGGCGGGGCCGTGCGCGGATCCGGGCGCGCCTCACCGGGGTCAGTTCCAGTCGGCGTACGAGGTGAAGCCGCCGGTGTCGGCGAGCTGCCCGTCGGCGCCTTCGAGGTCCTCCGGGAGGAGGCTCCACACGATGAAGTCCGTGCGCAGGTCGGTCCAGGTCCCGTCCTCGGCACGGACGTGGACTATGCAGGCGTTGCGCAGCACGCCCTCGCTGATGCAGCCGATCTTCTGGGCGACCTGCTGGGAGGCCGTGTTGTCGGCGGCGGTGCGGATCTCGATGCGCTCGAACTTCTGGTCGCCGAAGAGCCACTGGGCGGTGGCGAGGGCGGCCTCGGAGGCGTAGCCCTCGCCGCGGGCCCAGGGGGCGACGATGTAGGACAGCTCGGTGGAGCGGATGTGCCAGTTGGTCTTGCCCAGTTGGACGATGCCGACGAGGCGCTGGGTGAGGAACTCGGTGACGGCGAGGTCCAGGCCGCGGCCGGCGGTGCGCTCGGTGGGCGCGTACTCGCTGATCCAGTGCCGGGCGTCGTCCTCGGTGAACGGCGGGGGGACGTCGGTCCAGGCACCGATCTGCTCGTCGTTCATCATCTCGGCCAGGGCGGGCACGTCGTCCTCGTCCAGGGGACGCAGCACCAACCGCTCCGTGCTGATGGAGATGTTGGGGAAGGTGCTAGTCATGCGCCACTCCGTAACCTTCGGAAAATCCTTGAGAGAGCATCAGGACCGTCAGGGCCCCGCTGAACTGCCCAGCATGCAGCATGAAACCACTGAACGGCACGAGGGGGCCCACCCCGGGTGAGGGAGTGGACCCCGTGCGTGGCGATACGCCGTATACGTGCCGTCGGACGAGCCGTCAGGTTCAGAAGGACGGGATGACCGAGCCCTGGTACTTGTCCTCGATGAACTTCTTGACCTCGGGCGAGGTGAGGAGCTTGGCGAGCTTCTTCACCCGCGGGTCCTTCTCGTTGCCCTTCTCGACCGCGAGGAAGTTGCCGTACGGGTTGTTCTTCGCGGACTCCAGGACGAGGGCGTCCTTCGCGGGCTTGAGGCCCGCGGAGATCGCGTAGTTGCCGTTGACGACGGCGGCGTCCACGTCGTCCAGGGAGCGCGGGGTCTGGGCCGCCTCGACCTCCTTGAACTTGAGGTTCTTGGGGTTCTTGGCGATGTCCTGCGGGGTGGCCTCGGTGCCGACGCCGTCCTTGAGCGTGATGAGGCCATTGGCGGCGAGCAGCTTCAGCGCGCGGGCCTCGTTGACGGCGTCGTTCGGGACGGCGACGGTCGCACCGCTTTTGAGGGCGTCGGCGCTCTTCACCTTGTGGGAGTAGAGGCCGAGCGGCTCCAGGTGCACCGTGACGACGGGCACGATGTGGGTGCCGCGCTTCTTGTTGAAGTCGTCCAGGTACGGCTGGTTCTGGAAGTAGTTGGCCCCGACCGAACCGTCCTCGGTCGCCGTGTTCGGCGTGATGTAGTCGGTGAACTCCTTGACCTCGAGGTCGAGGCCCGCCTTCTTCGCCAGGTTCTCCTTGACGAAGTTCAGGATCTCGGCGTGCGGGGTCGGGCTCGCGGCGACGACCAGCGGTCCGCTGTAGTCGGCGGAGGAAGAGGAGGAGGAACCCTTCTCCGAGCCGCAGGCGGTGAGCCCGAAGGTGAGGGCTCCGGCGGCGAGGACGGCGGTGGTGAGCTTGGCGGTGTTACGCACGAAAAGTGCCTTTCCTTAAGGGTGGTGCGACCCCGATTGGGGGGCGTCGGCGCGAAGCGCCGTCGTTGAGGGGTGGTGGTCGGGCGACGGGTGGGCGTACGGGGAGTCTTTGAGTGAGGGGTGCTCAGGGCGCAGGGGCGCTCAGGCGACCTTGGCGATGTCGGCTGCCTCGGGCTCCTCGGCCTTCAGCAGGCGCAGCTTCGTGGCCGGGCCGGAGCGGGCGCCGCGGTGGTGCAGGGAGCGGGCCGCGTAGTCGCCGGCGAACTGGATGAGCGAGATGACCACGGCGAGGATCGCGACGGTGATCCACATCAGCTCGGTCTCGAAGCGCTGGTAGCCGTAGCGGACCGCGAGGTCGCCGAGGCCTCCGCCGCCGACCGTGCCGGCCATGGCGGAGTAGCCGATCAGGGCGATGATCGTGGTGGTCGTGCTGGCGATCAGCGAGGGCAGGGCCTCCGGGACGAGGACCTTGCGGACGATCGTCCAGGAGTTGCCGCCCATGGCCTGTACGGCCTCGACGAGACCGTTGTCCACTTCGCGGACAGCCGTCTCGACCAGGCGGGCGAAGAACGGGATGCCGCCGATGGCCAGCGGCACGATGGCGGCGGTGGTGCCGATCGTCGTCCCGGTGACCCAGCGGGTGAAGCTCATCAGGGCGACCATCAGGATGATGAACGGCATCGAGCGGCCGACGTTCACGACCTGGCCGATCACCTTGTTGGCGACGACGTTCTGCAACAGGCCGCCCCGGTCGGTGAGGACGAGGAGGATGCCGAGGGGAAGGCCGGCGGCGACGGCGATCAGGGTGGACCAGGCCACCATGGCGAACGTCTCGCTACACGCCTGGGACAGCAGCGGCTGCATCGCAGACCAATCAGTCCAGGTCACTTGGCACCTTCCCTCACCAGCACGGGCTCCTGGCCCACGACGTCGATCTGCAGGCCCTGCTCGCGCAGGAAGCCGATGGGCACCACGTTCTCCTCGTAGCGGCCGGGCAGTTCGATGCGCATGCGGCCGATCTGGAGACCGCCGACGGTGTCGATGGCGGCGCCGAGGATCGAGATGTCGATGTTGTAGGTGCGCGAGAGCTGGGAGATGACCGGCTGGGTGGCGGCCTCGCCGTGGAAGGTGACGTCGAGAACGGTCCGGTCGGCGCCCGTGGCCTCGCCGCCCACCGGGAACAGGGCGGAGGCCAGCTCGGAGCCGGGGGTGGCCAGCAGCTCGCTGACCGTGCCGGACTCCACGATCCTGCCCTTCTCCATAAGGGCGGCGGAGTCGCAGACGGCCTTCACGACGTCCATCTCGTGCGTGATGAGCAGGACGGTCAGGCCCAGCTGCCGGTTCAGGTCGCGCAGCAGCTGGAGGACGGAGCGGGTGGTCTCCGGGTCGAGGGCACTGGTGGCCTCGTCGGAGAGCAGCACCTTGGGGTCGCCGGCGAGCGCACGGGCGATGCCGACACGCTGCTTCTGGCCGCCGGAGAGCTGGGCGGGGTAGGCCTTGGCCTTGTCGGCGAGGCCCACCAGGTCGAGGAGTTCGAGCGCCTTGCGGGAACGCTCCCTGCCCGACTTGCCGAGGATCTCCAGCGGCAGCTCGATGTTGTCCTGCACGGTTCGCGAGGAGAGCAGGTTGAAGTGCTGGAAGACCATGCCGATGCGGCTGCGCGCCCGGCGCAGCTCCTTGCCCGCGCGGGGGCCGCGGCCGGCGAGCGCGGTGAGGTCCTGTCCGGCGACGCTCACCGTCCCGGATGTCGGACGCTCGAGCAGGTTGACGCAGCGGATGAGCGAGGACTTTCCGGCGCCGGACTGGCCGATGACGCCGTAGACCTCGCCTTCGCGGACGTGGAGATCGACGCCGTCGAGGGCGGTGACCTCGCGGCCGCGGGAGCGGTAGACCTTGGTCAGGCCCGATGTGGTGATCACAGGGGTTTCCGTCACTGTCGAGTACGCGGGCGTGGGTGTGCCCGGGCACGGGTGCATTCATTGCATTCGTTCAGGGACGCGGCACGGTTCTCGCCGAGGCGGTGAACCGGGGAGAACGTCGTGTGCGCGGGGCGGCGTGCGTCACGCAGGCCGGGGATCCGGCGTGGGACAGGCCACGGCTCTCGCTTCGGGGCGCGAGGCTCAGGTGGTGCGGGGGCCCTCTAGAAAGCGCACATTCGGCACGAACACATACAACGAGCACCGGGCGTCAGGGTCGCCTCGGTCGCAAGGGTGCGGCAGCTCGTCGTGGTCATGCGATCAGTAAACCAGACCTACGGTGCTGACCGGCCGCCGCTGTCCGCATACTGGACAGCGGCGGACAGTTCTCAGTCGCGAACGGAGATCTCCACTCCGGCATCGGTGACCAGTGCGGACAGGGCCGACAGGTCCTTCACCACCAGGTCGGCGTCCAACTCCTCGGCCCGGTGGGTTGTGGCCAACGCCACGGTGGTCATGCCGGCCGCGCGGCCCGCCCGGAGTCCGGCGGGGGCGTCCTCGAAGACGACACAGTGGGCCGGATCCACGCCGAGCTGCCCGGCGGCGAGCAGGTAGGGCTCGGGGTCGGGCTTGCCGCGGGTGATGTCGTCGGCGGCGACGAGCGTCTTGGGCACGATGCCGACAGCGTCGAGGCGGGCCTCGGCGAGCCGCCGGGTGGCGGACGTGACGACGGCCCAGCGGTCGGCGGGGAGCGAGTCGAGGAAGTCCCGGGTCCCCGGCAGGAGCTGAACGCCCCCGTCGGGTACGTCCTCCACCTCCAGCTGTTCGACCCGGGCGACCGCCTCCGGCACGAGGTGGGCGGGCAGCAGGTCGGCGACTATCTCGGCCGCGGGCCGCCCGTGCAGCGCGACGCGCCTGAACTCCTCGGCCGTGACGCCGTACTCCCGCGCCCAGCACGTCCAGCAGCGCTCGACGGAGTCGAGGGAGGAGACGAGGGTGCCGTCGTTGTCGAACAGGAGGGCGCGCGCATGGATCGTCATGGTCTAGACCCTACGGCGTACGACGGGGTCGGCGGCGTCGGGCCATTTCGGCCGTAATAAGGTCACCGCATGCTCAACGCCCTGACGCTGGTGACCGGAGTCGCCGCGCTGCTGCTCGCCGCCTGGTGCGGCTGGGCCGCCTACCGGGACCAGCCGACCAAGGACTGGCACTTCATCGGCATGGCCGTGGTGTCGCTGGTGGCCGTGATCCAGCTGGTGGTCGGGATCGTGCTGCTGGCCCGGGGCGAGAAGCCGGAGCAGGGCACGACCATCTTCGTGGCCTATCTGCTGGGCGCGTTCGCGTGCGTGCCGGCGGCGGCCTTCATGTCCCTGGCCGAGCGGACGCGCTGGGGCTCGGTGACGGTGGCGGCCGGCGGCGTGGTCCTGGCCGTGCTCGAGGTACGGCTCTACGACATCTGGGGAGGCTGAGATGACGGCTGTCGAGGAGAAGCCGACCCGGTTGATCAGCGGGCCGGGGATGCTGCTCGTCTGGTTCTACGGCGTGATGGTGGTCGGCGCGGTGTCGCGCTCGGCGTACCAGATCGCGACGGACTTTCAGCGGGCGCCGCTCGCCTACTCGTTGTCGGCGGTGGCGGGTCTCGTGTACGGGTTCATCACGTACACGCTGGTCCGTGGCGGCGAGACGGCCCGCAGGGCGGCGCGAGTTTGCTGCGCAGCCGAGCTGGTCGGCGTGCTGGTCGTCGGCACCTGGACGCTCGTGGAGCCCTCGGCGTTTCCCGACGCGACCGTGTGGTCCGACTACGGGATGGGCTACATCTTCATCCCTGTGCTGCTGCCCTTGTCCGCGCTGTACTGGCTGCGGAAGGTGGAGGCGCGGCAGAGGGCTGCGGCCTGAGGGGCGTGGACGTCTGCGGGCCGGACGTGGCTGGTCGCGCTCACGCGGCGGAGCCGCATATTGATACGGCCCGCGCCCCTTCAGGTACTTGTCACGCCGTAGTCGCGTAAGTACCGGCCGGCTTCTCCAGGATGATCATCTCCACGCCGTCCGAACCCTTGGACCTGCCCACGGTCTCGTAGCCGGACCGGCGGTACAGCCGGAGGTTGCCCTCGCTGCGGTGGCCGGTGTGGAGGCGGAACCTGGTGGCACCCCGCTCCTCCGCCAGCGCCGCTTCGGCCGCGCGCAGCAGGCGCGCGCCGATGCCGTGGCCCTGGAGGCGCGGGTGGACGCAGAGCTTGCCGATGGCGGCGGCGCCGTCCTCGGTCACCTTGCCGCGCACCGCGCCGACCACCTCGTCGCCGAGGCGGGCCACGAAGACGCAGTCGGCGACGACCTCCTGACGGACCGAGTCGAGACTCTGGACGAGCGGGTCGATGCGGTAGTTGCCGTACAACGCCGCCTCGCTCTGGAAGCACAGGTACTGGAGCTTGAAGATCTGCTCCGTGTCCTGCTCGGTCGCCACCGAGATGGTCACGCTCATGCCCATGTGCGCATGCCTCCCGCTCACCTGATCGCCTGTCGTCCCCCACTCCTATCCCCGCACTTCGCGGGCCGCAACCTCCGGCGTGAGCAATCGGCGCAGACATCCCAGACATCTGGAACGTTCCGGTCCGAGACTGCCCTGTGAGATACCCAACTCCCCCGCGATCTCCCGGTATGTCAGGTCTTTCGGAGAGAGCAGCGCCTCGATGAGTCGGGGGCAGCGGCCGGGCAGCCGGCGGATCGCATCGCGCAGGGCGCGGTACCGGGCGGCCGTGAGTGCCAGCTGTTCGGGGCCGGGGAGGGTGTCGTCGGCCGGCTCGGTGTCGTACGGGCGTTCGAGGCGGGCGGTACGACGGCTGCGGCGGACCTCCGCGCGGACGGCCTTGCGCAGCCAGCCCTGCGGGTCGGGCGGCGGCCCGGCGCTCTCCAGGCGCTCCAGGAGACGGAGCCAGACGGCCTGCTCCAGATCACCCGGCTCACCTCCGGAGGCATATGCCTCGGCGGAGGCCTCGGCGGCGAGCAGCGGGCGCAGGGTGACCACCAAGTCGTGCGTCATATGCGGAACGACGCGCCGCCCCGGCGGCAGGTTTCCGGGGCGGCGCGGAGTCACCCCCAAAGGGTGGCGGTACACCCTTGGTGTTGACGAGGACGGCGCGGCTCAGCCGGCCAGGAAGTCGGCGCGGGCCAGCACGCCGGTGTCGGCGTTGTCGGTGAAGACGCCGTCGATGCCGGTGGCGAAGTACGTCTTGAAGGCACCGAAGACATCGCCGTAGGCGTCCGCGGCACTGCCTTTGCGGTACTCGGCCGGGAGGAAGGGGTTCTCGTTGCGCATGGTGTAGGGGTGCAGGACGAGACCCACCTTGTGCGCGTCGGAGACCAGTGTGGTCGGCCGGGCCAGGGTGCCGTCGGCGTTCTTCGGGATGACCAGGTCCAGCGTCGGGCCGATGCCCTGCGCGTAGCCGGCGATCTCCCGCAGACCCTGGGGCGTGATCAGGTCGGCGACCGTGCGCGGGTCGCCCGCCTCGACGAAGTCGTAGGGGCGGCTGGTGGCCGAGGAGAGCAGCACGACGAGCGGGTTGTCCACCAGCTGGTTCAGCTTCTGAATGCTGCTCGGCTCGAAGGACTGCAGGATGACCGGCGAGTTCCGGCCGTCCTTGCCGTACTTGCGCAGCAGCTTCGCCACCCGCTCCTCCAGGCCCAGGCCCAGCTTGCGGAAGTAGGTGGGGTGCTTGGTCTCGGGGTAGATCCAGACCTGCTTGCCGCGCTTGCGGGTCTGCTCGTCCTGCCACTTCAGGACCTCTTCGAACGTGGGGATCTCCCAGCGCCCGTTGTAGAGGGTGTTGTGCGGACGGTTGGCCGGGATCCGCTCGACCGCGCGCAGCGTCTTCAGCTCGGCGAGGGTGAAGTCCTCGGTGAACCATCCGGTGGTGGGGACGCCGTCCAGGACCTTGGTGGTCTTGCGGTCGGCGAACTCGGGATGCGAGGCGACGTCCGTGGTGCCGCCGATCTCCGGCTCGTGGCGGCAGACGAGGTGTCCGTCCTTGGTGGGCACCAGGTCGCCCGCCTCGACGACGTCGGCGCCGAGGTCGAGGGCCAGGTTGTACGACCCGAAGGTGTGCTCGGGGCGGTAGCCGCTGGCACCCCGGTGGCCGATGATCGTCGGTACCGGCAGGCTCTTCAGCCCGCGGCGGCCGTACCCGGCCGTCCGGGCGTCGGCCGCTCGGGCGGTTCCGGGCAGCCCGAAGACCGCTCCGCCCGCGCCGAGCACCGCTGCGCCGAGGAGCGCCCGCCGTCCCGTGCCCTGCGTCTGCTCGTTCGTCTGGTCGCTGTCCATGAGCGCCCTCCCGCTGTCCTGCCTCTTCGATGCGCGCCGATCGTAGGGGCGTACACATGACCGACGGGAGACCTCGGTTCGAACACACGGGTGACGCCGTCTGTCGTGTGCGAGGCGAGACATGACGGCCCGTCGGCTTCGATCGCGGGCGCTCCGCGCGACCTCCGTCACACTGTCGCAGTACGTCACTGACGGACACCGGGACGTCACCGCAGGTAAACCAGTGTCAACAGTGCGTAAGACCTCGGTGAACCGGCCGCACCCGATGTGCGCATCCCCCGGAGCCGCGAGTAATGTCCTCACCTGCACAGACACCTATCGCTTCCCTCGACATCGGAGGACCCGTTGTCCCGCTTCGCGCTCATCAAGGCAGTGCTCGGACCGATCATGCGCCTGATGTTCCGCCCACAGGTGGAGGGCGCGGAGCACATCCCCGGGGACGGACCGGTCATCCTGGCCGGCAACCACCTGACCTTCATCGACTCGCTGGTGCTGCCGCTGGTCACCAAGCGGCAGGTGTACTTCATCGGCAAGGACGAGTACGTCACCGGCAAGAGCCTCAAGGGCCGGCTGATGGCGTGGTTCTTCACCGGCGTCGGCATGATCCCGGTCGACCGGGACGGGGCCAACGGTGGCGTCGCCGCGCTGATGACCGGGCGGCGGATCCTGGAGGAGGGGAAGGTCTTCGGGATCTACCCCGAGGGGACGCGGTCGCCCGACGGCCGGCTGTACCGGGGGCGCACCGGTATCGCGCGACTGACGCTGATGACCGGTGCGCCGGTGGTTCCGTTCGCGATGATCGGCACGGACAAGTTGCAGCCGGGTGGGGCGGGGATGCCGCGGCCCGGGAAGGTCACCGTTCGCTTCGGCGAGGCGATGGAGTTTTCCCGGTACGAGGGGATGGACCGGGACCGGTATGTGCTGCGGGCCGTGACCGACTCCGTGATGGCTGAGGTCATGCGGTTGTCCGGACAGGAGTACGTGGACATCTACGCCACCAAGGCGAAGGCTGCCTGAGCGTCGTAAGGGTTCCTCGCCGTGGGGCGGGCGCGGGGTGCGTTGTGGTTGTACACGCAGTTCCCCGCGCCCCTGAGGCACTCGGCTCACCCGGCGCTTTCCAGCTTCTGCCCCTTCAGCAGGAACCATGCTGCCGCCGCCGTTGCCAGCAGGACTGCCGCTCCTGCGCCGGAGGCGAGCTGCAGGCCCTGGACGAAGGAGCTGCTTGCCGCGTCCAGAAGGGACTCCGCCGTGTGCGGGGGCATCGTCGTCGAGGCCTCCACCGCCGCCCCCAGTGACTCGTGGGCCGCTGCCGGGGTTCCGGCCGGGCCCGTGAAGTCACGGTAGACGCCGGTCACGATCGAGCCGAGCAGGGCGATGCCGAGGGCCGCGCCCAGTTCGTACGCCGTCTCGGAGACCGCGGAGGCGGCGCCCGCCTGGTCCTTGGGCACGCTGGAGAGGATCACGTCGGCCGTCACCGTGAAGGAGAAGCCGGCGCCGATACCGACGACCAGGAGCGCGGCGCCGAGAACCGGGTAGCCCGTCGACCGGCCCACGGTCGTGAGGACGGCGAGGGCGATGCCCACGGCGGCCAGACCGCCCGAGACCACGGCCCGTACCGAGAAGCGGCGGGCCGCACCGCCCGCGATCAGGCCGGCCGTCACCGCGCCTACGGCTGCGGGCAGTTCGGCCAGGCCCGCCTCGAAGGGGCTCCTGCCCTGGACCAGTTGCAGGAACTGGGAGAGGAAGAACACCAGACCGGACATGCCCAGCACGGTCAGCAGGTCGGCGAGGACCGCTCCGCTGAAGCCACGGTGCCGGAACAGACGCATGTCCAGCAGCGGGGCCGGCATGGTGAGCTGGCGGTGCACGAAGCCGTAGAGGGCCGACGCGCCCAGCAGGGCCGCGGCGAGCGTGGGCCAGGTGAAGCCGTGAGTGGCGGCTTCCTTGACCGCGTACACCAGGCCGATCATGCCGACCAGCGACAGGACGACGCTGATCAGGTCCCAGGGGCCGGGGTTCGGGTTTCGGGACTCGGGCAGCGTGCGGATGCCGACGAGTACCAGGACCGCCATCACCGGCAGGTTGATCAGGAAGACCGAGCCCCACCAGAAGTGCTCCAGGAGGAAGCCGCCGGCGATGGGACCCACGGCCGTGCCGGCGGAGGCGGTGGCGCCCCAGATGCCGACGGCGAGGCTGCGCTCGCGCGGGTCGTGGAAGAGGTTGCGGATCAGGGCGAGGGTGGCGGGCATCAGGGTCGCGCCGGCGACGCCGAGCAGGGCCCGCGCCAGGATCATGAGTTCAGGGGTGGTCGCGTAGGCGTTCAGGACGGATATCGCGCCGAACGCCGTGGCGCCGACCAGCAGGATGCGCTTGCGGCCGATGCGGTCGCCGAGGCTGCCCATGGAGACCAGCAGACCGGCGATGACGAAGGAGTAGACGTCACCGATCCACAGGAGCTGGGTGCCGGAGGGGTTGAGGTCTTCGCTGATGTACGGGGTCGCGAGGCCGAGGACGGTGGCGTCGACGGCCACCAGCAGCACGGCCAGGACGAGGACGGAGAGCGCGAGCCAGCGGCCCGGGCGCTTCTCCACCTCCGCCGCACGTTCCCCCGAGCTCTCGACTTCGCTCGAGCAGGCGGGACCCCCATGCTGCAGGGTGCTGGTCATGATTCCTCTCTTCGTAGTGCGCCGCCGAGCAGCAGCTCGACGATCATGTGGGTGAAGTCCTTGCGGGCGACCCGGCCTTCCGAGACCGCCCAGGCGCCGGAGGCCAGCAGGCCGTACAGCGCCTCGGTGAGCCAGACCGGAGTGAGGTCGATACGGAACTCGCCGCTCTCCTGCCCGCGCCGGAACAGGGCCGTGACGCGTTCGTCGATGCGGGCCCAGCCCTGGTTCTGCTCCTCGCCCTCGAACAGCTGGTTCTCGGTGTAGAGGAAGGCGAGCAGGCCGGCCGAGGGTTCGAACGCCCGGACCAGGCGGTGCACGGCCTCGCCCGCGGAACCCTCGTCCAGACGGGCCGTGTCCAGCGCCGCCTCGCACTCAGCGATGCCGAGCGCCTCCAGCGCCCGTACGAGCGCGTCGCGCCCGGCGAAGTGGCGGTGCAGCGTGGCCCGGCTGATCCCGGCGGCCCTGGCGACCTCGTCCATGGTCGCCGTGGACTTGCGGGTCAGCAGAGCGGCTGCGCTGCGCAGCACGTGGTCACGATCCAGGGCCATGAGACAAACATAACCCATGTGAGACATCTTTGTCTCACCATAGGCATGCGTGACTCGTAGTCGCTGGTCAGCAGAGGTGATCGGTCAGTGCCAGGGCAGCTGTCCGCGCCGCTCCCAGTAGGTGCCCGGGTCCTCCACCAGCGTGGCGAGGCGGGTCAGCTGGTCGGCGTCCAGGTCCACGACGGGCGCGTGCAGGTTGGAGGCGAGCTGGGTGACGGTCGCGGCGCCGGAGAGGACGACACCCGCCCAGGGCCGCCGCAGGATCAGGGCGAGGGCGACGGCGTCGCAGCCGAGGTCCGTCTCCTCGGCCACGGCCTTCAGCACGTCCGGGGCGTTCTGGGCGGCGAGGCGGCCGTTGGCCATGCCCTCCTTGACGATCACGGTCAGTCCGGCGTCGTGCGCCTCGGCGAGCGCGGGTCCGGCCGAGGTCTCGAGGGCGTTGTACGTCGACTGGACGGTACGGAACAGCGGCTCGCCGTCGACCCGCACGGCGAGGGCGGCGCGGATCGCGTCGACCTGGGCGGGGCCGCTGGTGGAGAAGCCGATGGTCAGGCCCCCGGCCGCGGCCTCGGCGAGTTCGGCGTGGAGTTCCTTGTCGGTGAGGGCCGGGCTGTCGGGGGTCACCGAGTGGATCTGGTAGAGGTCGAGCCGGTCGCCGAGCAGCGCGTCGGTCTCGGCACGCTGGCGTTCGTACGTCGCCAGGCTGTGGTCCTTCACCTCGTGCTGCGCGGCGTCGGTGGACCAGCCGGCGGTGTAGGTGTAGCCCCACTTGCTGCCGACGACCACGTCGTCGATGTCCGGGCGGGCGTTCAGCCAGTCGGCGAGGAACTCCTCGGAGCGGCCGTAGGAGCGGGCGACGTCGAAATAGCGCACGCCCTGGGCGTAGGCGGCGTCGAGCAGGTCATGGGTGCGGTCGCGCAGGGCGTCGACGCTGCGCCCGGCCGGGAGGTCCTCCTCCCGGCCGAGGTTGATGTAGCCCGGACGGCCGACGGCGGCGAGACCGAGTCCGATGTGCGCGGTGGGCGTGGTCGCGTGGGCCAGGCGACTGAAGGGCATGGCGGCTCCCTGCACGATCGGCGACGGAGATCCCGCACCAGGAGTGGGGATCCCGCACCAATCTACCCAGCCGCGTGCGGTTCAGCCCGCCCTAGACGCAGCGCGGCACGAAGGCGGGGTCGGCCGGTCCGTCGCGCTCCAGGGCGTTGAGCACCCACTGCTCCACGAGCGGTGACTTGGGCGCCTGGTCGTGTTCGGTGGTGTCGAGCGGACAGCGGTCCTGAAGGAGGACGTTGGTCACGTACGAGTCCGGGCCACTGAGGAAGGCGCTGGTGTACGGCACCACGACCTCGTCGTACCTGGTGGCGATCGCCGTGTAGTCGGGGCCGACCGGGGTCTCCGGGTCGGAGTTGAGCTTCTTCAGGAAGTCCGAGCCGGCGGTCTGGTCGACACAGGAGGGGCAGACGGTGGCGCCTGCCACGAGCGCGAGCGGGTTGGAGGTGCCGTGATTGGAGGGAACGATGCCCACGAGGTCGTCGACCTTGGTGGCGCCGCCGAGGAACTTCACGTAGTAGCGGGGCATCATTCCGCCCTGGCTGTGGCCGACGATGTCGACCTTCTTGGCGCCGGTCGCGCCGAGCACGGCGTTCACGAAGTCGCGTAGTTCTGCCGCCGAGTCGGGGATGGGGGCGGTCTCCAGGTCGCCGTACTCGAAGGAGAAGACGCAGTAACCGGCGTTCGCAAGCGTGGGCGAGAGGGTCAGCCAGTTCTCGTACGAGGTCTTGAACGTGCCGTTCACCAGGACCACGGGCTGCGGGTGGGCGGAGTCCGGTTTGCAGGACCAGTCGTTGGCGCCGGGTGGCGGAGTGTCGGCGGCGCCCGCGGGGGCCGTGAGGCCTACGGCGCACAGTGCGGCCACCGCGGCGACGGCGAGGAGTCGGGCCGTTCGTCGAGTACGTCTCGCGCGCATGACGTCCCTTTCATGCTCGGCTGTGATCGACCAGCGTTCGGCAATGCCGACCGCGATAAGCGGAATAATTACCTCCGGGTAGCGGTGGGTCAAGGATTCGGCCACTGACCGAATCCCATCTGTTACCGCACGGGCAGGACAGCGAGAAGGGCCCGGACGAGCGTCCGGGCCCTTCAACCTGCTGCGGTGCGCGTGTCCTAGGCCTGCTTGGCCGTCGCCCACACGTGCTGTGCCGCCACGTCCGCCTTGACCTCGGTGAGCTGGACGGCGACCGCGCTGGGTGCCGTACCGCCGCGGCCGTTGCGGGAGGCGAGGGCGCCGGGCACGTTGAGGACCGTGCGGACCTCGGGAGTGAGGTGGGCGGAGATCTTCGCGAACTGCTCGTCGGTCAGCTCGTCCAGCTCCTTGCCGTCGGCCTCCGCGACCTTCACGCACTCCCCCGCGACCTCGTGGGCCACGCGGAACGGCACGCCCTGCTTGACCAGCCACTCGGCGATGTCGGTGGCGAGCGAGAAACCTGCCGGGGCCAGCTCCTCCATGCGCTCACGGTTGACCGTGAGTGTGGCGATCATGCCGGTGAAGGCGGGGAGCAGGACCTCCAACTGGTCACAGGAGTCGAAGACCGGCTCCTTGTCCTCCTGGAGGTCACGGTTGTAGGCGAGGGGCAGGGCCTTGAGCGTGGCCATGAGACCGGTCAGGTTGCCGATCAGACGGCCCGACTTGCCGCGCGCCAGCTCGGCGATGTCCGGGTTCTTCTTCTGCGGCATGATCGACGAGCCCGTGGAGAACGCGTCGTGCAGGGTCACGAAGGAGAACTCCTTCGTGTTCCAGATGATGATCTCCTCGGAGATCCGGGAGAGGTTCACGCCGATCATCGCGGTGATGAAGGCGAACTCGGCGACGAAGTCACGGGAGGCCGTGCCGTCGATGGAGTTGCCGACGCTGCCGTGCTCGAAGCCGAGGTCCTCGGCCACCGCCTCCGGGTCGAGGCCCAGGGAGGAACCCGCGAGGGCGCCGGAGCCGTACGGCGACACGGCCGTCCGCTCGTCCCACTGGCGCAGCCGCTCGGCGTCCCTGGACAGGGACTGGACGTGGGCCAGCACGTGGTGGGCGAAGAGCACCGGCTGGGCGTGCTGGAGGTGGGTGCGGCCGGGCATGGCCACGTCCGGGTGGGCCTCGGCGAGGCCGATCAGCGCGTCCTGGAGGTCGGCGATCAGGCCGCCGATGATCCGGGCGTGGTCCCGCAGGTACATCCGGAAGAGGGTGGCGACCTGATCGTTCCTCGACCGGCCCGCGCGCAGCTTGCCGCCGAGGTCGGGGCCGAGCCGCTCCAGCAGGCCCCGCTCCAGGGCGGTGTGGACGTCCTCGTCGGCGATCGTGCCCACGAACGAGCCGTCCGCGACGTCCGCCTCCAGCTCGTCGAGCCCGGCGATCATGCGGGTCAGCTCGTCCTCGGAGAGCAGCCCCGCCTTGTGCAGCACGCGCGCGTGGGCGCGTGAACCGGCGATGTCGTAGGGCGCGAGCCGCCAGTCGAAGTGGACGGACGCGGACAGCTTCGCCAGGGCCTCGGCGGGACCGTCGGCGAAACGGCCGCCCCAGAGCCGTACGTCACCGCTGTTGCTGCTCACTTGCGCTGCTCCTAGAGAGTCACGGAATGTGCGTTGGCTGCTTGTGCGAGGTCCACGTCAGGCTCCGCCTGCAAGATCACGGCGCGCCGCGATCTTCGACGACAGGCTGTAGATGTCGATGAAGCCCTTGGCCGCCGCCTGGTCGAAGGTGTCGCCGGTGTCGTAGGTGGCGAGGTTGAAGTCGTACAGGGACGAGTCCGAGCGCCGGCCGGTGACGACCGCGCGGCCGCCGTGCAGGGTCATCCGGATGTCGCCGCAGACGTGCTGGTTGGCCTCGTCGATGAAGCCCTCCAGGGCGCGCTTGAGCGGGGAGAACCACTGGCCGTCGTAGACCAGTTCGCCCCAGCGCTGCTCGACCTGCCGCTTGTAGCGGGCCAGCTCGCGCTCGACGGTGACGTTCTCCAGCTCCTGGTGGGCGGTGATCAGGGCGATCGCGCCGGGAGCCTCGTACACCTCGCGGGACTTGATGCCGACGAGGCGGTCCTCGACCATGTCGATCCGGCCGATGCCCTGGGCGCCGGCGCGCTCGTTGAGCTGCTGGATGGCCTGCAGGACGGTGACCGGCTTGCCGTCGACGGCTACGGGGACGCCCTCCTTGAAGGTGATGATCACCTCGTCGGCGTCGCGGGCCACGGCCGGGTTCTGCGTGTACTCGTAGATGTCCTCGATCGGCGCGTTCCAGATGTCCTCCAGGAAGCCCGTCTCGACCGCGCGCCCGAAGACGTTCTGGTCGATGGAGTACGGGGACTTCTTGGTGGTGGCGATCGGGAGCTGCTTCTCCTCACAGAAAGCGATCGCCTTGTCCCGGGTCATCGCGTAGTCGCGGACCGGGGCGATGCACTTCAGGTCGGGGGCGAGAGCGACGATGCCGGCCTCGAAGCGGACCTGGTCGTTGCCCTTGCCCGTGCAGCCGTGGGCGACCGTGGTGGCGCCGTGCTTCTTGGCGGCGGCGACGAGGTGCTTGACGATCGTCGGCCGGGAGAGTGCGGAGACCAGCGGGTAGCGGTCCATGTAGAGGGCGTTGGCCTTGATCGCCGGGAGGCAGTACTCGTCGGCGAACTCGTCCCTGGCGTCCGCGACCTCGGCCTCGACAGCACCACAGGCGAGGGCGCGCTTGCGGATGACGTCCAGGTCCTCGCCGCCCTGGCCGACGTCCACCGCGACGGCGATGACCTCGGCGCCCGTCTCCTCGGCGATCCAGCCGATGGCGACGGAGGTGTCCAGACCGCCCGAATAGGCGAGTACGACGCGCTCGGTCACGGGTTTCTCCTCACACTGCACTTGCTGACATGCATGAGTATGCAGAACTCTGCATGATTCGTCAATTCTCGGACCGCTTGAACAATGGCAACCGCTTTCTCGTACTTCCCACCGAACGCCGGCGCCGCGTTGATCACAACCCACTCCTGACCCAAGTGAGGCAGTCGCATGTCCAGGGCACTTCCGAAGTACAACAAGCGTCGCGTGGCGATCATCGGCGGCGCTGCCGCCGTGGTGCTCTCCGGCGCGGTGATCGCCGGTTCCGCCCTCGCCGGGGAGTCGTCCAAGAGCGGTACCGCCCAGAGCGCGCGCACGCTGGCGGACCCCGGCACCATCACCTGCCCCGACGTGAAGTCGAAGCTGCCGGCGATTCCGGCCTCCGCCCGGGCCGAGGTCGACCGCAACCTCACCCTCCTCCAGACCCAGATCCAGGAGGCCGACACACGACTGAAGAACACCGTGGGCCAGGGCGGGCCCAACTTCGTCAACAACGCGATCCTCGGCCCCCTGAAGGACAAGCGCGTCTCGACCATCGACCGCATCGCCATCGCCATCGGCCGCAAGGTGACCAAGCCGACGGGGCTGGACGCGCTGGCGCCCTGCACCCTGAACGCCGGCGGGGTCGGGGGCGGTGGCGCGAACACGGGCGGCGGCCGGGTGTCCGCCTCCGCGGCCCCGAGCACCGCGGCAGACCAGCAGTCGGGGGGCGGGGCCGCAGCGGGCGGGAGCACGGCGGCGGCCACGATCACCTGCCCGGACGTGGCCTCCAGACTGCCGGCCGTCCCGGCCTCCGCGAAGGCCGAGGTCGACCGCAACCTGGCCCTGCTGCAGACGCAGATCCAGGAAGCCGACACACGGCTGAAGAACACCGTGGGCCAGGGCGGACCGAACTTCGTCAACAACGCGATCCTCGGCCCGCTGAAGGACAAGCGGGTCTCGACCGTCGACCGCATCGCCATCGCCATCGGCCGCACCTCGGCCAGGCCGACCGGCCTGGACGCGCTGGCCGCCTGCACGCTCACCAAGTGAGGTGACAGTCAGCCGTGGCCGCCCCGTGGGACAGCGCCGGCCGGGGCGGCCGCGGTGGATCCGGCCCAGCGGATCCGGCCGAGGGGAACCGACCGAGCAGATCCGACCGAGCAGATCCGGCAATTCCTTAGACAGCCGAACGACTTCCGTCGATAATCGTTAGACATGGGAAAGATCTATGAGCGCATAGACGGAAGGCTCCGGACGTTCATCGAGGAGCAGCCACTCTTCTTCACGGCGACCGCGCCACTCTCCGGCGACGGAACGGTCAACCTCTCCCCCAAGGGCCTCAAGGGCTCGTTCGTGGTGCTCGACGAACTCACGCTGGCCTACCTCGACTTCGCCGGGTCCAACGCCGAAACCGTCGCGCACCTGCGGGAGAACGGGCGCATCACCCTGATGTGGTGCGCCTTCCAGGGCCCGCCGAACATCGTGCGGGTGCACGGCCGGGGCGAGGCGGTCTTCCGGGACGACCCGCGCTTCCAGGAACTGGTCGCCCACTTCCCGGACATCGACCCGAGCCTGCACGGCCTGCGCGCGGTCATCGTCGTCCACGCCGAACTGGTGCGGGACAGCTGCGGATACGCCGTCCCCTACATGACCTACGAGGAGGACCGCGATCTGCACGCCAAGCGGTTCGCCCGCGAGGACGACGACTCGCTGAGCGCCTACTTCACCAAGAAGGAGCACATCGCGACAAGCCTGGACGGACTACCCGGGCTGCCGTTGCCGCTCCCGCCGTCTACCGTCTGAGCCATGCGCCCCGGTGTCGTCGTCGCCCTCGTGTCCGCGTCCGTCTGCGTGCTCGGCTTCACGCCCGGGCCGGGGCCGGTGCCGTTGCCCTCGCAGATGGCGGACACCGGGGGCGGCACCCAGCTGATCACCGCTCAGGCGCCGGACACCGACGCGACGTCCGGCACGGTCACGTGGTGGGACCTGCGGGACGGGCAGTGGGTCCAGGCCGGGTCCGCGCCCGCGCGGTTCGGGGCGAAGGGGCTGGTGGAGGGGCAGTCGCGGAAGCAGGGGACGAACACCACGCCGACCGGGCTGTACCGCCTTCCGTTCGCCTTCGGCATCAAGGCGGCGCCGAGCGGGACGCGGACCGAGTACCGGGCGGTGAAGGAGAGTTCCTGGTGGTGCGAGGACGTCGACTCCACCTCGTACAACCGCTGGGTGGATCCGCTTCCGGCCGACTGCCGGGCCTCGGAGTCCGAGCAGCTCAGCTCCTACGGGACGCAGTACGCGTACGGGCTTGTCATCGGGTTCAACTACGACGAGCCGGTGCGGGGGCGCGGGGCCGGGATCTTTCTGCACGTCAACGGGAAGGCGGCCACCGCCGGTTGCGTGTCCGTACCCGAGGACGCGATGCAGCGGATCCTGACGTGGGCGGACCCCGACAGGAAGCCGCATGTCGCGATCGGCACCACGGACGGCGCCACGGCCATCACCCGTTACTGACCTCGCCCAGGGGCAGCCGTACGGTGAACGTCGTCGCCCCCGGCCTGCTCTCCAGCCCGACGCTCCCCCCGTGCGCCTCCGCCACCGCCGCCACGATCGACAGGCCGAGGCCCGCGCCGCCGCCGGGGGCGTCCTTGCGGCGGCGGTGTTCCGCGCGGGTGAAGCGTTCGAAGACGCCTGGCTGAACTTCCTCGGGGACACCGGGGCCGTCGTCGTGGACCGAGAGGTGGGCCGAGCCGTCCTCGGTTCCGAGGGTCACCGTCACCTTGGTGCCGACGGGTGTGTGCACACGCGCGTTGGCCAACAGGTTGGCCAAGACCTGTTGGAGGCGGTGGGTGTCGCCCAGGACCGTGACCGGTTCCTCCGGAAGGTCCAGGGTCCAGCGGTGGTCGGGGCCGGCGGCCCGGGCGTCCGTCACCGCGTCCAGGACCAGGTGGGTCAGGTCGACGGGGCGGCGCTCCAGCGGGCGGCCCGCATCGAGGCGGGCCAGCAGGAGCAGGTCGTCGACCATCTCGCCCATCCGGGAGGACTCGGCGGCGATGCGCTCCAGGGCGCGGGTCACCTCCGGTGGGACCGGCCCCGGGTGCAGCAGGGCCAGCTCGGCGTGGCCGCGGACCGAGGCGACCGGGGTGCGCAGCTCGTGGCTGGCGTCGGCGGCGAAGCGGCGCAGCCGCTCCTCGCTGGCGTGGCGTTTGGTCAGGGCGTCCTCGACATGGCCCAGCATGCGGTTGAAGGCGGCCGCGACCCGGCCGACCTCGCTGCGGGAGTCGGGTTCCGGGGCGCGCGGCGGCAGGGCCACCTCGCCGCTGGCGAGCGGCAGCTCGCTGACCCGGGTGGCGGTCGCCGCGACCCTGCTGAGCGGACGCAGCGACCAGCGGACCCAGAAGGCCCCGGCCACGCCGGTCGCCACCAGGGCGAGGCCGAAGACGATGCCGGCCACCAGTTCGAGGCGGTGGACGGCGGACTGGACGGGCTCCAGCGGCAGGCCGACGACCAGCACGTCCCTGTCCCGGCCCGGGATGGCGACGACCCGGTAGTCGTCCAGGGCGGAGAGTTCGACGGTGTGCGGTCTGCCGTCGGCCGGTACGGCGGCCAGCCGCTTCCGGTCCCTGTCGGTGAGGTTCACGCCCAGGTCCGCGGACGGGTCGCCGGAGCGGATGAGGCCCTTGTTGGTGACCTGTCCGTTCAGCAGGCGGGCACCGAAGGTGCCGGTGGCCAGGCGTCGGGTGTCGCCCTGCTCGTCGCCGTCGTGGTCGTCGGGCACCCGGCCGGCCTGCCCCGGGCGGTTGTGCTCCAGGCTCTCCGGGAACCGGGTGCCGACCTGGGTGAGCTGCTCGTCGAGGCGCTGGGTGAGGAAGCCGTTCAGCTCGACGACCGCGGCGAGTCCCACGGCCGCGCAGCTCACGGCGAGGAGGATCACCAGCCCGAAGGTGAGCCGGGCACGCAGGGTGCGGGGCCGGGGCAGGCGTCGTGCGGCCCTCACCGGGGCACCGGCTTCAGGACGTAGCCCGCGCCGCGGACCGTGTGGATCATGGGTTCGCGGCCCGCGTCCACCTTCTTGCGCAGGTAGGAGATGTACAGCTCGACCACGTGGGCCCGGCCGCCGAAGTCGTACGACCACACCCGGTCGAGGATCTGCGCCTTGCTCAGCACCCGGCGCGGGTTGCGCATCAGGAAGCGGAGGAGTTCGAACTCGGTCGGCGAGAGTTCGATCAGCTCGCCGTTCCGGGTCACCTCGCGGGCCTCCTCGTCCATGACCAGCTCGCCCACGGTCAGCCGCGGCCCCTCCTCCTGCTGGCGGGCCATGCCGGCGCGGCGCAGCAGTCCGCGCAGCCGGGCGACGACCTCCTCCAGGCTGAAGGGCTTGGTGACGTAGTCGTCGCCGCCCGCCGTGATGCCGGCGATGCGGTCCTCGACCGCGTCCCGGGCTGTGAGGAAGAGCACACAGACGTCCGGCTTCACCTCGTGCAGACGGCGCAACACGGCGAAGCCGTCGGTGTCCGGGAGCATCACGTCCAGGACGACGGCGTCGGGCAGCAGCTCGCGCGCGGTGGCGACCGCCGAGGCGCCGTCGCCGGCCGCGCGCACCTCCCAGCCCTCGTAGCGCAGAGCGCCGGTGAGCACCTCCGCGAGGTCGGGGTCGTCGTCGACGACGAGGACGCGCAGCGGGGTGCCGTCGGGTCGGGTGAGGGCCGGGCGGCCGGAGCGGGTGGTGTTCATCGCGTCTACCAGCATCGCTCGTGCGCGGGGTCGCCGGCTGCCCGGGCAGCTCTGAGTTTCCTCTGAGCCGGCCGGGTGGGGCGCCCGCTCAGAGGTGCCTCAGAGCTTCGGGCCGCACAGTGGCATGGCACGACGGACGAAGGGACGACGTATTCATGACCACCGTGGATGCGGGGCGGGCGGCCCCGCCCCTGCCCCTGACCGCACGGCGCTCCCCCGCGGGGCCCCTGCTGGCCGTGCTGTGGGCGGGTGCGGCGGCCGTGGTCGCGCTCTGGTGGGCGGACACCGGCGCCGTGGTAGGTACGGCGGGCTGGCTGACCGGGGCCGGGCGCATCGCCGGGCTGCTGTGCGGCTACGCCTGCGCGGTGCTGGTCGGCCTGATGGCGCGGGTGCCGCTGCTGGAGGTGCGGATCGGCTCCGACCGGGTGGCCCGCTGGCACGCGATGGCCGGCCGGTACACCGTCTGCCTGCTCGTCGCGCACGTCGTGCTGATCCTGGCCGGGTACGCCGCCCAGGACCGGGCCTCGCTGTGGCACGAGGCGGTCACCGTCGTGCTGGACTACCCGGAGATGCTCAAGGCCACCGCCAGCACGGTGATCCTCTTCGCGGTCGGCGTCACCTCGGTGCGCGCCGCTCGCCGCCGCACGAGCTACGAGTTCTGGTACTACGTCCACCTCCTCACCTACGCGGCCGTCTTCCTCGCCTTCGGGCACCAGCTGGCGCTGGGCGAGGAGTTCAACGGCAAGCCGGTGGCCACCGCCTTCTGGTACGCGCTGTACCTCGGGGTGGCGGCCCTGGTGCTGTGGTTCCGCGTCCTCGCCCCGGTCCGGCTCAACCGGCGGCACCGGCTGCGGGTGGAGTCGGTGCACAAGGAGGCACCGGGGGTGTACTCGGTCGTCGTGCACGGGCGGCACCTGGACGAGCTGGGCGCGCGATCGGGTCAGTTCTTCCGCTGGCGGTTCCTCGGCGAGGGCATGGGCTGGACGTCGACGCCGTACTCCCTGTCGGCACCACCGCGCCCTGACCGGCTGCGGATCACGGTGAAGGCGCTCGGCGACCACAGCGCGGCCGTCCCGCTGCTGCGGCCGGGCACCCGGGTGTGGGCGGAGGGCCCGTACGGCTCCCTGACCGCCGACCGGGCCACCGGGCAGCGGTCCCTGCTGATCGCGGCCGGGGTCGGCATCACCCCGCTGCGGGCGCTGTTCGAGACGCTGCCCGGCGAGGTCACCCTGCTCTACCGGGCGCGCGGTGCCGAGGACCTGGCGCTGGGCCGCGAGCTGGAGGCGATCGCCCGCTGGCGGGGCGCGCAGGTGCTGTACGCGCTCAACGGGCCGCGTGGGGAGCGGCCGAACATCACGGCGGAGTCGCTGCGCGCGACCTTCCCCGGGCTGGCGGGCCACGACGTGTACATCTGCGGCCCGCACGGCTTCGCCCAGGACGTGTACGGCGCGCTGCGGGCGGCCGGCGTCCCGGACCGTCGTATCCACCACGAGTCGTTCGAACTGTGAGAGCTGTGAGGCCCGCGTGCACGCGTTGAACAAGAACCGTCCCCTCCGCCGCATCGTGCTGGCGAGTGCCGCCACCGTCTCCGGGATGGTGCTGCTGCTGTCGCTGAAGCCGCACACGAGCCCCACGCTGGCGACGGCGAGCACCAAGTCACCCACGACGTCGAGCAGCTCGAGCCCGAGGGCCCGTTCCAGCTCGGGGACCAAGAGCGTCACCGGCGACACCGTCCAGACCCGGTGGGGACCGGTCCGGGTGCGGGTGACGATCGAGAGCGGCAAGCTCACGGACGTGACGGCGGTCAGCTATCCGCAGGACAACCCGCGCGACCAGGAGATCAACGGCTACGCCCTGCCGCAGCTGCGGCGCGAGGCGCTGGCCGCCCAGAGCGCGCAGATCGACACGGTCTCCGGAGCCACGTACACCAGCGAGGGTTACCGCCAGTCACTCCAGTCCGCCCTCGACTCCGCGGGCCTCTGAACACTCAGCGCATGCGGCACGTATCTGTGGGCCAAGGGTCAAGTCCCCACGGAGGAACCGTGACCACCACGCTCGCAGGCGGACGTGCCGCCCGCCGCCAGACGATGCGCCGTATCCGCCCGCGCCGCTCACCGGCCGTTCCGCTGCTGCTCGCAGTCTGGGCCGGTGCGGCGGCCGTGCTGTGGCTCTGGTGGCACAACACACCGTCCATCGCCGACGACAACAGCAGGATCCTGAACGCGGGCCGCATCACCGGCCTGCTGGCCGGCTACCTGATGGCGCTGGTCGTGCTGCAGATGGCGCGCGTACCGGCGCTGGAGCGGCGCGTCGGCTCCGACCGGGTGGCCCGCTGGCACGCGATGAGCGGTCGGTACACGCTCTGCCTGATCGTCGCGCACGTCTTCCTCACCATGTGGGGGTACGCGCTCCAGGCCGGCAAGTCGCTCGGCGACATCGTCCAGCAGACCATCGACTCCATCAACCAGCTGCCGGACATGGGCAAGGCCGCCATCGGCACGGGCCTGTTCGTGGTCATCGGCCTGACGTCGATCGGCCCGGTCCGGCGCCGGCTGCCTTACGACACCTGGTACCACGTCCACCTGCTGACGTACGCGGCCGTGTTCCTGACGTTCTGGCACCAGATCACCACCGGCAACGACTTCGCGGTCGAGCCGTCCGCCAAGACCTTCTGGTACGTGCTCTACGGCACCGTCACCGCGCTGGTGCTCTGGTACCGCATCCTCACCCCGATCCGGCTGAACCTCCGGCACCGCATGCGTGTGGAAGCGGTCATCGAGGAGACACCGGGCATCGTGTCCGTGCTGATCGGCGGCCGGAAGCTGCACCGGATGGGCGCGGAGGCGGGCCAGTTCTTCCGCTGGCGGTTCCTCGCTCCCGGGATGCGGTTCAGCTCGCACCCGTACTCGCTGTCGGCGGCGCCCCGCCCCGACATGCTGCGGATCACGGTGAAGGCGATCGGCGACCACAGCGCCGGACTGCGCGAACTGACGCCCGGCACCCGGGTGTGGGCGGAGGGTCCGTACGGCGCGCTCACCGCCCAGCGGCGCAGCAAGGGCAAGGTGCTGCTGGTCGCGGGCGGGGTCGGCATCACGCCGATGCGGGCGCTGTTCGAGACGCTGCCCGGCGCGGCCGGTGACATCACCCTGCTCTACCGGGCAAACACCACCCAGGACCTGGCCCTGTGGGACGAGCTGGCTGCGATCGCCGAGGAGCGCGGCGCCCGGCTGATGTACGCGGTCAACAGCCCCGAGGGCGAGCGGCCGGACATCTCGGCGGAGAACCTCCAGCGGAAGATCCCGGACATCGATCACCACGATGTCTTCATGTGCGGCCCGCCCGGGTTCGCGCAGTCTGTGTACGAGGCACTGCGCGGCGCGGGAGTCCCCGCGCGACGTATCCACCACGAGTCGTTCGAGATGTGAGCGGGAGCTGCGAAGCGATGAGGAAGAGCCACCCCATTCGGCGCGTCGTGCTGGCCACGGCCGCCACCGTGTCCGGTGTCGTGCTGCTGCTGTCGCTGAAGCCCGCCTCGGATCCGGCGGCCGCTTCGGCGGCGGGCGCTGCACCCCAGCAGACGGCGGCGGCGCAGGAGTCACCGCAGGGCGGGGCGCAGGCCGCCGGGACCGGCACGGTGACCGGAGACGCGGCGCAGACCCAGTACGGGGCCGTCCAGGTGCGGCTGACCGTCGCGGGCGGCAAGATCACCAAGGCGGAGGCGGTACAGGCGCCCAAGGGCGGGCTCAGCGACCAGAAGACCCAGCTCGCCGTCCCCAAGCTCAACCAGGAGGCCGTGACGGCGCAGAGTGCGCAGATCGACGCGGTGTCCGGGGCGACGTACACGAGCACGGGGTACAAGAAGTCGCTGCAGTCGGCGCTGGACAAGATGAAGGCGTCCTCGGGGACGTCGTCCGGCTCGTCTTCCGGGTCATCGGCCGGCTCGTCTTCCGGCTCCTCCGCCGGATCGGGCGCGGCGCAGGCCCGTACCGTCACCGGCAAGGCCGTCCAGACCCAGTACGGCACGGTCCAGGTCCGGATCACGGTCAGCAACGGGAAGATCACCAAGGCGGACGCCGTCCAGGCGCCCAAGGGCGGGCTCAGCGACCAGAAGACCCAGCTCGCCGTCCCCAAGCTCAACCAGGAGGCCGTGACGGCCGGGACCGCGAACATCGACTCCGTCTCCGGGGCCACCTACACCAGCACCGGCTACAAGCAGTCGCTGCAGTCGGCGCTCGACCAGGCCGGTGGCTGACGCGGTGGCCGAGTCGGCTGAAGCTCCCGCCGCGGTGCGTCATGCGGAGGAGGTCATGGGGACCGTCTTCTCCTTCGACGTCCGCGGCGGGGAATCCGGTGCGGTACGGCGGGCCTTGGACGAGGCGGTCGCGGGCCTGCACCGGGTCGACGCGCTCTTCTCCACCTACCGCGAGGACAGCGAGGTGTCGCGCCTTGCCCGGGGTGAGCTGACCGTGGCGCAGTGCGCTCCCGAGGTGGCCGAGGTGCTGGAGCTGGCGGCCGAGGCGGAGCGAGTGAGCGACGGGTGGTTCAGCACCCGGTACCGCGGGTCGCTGGATCCGACCGGGATCGTGAAGGGCTGGTCGGCGGAGCGGGCGGCGCGGCTGCTGGCGGCGGTCGACGGGGTGTGCGGGGTCAGCGTGAACGGGGGCGGTGACGTCCAGATGCTGGGCGCGCCCGAGCCGCAGCGGCCGTGGCGGGTCGGGGTGTCGGATCCGCTCCGCCCCGGTGGGCTGGCGGCGGTGATCTCGGCGGCCGGAGTGGACGAGCTGTCGGTGGCGACGTCCGGCACGGCGGAGCGGGGCGACCACATCGTGGATCCGCGTACCGGCAGGTCCGCGGTGACGGACCTGGTCGCGGTGACCGTGGTGGGGCCCCGGCTGACGTGGGTGGACTGCTGGGCCACGGCGGCGTTCGCGATGGGGTCGCGGGCGGGGCTGGCGTGGCTCGAGTCGTTGCCGGACGTGGAGGCACTGCTGATCACGGCGGGTGACGAGGTGCGGTGCACCGGGGGGCTGGCGGCGAGGCTCGGCTGAACATCGACCCCGAGGCTGAACATCGACCCCGGGCAAGGAATTTTTGACGTTTCTACCAAGTTGTCCCTATTACGCCATCCAACTTCCGCGTTGGGACGTATCCCCTGTGGGGCAAGTTTCAGGAGGAACGAATATGGCCATCTTCAGCAGTCTCATGCCGGCGAAGCGCCACGACCATGGCGGCGACTCGTCGGGCCACGGTTCTTCGGGGCACGGCGACCGTCACAACCACGGCGACCACGGCGACCACGGCGACCGTCACGGCCACGGCGACCACGGCGACCACGGTGACCACGGCGGCCACGGCGGCCACGGCGGCTACTGATCGCACACGGAGGCTGAGCGGACCGGATTCGACAGGACCCGGTCCGCTTCGCCGATCCCCGAGGAACGCACGCCATGGTCCATGCCCTGCGGCGGCTGCTGTCGGTGGGCGAGACGTCCGACGCCGTGGTGGCGGCCGCGCCTCCGGTACCCCCGCGTGAGGTGTTCCGGCGGTTCTGGCCGTACACCCGCGGTGGCCGGCGCTGGCTCGTGCCCATCGTCTTCTTCAGCCTGA
The DNA here is from genome assembly GCF_044541035.1 of Streptomyces sp. NPDC085866. NCBI lineage: Bacteria > Bacillati > Actinomycetota > Actinomycetes > Kitasatosporales > Streptomycetaceae > Streptomyces > Streptomyces sp. NPDC085866. Next base: position 118,104 of record NZ_JBITSQ010000014.1, read on the forward strand.
TCGGCCCCGCCGTCGACGCCGGGGAGATCTGGCTCTTCAAGATCGTCGTGGACGACGTCCTCGTCCCTCGTGATCTCCGGCCGCTCCTGTGGATCGCGCCGACCTATCTGGGGCTCATCGTCGGTTCCGGCGTGCTCGCCTACGCCGACGACGTGACGTCCACCTGGGTCGGCGAACGCTTCCTGCTGACTCTTCGCTCCGATGTGTTCCGGCACGTCCAAGGGCTGTCGCTCGGATTCTTCGAACGCCGGCGGCTCGGGGACGTGCTCTCGCGTGTCACGGGCGATGTCGACGCGGTCGAGACGTTCCTGCTCTCCGGCATCGCGGACGCCCTCTACTACGTGATCAGCCTGGGCGTGTTCCTCGGACTGCTGTTCTACCTGCAGTGGGATCTCACCCTCCTCGCGCTCGTCATCGTGCCGCTGTTCTGGGGCACGGCCCGGCACTTCTCCAAGCTGATCAAGGCGGCGTCGCGGGAGCGCAGGCGCCGTAGCGGCTCGATCAGCGCGATCGCCGAGGAGTCGCTGAGCAACGTCGCACTGGTGCAGGCGTACAACCGGCAGGGCTGGGAGGAGCAGCGGTTCGAGCGGGAGAACATCGGCAGGTTCCGGGCAGCGATGACCTCGGCGCGGATCCGTGGTGTGTACCGACCCCTCGTCGACGTCATCGAGGTGGCCGGCGGGCTCGCGGTCATGGGTCTGGGCACCTGGAAGCTGGCCCAGGGTCAGCTCACGCTGGGCGGGCTGCTGGTCTTTCTGGCACTGATCGGCAAGCTCTACGGCCCGGTCCGCAGCCTGTCCCGCCTCGGCACCACCTTCTACGCGGCGTCCGCCTCGGCGGAACGGATCATCGAGTTGCTGGACCAGCGGCCGCAGGTGACCGAGGCCGCGGGCGCCGGGCGGATCGGCCGGGCCCACGGTGACCTGGAGTTCGACAGCGTCTGGTTCCGCTATCCGGGCATCCCGTCCTGGGCGCTGTCCGACGTGTCCTTCCACGTGGCACCCGGTGAGACGCTGGCGCTGGTCGGGGCCAGCGGGGCCGGCAAGTCCACGGTCGCGAAACTGCAGTTGCGCTTCTACGACCCCGACCGGGGAGCGGTCCGCCTCGACGGGACCGATCTGCGCTCGCTGCGCCTGGCCGACGTACGGGAGAGCGTCGCGGTGGTGCTGCAGGAGACGCTCGTCTTCCACGGCACCGTACGGGAGAACATCGCCTACGGCCGGCCGGAGGCGACGGAGGCGGACATCGTGGCGGCGGCGCGCGCCGCGGACGCCCACGAGTTCATCGAGGCGCTCCCGGACGGCTACGACACGCTGGTCGGCCAGCGCGGCCGTACGCTCTCCGGCGGACAGCGCCAGCGCCTGGCGATCGCCCGCGCGATGATCAGGGACGCGCCCGTGCTGCTGCTGGACGAGCCGACCACGGGGCTGGACGTCCGGTCCGGACGGCGGATCATGGACCCGCTGCGCCGGCTCATGGCCGGGCGGACGACCGTCGTCATCTCCCACAACCTGCTGACCGTCCGTGACGCCACGCACATCGTGGTGCTGGACGGCGGCCGGGTGGTCGAGTACGGCACCCACGACGACCTGCTGCGGCGCGGCGGCAGGTATGCCCGGCTCCACCGGCTGCACGCGCCGGAGGGGAGCGTCCTGTCGTGAGCGACTCCGCCCCGCCTCCCCGCGCACCGGGCGCGAGACCGGCCCCGGGCTACGAGGTCCTGGCACACCTGACGCGCACCGGCTGGCTGGACATCTACGACGCCTGGAGCGAGGACCGGGCCTGCCGTTGTGTGATCAAGACGGTGCGTCCCGACCGGCTGGGCGAGCAGGAGCTGCGGGCGCGGCTGCTGCGGGAGGGCCGGTGGCTGCGCGCGTTCACCCATCCCCACCTGGTGCGCGCCTACGAGACCTTCGAGTCGCCCGAGCCGCTCGTCGTCCTGGAGACACTGACCGGTGAGACGCTGTCCCACCTGATCGACCGGCTGCCGCGGCGGCCGGCCGCCGCCGACGTGGCGCTCCTCGGGGTGCAGCTGTGTTCCGCGGTCCACTACCTGCACGGACAGGGCCTGCTGCACCTGGACCTCAAGCCGTCCAACGTGGTGGTGGACTGCGGCCACGCGAAGGTGCTGGACCTGAGCGTCGCGCGGCCGCCCGGCAGCGCGCCCGCGGGCCTGGGAACATTGCCCTACCTGGCTCCGGAGCAGGCCCGCGGCGGGTCGCTGACGGCTGCGGCCGACGTGTGGGGCATCGGCATCACGCTGTACGAATTCGCCTGCGGTGACGCCCCGTTCGACGGCGGCGGGACCGTGGACGAGTCCTGCGAGGGGCAGTGGGCGGACCGCTGTCCGCAGCTGGAGCGCAGCGCCCCGCCCATCGCGTCCCGGCGGCGGCTGCCGACCGCTCTCGGCGCCGCCGTCGACGGCTGTCTGCGCGCCGACCCGGCGTCCCGGCCCACCGTCGGCGAGCTGGCCGCCGCCCTCGACGCGACGGCGCCCGGCCATCGGCGCCACACCGCGGGCGCCTGAGGCCGTCCCGGGGTGGGCCGGGTTCACGCCCCCTCGGGGGTCTGGACCTGCCCGACGTGCAGGTCGGCCGTGGCCAGGACGGTGCCGTCGGGCGCGCTCAGGTGGGCGCCCGTGACCGTCGTGGGATCGATGGGGGATGTCCCGCCCCAGTGACCCTGACCGTCGCGCAGGGCAAAGTCACCGGCGTGGGTGGTGGTGCCGTCCGCATGCTCCAGGAGACAGGTGACCATGCCGGTGTACGAGGCGTGCGTGCCGTTGAGGTCGACGGACATGAAGAGCCAGCCGGGGGGCCCGGGGTGGGCGTAGATCTCGCCGGCCGGCGGCCCGGCCCCGTGGGACGAGGTCAGGTCCCCGACCAGGACCGGTTCGGTCTCGACGGCGGGGGCCGACGGGGCCGTGATCGCCTCGACGGCGGTACCGATCCCCCAGCCGGCGAAGCCGCAGGCGATGACGAGCGCGGTCACGGCGGAGGCCAGCCCCAGCCGGGCCCGCCGGGCGCGGCCGCGAAAGCCTTTGTGCTCGGCTGCCCACGGGTGCGTGTGCGCGCGGCTCTCGGGCGCGGTCGCGGCGCGGGTCAGTCCGCGCACCATCCGGGTCTCGAACCCGTTCGGCGGCTCGGCCGGCGGCAGCAGGCCGAGCAGCCGGTCGCCGACGAGGGTCAGATGCTCGACGTGCTCCCGGCAGTCCGCGCATCGCTCCAGGTGCTCGACCGCTTCGGCCCGCTGACGCCCGAACAGCACGCCGAGTGCCAGCTCGGCGCCGCTCTCCCGGAGCCTCTCGCAGGTCACGTCACTGGCCATGGTCGCCTCGCTTCGGAGACGTGAGCGTGTTCCGCAGCTTTGCCATCGCGGTTCTGATCCGCGTCTTGGCGGTTCCCAGCGGGATCTTCTCCCAGTCGGCGATCTGCTGAGCCGTCATTCCGTAGATGCCCGCCATCACCAGGGCACGACCCTGTTCCCGCGGCAGTTCCGCCACGGCGGCCCGCAGCCGGGCCGAGGCCTCGTCGGCCAGCGCCCACTGCTCGGGCGTCTCGCTGACGACGTCGAGGAGCACGTCGAGGTCCTCCGGCGCCATCGGCTCGCTCCGCCGCGACCGGAGTGCGTCGACGGCGAGGTTGTGCGCGATGGTCGTCAGCCAGGTCGCCACCGAGCCACGGCGCGGGTCGTAGATCTGGGCATGACGCCACGCGCGCTCGAACGTCTGCTGGGCGATGTCCTCGGCGAGCTGCGGGTCCCCGGTGACGGCGATGGCGACGCCGAAGACCGTGTGCTGGAACCTCCGTACAAAGGTGGCCGCGAGCTCCGGGTCACCGGTGGCGAGCCCGGACAGCAGAGCCTCGTCCGGGAGCCGGCCCACCGGGAACCGAATCCCTTGCATACCTCCATATACGGTCCGCCCCCGCCAGGAGATTGCCCGGCCTTCGCGGCGGAAGATCACATCCCTATTCTCCGCCCGTACCCCCGGCGGCGCCCGTCAGTGGCCGTTCTGGGCCAGCCGCAGGAGATGGTCCGCCAGGGCCTGCCCGCCGCTGGGATCCCGGCTGATCAGCAGCAACGTGTCGTCGCCCGCGATGGTACCGAGGATGTCGTGCAGCTCGGCCTGGTCGATGGCGGAGGCGAGGAACTGGGCAGCCCCGGGAGGGGTCCGCAGGACCACGAGGTTGGCGGAGGCCTCGGCGGAGATCAGCAGCTCCTGGGACAGGCGCCGCATCCGCTCCTCCTTCGCCGACTCCCCGAGCGGCGCCCGGGGCGTGCGGAAGCCGCCCTCGCTCGGCACCGCGTAGATCAGGTCGCCGTCGTTGTTGCGGATCTTGACCGCGTTCAGCTCGTCGAGGTCCCGCGACAACGTCGCCTGGGTCACGCTCAGCCCGTCGTCGGCGAGAAGCTTCGCCAGCTGGCTCTGCGACCGCACCGGCTGCCGGTTGAGGATGTCCACGATCCGGCGGTGCCGTGCGGTGCGGGTCTGCGGCACGGCGGGCCCGGCGCCCGCCGCGTGTTCGTGGTCCTGCGCCTGGCTCATCGTCGTCTCATTCTCCGGATCGTCCGTCCCCGTTCGCCGGGCTCACTGCGTCGAGAATGCCGGGCAGCGCCCGAAGGAAGGCGCCTGTCTCGTCGTCGCTCAGGTTCAGCGGCGGCATGAGCCGCACGACGTCGGGAGCGGGCGCGTTCACCAGGAACCCGGCCTCCTGGGCCGCCTGCTGCACCTGCGCTGCGAGCGGCCCGGTGAGCACGATACCCAGGAGGAGGCCCGCGCCCCGGACATAATCGATCGACGGGTGGCCGAGAGCCTCGATTCCCTCACGCAGCGCCCCGCTCTGCCGCTTCACGTTCTCCAGCAGCCCCTCGTCCGCGATGGTGTCGAGGACGGCGAGCCCTGCGGCGCACGCGACCGGGTTGCCGCCGAAGGTCGTGCCGTGCTGGCCGGGCTGGAGCAGGTCGGCGGCGCGCCCGAAGGCCACGGTGGCGCCGAGCGGCAGTCCGCCGCCGAGGCCCTTGGCGAGCGTGACGACGTCGGGCAGGACACCCTCGTGGGCCTGGTACTCGAACCAGTTGCCGGTACGGCCGATGCCGGTCTGCACCTCGTCCAGGACGAGCAGCGCCCCGGTGGCCGCGGTGATCGCCCGGGCCGCCTTCAGGTACCCGGACGGGGGCACCACGACCCCGTTCTCGCCCTGGATCGGCTCGATGATGACGAGCGCCGTCTCCTCCGTGACCGCCGCGGCCAGCGCCTGGGCGTCGCCGTAGGGCACATGGGTGACGTCGCCGGGCAGCGGCAGGAACGGCGCCTGCTTGCCGGGCTGGCCGGTGAGCGCCAGGGCGCCCATGGTGCGGCCGTGGAAGCCGCCGGTGGTCGCCACCATGTGGGTGCGCCCGGTCAGCCGGCCGATCTTGAAGGCGCCCTCGTTGGCCTCGGCGCCCGAGTTGCAGAAGAAGACCTTGCCGTCCCGGCCGAAGACCTGCAGGAGGCGTTCGGCGAGGGCGACGGGCGGCTCGGCGATGAACAGGTTGGAGACGTGCCCGAGCGAGCCGATCTGCCGGCCGACCGCCTCGACGACGGCCGGGTGGGCGTGGCCGAGCGCGTTGACCGCGATGCCGCCGACGAGGTCCAGGTACTGCTTGCCGTCGGCGTCCCACAGCTTGGCGCCCTCGCCGCGCACGAGGGGCAGTCGGGGGGTGCCGTAGTTGTTCATGAGCGCGCCCTGCCAGCGCGCGGTCAGCTCTGCGTTGGTCGTGGTGTCCGTCATGACTGCTCCCCCTCGGCTTCGTCGGGCACGACCATCGTGCCGATGCCCTCGTCGGTGAAGATCTCCAGCAGGATCGAGTGCTGGACCCGGCCGTCGATGACGCGGGCGGTGGTGACGCCGTTGCGTACGGCGTGCAGGCAGCCCTCCATCTTCGGCACCATGCCGGAAGACAGCTCCGGCAGCAGTTTCTCCAGCTCCGACGCGGTGAGGCGGCTGATCACCTCGTCGGAGTTCGGCCAGTCCTCGTAGAGGCCCTCGACGTCGGTGAGGACCATGAGGGTCTCGGCCCCCAGTGCCGCAGCGAGTGCCGCAGCCGCCGTATCAGCATTGACGTTGTAGACATGTCCGTCGTCCTGGGATCGGGCGATCGACGACACGACCGGGATGCGGCCGTCGGCCAGCAGGGCCTCGATCGCGCCCGTGTCGATCGCGGTGATCTCGCCGACCCGCCCGATGTCGACCAGTTCGCCGTCGATCTCGGGCTGGTGCTTGGTGGCGGTGATGGTGTGGGCGTCCTCGCCCGTCAGGCCCACGGCGAGCGGTCCGTGCTGGTTGAGCAGCCCGACCAGCTCGCGCTGCACCTGCCCGGCCAGCACCATCCGTACGACGTCCATGGCGTCCTCGGTGGTGACCCGGAGGCCCGCCTTGAACTCGCTGACGATGCCGTGCCGGTCGAGGGCGACGCTGATCTGGGGGCCGCCGCCGTGCACCACGACCGGCTTGAGGCCGGCGTGCCGCAGGAAGACGACGTCCTGGGCGAAGGCGGCCTTCAGGTCCTCGTTCACCATGGCGTTGCCGCCGAACTTGATGACGACGACCTTGCCGTGGTGCCGGGTCAGCCAGGGCAGCGCCTCGATGAGGGTCCGGGCCTTGGGCAGGGCGGTGTGCTTACGCGTCGTTCCGGTGCTCATGAGGAGTAGGCGCTGTTCTCGTGGACGTAGTCGGCGGTGAGGTCGTTGGTCCAGATGGTGGCGGTCTCGGAGCCGGCCGCGAGGTCGGCGACGATGTGCACCTCGCGGTAGCGCATGTCGACCAGCTCGCGGTCCTCGCCGACACCGCCGTTCTTGCACACCCAGACGCCGTTGATGGCGACGTTCAGCTGGTCCGGCTCGAAGGCGGCCTTCGTCGTGCCGATCGCGGACAGGACGCGGCCCCAGTTGGGGTCCTCGCCGTGGATCGCGCACTTGAGGAGGTTGTTGCGGGCGATGGAGCGGCCCACCTCGACGGCGTCGTCCTCGGACGCGGCGTTGATCACCTCGACCCTGATGTCCTTGCCGGCGCCCTCGGCGTCCCGGATCAGCTGCTGGCCGAGGTCGTCGCAGACCTGGCGCACGGCCTCGGCGAACTCGTCGTACTCCGGGGTGATCCCGGAGGAGCCGGAGGCGAGCAGCAGCACCGTGTCGTTGGTGGACATGCAGCCGTCGGAGTCGACGCGGTCGAAGGTGACCTTCGTGGCGGCGCGAAGCGCCCGGTCCAGCACCTCGTCGTCGAGGTCGGCGTCAGTGGTGAGGACGACCAGCATGGTGGCCAGGCCCGGCGCGAGCATGCCCGCGCCCTTGGCCATGCCGCCGACGGTCCAGCCGTCCCTGGTCGCCACGGACGTCTTGTGGACGGTGTCGGTGGTCTTGATGGCGATGGCGGCCTTCTCGCCGCCGTGCTCGGAGAGCTGGGCCGCGGCCGTCTCGACGCCCGGGAGCAGCTTGTCCATGGGCAGCAGGACACCGATGAGGCCGGTGGAGCAGACGGCGACCTCGATGGCACCCCGGCCGAGCACCTCGGCCGCCTTCTCGGCGGTCGCGTGCGTGTCCTGGAAACCCTTGGGGCCCGTGCAGGCGTTGGCGCCGCCGGAGTTGAGGACCACGGCCGTCACCTGGCCGCTCCTGAGGACCTGCTCGGACCAGAGCACCGGCGCGGCCTTCACACGGTTGGAGGTGAAGACGCCCGCGGCGGCACGGCGCGGCCCGTTGTTGACCACGAGGGCCAGGTCGGGGTTGCCGTTCTCCTTGATCCCGGCGGCGATGCCCGCCGCCTGGAATCCCTTGGCTGCCGTGACACTCACGGTGCGACTCCGATCGTGGAAAGCCCGGTGGTCTCGTCGAGACCCAGGGCGATGTTCATGCTCTGTACGGCACCGCCCGCGGTGCCCTTGGTCAGGTTGTCGATGGCGCTGATCGCGATGATGCGGTCCACCGCCGCGTCGTACGCGACCTGCACCTGAACGGCGTTGGAACCGTAGACGGACGCCGTGGCGGGCCACTGTCCCTCGGGGACCAGGTGGACGAACGGCTCGTCGGCGTAGGCCTTCTCGTAGGCGGCGCGCACGGCCTCACCGGTCACCCCGTCCCGGGCGGACGCGCTGCACGTGGCGAGGATGCCGCGGGGCATCGGCGCGAGGGTCGGGGTGAAGGAGACGGCGATCCGCTCCCCGGCCGCCCCGCTGAGGTTCTGGATCATCTCGGGGGTGTGCCGGTGGCCGCCGCCGACGCCGTACGGCGACATGGAGCCCATGACCTCGCTGCCGAGCAGGTGGGGCCTCGGCGCCTTGCCCGCGCCGGAGGTGCCGGACGCGGCGACGATCACCGCCTCGGGCTCGGCGAGCCCGGCCGCGTAGGCCGGGAACAGGGCGAGGGTCACGGCGGTCGGGTAGCAACCGGGCACCGCGATGCGCTTGGACCCCTCCAGCGCGGCGCGGGCGCCCGGAAGTTCGGGGAGGCCGTAGGGCCAGGTACCGGCGTGCGGGGAACCGTAGAACCTCTCCCAGTCGCTCGCGTCCGCGAGGCGGAAGTCGGCGCCCATGTCGACGACGAGGACGTCCGGGCCGAGCTGCTCGGCGACGGCGGCGGACTGCCCGTGCGGCAGCGCCAGGAAGACGACGTCGTGCCCGGCGAGCGCCTCGGCCGTGGTCTCGGTCAGCACACGGTCGGCCAGCGGCAGCAGATGCGGCTGGAGCGCGCCGAGCCGCTGCCCGGCGTTGGAGTTGCCGGTCAAGGCACCGATCTCGACCTCGGGGTGCGCGAGGAGCAGGCGCAGGACCTCTCCGCCCGCGTATCCGCTCGCTCCGGCCACCGCCGCACGTACCGCCATGTCCACCCTCCTCTGGATGGCATGACTATACGTATCGATGCACGTTTATGCAATCGATCGGGGGAGCATCACCCAGCGGGACACGACGAACGTGACAGGGATGGCGGCCGCAGAGGCGAGCAGCGGGGCGAAGCGGCTGCCGGCGTGCAGCATGTCGACGATCACGTACACCCCGGCGGTCGTGATCAGGAAATTGGTGGCGTTGGTCAGCGGGAACAGCAGGAATTTACGCCAGGTGGGCCGTGTCCGGTAGGTGAAGCGCGCATTGAGGAAAAAGGATCCGATCATGCTGAGCAGAAAGGCGAGAATATGCGCGGCCAGGTAGGGCAGCCACATGAGGAACAACAGGTAGAGACAGTAATAAGTGGCGGTGTTGATCACACCGACCGCAGCAAAGGTGACGATCTGTCGCTTCAAGGAATGAGGTCTTTCGTCCGTTCCACATTGGTCGCCTTCACCAGGAAGTGCGGGCGCCCCTTCACCTCGTAGTAGATGCGGCCGGTGTACTCCCCGATGACTCCCAGCATGACCATCTGCACGCCGGCGAGGGCTGTGACGGCGGTGATGATGGTCACATAGCCGGGCGTCTGAACCCCGTTGACGAGCGCGGCGCCCACGATCCAGGCGGTGTACAGCCCGGCGCACAGCAGCAGGGCCATGCCGAGCCAGAGGGCGGCGCGCAGCGGCCGGTTGTTGAAGGAGAGCAGGCCGTCCAGGCCGTAGTTGAGCAGGCTGCGGAAGGACCAGGAGCTGCTGCCGGCCTCGCGTGTCGCGTTCTCGTACTCGAAGGTGGTGCTCGGGAAGCCCACCCAGGCGAACAGGCCCTTGGAGAAGCGGTTGTACTCGGTGAGGTTCAGGACCGCGTCCACCACACGGCGCGACAGCAGGCGGAAGTCGCCCACGCCGTCGACGAGTTCGACGTCGACCATGCGATTGATGAGCCGGTAGTACAGGCGGGCGGTGACGGTGCGGGTGAGGCGGTCGCCGGTGCGGCTGCGCTTGGCGATGACCTGGTCGTAGCCCCGGCCGCTCAGCTCCACCATCCGTTTGATCAGCTCCGGCGGGTGCTGGAGGTCGGCGTCCATGACGACGACCGAGTCGCCCGAGGCGTGCCTGAGGCCCGCGAGCAGGGCCGCCTCCTTGCCGAAGTTGCGGCTGAAGGAGACGTACCGCACCCGCGAGTCGCAGTCGGCGAGGCGCCCCAGCACGGCGAGCGTGCGGTCGCGGCTGCCGTCGTCGACGTACACGAACTCCATGTCGTGGCCGAGCGGCAGCAGCTCGTCCGCGATCTTCTGGACCTCCTCGTGGAAGCGTTCGAGGACGTCTTCCTCGTTGTAGCAGGGCGCGACGATCGATATCAGCATGGCGTTCCCCCCAGGGGCGCGGTCAGAGGGCGGTGGTCACGCGCTCGCGCGGTGGTGTGGTCGTGGACGGTGCCGGGGCGCGTCTGCGGCGCACGGCGGCGAGGGTGCCGAGCAGCGCGAGCGTGAGCAGCGAAGCGCCCCCGACGGCCGTGCCCAGCCGCAGGCCGGGCGGGTGGAAGGTGCAGGTCAGCGAGGTCGAGGTCCCGGCGGTGCCGTCCAGGGGGACGGCGATCAGCCCGTGGTACTCCCCCGCCGGCCGGGCCGGACCGTCGCCGGTGGCGCACCGCCAGCCGGCGATCCGGGGTGCGGCGACGACCGCGATCCCCTTGCTGCCCGCGGGCAGTCGGGCCCGGACGGTGCCGTCGGAGACGGTGACCTCGGTGGCGCCGGTGGCCTTCAGACGGGCGGCCGCGGTGCGCAGGCGTGCGGTGTCCAGGCAGCCGATCGCACCGCCCGGGATGCGGCCGGGCCGCTCCGGGGTCAGCTCGATGCGCAGCCGGCCGGACGCCGGGGCCGGGCCGAGCGGCGCCATGGCGGCGCGGTTGCGCGGGTACTCGAAGTGGAAGCGGGCGGTGGTGCCGGCGCCGCGCTGCCGTGCCGTGCCCGAGTAGTGCGGGGCCCACAGGTAGACCTGGGTCCCGGCCGGGCAGCGGGCCGTGATGGTCGGGCTCGTCACGGCGCTCCCGGACCCGACCCGGCCTCCCCGGGCCGGTTTTCCGGTGTCGCCGTGCACGGCGAGTCGGGGCACGGTGTAGACGCGGCTGCCGAGCAGCAGTTCCTGGTTGCGGTACGGCGACGGCCCGAAGGCGGCCCGGTCGGGAGCGTTCCGCACGGTCACCGGCGGCGGCACGTCGCGCCGGGTCACGGTCACCCGGCCGCCGCCTTGCGGCTGGTGCTTCTGGTGCGGGTCCGGCGGCGAATGGACCCGGGCGCCGACCGAGAAGAGCACGTCGGTGACGGCGTTGTCCAAGCTCTGTACGCTGCGGCCACGCGAGGTCCAGCCGTCACCGAGCGCGGTGAGCGTCCGGCTGAGGACGTCGGAGGTCAGGCTGCTGTAGTACTGGGCACCCTGGCCGCCCACCAGCATCGGGTCGTTGCCGACGGTCTGCTCGCGTCCGGGGTCGGTCCGGTACCGGGGCCAGCCGTCGGCCCCCGCGATGGCGTTCGCCTGCCGCTGCTGCCGCTGCCCCCAGGGCGCGTAGTCGTCCAGGTGCCCGAGGCGCAGTCGGGTGGCCACGGCGGAGGTGGCTGCCGTCTCGCCGAGCTGCGTACCGAGCAGGAGGACGACGGCCAGACCGGCCAGCCGGGTGCGCTGCCCCGCATCGGCGCGGGCGAGCAGGGCCAGTCCGCCGAGGGCGCCGGCGGTGGCGAGCAGCAGCACCGGCCAGGCGAAGGCCCGCACCAGGTCGCTGCGGCTCGCCACGAGGGCGATCAGGGCGAGCAGCCCGGCCGCCGCCGTGAGCGCGCGCCGGTCGGGCGGCCCGTACGACAGCGCGTGCCAGGCGGCGATCACCAGCAGCCCGCAGAGCACGAAGGCCTGGCGGTAGGGGCTGCCCTGCGGGGTGGCGAAGGCGTGCCAGACCAGGTGGGTCGGCGCCCACTGCAGCGACAGGGTCACCGCGAGCACGAGGAGCGTCCAGCCGGCACGCACCCGGACCGGGACCGCGCGGTGGAAGGGCAGGGCGAGGGCGAGCAGCAGGGCCGTGATGCCCACGTAGACGGCCGGGGAGCCGAAGCCGTACGTCGCCGGCAGCAGCCGGGCCAGCACGTCCTCGCTCGCCACCGGGGCGAACTGGCGGACGCGGCCCGGGTAGGCGTGCTCGGTGCCGAAGTAGACGACCGTCACCAGCGGGGCGGCGAGACCCACGCCGAGGACCACGGTGACCACGGCGCGGCCGACCGCCGCGAACGCCCGCCGCCGGGGCAGGTCCGCCAGCAGCAGCCGGAGCAGCAGGACCAGGGCCGCGCCGAGGGTGGCCATGTAGGCGGTGTAGAAGTTGGCCGTCCAGGCGAGCGCCACGACGAGGACGCCCAGGCAGCGCCGGCGCCCGGCGACGACCCACTCGCCGACCAGACACAGCAGCGGCAGCGCGATGAGGCCGTCCAGCCACATGGGGTTGTAGGAGGCGTCGGCGACGCTCCAGCCGCACAGGGCGTAGGAGGCACCGAGCAGGCCGGCCGCCCACCAGCGGCCGGGGCGCAGGGTGAGCAGCAGGCAGGCCATGGCGGCCGCGGCGGCCGCGGTCTTCAGACCGGTGACGACGTACACCGCGAGGTCGATCTCGTCCCGCGGGAAGAGAGCCACGAGCAGCGCGAACGGGCTGCCGAGGTAGGTGCCGAGGTCGGGCAGGAAGCTGGAGCCGTAGCCGGACTGCCAGTTGACGAGGAGACCGCCGTCGGCCCCTCCGTGCAGCAGGTCCCACAGGTGGGCGTGGAAGGGCACGTACTGGTTGCCCAGGTCGTTGACGCTGCGGGTGCGGGGGCCGAACGGGTAGCTGCGGGCAAGGGCGTCGGCGACGCAGAACGCCGTGATCGTGACGGCCGCGGCGAGCAGCGCGGCGGCCCGCCTCGGCCGGGATATCTCTTTCACACCCTGTTCCTGTCCGGGTGCCGCCGCGCGATGCAATGCATTTTCGGTGCTCCCCCACGGAATGTACGCCTCGTCGATTCGACGTCTTAGACGGGACACGTTTCCTGTTGGTTGTGCGCTCATCGAAAAGTGAGGCCACTTCTTCCGAATACGGGAAACACCGTGTGAATTTCATGACGACGAGGAAAACAAATGCTTTCCGGACGGTGTTTTCAAGGTGAACCGAGCAACGCTTGACCTGGAGCGCACTCCAGGTTCTACGGTTGTGGTCATGACCAGCGGACAGCCTCTCCCGCAGGACCGGGAGCCCTCGTTGACCATCGCCCAGGTGGTCGAACGCACCGGCCTCTCGCACGACACGCTGCGCTACTACGAAAAGGCCGGCCTGATCGAAAGGGTCGGCCGGACCACCGGCAACCAGCGGCGCTATCAGGCTGCCGACCTGGCCTGGCTGGAGTTCCTGCTGCGGCTGCGCGAGACCGGCATGTCGATCGCCGACATGCAGCGCTTCGCCCGGCTGCGGGCACAGGGGGACGCGACGGTCGCGGACCGGCTGGAGATGCTCCGCGAGCACCGCGCCGAGCTGGCCGACCGCATCCGGGAGCTCAGGCGCAACGCGGTCACGCTGGACGACAAGATCGATCACTACCAACGGCTGCTGCACGAGCGGAAGCCGGGAACGGACGGCCTCACATGAGCGAGAGCACCACGCGTGACGAGCGCTTCGCGCACGGCCTGGAGGTTCTGAAGAAGGTCGACGGCGAGGCGGGGCAGCGGGTCGTCGACTCGCTCGCCGACATCAGCCCGGAGCTGGGGCACCAGATCGTCGCGTGGGCCTTCGGGGAGGTCTACGACCGGCCCGGGCTCGCCCCGCGCGACCGTCAGCTGGTCACCCTGGGCATGCTCACCGCGCTCGGCGGCTGCGAGGCCCAGCTGGACGTGCACGTGAACGCGGCGCTCAACGTGGGCCTCACGGCCGAGCAGATCACCGAGGCGCTGCTGCACTCCGCCGTCTACTGCGGCATGCCGAAGGCGCTGAACGCGACCTTCGCCGCGAAGAAGGTCTTCGCCGAGCGCGGGCTGCTGCCGCTCGGACAGCAGCCCGCGGGCGACACCATGGCTACCTCTGCTTGATCCGCAGGAAGGTGATGGAGTTCGCCGGGAAGGTGTACGTGAACTTCCCCGCCACTCCGGTGAGCCTGGAGGTCTCGGGGGCGACCGTCGTGGACGTCTCGGTGTTCACCGCGTCGGGGGCGGCGGCGAGCGTGGTCACGGCGGCCTCGGAGGCGACCTTCGCACCACCCAGGTCGATCGCCGTACGGGCCGCGGAGGCCTGGGCGTTGACGACCTTGACGATCAGCTCACCGGTCCTCGCGTCCCGGGTGACGACCTGGCGGAACGGCTCGGCCGGCCTGTCGTCGGTGAAGCTGCCCCACTGCTGCCCGTCGAGGTACAGGGTGACCTGGCGGCCACGCACCTTGATGTCGATGTCGTAGGCCCGGCCGGTCTCGACCGAGCCCGCCCTGGAGATCAGCGTGGACTTGCCGCCGTCCACGGCCTGCTCGACCGCGCTCTGGGTGTTGTTCCAGCCGCCCAGGTTCCACCAGTAGTAGTTGCCGGTGTCCTTGACGCCGAAGGCGACGAGGAAGCCCTCCTTGCCGGACTTCTTGGTGGCCTTCACATGCAGGTCGTAGTCGTGCCAGGACGGGTCGCCCGCCTGGACCATGGTGTTCTCGGCGGCGTCGTCGGTCTGGACGTAGGCGCCGTCCTGGACGCTCCAGCTGCCGGTGCCGGTGTGGGTCCACTTCGAGGCGTCACCGGAGAAGTCGTCGCCGAGCAGGGTGCTCCCGTCGGCGGCGGTGACCGACACGTCGTCGTACGCGGCGCTGGTGTTCCAGGTGGACAGGCCGACGGCGCCGGTGACGGGGCCGCTGACGGCCGGGGTGGTGCTGGCGGTAGACGGCACCACCCGGCTGCCCACGTTGTTCATGAACAGCTTCTGGACCTCGTAGTTGGCCGAGCCCCAGGAGGCGTGGTTGTTGAACCACACCAGGTCCGGCTGCCACTGGACGTAGTCCTCATTGGCGAACAGCGGGGCGTAGGAGGCGAGCTCGACGACGTCCGCGTTGCGCTCCAGGCCGGTCATGTAGGCCGCTTCGGCGAGGCCGTTCCTGAAGGCGTTGCCCTGGGAGGCGTACTCGCCGAGGAAGACCTTCGGGCCGCTGCGGTCGTAGGAGTCGTAGCGGTCGTTGTTCTGCAGGAACAACTGCGGGCTGTTGTAGTAGTGCTCGTCGACCATGTCGACCTTGGCGTCCCGGTTGAGCTTCCAGGCCGTGTCGAAGGTCGCGCCGGAGTCGTCGGGGCCCGCGTTGGAGATGACCTGCATGTACGGGTACTCGGCCTGGACGGCCGCGCGGAACTGCTGGAAGCGGGCGAAGAACTCGTTCGGCAGGTTCTCCTCGTTGCCGACCTCGATGTGGGTGAGGTGGAAGGGCTTCGGGTGGCCCATGTCGGCGCGCACCTTGCCCCACTTCGAGGTCGCCGGGCCGTTGGCGAACTCGATGAGGTCGAGGGTGTCCCGGATGTGCCGCTCGAGCAGCGCGTCGTCGTCGACGGCCTTGTTCTGGCCGCAGCCGGTCACCAGTGCCGGGACGACGGGCAGGGGCATCGCGCCGATGTCCTCGGCGAAGCGGAAGTACTCGTAGTAGCCGAGGCCGTAGGACTGGTTGTAGCCCCAGAAGTTGGCGTTGGTCGCCCGTTGCTCGACCGGGCCGACGGTGTCCTTCCACTGGTAGGAGCGCTTGCGCTGCCAGCCGGAGGCCTCGCTGTAGTCCTGCATGGAGCCGGTGTTGACCAGGCAGCCGCCGGGGAAGCGGACGAAGCCCGGGTGCAGGGCGGCGACCTTCTCGGCGAGGTCCTTGCGCAGGCCGTTCGGCTCGTGCCGGTAGGTGTCGCGCGGGAAGAGGGAGACCATGTCGAGCGCGGCGGCGGCCGAGGAGGCGACGGTGAGGCGGCCCGTGGTGCTGGTGCGGGTCGCGGTGAAGGCGGCCCGGTAGCGGGCCCAACCGCTCTTCCGGACGGCGATCTGCCGCACGGTCGCCAGGGTGCCGCCCGCGTCCTGCAGGGTCACGGTGAGCGTGCTGCCGGCCTCCGCGCGCGCCCAGACCGAGAAGTCGTACTTCTTGCCGTCCTCCAGCGCGACGCCGGTGTTGTAGCCGGCGTTGGTGACGGACGAACCGGCCCCCAGGGACAGGTAGTTGCGGTTGCGGTCGTTGAGGCGGCCAGCGTCGTTCACGACCTGCCCGGCGCCGGACACCGTCCACGCGGTCAGGGGCGTGTACGACCTGTTGTCGTCGGTGGAGTACTCGAAGGACCGGTTCTGCACGAGTTCGGCGTACAGGCCGCCGTCGGCGGCGCGGTTGATGTCCTCGAAGAAGACGCCGTACATCGTCCTGTCGATCTCGGCGCCCCGGGCGCTGGGGTCGACGGTGATCGAGTAGTCGGCGACGTCGGCGGCGTGGGCGGGGGCCGGGACGACGGTGGCAGCCAGCGAGAAAGCGCTTGCCGCGAGGCCGAGTCCCAGCCTGGTGCGGGTGGTGCGTGACATGGATACTCCGCGGCTCTGAGTTCGTTCGAAATATCAGACAGTGGTCAGCACTTCGAACGGCAAGATAGGGAAGGGGTATGAGCACGTCAATGGGGCGGACAGACAGGGGTGATGATGGGCGGGTTCTGGCCCGTGGCCGACGTCCTGGCCCACCTGGCCGGACGCTGGCGGGTGGAGCGGACCGTGCGCGATCTGGCGAGCGGGGACGAAGGGCGCTTCGAGGGAGTCACCGTCTTCAGCCCGCTCGACGGCGGCGGGCTGCTGCACGAGGAGTCGGGGACCTTCACCTGGCAGGGTGTGGCACGGCCCGCGACCCGCACCCTGCGCTTCCTGCCCGGGGCCTCGCCCGGCACGGCCGACGTCCGTTTCGCGGACGGCCGGCCCTTCCACGACCTGGACCTGACCTCGGGACGGTGCATCGCCGGCCACCCCTGTGCGGCCGACCTCTACCGGGGCGAGTTCACGGTCACGGACGCCGACCACTGGCGCTCGGTGTGGCGGGTCGGCGGACCGGCGAAGGATCTGGTGCTGACCACCGACTACGTACGCGAGGGCTGAGTGGACCCGCCGTCCAGGCGGAGGTTCCAGCGGCCCGAGTGGCCCGTCACCGTGGACGTGGACAGCGGGCGCACGTCGATGTTCCAGTACGTCGCGGGCGGCGCCTTCAGGGCGTACACCAGGGCGGCGCGGATCACCGAGGGCTCGGCGACGGCGACGATCCGGCCGCCGTCGCCCACCGGGCGCGTGTCGAGCCAGGCGGCGACCCGGGAGATGAAGCCCAGCAGCGACTCCCCGCCGTGCGGGGTGGAGCGCGGATCGGCGAGCCAGGCATCCACGGCGTCCGGTTCACGGGCCATCGCCTCGCCCAGCGTCAGCCCGCGCCAGCGGCCCATGTCGCAGTCGCGCAGCGCGAGCTGGACCAGCGGGGCGTATCCCAGGGCGTCGCCGGTGGCACGACTGCGCGGGGTCGGGGAGCAGTAACGCAGGTCGGCGGCCCGCAGCGGCAGCAGGTCCCAGGCCATGCGCTGCACCTCTTCCCAGCCGGCCTGGTCCAGCGGCCGGTCGTCCTCGAAGCGCTCCGCGAGCAGCGGGGAACTGCGCGCGGCGGCGACAAACGTGACCCGAAGTGGCATGCGGTGATGGTGAGCCTCGGGTGTGCGCAGGTCAAGGGCCGTTACCTGTGAGTTACCCGGGGTGTGCGCGCGTTTACTCGAAGGGGTGGATCATCCACTGGCCGGGGCGGTCGAGCGGCCGGAAGCCCACCTTCTCGTACACCCCCTGGGCGTCCTCCGTGGCCAGCAGGATGCGCCGCAGGCCGAAGGGCCGCAGGTGGTCCCGGATCCGGCCGACGAACGCCGTGCCGACTCCCTTGCCGCGCACCGAAGGGTCGACGTACACGTCGGCGAGCCAGGCGAACAGGGCCTGGTCGGTCACCACGCGCGCGTACGCCACCTGCTCGCCGGTGGCCGTCGCGTACACACCGAAGTTGATCGAGGACGCCATCGCGCGCTCCTGCTTCTCCCGCGGGCGGTCGATCGCCCAGTACGCGTCGGTCGACAGCCAGCCGTGGACACGGTCGACGTCCACACGGGCGGTGTCGGCGGAGAACTCGTAGCCGTCGGGAAGATCGGGTGCGTCGCTCATGCGGGGATCCTCACAGGACGGACGGCCGGCGTCGAATCGTTTTGCCCGGTGGTACGACCCTCTTCCCGCCTGAGAACACCCTGCCTCAGAGCACCTCGTCGCACGCCACCCGCAGCCGCCGGATCCCCTCCCTGATCTCCCCCGCCCCCGCCACCGCCGCGAAGCTCAGCCGGAGGTGGGCCGCGGGGGGTTCGGCGCTGAAGTAGGGGCGGCCGGGAGTGAGGGCGACGCCCGCGCGGAGAGCGGCCGCGGTCAGGGCGGACTCTCCCCCGGAGCCGAAAGCCTGGGAGGTGCCGCCGGCGCCGTCGGGCAGACGGAGCCAGAGGTGGTAGCCGCCGGAGGGAATGTGGGGCAGGGCGAGTTCGGGGAGGTGGAGGGCCAGCTCGGTCGTCATGGTGGCGCGACGGGTCTTCAGCTCGGCCGACAGAGCCCGCAGATGGCGGGGCCAGGCCGGGGAACCGACGAGTTCCAGTGCCGCCTCCTGGAGCGGCCTGGGGACGAAGAAGCTGTCCACGACCTGGATCGCGCGCAGGCGTTCCAGCACGGGCCCGCGCGCGGCCAGCGCGGCCACCCGGAAGCTGGGCGAGGTCGCCTTGGTCAGTGAGCCGACGTGGACGACCACACCGTCGGGGTCGTCGGCGGCCAGCGTGCGGGGCAGCGGGCCGGAGTCCGCGTGCACGAGGCGCCGTACGAAGTCGTCCTCGATGACGAACGCGCCCGCGGCGCGGGCGATGCGCAGCACCTCGGCGCGCCGGTCGGGGGCCAGGACCGCGCCGGTCGGGTTCTGGAACAGGGGCTGGCAGACGAAGACCCGGGCGCCGGTGGCCCGGAAGGCGTCGGCGAGGAGGTCGGGGCGTACACCGTCGGGGTCGACCGGCACCGGGACCGGGCGCAGTCCGGCCGCGCGGGCGAGGGCCAGCATGCCCGGGTAGGTGGGCGACTCCACGAGGACCGGGGCGCCGGGCGGGGCCAGCGCCCTGAGGGCCGTGGCCAGCGCGGCCTGGCCGCCCGCGGCGATCAGCACCTCGGCCGCGGTGACCGCCCCGCCGATGCCGCGCGCGAACCACTCGCGCAGTTCGGGCAGCCCCTCCAGCGGCGGTCTCCCCCAGGCGCCGGGCCGCCGCCCGGCCCGGGCGAGGGCCGCGGCCATGGCTCGCTCGGGCTGCAGCGAGGGGTGCGGATAGCCGCCGTTGAACTCCAGTACGCCCGGGGGCGGGGTGGTGAGCGAGACGGTGACCCCGGAGGCATCCACCGTGCGCGGGACGAGATCGGTCATGCCGTCGGCGCTCAGCGCGACCTCCTGCCAGGAGGTGTCCCCGGCGGGCTCGGCGACCGCGTGCGGCCGCGCACGGAAGGCGCCGGCGCCGGGCCGGGTCACCACCAGCCCCTCGGCGGCCAGCTGGGCCAGGGCCCGGGAGACGGTCACCGGGCTCACCCGGAACCGCTCGACCAGGGCCCTGCTCGACGGGAGCTTTCCACCTGGTGAGTAGCAGTCCAGCTCCCGTCGCAGCTGTTCTGCCAGTTCGCCGACGCTGCTACGCTCATGCATGAGAGCACAGAGTAGCGCTACTACCGCGACCACGATAGCGGTCACCGCTCCCCGCGAGCACCGGTCCTTCGGCATCGGGATGGCCGCCCTCGGCGTGACCGCCTTCTCCCTGACCTTCCCGTCCACCGCCTGGGGTCTGGAGAGCTTCGGCCCCTGGTCCCTGGTGGCGGTGCGCAGCGTCCTCGCGGCGTTGGTCGCCGGTGGGTGTCTGCTGGGGGTGGGGGAGGGTGCCGCTGCCCGACCGCCGGCATCTGCCGGGCCTCGCGGTCGTCGCCGCCGGGGTGGTGTTCGGCTTCCCGCTGCTGACCACGCTCGCGCTGCAGACCTCGACCACCTCGCACGCCGCCGTCGTGGTGGGCCTGCTGCCGCTGACCACCGCCGCCTGCTCGGCGCTGCGCACGGGCCACCGGCCCTCGCGGCGGTTCTGGCTGGCGGCGCTGGCGGGCGCGGCGGCCGTGCTCGCGTTCACCGTCGGTCAGAGCGGCGGCTCGCTGACCGCCGCCGACGGCTACCTGTTCGCCGCCCTGCTGGTGTGCGCGGCCGGCTACACCGAGGGCGGGCGGCTGGCCCGGGTCATGCCCGGCTGGCAGGTCATCGGCTGGGCGCTGGTGCTGTCCCTGCCGCTGAGCCTGCCGGCCGCCCTGCTGGCGCTGTCGTACGAGCCGGTGCATTTCACCTGGCACGGGGTGACGGGTCTGCTCTGGGTCTCGGTGGTGTCGCAGTTCCTCGGACTGGTCGTCTGGTACCGGGGAATGGCGGCCATCGGGATCCCGAAGGCCAGCCAGTTGCAGTTGGCCCAGCCGCTGCTCACACTGGTGTGGTCGGCGCTGCTGCTGGGCGAGCACCTTACGGCGGCCGCTCCCCTGACCGCCGTCGCCGTGCTCGTCTGCATCGCCGTCACCCAACGGTCGTGACCGCGAGGAGGGCCTGATGCGCGCAACCGTCGGCGACCAGCTTGTCCAGCACGGCAGGGTGGTCGGCGAACACGACAAGATCGGCAAGATCGTCGAAGTGATGGGCCAGAAGGGCGAGCCGCCGTACCGCGTCCAATTCGAGGACGGGCACGTGGGCATCTGCTCCCCCGGCCCCGACACCGAGATCCGGCACAAGGAGATCCGACCGTCGTAGCTCAGCGCGGTGGCTTCGCCGGCTGCCCGTAGTGGTCGGCGACCACCCGCGCCATCGCTCCGACCGGATCCGCCGCCACGTCCTTGGCGGCGAAGAACACGTGCCCGCGCACCTGCGGGTACCCGGCGCCGAGCGTGAGGTGCCGGGACAGCTCGACCGGGTCCTGCCACTCCGAGGGCTGCCCGGCGGCACCCGCCTTGTACAGCGCCTCGCCGATGTAGAGCCGCGTCCTGGTGCCCTCGGCCACCTTCGCCCACCAGTCGACGAGCGTCGCGTAGTCGGCGGCGGCGAAACCGATGTGCCAGTAGAGCTGCGGGACGATGTAGTCGATCCAGTGGTTGCGCACCCATTTGCGGGTGTCGGCGTGCAGGTCGTCGTACGTCTGCACGCCCGCCCGGGTGTCCGAGCCGCGCGAGTCGGTCGTGGCGTTGCGCCACACCCCGAAGGGGCTGATCCCGAACCGGGTGCCGGGCCGTACCTGCTTGACGGCCGCGGCCGTCTCCTGCACCAGCTTGTCGATGTTGTCGCGGCGCCAGGCGGCCCGGGTGTCGAAGTCGCCGCCGTACTCGTCGTACGCCACGTCGTCGTCGAAGGTCTGCCCGGCGACCGGGTACGGGTAGAAGTAGTCGTCGAAGTGGACGGCGTCCACCGGGTACCTGACGACCGCGTCGAGCATGGCCTGCTCCACGAAGGCACGGACCTCGGGCAGGCCCGGGTTGTAGTAGAGCTTCCCGCCGTAGGGCACTACCCAGTCCGGGTGCCTGCGGGCCGGATGCGAGGCGGCCAGCCGGGTCGGGTCGGTGTGATTGGCGACCCGGTACGGGTTGAACCAGGCGTGCAGTTCCAGGCCGCGGGCGTGCGCCTCCCGCACGGCCGTACCCAGCGGGTCCCAGCCCGGGTCCCGGCCCTGGGTGCCGGTGAGGTACTGGGACCACGGCTCGTACGGCGAGGGCCACAGGGCGTCCGCCGTGGGCCGGACCTGGAGGATCACCGTGTTGAGCCGGTCGCGGACCGCCCGGTCCAGGTGGGCGATCAGCTCCGCGCGCTGCGCGTCGGCCGTGAGGCCGGTCTTCGAGGGCCAGTCGCGGTTGGACACGGTCGCCAGCCACACGCCCCGCATCTCGGTGGCCGCGCGCGGCCACGGCCGGCGCGGGTCCGGCCGCCCCGGCGTCGCCGCCGCGCCCTGGGCCGTCACCAGCGTCGACAGCGCCGCCAACGCGAACGCACGTCGTGTCGGTCGCCCCATCCGCACACCCCCATACGCTCCGGATCCGCACCGTCACGGATCGTTCCGCGCCCCAGGATGCCCCCACCCGGACGATCGATCATCGATACTTGGCGGTAACGTGCACGTTCGGAGCAGGCGCCGAACCCGGAGGTCTGCCAGAGCCGGAAACCAGCGAAGGGGACGATGTGACGGACTTCCCATCGGGAGACATTGCGCGCGTCGGAGTCGTGGGCTGCGGCCAGATGGGTGCGGGCATCGCCGAGGTGTGCGCCCGCGCGGGACTGGACGTGAAGGTCGCCGAGACCACCGGCGAGGCCCTGGAGATCGGCCGTACCCGGCTGTACAACTCCCTGGCCAAGGCCGCCGAGCGCGGCAAGATCACCGAGGAGGAGCGGGACGCCACGCTGGCGCGCCTCAGCTTCACCACCGACCTCGGCGAGTTCGCCGACCGCGATCTGGTGATCGAGGCGGTCGTCGAGAACGAGCAGGTGAAGACGGAGATCTTCCAGGTGCTCGACCAGGTGCTGACCCGCGCGGACGCGATCCTGGCCTCCAACACCTCCTCCATCCCGCTGGTGAAGCTGGCGGTCGCCACCTCCCGCCCCGACCACGTGGTCGGCATCCACTTCTTCAACCCGGCCCCGGTGCAGCAGCTGGTCGAGCTGATCCCGGCGCTCACCACCTCCGAGGGCACGCTCAGCCGCGCCCAGCTGTTCGCCGAGAAGGTTCTCGGCAAGCACGCCATCCGCGCCCAGGACCGCTCCGGCTTCGTCGTCAACGCGCTGCTCGTGCCCTACCTGCTGTCCGCGATCCGGATGTTCGAGTCCGGCATCGCGAGCCGCGAGGACATCGACAACGGCATGGAGATGGGCTGCGCCCACCCGATGGGCCCGCTGAAGCTGTCCGACCTGATCGGTCTGGACACCATCGTGTCCATCGCCAACTCGATGTACGCCGAGTACAAGGAGCCGCTGTACGCCGCTCCCCCGCTGCTCCAGCGCATGGTCGAGGCGGGCCGGCTCGGCCGGAAGACCGGCTCGGGCTTCTACACCTACGGCTGATTACCGTCCGCTACACCTGTGGGCCCGGCACCAATTTCGGTGCCGGGCCCATCTGTTTCGCACACCGTGTGTACGCCGGGCACGCATATGCCCTTCGCACACGCTCCCCACGCGCCCACCAGGCGAGTTGACTCCTCATGCGCATGCAAGGGATGCGGAACAACCAGATTCGACTACGGAAAGGAGTGGACCCGTGACCGCCGATCCGGAGCATCCCGTGGTCCATGGAGAACTCGCAGAGTTACGGCGCCGCCTCGACGTGGCGTACGCCCGAGTCGAGGGAGGACTCGCCCTGCTCAGTCATCGCACCGAGGAGACCGCCAAGGAACTGGACGAGCTGCACACACGCATGAGTTCGCTGGAACACGCACGCTGGCCGCTGCCCTCGGTCGCCGCGCTCACGGCTCTGGGAGCGCTGGTCGTGACGGTCTGGCAGACACTGGCCCACTAACCGTCCGCGAGCCTCATGTGATGCAGCAGGAGTAACGCGGCCGCCATGTTGGCGGCCGGGACCTCCCCTCGGGCGATCAGGTCGGGGACGACTTTGAGGGGGACCCATTCCCGGCGGTCCGACTCGAAGTCGTCCACGGGGTGGCCGACGTACTCGCCCCGGTCGGACCAGTAGATGTGGTGCCGGGCGTCGGTGAGGCCGTTGGACGGCTCCACGCTCATCAGGTGGTGCAGGGGCCCCGGCCGCCAGCCGGTCTCCTCCTCCAGTTCCCTGGCGGCCGCGCTCGCGATGTCCTCACCGTCCTCCACCACACCCGCGGCCAGTTCCCAGCCCCAGCTGTCGGTGATGAACCGGTGGCGCCACAGGAGCAGGACTTCGTTGGCCTCGTTGACCACCGTGGCGACGGCGACCGGCCGCAGCCGGATCAGGAAGTGGTCGAGGTGCCGGCCGTCCGGCAGCTCGACATCTGCGAGGTTGACGCTGAACCAGCGGTTTTCATACACAGTTTGTTCGTTCTGTTTCGTCCACTGCACGGTTCTGCCACCTTCCGACGAGTAAGTGGCAATATCGCAGCAGGGACTCTCCAGGCCTACAGCGCAGACCCCGGCCCGGGGGCTACAGCGGTACGCGCAGTGCGCCGTCGATGAGTTCGGCGGCCTCGGTGGTTCCGGCCGAGCCGCAGTTCACCAAGTGCTCGCGTACCGCGCGGAGTCTGTCGCGCAGCCGCTGGGACTCCATCCCGCGGGCCTGCTCGGCCATCTGCACAGCGGTGACCACCGCCTTGTCGGCGTTGCCCTGACGCAGCTCGATCGTGCTGAGCATGGCGAGCCGGTGCACCCGGCCCCGGTCGTGCGCGGGGTTGTCGACCGCGGCCGCCGCGTGCTCCCGCGCGGCGGCGAGTTCACCGAGGCTGAGCAGCGCCTCGGCCACCTGGACGTTGACCAGGCCGGGCTGGACATAGCCGGTCTCGTCGGGCTCGTACCCGCGCCGGATGCGGTCGGCGGCCGTCTCGGCCCGGCGGATGCAGGACAGGGCGCTGCTGCTGTCGCCGAGGTGGGCGTACGCCTTGGCCTGCATCGCGTACAGGTCGGAGGCGAGCGCCGGGGTGATGTGCTTGCCGGCGGCGCGCAGCGCGGCCTCGGCGAAGGCGACGGCCTGCCGGTACTCCTTCATGAACAGGGCCTGGTTGACGAGCAGCGCGATCACGTACGCGCCAAGTCCCCGGTCCCCGCTGGCCTTTGCCAGCCTGAGCGCCTGATGGAAGTAGCGCTGGGCGAGACCGTGCGCGTCGGAGTCGTACGCGCAGATGCCCGCGATCGCCACCAACCCGCCGGTGGCCCGGTGCAGTTGCCGGCCGGTGGCGTCGGTGTAGCTGCCGCGCAGCAGCGGAGCCGCCTCGGCGTTGAGGAACCCGACGATGCGGGTGCGGGTCGCCATGCCGCCGGCCTTGCGGTACATCTGCTCGTAGTGGGTGCGGGCGGCCCGCAGCATCTCGATGTCGGCCGCGGTGACCCGGTGCCGGCCGCCCCGGGAGACGTCCACGTCCTCGGGCGGGTTCTCCCACTCCCACACCGGCATGACCGCCGGGGTGCCGGTCACCGCGGGAGCGCCCAGCACATGGGGGCGCTGCTGTTCGTCGGAGCGCCACAGGGCGGTGGCACGCTCCACGAAGCCGGAGAGCGACCCGGTGTGCGGGGTGCTCGGCTCGCCGGGGACCCCGAGGCCGATGTCGTCCAGGGTGACCGGCCGGTGCAGCCGCCCGGCGAGCACCTCACAGATCAGGTCGGGCACCTGGCCGCGCGGCCGCTGGCCCTTCAACCACCGTGCCACAGCGGTGTGTTCGTACCGGAGCGCGAGGCCCCGTCGCCGGCCCGCCTGGTTGACGTGGGCGGCGAGACCGGCGTGTGAGATCCCCGCCTCGTCCAGGATCGCGTCGAGCAGAGCGTTGGGCTGCATGGGTTGCCCCCCGGGTGGCCTGGTGCCAGTCAGCGTAGTGCGTCCGCTTTCACACGGGGTGTGAACGGAGTGCGCGCATCCGCAGTGTGTGCACGCTGTCGCGGAGCGTGTTCTGCGGGTTGACTGAGAGTCCTCGCAAGAGGCCGGCCAAGCCGCCGGCTCCCCCTCAGAAAGCGGCGGCTTGGCCTCTGGCGGTGCCTTGTCGGGACAGCTCGAACGTCCTTCGGTCGTTCCGTAGGACCAGTACCGCCACATCGTCCGCGGGTCTGCCGGCCGTGTGGTGCAGGAGGGCCGTGAAGACCGTGCGCAGGACCGTCTGGGGCGTCACCGGTTGATCGCTCACGACCTCTCGCAGCACTGTCGGCAGCGAGAAGAACCGGCCGCGGGCGTCTCTGGCGTCCTCCGCTCCGTCCGTGAAGAGGACCAGGGACTCGCCCGGGAGCAGACGGCCGCACGAGGCCGCCTCCAACTCGGCGGGGAGCGGGAAGGGGCCCAGGGGCGGGAGCGGGTCGGCGCCCGTGAGGGGCTCCACCCGGGTGCCGCTGAGCAGGTACGGCCACGGGTGACCGCAGTTGAGGGCGCGCACCTCACCGTCCCGGGCGATCTCCAGGAGCAGGACGGTGACGAACTCCTCGGCGACCGGCGGACCCGGGTCCTGCCCGTTCGCCGGGTGGTCGGCACGGGACCGCTCACGCAGATGACGGGCGTGCGCCCGCTCCAACCGCCGCAGCACATGGCCGAGTTCGGCCTCGTCATGGGCGGCCTCACGGAAGCTGCCGAGGACGGCGGCGACGGTCCCGAGAGCGGCGAGTCCATGACCGCGTACGTCGCCCATGACCACGCGGACTCCGTACTCGGTGGCGACGGCCTCGTACAGATCACCGCCGATGGCCGCGCCGCGGTCGGCGGACAGCTGGGCCGCCGCCATGTTCAGCCCGTCGAGGCGGGGCGGCAGAGGCCGTAGCAGCACGCTCTGGGCGGCGCCGGCGACCCGGCGGACCTGCCTCAGTTCGCGCAGCAGGGCATGGCGGACATGGAATATCAGTCCGGTGCCGACGGCGAAGAACACGGCGCTGGTGACGATGCGTGCGCCGAGCCCGTCCTGCTGCGCGAGCGGGCAGCCGAACTTGTACGTGACCGCCACGGTTCCCCAGACCGTGGGCAGTACCGCTCCCCGCGCGGTGGGTGGCCGTGCCTTGATGCGGATCATGCCTCTGGTCCCCCATGTGGGCCCTGACAGAGCAGACGGACCGACCCCGAAAGGCCGGTCCGATTCTGTCGAGAGGCATGGCTCGGCAGGGCCAGATCCCCGCCGATTCCCACCCGAACGAGTGAGAACTCCCAGGCCAACCCGCATTTATGCAGCTGACAGCGGGGTCAACTCCCCAGGGGCGCGGGGCTGTGTTCACTATGCGGCTCCGCCGCGTGGGCGCGGCCGGCCACGACGAACCCGCAGCCGGCCGACGACAGAACTCCCGACGGCGATCAGCCCCGAAGCACAGCCCCGGTCCGCTCGCCCGCAAGGGCAACAGCCGCATCCCGAGCAGCAGACGCCTCGTCCACAGTCAGCGTCCGATCCCCCGCACGGAACCGCAGCGCATAGGCGAGAGACTTCTTCCCCTCACCCAGCTGCTCCGCGTTCTCGTACACATCGAACAGCCGAATGGACTCGAGCAGCTCACCCGCACCGGAACGCAGCGCCGCCTCGACCTCCGCGGCCGGCACCGGCTTGTCGACCACCAGGGCGACATCCTGCGTGGCGACCGGGAACGACGAGATGGACGGGGCCTGCGGAACGCCGTCGCCCACCGCCTCCAGCCCGTCCAGGTCCAGCTCCATCGCGCAGGTGCGCTCGGGCAGGCTCAGCGCCTTGGTGACCCGCGGGTGCAGCTCACCGGCGTGGCCCACGACCTGCTCCGTGCCGTCGGCTACGACGACCAGCTCGGCGCAGCGGCCGGGGTGCCAGGGACCGTACTGCCCCTTGCGCACGACCAGTTCCGCACCGGCCTCACGCGCGACAGCGCGCGCCGCCTCGACCGCGTCCGCCCAGCCGGCCGGACGACCACCGCCCCACCAGCCGGCCTGCTCGCGAGCGCCGGCGAGGACGACGGCCACGTGCCGCGGCTGGTCGGGCAGCGCGGCGTTCAGCTCCGCGATCTCCTCCCCGGTGGGACGCCGGTCCACGGGCAGGTGCCCGGCGACACGCCGCTCCTCGCGGGGCTGGAAGACCAGGCCCGTCTCGAAGAGCGCCAGGTCGTGCGAGCCCCGGCCGTGGTTGCGCCGCAGGGCACCCAGCAGGCCCGGCAGCAGGGTCGTACGGAGCGCGGGCTCCTCGTCGTTGAGCGGATTGACCAGCTTCACGACGCGGCGGGCCGGGTCGTCGGCCTCCAGGCCGAGCTGGTCGAAGACCTGCTCGCCGACGAACGGGTAGTTCGGCGCCTCGACGTAGCCCGCGCCGGCCAGCGCGCGGCCGACCCGGCGGTGCAGCCGCTGGCGGTGGGTCAGGCCGCGGCCCGAGGGGAGCTTGGGCAGCGTGGAGGGCAGGTTCTCGTAGCCCTCCAGCCGGATGACCTCTTCGGCCAGGTCGTTCGACTCGAGGAGGTCGGGCCGCCAGGACGGGACGGTGACGATCAGCTCGTCCTGCCCGTAGACGTCGCAGCCGATCTCCTGCAGGCGGCGGACGACGGTCTCGCGGCCGTACTCCACGCCCGCGACCTTGTCCGGGTGGTTCGCCGGAACGGTGATCGTGTGCGGGGCGGAGGGCGCGATGACCTCGGTGACACCGGCCTCGGCCGTACCACCCGCGAGCAGCACCAGCAGGTCCACGGTCCGCTGCGCGGCGGCCGCGGCGGCCTGCGGGTCGACGCCCCGCTCGAAGCGGCGGGAGGCCTCCGAGGACAGCTTGTGGCGGCGGGCCGTACGCGCGATGGAGACGGCGTCGAAGTGGGCCGCCTCGATGACCACGTCGGACGTGGCGTTCTCGAGGTCGTCGTGGTCGGCGATCTCCGTGTTGGCGCCGCCCATGACACCGGCGAGGCCGATCGGGCCGCGCTCGTCGATGATGACGAGGTCCTCGGCGTGCAGCTTGCGCTCCACGCCGTCGAGGGTGAGGAGCTTCTCGCCCTCCTCGGCCCGGCGCACGCCGATCGTGCCCTGGACCAGCCCCCGGTCGTAGGCGTGCAGCGGCTGGCCCAGCTCCATCATCACGTAGTTCGTGACGTCGACGGCGAGCGAGATCGGGCGCATGCCGACCTTCTGCAGCCGGCGCTGCAGCCAGATCGGGGAGCGTGCCTCGGGGCTCAGACCGGTGACGGTGCGGGCGGTGAAGCGGTCGCAGCCGGCCGGGTCGGAGACCTGCACCGGGTAGCCGAACGCGTTCGGGCCGGGCACGTCGAGCAGCGCCGGGTCGCGCAGCGGAAGGCCGTAGGCGATGGCGGTCTCGCGGGCGACACCGCGGATGGACAGGCAGTCGCCGCGGTTGGCGGTGACGGCGATGTCGAGGACCTCGTCGACCAGCTCCAGCAGCTCGATGGCGTCCTTGCCGACCTCGGTCTCCGGCGGCAGCACGATGATGCCGTGGCCGCCGTCGTCGCCCATGCCCAGCTCCTCGGTGGAGCAGATCATGCCGTGGGACGTCTTGCCGTAGGTCTTGCGGGCGGAGATCGAGAAGCCGCCCGGCAGCGTGGCGCCGGGGAGGACCACGACGACCTTGTCGCCGACGGCGAAGTTGCGGGCGCCGCAGACGATCTCCTGGGGCTCGCCGGTGCCGTTGGCCTGGCCGACGTCGACGGTGCAGAAGCGGATCGGCTTCTTGAAGCCCTCCAGCTCCTCGATGGTCAGCACCTGGCCCACGGCCAGCGGGCCCTTGAGGTCGGCGCCGAGGTGCTCGACGGTCTCGACCTCAAGACCTGCGGAAATGAGCTTGGCCTGGACGTCGCGGCCGGTCTCCGTCGCCGGCAGGTCGACGTACTCCCGCAGCCAAGAAAGCGGGACCCGCATCAGATCTCCATCCCGAACGGCCGGGTGAACCGGACGTCACCCTCGACCATGTCTCGCATGTCTTCGACGTTGTGGCGGAACATCAGCATCCGCTCGATGCCGAACCCGAACGCGAAACCGCTGTACTTCTCCGGGTCGACGCCGCAGGCGGCCAGCACCTTGGGGTTGACCATGCCGCAGCCGCCCAGCTCGATCCAGCCCTCGCTGGAGCAGGTGCGGCAGGGCCGGTCGGGGTTGCCGACGGACTCGCCCTTGCAGACGTAGCAGAGCATGTCCATCTCGGCGGACGGCTCGGTGAACGGGAAGAAGTTCGGCCGCAGCCGGGTCTTCATGCCCTCACCGAACAGCGCCTGGACCATATGGTCCAGGGTGCCCTTGAGGTCGGACATGGTCAGGCCCTCGTCCACGGCGAGCAGCTCGACCTGGTGGAAGACCGGGGTGTGCGTGGCGTCCAGCTCGTCGGTGCGGTACACGCGGCCGGGGCAGATCACGTACACCGGCAGCTCGCGGTCGAGCAGGGAGCGGATCTGGACGGGCGAGGTGTGGGTGCGCAGCACGACACCGGACTCGGCGGTGCCGTCCGGGCCCTCCACGAAGAAGGTGTCGGCCTCGCCGCGGGCCGGGTGGTCCGGGCCGATGTTGAGGGCGTCGAAGTTGAACCACTCGGCCTCGACCTGCGGGCCCTCGGCGACCTCGTAGCCCATGGCCACGAAGACGTCCTCGATGCGCTCGGACAGCGTGGTCAGCGGGTGCCGGGCGCCGGCCGGGACGCGGTCGTGGGGGAGCGTGACGTCCACGTCCTCCTCGACCAGCACGCGGGCGTCGCGCTCGGCCTCCAGCTCGCCCTGGCGGGCGGCGAGGGCCTTGTTCACGGCGCCGCGGGCCATGCCGACGCGCTTGCCGGCCTCGGCCTTGGCGTGCGGGGGCAGGGCGCCGATCTCGCGGTTGGCGAGGGCCAGCGGGGAGGCGGGGCCGGTGTGGGCGACCTTGGCCTCGTGGAGCGCGTCGAGGGAGTCCGCGGCGGCGAAGGCGGCGAGCGCCTCGTCCCGCATCCGCTCGATCTCTTCCGGTTTCAACGCCTCGACCTCGACAGGGTCGTACGACTTATTGGGTGCGGACATCTCTTCCCGTGCTTCCGATGGGCTGGCGGATGGTCCCCGTCACCGACTCGTGAGGGCCGCGTGAAGGACACAAAGGTGCCAAAGGCCGAGTCTAACGGGGTGGGGGTGGACGAATGGCCCGTGGGCCGCTAGGCGAGATACGCCGGGGCTGCCACGGGCAAGATAAATCGGAACTCGGCGCCGCCGCCGATGGCGCGGCCGACCGTGATGATGCCGCCGTGGGCCTCGACGATGCCCTTGACGATGTACAGCCCCAGACCCGTGCCGCCGCGCTTGCTGCCCCGCCAGAAGCGGGTGAAGACGCGGTTCATGGATTCCTCCGGGATGCCGGGCCCCTCGTCGCTCACCGTGACCGACGTGCCGGTTTCCTCGCCTTCGCGCGGGGATGCCGAGGGTGTGACATCAATGGTGACGGTTCCCTCGCCGTGCCGCACGGCATTTTCCAGCAGGTTGCTGAGCACCTGGTCGACCTTGTCGGGGTCGGCCCACAGGGCGGGCAGCGGCTGCTCGATGCGCAGCAGGAAGCGGTCGGCGGGCTGCCCGGCGGCGACGTAGGCCTGGATGTGCCGGCCGACGGCCGCGCCTATGTCCACGGGCTGGC
The DNA here is from genome assembly GCF_044541035.1 of Streptomyces sp. NPDC085866. Lineage (NCBI taxonomy): Bacteria > Bacillati > Actinomycetota > Actinomycetes > Kitasatosporales > Streptomycetaceae > Streptomyces > Streptomyces sp. NPDC085866. The sequence goes on from NZ_JBITSQ010000014.1 coordinate 149,258, forward strand.
GCCTGACCTCCAGCCGCCCGCTGTCGATCCGCGAGATGTCCAGCAGCTCGGCGATGAGCCGGGTGACGCGGTCGGCGTCGGCGTCGACGGTCTCCAGCATCAGCCGTTTCTGGTCGTCGGTGAAGCGTTCCCATTTGGCGAGGAGCGTGGCGGTGAAGCCCTTGACGGAGGTCAGCGGGGAGCGCAGCTCGTGGGCGACGGTGGCGATCAGCTCGGCGTGGCTGCGCTCGGTGCGGCGGCGGGCCTCGGTGTCCCGCAGGGAGATGACGACACGGTGGACGGCCCCGAGGGGTTCGGCGCGCACGTACCGGGCCGAGACCAGCACCTCCCGCCCGCCGGGCAGCAGCAGGTTGCGCTCGGGCTGCCGTACCCGGATGGCGAGACCGCCGTAGGGGTCGGTGAGCTGCCACCAGCGCCTGCCCTCCAGGTCCTCCAGGGGCAGGGCCCTGTCCAGCTGCTGCCCGAGGGCGTCGGCGGCACGGACGGCGGTGATGCGTTCGGCGGCGGCGTTGAAGCAGATCACCCGGCCGCGGTCGTCGGCGACGACCAGGCCGTCGGGCAGCTGGTCGGGGTCGATGCCGAGGCCGGTCTCGGCACCGTCGCCGTGCCGGGGCGCGGGGGTGCGGCGCACGTCCCGCCCGTCCGGCGCAGTGCTGGTGCCGACCACACTCATCCCCGTACCCCACCTCTCAGACGGCGCAGGGCCTCGAGCTGGCCACCCTACTAGCTCTCGGTGACGGTGCGGCACCCTCCGGAGGCGCGCTGTGCACGGGCCGACGCATAGAGACATACGGCGGCGGCCGTGGCGAGGTTCAGGCTCTCGGCCTTCCCGTGGATGGGGACGCGGACGACGGCGTCGGCGAGGTCGCGGGTCTCCTCCGGGAGCCCCCAGGCCTCGTTGCCGAACACCCAAGCGGTGGGTCCGCCCATCGTGCCCTTGTCCAGTTCCTCGTCCAGGTCGCGGTCACCGGCTCCGTCTGCGGCGAGGATCCGCACGCCGGCGTCCTTCAGCCCCGCCACGGCGTGCTCGACGGGTACGCCGACGGCGACCGGCAGATGGAACAGGGAGCCCACGGAGGCGCGTACGGCCTTGGGGTTGTACACGTCGACGGAGGCGTCGGTGAGGACGACCGCCTCGGCTCCGGCGGCGTCGGCACAGCGCAGCACGGTGCCGGCGTTGCCCGGGTCGCGGACGTGCGCGAGCACGGCGACGAGCTTGGGCCGGGCGGCGAGGACGTCCTCGAAGGGGGTGTCCAGGAACCGGCAGACACCGACCAGTCCCTGCGGGGTGACAGTGGTGGAGATGTCGGCGATGACGTCCTCGGAGGCGAGGTGCACCCGGGCTCCGGCGCCGCGGGCCTCTCCGACGATGTCGGCGTACCGCTCCGCGGCCTCCACGGTGGCGAACAGCTCGACGAGGGTCGCCTGCCCGCCGGCCCGATGCCCGGCGGCCTCCCGCACGGCCTGCGGCCCCTCGGCGAGGAACAGCCGGTCCTTACCCCGGAAGTTCCGCTTGGCAAGCCGCCGCGCGGCGCTCACACGGGCGGACCGGGGTGAGATCAGCTCGGGGCTGACGGGGGGCATGAAAGTCACCTCTGCTTCGAAACACAAGCGGACCCGCAGGCTTCCGCAGCCTGCGGGTCCCTTCAGTCACGTCGGCCTGGAGCCGGCGCGGCGTCACGCAGCCTTGGGGGCGTTCACGTCCGCCGGCAGCGCCTTCTGGGCGACCTCGACGAGGGCGGCGAAGGCACCCGCGTCGTTGACGGCCAGCTCGGCCAGGATCTTGCGGTCGACCTCGACGTTCGCGGCCTTCAGACCCTGGATGAAGCGGTTGTACGTGATGCCGTTGGCGCGGGCAGCGGCGTTGATGCGCTGGATCCACAGCTGACGGAAGTCGCCCTTGCGCTTCTTGCGGTCGTTGTAGTTGTAGACCAGCGAGTGGGTGACCTGCTCCTTGGCCTTGCGGTACAGGCGCGAGCGCTGACCGCGGTAGCCGGAGGCCGCCTCGAGGATCGCCCGGCGCTTCTTGTGGGCGTTGACTGCCCGCTTGACGCGTGCCACTTGTTAACTCCTTGTAGCGGGGCCGTGGGGGTGCTCACACGACCCGGAAACGATTGGGTCCCGGTCCAGACGTACGGCGCTCGGACGGCGCCGCGACGTCACTTGCCGAGAAGCTTCTTGATCTTCGCGGCGTCGCCCGGGGCCATCTCGGCGTTGCCGGTGAGGCGACGCGTCACGCGGGACGACTTGTGCTCGAGCAGGTGGCGCTTGCCGGCGCGCTCACGGAGCACCTTGCCGGAGCCGGTGACCTTGAAGCGCTTGCTGGCACCGCTGTGCGACTTGTTCTTCGGCATAGCGCCGTTCTCTCCTCGTCGGTGGCGTTCCGGTGCCCGGTCGCGAAACCGGGCACGGTGGAACGTCGCTCTTGTATCGGTTACATCCTCGGGGACTCGCGTCCCCCGGGATCACGCCTCGGCGGAAGCCTCGGCCGGAGCCTCGGCCGGATCCTCTTCAGGCTGAGCGTCGGCGGCGTTCTGCGAACGACCGGGGTTCGCCTTCGCTTCGGCCTTGCGGGCCTCCTGCGCCTGACGCGCCTCGGCCATCGCCTCGGTCTTCTTCTTGTGCGGACCGAGAACCATGATCATGTTGCGGCCGTCCTGCTTCGGGTTCGACTCGACGAAACCGAGCTCCTGGACGTCCTCCGCCAGCCGCTGCAGCAGTCGGTAGCCGAGCTCCGGCCGGGACTGCTCGCGACCACGGAACATGATCGTGATCTTGACCTTGTCGCCCTGCTTGAGGAACCGGACGACGTGACCCTTCTTGGTGTCATAGTCGTGCGGGTCGATCTTCGGCCGGAGCTTCATCTCCTTGATGACCGTGTGCGCCTGGTTCTTGCGCGCCTCACGGGCCTTCATGGCCGACTCGTACTTGAACTTCCCGTAGTCCATGAGCTTGCACACGGGCGGACGGGCGTTCGCCGCGACCTCGACCAGGTCCAGGTCGTACTCCTGCGCAAGCTCCAGTGCCTTCGCCAGCGGGACGATGCCCACCTGCTCGCCACTGGGACCGACAAGTCGCACCTCGGGAACGCGAATCCGGTCGTTGATGCGGGGCTCGGCGCTGATGGATCCTCCTCGGTAGCACCACACGGCGGTCTGGCGGACAGCCGCGTATGTCTCTTTTCGTTAGACCTAACCGCGCCGAAGCACAAAAAATGCCCCGGACGATCACAGGCGGGGCTCCAAAAGACAACCGGAGCACCGCCGCGATGACCGCGGGGCGCACATCGGGCGACTCCATCGTCCGTACGGAACGATGGTGGCCGCCTGACCGGATGACCCGCCGTCCCTCAGGACGGTCAGGTGGGAGATCGGAGCCTCCACTTGTTGGTTGGGCACAGTCATGTCCAACCGGTCGCCCACCAGATTAGCAGGATCGCTTGACAAGGGCTAATTGAGGCCGGGTGGGGCTGATGCAGACACCCGCCCGCCCTCGCCTATCGTGTGGAGCATGAGTGAGACCCCTCCTGAGAACACCGACTTCGACGCGATGACCCGGGACATCGCCGAGGTCCCCGCCGTCGAGGTGATCGTGACGGTCGCCGTCAACCTGATGAGCGCCGCCGCCGTGAAGCTCGGGCTGAGCGAGGAGGGCGACAAGTACAAGGACCTGGACGAGGCCCGCAAGCTGATCACCGGTCTCGCCGGCCTGCTGGACGCGAGCGCGACCGAGATCAGCTCCTTCCACGCGGCCCCGCTGCGGGACGGCCTGAAGTCGCTGCAGCTGGCGTTCCGCGAGGCGTCGATCGTCCCGGACGAGCCGGGCCAGGGTCCGGGCGAGAAGTACACCGGACCGGTCTACGGCTAGACCGGCCACGGCTGACCGGTCCCCGTACGCCGGCTCGTCCCGTACGGCGACTCATCCCCGCACGAACAAGGGCTCGCCCGGAGGCGTGGTCCCGGCCGGCAGCAGTGCCAGGTCGAGGCCGCGCACCAGGCGGGCCCGCAGTGTTTCGTCGGCGGCCAACCGCTCGGCGACCGTTCGGGCGGCCTCGGCGGGCGCGGCGGCCGGGTCGAGGACGAGGGCGAGGGTGCCGTCGGCCCGGCCGGGCCCGAGGTGCGCGCGCAGGACGGCGGGCTCGGCGGCCACGGCGGCGCGTACGGCCTCGACGACGGCCGGGTCGGCGAGCGGGTCCGTGCTGGTCCGGCCCTCGGCGAGGGCGAGCAGCGCGGGGCCGGTCAGCTCGAAGGGCACCGGTCCGGCCAGGTCCAGGACGACCGTGTCCGCCTTCTCGTGCGCGGCCGCCTGCAGCGCCTGGTGCAGGGGTACGGCGACCGGGCGGGCCGCCGGGTCCCAGCGGGCCAGGGAGTCGGTGGAGGTGAAGGCGGGCAGGGCGGTGCGGTCGCCTGCCTTCAGCGTGGGTACGGCCATGTCGCTGGTCTTCTCGCGGCGCAGCCCGTTCTCGTCCTCCTCGACCTCGCCGAGCACGGCCACCACGGGCACGAGCAGCCGGGCGCCCTTGAGCGCCTCCAGGACGGGGCCGACGGCGGTGCGGTCCTCGGCCCAGGCGGCGAGCGCGGCGCTCAGCCGGGGGTCGGCGGAGCCGTCGTCGTCGGAGAAGCCGGGGTCGGGAATGTTCTTGTTCGCCACGGTCACCGACCCTATAGGGGGGAAGCTGCTGGGCTTGTGCGGGGCCGGAAACCGGGCCGTCACCGGCCTCACAGGAATCTCAGCATTCCCTGACGCAGATCTAACGTCCGTCTAACGGAGCGCACAGTCCCCGCCCCGAGCATCGCGGGCATGGAGTCCCCCAGAGCCAGTCGCCGCCGCCGTGCCCGCCGCTCCCGACGCCCGCTGCTCTTCACCGCGCTGGCCGTGGTCACCGTCGGCGGGGTCACGGCGGGCGGCACGGTCTATGTGAAGGCGCGGGCGCACTCCGGTGCCGGGGCCGTATCGTCGGCGGGGTCGCCGTCGGCCTCCACCTCGGTCACGGCGGGCGAGGAGGCATCGGTGGAACCCGCGACTTCGGCGTCGGCCGTGGACCGGAAGGCGCTGCTGTCCAAGGCCATGACCGCGGTGAGCGTGCCGTCCGGCGCGGAGGTGTCGACGGCGGTGCTGGAAGTGGACTCCGGGGAGAGCGCCGGGTACGGCGAGGCCGCCTTCGACACGGCGAGCATCGTCAAGGTGGACATCCTGGCGACGCTGCTGCTGCAGGCGCAGGAGGCCGGGCGGCATCTGACGGCTTCCGAGAAGGCCTACGCCACGAAGATGATCGAGAACAGTGACAACGCGTCCGCGACGGCCCTGTGGCACACGATCGGGCGGGCGGACGGGCTGGACGCGGCGAACGAGCGGTTCGGTCTTTCGGCGACCTCGGGTGGTGACGGTGAGCTGTGGGGGCTGACTCAGACCACGGCGGCCGATCAACTGATGCTGCTTCAGCAGGTGTTCGGGGAGGAGTCGTTGCTGAGTGCGGCCTCGCGGACGTATGTGCAGGGGCTGATGAAGGGTGTGGAGGCCGATCAGCAGTGGGGGGTTTCGGCTGCCGCCGTGGGGTCCTCGTGGGCTTTGAAGAACGGGTGGCTGGCGCGTAGTACGACGGGGCTGTGGGACGTCAACAGCATCGGGCGGGTGACGGTGGACGGCTCCGACTACCTGGTGGCCGTGTTGTCCAAGGGGACGGTGAGTCAGGCGAAGGGGATCGCGTTGGTGGAGGCTGCTGCGAAGGCGGCGGTGTCTTCGTTCGCCTCGTCCTAGGAAGAGGTCCTGCGGTTTCTCCACAGGACCACGGCCGCCACCAGCAGGACTCCGCCGATGCTGCCCGCCAGGGGGCCCGCCCAGTCGGAGGTGGACGTGGTGGACTTGGGGGTGTCCGGGCCGGGGCCGAAGTACTTCTTGTCGTACGACGCCGGGCGCAGGCCCTTCGGCTTGAGCTCGGCCGCTGCCCTGAGGGCTGCCGCCGGGTCGATCATGCCGAAGCCCCGGGAGTCGTCGCGGCCGCCCACCGGGGCGTCGCGGGCCGTGTCCTCGAGGAGCTTCTTGACCTGGGCCGGGGTCAGGGTGGGGTGGGCCGCCTTGATCAGGGCCGCGGCGCCCGAGACGAAGGCGGAGGCGGCCGAGGTGCCCCAGCCCTCGTAGTACTTGTGGTCGGGGTCGGCGATCACGACGTTCACGCCCGGCGCGCTGACCGCGGCGTACCAGCGGCGGGTGGAGAAGGAGGCACGCGTGCCGAACTTGTCCACGGCGGTGGCGGCGATGACGCCGGGGTAGGCGGCCGGGTAGGAGACGTGGTCGCCCTTGTCGCCGCCGTTGCCCGCGGAGGCCACGACGACCACGCCCTTCTTCAGGGCGTACTGCACGGCCTCGTCCTCGCTGGGCTCCGGGTGGGCGGAGTTGGAGTCGTCGCCGAGGGAGAGGTTGATGACGTCGGCGCCGTGGTCGGCGGCCCAGCGGATGCCGTCGGCGAGGGCGTCGCCGCGGGTGGTGCGGGCCTTGGCACGGGCGGGGTCGCCGTCCTCGAGGATGACCCGCACGGGCAGGATCTTCGCCTCGGGCGCGACGCCCATGACGCCCTCGGTGTTGCCGGGTCCGTGGCCGTGCCCGGCGATGATGCCGGCCATGGCGGTGCCGTGCCGGGCCCAGGTGCGGTCGCCGGGCTCGGCGCCGAAGCCGATCATGTCCTTGGTGGACAGGACGTTGCCGGCGAGGTCCGGGTGGTCGGCCTCGACTCCGGTGTCCAGGACGGCGACGGTGACGCCCTGGCCCTTGGTGGTGCGCCAGGCCTCGTCGAGGTGGAGGGCGGACAGGCCCCACTGCTGGGCGCGGATGCCGTCGGCATGGGCCTCGGCGGACGGCAGCAGGACGAGGGAGCCGGCGAGCAGGAGGCTCACCGCCGACCCGGTCACCCGCGCGCGGCGGTGGCCGCGCATCGTTCGCCTCATGACGGTTTCTCCGTGGCCGAGCTGACGGTCTGGCGCAGTCGCCGTTCGACGCGGTCGGCCAGGCCCTGGGCCTCGTTGCCGAGACCGGCCTGGGCGGGTGCCGAGGTGGCGCCGGAGCGGAGGGCGTCCGCGGCGGGCTGGGGCGAGTCGACGGTGCGGCCGTCGGCCCATCCGGAGACGGAATAGGCGACGACGGGGGCGTCGGTGAGGACGGAGAGGGTCCAACTGGCGCGCTGCTTGTCGCCGAAGCCGGCCGCGGCGGTGCCCTTGGCGGCGTACGGCCGGGGCATCAGGTCGCTGCGGCGGTCCAGGTGCTCGTCGCGGAAGCGGGCGGCGAGCGAGGACATGGCGGCGGAGTCGCCCTTGGTGAAGAGCAGGCCGACGGTGGTGACGTAGGTCTGGGTGGCGTCGGTGTAGGTGGCGCGCAGGAGCCGCTGGCAGCCGACGGGGGCGAGCACCTTGTGCAGCAGGGGGTCGAAGGCGTCGGCGCACTTGGTGTCCGGGGCGACGGCGATCCGCGTCCAGGTCCGGTCGGCACCGCCGGGTCCGGCGCCGGTGCCCTGGAGGGTGGGCGGGAAGAGCCGGTCGACGGGCACGTTGTGCCACAGCGTCGCGGCCGCGGTGAACCCGTTCCCGGCCGGGCCGTCCCCGCCGTCCCCGGTGAGCCAACTCCCGGTCACGGCACCGCCGATGAGGCCGAGTCCGAGGACCAGGCAGGCGGCGGCAGCGGCGGTCCGGGGACCTACGCGCACGCCCAGCGGCCGCGCCCGCATCCGCTCGTCGTACCCCTCGGGTTCCCCGAACGACACGACGGGCCGAGCGGCGGTCCCGGCGCTCCAGGAGAGGGCCGGGTCCGGCGAGGACGGCGGAGGGCTCACGGGGTGCGCGGGGTCGTTCGGGCTCCAGGCACTCCGGAGGCCGCGCGCCGGGGGCCTTGGGGGTGGCAGCGGAGAGGTCGGGCGGGTGCCGGCGGGGGCCTGCGCGGAGGCCTGACGGCCGTCGGACGGCGTGGCCGCGGAACCCGGACGGCCGGGAACGGACTCCCCCGGGCGACCGGCGAGCGGCGCGGAGGCAGAACCCGCACGGCCCGGAGCAGGCTCCAACGGATGGCCCGCGGACGACACGGACGCAGAACCCGCACCACCCGAGGCAGACTCCCCCGGACGACCGGCGAACGACGCGGACGCGGGGCCGGGGTGCTGCGGCTCGGTCGCCGACCGGATCGGCCGCAGCGGGGCCGTCGTCTCCGAGAGGGACTCCGCGGGCGCCGCGGGTCGGCGGGGCGGGGTGCCCGGGTACGGCGTCGCCACGGAATCGACACGGCCGGGAGCGGACTCCTCCGGACGGCCCGCGGACGGCGCGGACACGGAACCCGGACGGCCGGGAACGGAATCCCCCGAACGACCGGCGAACGACGCGGACGCAGAACCCGCACCACCCGAAGCAGACTCCCCCGAACGACCGGCGAACGACGCGGACGCAGAACCCGCACCACCCGAAGCAGACTCCCCCGAACGGCCCGCGGACGGCGTGGCCGCCGGGCCGGGGTGCTGCGGCTCGGGCGTCGGGCGGATCGGGCGGAGCCGGGTCGTCGTCTCCGTGAGGGACTCCGCAGGTGCTCCCGCACGGGGCGGCAGGGTCGTGGCGGCCCGTTCGGCGCGTGCCTTGCGGCCCGTGCTCGGTGCCGTGTCGGGGAGGCGGCCCGCGCTCGGCGGGGCGTCGGGGAAGCGGGCCGAGGCGGGGGGCGGCGGCGGGCTCACCAGGTCGGGGGCCTCGGGCACGGCGGAAGGCCGGAAGGCGGCGAAGCGGGTGGGGCCCGCGCCGGGCGCCTGCCCCGGGCGGTCGGACTGTTCCTCCCCCGGCGCCCGTGTGGTCGCGTTCCGGATGGCGCGGGGTGCGAAGACGGAGGGCTCTTCGTCGAGGTCCTCGGAGCCCGGTACGGCCGGGATCGGCGCCGGCCCTGCGGAAACCGTCCGGTACCCGGCCGGTTCGCGGGCGCCCGTCGGTGCCGACGGTCCGGCCGTCGGTGCCCCTGCGGGCGTGGTCGGCGACGGGGGTTCGGGGGTGGGGCCGGGCGGCGGATCCGTCGGGCGTGGCGGTACGGGGGCGCGGCGCGCTTCCGTGCTCATGCACCCCCCGTTTCCTCGTGCCCGGGCCGTTTCCTCGTACGCGGGCCGTCGTGCTCCTCGGCCGCGCCCGGTGCGGAGACTCCGTCCGGGCACGCATACCCGTACGGCTGGACCGGCATCCCGGTTCAGTGAAGTGGCCGGGCACGTTCCGCCGTACCTGCGCGTCACTCTACGGGTTGTCCGGGAGAGAAAGAGAACCAGTCCACGAGCCCGGGGCATCTGCCCGGAACGTCCCCCTACCCTGCGGTAATCCTGTCTGGCAGGCTTCCGTCATGACTGCGCCTGCCGCTGATCGGGCCCGTTACGACCGGGCCACCGCCCATCTCGACGCCCCGCTGGCGATCGTGGATCTGGACGCCTTCGACGCCAACGCGGACGATCTGGTCCGCCGCGCCGCCGGGAAGCCGGTCCGGGTCGCGAGCAAGTCGGTTCGCTGCCGGGCCCTGCTGGAACGTGTCCTGGCCAGGGACGGATTCCAGGGCATCATGTCGTTCACCCTCGCCGAGTCGCTGTGGCTCGCGCGTTCCGGGTTCGACGACGTCCTGCTGGCCTATCCGTCCGCCGACCGGTCCGGTTTCGCGGAGCTGGCGGCCGATCCCAAGCTCGCGGGCGCCGTCACCGTGATGATCGACGACGTCGCCCACCTCGACCTCATCGACGCGGCCCGCGACGGCGGGCGTGAAGTGGTGCGGGTCTGCCTGGAGTTGGACACCTCGCTGAAGCTGCTGGGCGGCCGGGTCCGGGTGGGGGCGCTGCGTTCGCCGCTGCGCTCGCCCGCCCAACTCGCGGAGCTGGCCCGGGCCGTGGCTCGGCGGCCGGGCTTCAAGCTGGTGGGGATCATGGCGTACGAGGGGCACATCGCCGGGGTCGGGGACTCCGTGGCGGGACGGCCCTTCCGCTCGCGGGCGATCCGGCTGATGCAGGCCGCCGCGAAGCGGGAGCTGGTCGAGCGGCGCGCCGCCGTGGTGCGGGCGGTCCGGGCCGTGGCGCCCGACCTGGAGTTCGTCAACGGCGGTGGCACGGGCAGTGTGCAGCACACCGCCGCCGAGGACGCGGTCACGGAGATCGCGGCGGGGTCCGGTCTGTACGTGCCGCGGCTCTTCGACAACTACACGTCCTTCAGCGGCCGTCCGGCCGCCCTGTTCGCCCAGCCCGTCGTCCGGCGGCCGGGCGTGGGTGTCGTCACCGTGCTCGGCGGCGGCTATCCGGCCTCCGGCGCGGCCGGTCCCGACCGGCTGCCGGTGCCGTACCTGCCGGAGGGGCTCAGCTACGACCCGCAGGAGGGCCCCGGCGAGGTGCAGACGCCCCTGCTGGGCTCGGTCGCCGACGATCTGCTCATCGGCGACAAGGTGTGGTTCCGGCACGCCAAGGCGGGTGAGCTGTGCGAGCGGTTCGACACGCTGCATCTGATCGAGGGGGACGCGGTGACGGCGACCGTGCCCACCTACCGGGGTGAGGGGCAGACCTTCCTCTGAGCGCCGCTCAGTAGACCGTGTCGGCCCGGTCCGGCACCACCGAGCCGTCGGCGCGCCGGAGCGGTCCGAGCGTGCCGTCGGGGTGGGTGCGGGCGGTGGTCGCGCACGGGTACGGCTCGGGCCGGCGCGGCAGCGGGGCGATGAACATGGGGTTCACCAGCCAGTGGCCGTCGGCGTCGTCGTACGCCCGGCACATCAGCTCCGGCTTGTTGCGGTTGATCACGAGGTGGGCGCCGGTGGCGTCCCCGACGAAGGTGACGTCGGTGTCGGCGTCACCGGCCGCGAGCGCGGGCCTCCGTTTCCAGGGCTGTTGTTTCCAGGCCGTGGCGCCCCGGACGCCGTAGACCTCCTGGTTGATCCAGCAACGCTTGCCGTCGATGTACGGGATCACCGCGCCCCGGGTCGCCGGGACACCGCCGCAGCCCTCGTTCCACACGGTGATCCGGCCCCGGCGGTCCAGGACCGGGCGGATGGCGATGGTGTGGGCCGCGTCGACGCCGACCGCCCGGGACCAGACCTCGGTGACGGGTTCCGCGCCCGCGGAGACGACGTACACCTCGAAACCGGCTCGCCGCAGGGTGCGGATCAGGTCGCGCTGCTGGTCGTAGTAGCGGACGTAGGCGGGCACCGTGCGGGTGCCCAGGGTGCGGGTCGCGCCGACCGGGGCGGTCAGGGCCTCGCGGCGGGCGGACCTGGCGTAGGAGGCCAGTTCGGCGGGGGTACGGCCGGCGAAGAGCTGGGGGACCCAGGCGTACTGCGGGACCGTGCGCCGGTGGTTCCAGTGGCCGGCGAAGGCGGGGGCGCCGCTCGTCGTGGTGCCGGACTCGCGGATCCGCACGATCTCGTCCGTGCAGCGGGGGCGGGCCGAGCTGCGCAGGGGTGTGCCCGCGCCGGTGCCGCAGGCGGCCGTGAGGGCACGGTCGGCGGTGTCGGTCAGCCAGGCGCTGGTGTCCTTCCAGCGGGCCGGGCGCAGGAGCCGGTCGTGACGCAGGGCCCAGGAGAGAGCGGCGTCGGTGACGTCGTTCTTGGTGACCGTGTTGTCCCAGTCGAACGTGGCCACCGCGCCCCGGTGACCGGAGCAGGTGCCGTAGGCGTCGATGACCTGCTGGAGCCGGGCGCGGTTGGCGCCGTACCAGGTACTGGTCAGCCGGGGGCAGTTGTGTGCGGCTGCCGGCGATGCGGTGGGCGCGGCCGCCAGGACGGCGGCCGCTGCCAGGGTCCACGCGAGATGCTGTCGCATACGCGCGGACCGTACACCTTTGTCCCTACAGGGGCGTGACGTACGCGCCCGAGATTCCGCCGTCCACCAGGAAGTCGGTGGCGTTGACGAAGGAGGAGTCGTCGCTGGCCAGGAAGGCGACGGCGGCGGCGATCTCCTCGGCCTCGGCGAACCGGCCGAGGGGGATGTGGACGAGGCGGCGGGCGGCCCGCTCCGGGTCCTTGGCGAACAGCTCCTGCAGGAGCGGGGTGTTCACCGGGCCCGGGCAGAGGGCGTTGACCCGGATGCCCTCGCGGGCGAACTGCACGCCCAGTTCCCGGGACATGGCGAGCACGCCGCCCTTGGAGGCCGTGTACGAGATCTGCGAGGTCGCCGCGCCCATCCGGGCCACGAAGGACGCCGTGTTGATGATGGAGCCCCTGCCCTGGCGGCGCATGTACGGGATGGCGGCCTTGCAGCACAGGTAGACGGAGGTGAGGTTGACCTCCTGGACCCGCTTCCAGGCCTCTAGGCCGGTCTCCAGGATGGAGTCGTCGTCGGGCGGGGAGATGCCGGCGTTGTTGAAGGCGACGTCGACGCTGCCGTAGGTGTCGTAGGCGGTCTTGAACAGCGCCTCGACCTGCTCGGGGTCGGTGACGTCGACCTTGACGAAGATCCCGCCGACCTCGTCGGCGGCGGCCTTGCCGCGGGCCTCGTCGACGTCGCCGCAGACCACGTGCGCGCCCTCGGAGGCGAGACGGCGGGCGGCGGCGAGGCCGATGCCGCTGCCGGCTCCGGTGACGACGGCGGTACGGCCGACCAGGCGGCGGCAAACGGTGTTGTCGGTCACAGTGCGGGGCCCTCCGTGCTGATGAATACGTTCTTGGTTTCGGTGAAGGCGGTCAGGGCGTCCGGGCCCAGCTCACGGCCGAGGCCGGACTGCTTGAAGCCGCCGAACGGGGTCCAGTAGCGGACACTGGAGTGGGAGTTGACGGACAGGTTGCCCGCGCGGACGGCCTGGGAGACGCGCAGGGCGCGGCCGACGTCCCGGGTCCAGATGGAGCCGGAGAGGCCGTAGGGGGTGTCGTTGGCGAGGCGGATCGCGTCCTGTTCGTCGGTGAAGGGGAGCAGGACGGCGACGGGGCCGAAGATCTCCTCGCGGGCCGCCGCGCTGCCCGGCCGCTCCCCCGTGAGGACGGTCGGCGGGAACCAGAAGCCGGGTCCGTCGGGGGCGCTGCCGCGCAGGGCCGGGGCGTCCTCGGGGACGTACGACCGTACGCGGTCGAGCTGCTGACGGGAGATCAGCGGGCCCATCTGGGTCTTCTCGTCGGCCGGGTCGCCCACCACGACGCCGGCCAGCGCGTGGGCGAGGAAGTCGCGGGCCTCGTCGTACACCGACTCCTGGACGAGGATGCGGGTGCGGGCGCAGCAGTCCTGGCCGGAGTTGTCCAGGAAGGAGAAGGGGTCGAGGGCGGCCTTGAGGTCGGCGTCGGCGAAGACGACGTTGGGGCTCTTGCCGCCGAGTTCGAGGGTGACCGGCTTGACGAGCTTCGCGCAGCGCTCCATGACCTCACGGCCGGTGCGGGTCGAGCCGGTGAACACGATCTTGGCGACGTCGGGGTGGTCGACCAGGGCGCGGCCCGCGGTGTGGCCGTAGCCGGGGAGCACCTGGAACAGCCCCTCGGGCAGGCCCGCCTCCAGGGCGAGTTCGGCCAGCCGCAGCGCCGTCAGCGGGGTGGTCTCGGCGGGCTTGAGGACGACCGCGTTGCCCGCGGCGAGGGCCGGGAAGGAGCCCCAGGCGGCGATCGGCATGGGGAAGTTCCAGGGGGCGATCACGCCGACGACGCCCAGGGGTTCGTGAAAGGTGACGTCCCAGCCGCCGGGTGCGGGGATCTGCCTGCCGAGGAGGCGTTCGGCGCCGCCGGCCGCGTACAGCAGCAGGTCGCGGGCGTTGCCGGCCTCCCAGCGGGCGTTGCCGAGGGTGTGACCGGCCTCGCGGACCTCCAGCCGGGCCAGTTCGTCGATGTGGGTGTCGACGACGTCGGCGAAGCGGCGCAGCAGGCGGGCGCGGTCGGCGGGCGGGAGGGCGGCCCACTTCTCCTGGGTGCGCGAGGCCCGTACGACGGCGGCGTCCACCTCGGCCGTGTCGGCGGCGGGGACGGTGGCGACGACCTCCTCGGTGGCGGGGTTGAGGACCTTCAGCTCGTGCGGGTCGGACACGTGATGACCTTTCACAGGCGTTCGAATCACAGGCGTTCGAAGGAGCGGCGCAGCTCCCAGTCGGTGACCGCGGCGTCGAAGGCCTCCAGCTCGACGCGTGCCATGTTGCGGTAGTGCGCGACGACCTCGTCGCCGAAGGCGGCCTTGGCGATCGGGCTGTTCTCCCAGAGTTCGGCAGCCTCGCGCAGGGTGGTCGGGACGTGCTCGAAGTCGGCGGTGTAGGCGTTGCCGGGGCAGGGCTCGGGGAGTTCGAGCTTCTGCTCGATGCCGTACAGGCCGGCGGCGACCAGTCCGGCGACGGCGAGGTACGGGTTGACGTCACCGCCCGGGAGGCGGTTCTCGAAGCGCAGGGAGCGGCCGTGGCCGACCACGCGCAGGGCGCAGGTGCGGTTGTCGTGACCCCAGGCGACCGCGGTGGGCGCGAAGGAGCCGGGCTGGAACCGCTTGTAGGAGTTGATGTTGGGGGCGTAGAGGAGGGAGAAGTCGCGCAGGGCGGCGAGCTGTCCGGCGAGGAAGTGCCGCATGACGTCGGACATCCCGCCGTCCCGCGCCATCGCGTTGTCGCCGTCGGCGTCCGCGAGCGAGAGGTGGATGTGGCAGGAGTTGCCCTCGCGCTCGTTGTATTTGGCCATGAAGGTGATCGAGACGCCCTCCTGGGCGGCGATCTCCTTGGCGCCGGTCTTGTACAGGGCGTGCTGGTCGCAGGTGCGCAGGGCCTCGTCGTAGCGGAAGGCGATCTCGTGCTGGCCGGGGTTGCACTCGCCCTTGGCGGACTCGACGGTGAGGCCGGCGGCGGCCATGTCGTTGCGCAGGCGGCGCAGCAGGGGCTCGATGCGGCCGGTGCCGAGGATCGAGTAGTCGATGTTGTACTGGTTGGCCGGGGTCAGGTCGCGGTAGTTCGCGTCCCAGGCCTGCTCGTAGCTGTCCTTGAAGACGATGAACTCCAGCTCGGTGCCGACCTGGGCGGTGTAGCCGAGTTCGGCGAGCCGGTCGAGCTGCCGGCGCAGGATCTGGCGCGGGGCGGCGACGACCGGGGCGCCGTCGTTCCAGGCGAGGTCGGCGACGAGCAGGGCGGTGCCGGGGTGCCAGGGGATGCGGCGCAGGGTGGCGAGGTCGGGGTGCATGGCGAAGTCGCCGTAGCCTCGGTCCCAGGAGGACATCGCGTAGCCGTCGACGGTGTTCATCTCGGTGTCGACGGCGAGGAGGTAGTTGCACCCCTCGGTGCCGTGCTGCAGGACCTCGTCGAGGAAGAATCGGGCGGCGAACCGCTTGCCCTGGAGACGCCCTTGCATGTCGGGGAACGCCAGGACGACAGTGTCGATCTCACCACCGGCGACGAGGGCGTGCAGCTCCTCGACGCTCAGTGGGGGTGTGCGGTCTGCCACGGGAGAGCCTCCTTAGGCTGCTTCGCGTTTTACGGCGGGGCCGGGAGCCATAAGGTATTGCGGAGAACCATTGCTTGGGAAGGGGGTACGGCCGGATGTCGCAGGAGACGGACGCGCAGGGCGTGCCTGCGCAGGGAGTCGACGACCGGCTCGCCCCGGTGCTGCGGCCGGTGCGGGCGGGCAACGGCTTCGAGGAGGCGCTGGAGCAGATCCTGCAGGTCGTACGGCTCGGCCTGGTGGCGGGCGGCGAGCGGCTGCCCGCCGAGCGGGAGCTGGCGGAGCGGCTCGGGATCAGCCGGGTGACCCTGCGCGAGGTGCTGAAGGTGCTGCATGACCAGGGACTGGTGGAGGCGCGGCGCGGGCGGTACGGCGGAACGTTCGTGCTGCCGCGCGCGGACGCGGGCGGCGAGGACGAGCTGCGGCGGCGGATCGCCGAGGTCGACATCGAAGATGTACTCCGGTTCCGCGAGGTCCTTGAGGTGGGAGCGGCAGGGCTGTGCGCGGCGCACGGGCTGACCGCCGAGCAGGCCGACCGGCTGCGGGAGGCGCTGGACCGGACCCATGAGGCACCGCTCGCGGACTACCGGCGGCTGGACACCCTGCTGCACCTGACGTTGGCCGAGTTGTGCGGTTCGCCGTCGCTGACCGCGCAGTACGCGGCGGTCCGGGCGACCGTCAACGACCTGCTGGACTGCATCCCGCTGCTGGTGCGCAACCTGGAGCACTCGCAGCGGCAGCACATCGCGCTGGTGGAGGCGGTACTGGACGGGGACGCGGACGGGGCGCGGGAGATGATGCGGGAGCACTGCGCGGGCACGGCGGCGCTGCTGCGGGGCTTCCTGGCGTGAGCCCGCTCTGCAAAGGTATGCACGTGAACCTTTGAATTCCTGGGAGGGCGGCATGACCGTACGACCGCTGATCGGTGTGAGCACGTACCTGGAGGCCGGTGCGCGCTGGGGCGTGTGGGAGCTGGACGCCGCGCTGCTGCCGGCCGGATATCCGAGGCTGGTGCAGCGGGCCGGGGGGCTCGCCGCGATGCTCCCGCCGGACGCGCCCGAGCGGGCCGCGGAGGCGGTGGAGCGGCTGGACGGGCTGGTGATCGCGGGCGGGCCGGACGTCGATCCGTCGCGGTACGGGGCCGAGCGGTCGCCGCGCACGGGGCCGCCCGCGCCGGAGCGGGACGCGTGGGAACTCGCGCTGATCGAGGCGGCGCTGGCGGCGCGGGTGCCGGTGCTGGGGATCTGCCGGGGGATGCAGCTGCTGAACGTGGCGCTCGGCGGAACGCTGGTGCAGCACATGGACGGGCACGCGGAGGTGGTCGGCGCGTTCGGGGGGCATGCCGTGAAGCCCGTGCCGGGCACGCTGTACGCGGGGATCGTGCCCGAGGAGACGACGGTGCCTACGTATCACCATCAGGCGGTGGAACGGCTCGGTACGGGGCTGGCGCCCTCGGCCTACGCGGCGGACGGGACCGTGGAGGCGATCGAACTGCCGTCGGGCGAGGGATGGGTGCTCGGGGTGCAGTGGCATCCGGAGATGGGCGAGGACCTGCGGGTGATGCGGGCTCTGGTGCTGGCCGCGTCCTGAGGTCACCCCCTCGTCAGCGACAGCAGCTCCCGCGCCGGCCCCGTGGGCCGATGCCCCGTCGGCCACACCGCGCGCAGATCCCGGCGCAACGACACCCCCTCGACCGGGATGCTCACCAGCCGTCGCATCGCCAGCTCCTCCCCCACGGCCAGTTCGCTGAGCACCGAGGGGCCCGCGCCACTGACCGCCGAGGCCTTCACGGCCGTGGTGGAGGAGAGTTCCATCAGCGGGCGGGCCAGGCCACCGAGGGCCGTGTCCAGGACCTGGCGGGTGCCGGAGCCGCGTTCGCGCAGGATCAGGGGCGTGGCGGCCAGCTCCTCGGGGGTGAGCGGGCGCCGGCGGCGGGCCCAGGGGTGGCCGGGGGCCGTGACGACGATCAGGCGGTCGCGGGCGATCACCGTGGAGTCCAGGCCCGCCGGGAGCGTGAGGCCCTCCACGAAGCCCAGGTCCGCCTCGTCGGCCAGCAGGAGTTCCGCGACCTTCGCCGAGTTGCCCGCGAGCAGCGAGACCGCGGTGTCGGGGCGCTCGGCGTGCAGGGCGAGGAGCCAGCCCGGGAGCAGGTACTCGGCGATGGTCATGCTCGCCGCCACCCGCAGCCGCGAGTCCCGCCGGTCCCGCAGCGCCCGCGCACCCGCGTCGAAGGCGGCCGCCGCCTCCACCACCCGGCGGGCCCAGTCCGTCACCAGGGCACCCGCGTCCGTGAGCCGGGAGCCGCGCGGGGAGCGGTCGACCAGGGCGACGCCCAGTTGCCGTTCCATGGAGCGGATGCGGCTGCTGGCGGCCGGCTGCGTGATGCCGACCTCCCGCGCCGCCGCCCCGAGACTGCCCAGGCGGGCCACGGCCAGCAGCAGCTCCAGCGCGCCGAGGTCCGGCACCCGGTGCGCCAGTGAGCCGGCGGGCCTGCCGTCGTCCGTCGCGTACTCCTCGCTCATAAGGCCAGTTTATGCCCTCATAGACATGAACTCCCTGGTCAGCGCCGTCAGGGGGCGGGACGGTGGGGTCATGGTCACCGCAGCCCATTCCCTGCCCGCCGCTCGCGTCCGGCACCTCGGTCCCAACTGGTACGCCTCCGTCATGGGGACCTCCGTCGTCGGCACGGCCGGTGCCGCACTGCCCCTGCACCTTCCTGGGCTGCGCGAGGTGTGCACGGCCGTCTGGGCTCTGGCCCTGCTCATGCTGCTGACCCTGCTGACCGCCCGCGCCCGGCACTGGGCCCACCACCGCGACCAGGCCCGCGCCCACCTCCTCGACCCGGCCATGGTCCCCTTCTACGGCTGCCTGTCCATGGCCCTGCTTGCGGTGGGCGGCGGTGCCCTGACGGTCGGCCGGGACTGGATCGGCACCGGTCCGGCCGTCGCGCTCGACACGGTCCTGTTCGGCGTCGGTACGGCGGTCGGGCTCGCGGCCGCCGTGGCCGTGCCGTACCTGATGGCCGTGCACCACCGCGTCCAGGCCGCCCAGGCCACCCCGGTCTGGCTGCTGCCGCTCGTCGCGCCGATGGTCTCCGCCGCGCTCGGCCCGCTGCTGGTGCCGCATCTGCCGCCGGGGCAGCCCCGGGAGACGCTGCTGCTGGCGTGCTTCGCGCTGTTCGGGCTGAGCCTGCTGGCGACGCTGCTGATGCTGCCGCTCGTCTTCGCCCGGCTGATCACCTCGGGCCCGCTGCCGCTCGCCCTCACCCCGACCCTGTTCCTGGTCCTCGGTCCGCTCGGGCAGTCCACCACCGCCGTCGGCCTGATCGCGGACGCGGCTCCCCGGGTCGTACCGGCCCCGTACGACCGGGGTTTCGCCGTGTTCGCGCTGCTCTACGGCGTACCTGTCATGGGGTTCGCGCTGCTGTGGCTGGCGCTCGCGGCCGTGCACGTGGTGCGGGCCCGGCGTCAGGGCATGGGCTTCGCCATGACCTGGTGGGCGTTCACCTTCCCCGTGGGCACCTGTGTCACCGGTGCCGCCGCCCTGGCCCGGCACACCGGGCTCGCCGCGTACGAGGCCCTCGCCGTCGGCCTGTACGGCATCCTGGTCGCCGCATGGCTCGCGGCCGCGTCGGGGACCGTGCGGGGGCTGCTCAGCGGTGAGCTGCTCGCAGGGCCTCGGCCAGCACCCGTGGCGCCTCTGCCAGCGACGGTCCGTACCAGGTCAGATGCCGTCCGCTGACCAGGGCGCAGGGCAGGCCCGGGAAGGCCTCGGGGCCGTCGTCGGCGGTGAAGCGGTACGGCTCGTCCGGCAGCACCACGACGTCCGGGGCCGCCGCCCGCAGTTCGTCCAGGGGTACGCGGGGATAGCGGTCGGGGTGCGTGGCGTACAGGTGGTGCACGCCGAGACGGGCCAGCACGTCACCCGCGAAGGTGTCCCGGCCCAGGACCATCCAGGGGCGGCGCCAGATCGGCACGACCGCCGTCGTACGGCTGCCGGGCTCGGGAAGCCCCGTCCAGGCGGCCTCCGCCTCGTCCAGCCAGGGCGGCCGGGCCGCCGCGCCGCACGCGGTCAGCACCCGCTCCAGCTCCCGGAAGGCCTGCGGCACGGTCCGCACCTCGGTGACCAGCACCTCGAGGCCCGCCGCGCGCAGCGCGTCCAGGTCGGGGGCGCGGTTCTCCTCCTCGTTGGCGATCACCAGGTCGGGGGCGAGGCCGAGGATCCGCTCCGTGTCCGGGTTCTTCGTGCCGCCGATCCGGCCGATGTCGAGGTCCGCGGGACGGCTGCACCAGTCGGTGGCCCCGACGAGGACTCCGGGCAGCGTCACGGCGACGGCCTCGGTGAGCGACGGGACCAGGGAGACGACGCGCACTAACGGGGCCGGTCCTGCACGGCCTCGATGTGTTCGGCGACCGCGACCACGATGACCCGCGTGTCGGGGACGGTCGCCCGCCAGCGATGCCTGACTCCGCCGGTGAGGTAAAGGGTGTCCCCTCGCCCGAGGCGATACGCGCGGCCCTCGGCCTCGATCTCGACCGCGCCGTCGGCGACGTACATCAGCTCGTCGTTGCGGTGCTGGAACTCGCGGCCGGCGTCGTGGTCGCCGGTGAACTCGGAGGCGTGCAGCTGGTGGTGGCCGCGCACCAGGGAGCGGGTGCGCGGGTCGAAGTCGGCCTCGTCGCAGGGCTCGGCGCGGACGACGTCCACGCTGCAGGCCGGGTCGGCGGCGGCGAGGAGTTCCACGGCCGTGGTGCGCAGGGCGTCGGCCAGCTTCTCCAGGGACGTGCGGCTCGGGCGGGCCCGGTCGTTCTCGACCTGGCTGAGGAAGGGCACCGAGAGGCCACTGCGCTCGGCCACGACGGCGAGGGTGAGTTCCAGCGCACGGCGACGCCGCCGGACGGCCGCGCCCACCCGCACGGGCGCTTGCTCTTTGTGGTCGCCCATCGCTCCGGCTCCCTCCTTCACTCGTCGTGCCGCCGACAGGGTGTCCACCGCCGGACACACCCCTGAAGAGTTGTCTGCACCCTACGCATGTTCGGCAAACCGTTTCATGCGGCTGTCACATCCCCGACATGCCGGTGGGCCCGCACCCCCATGGTTCGCGCCAGTGCGGCCGCTCGCCGTGCGGGACGGGTCTCCCCTGGTTCAAGGCCGGAGCGGGCCTCTGTGTTCCCACCGGGGCAGGGCCCATGGCGCTCCGTGGTTGGCCGGATCCTTCCCGTAGCGGAATCCCGCGGAGGACGACGCCCGGATACGCCACGAGGGGTGAGCGGCGCCCGCCCGCAGGCGTACGGCGCCGCCCACCCCTCGCTCGGGTGGCGGTCCGGGAGGTCAGGTCACCCGGCCGCCCCGCTCCCGGCACCCTTGCGGGTCACCGGCGCCCACCGGTCGACCAGGTCCGGGTGCTGCCTGAGCCAGCTGCGCACGGCGTCCTGTTCCCCGCCCTTGCCGGACTTCTGGATCTGGGCCTCGAGGCCGGTGAGCTGCTCCTCGGTCATCGAGAAGTTCTTCAACCAGGTGCCGACCTCGGGGTTGTCGGCGGCGAAGCCCTTGCGGGCCAGGGTGTGCACGCCGTCGCCCGCGCCCCAGGCGCCCTTCGGGTCCTTCAGCTTCTTCAGGTCGTAGTCGCTGTACGCCCAGTGCGGGGACCACAGGGTGACGACGACCGGCTGCTTCTTGGCGTAGGCGCGCTTCAGCTCGGCGAGCATGGCGGGCGTGGAACCGTCGACGACGTCGTACGTGCCCTCGAGGCCGTACTCCTTGAGGACCTTGGTCTTGAGCAGGCCCATCATGCCCGCGCTGGGCTCGATGCCGACGATCTTCCCGCCGAACTCGGAGGCGTGGTCCCTCAGGTCCGCCAGGGAGTTCACGTCCTTGACATAGGACGGGACGGTCAGCTCCAGGGAGGTGGGTCCGTACCACTTGCCGAGGTCGTCCAGCTCGCCGCCGTACTTCTTCCAGTACTCGGCGTGCGTGGTGGGCAGCCAGGAGTCGGTCTGGAAGTCGACCTGGCCGGTGGCGAGGCCGGTGTAGAGGGGGGCGGCGGCGTACTGGGTGGTCGTCACCTTGAAGCCGCGCTCCTCCAGCAGCTCCTTCCAGAGGTAGGTGGAGGCGATGCCCTCGTCCCACGGGATGTAGCCGATCCTGATCTCCCTACCCTTGCCGACGTTCGTGGCGGAGGCCTCCGAGGTGCCGGAGGAGGAGCCGAAGATCCCCATGCCTGCGGCGACGAGCGCGAGGACGACCACGCCGACGACGGCGACCTGCGGGCGCGGGCTGTACGACCACATGGTCGTCCGGTCCTTCGCGGCGGCCCTGCGGCCCTGCGGGGAGAGCTGGGTGCCGAGGGCGCCGGTCATGCGGTCCAGGTAGATGGCGAGGACGACGATGCCGACGCCCGCCTCGAAACCGAAGCCGATGTCGAGCTGCCCGATGGCCTCGTTGACGGCGCCGCCCAGGCCGCCCGTGCCGACCATGCCGGCGATGACGACCATGGACAGGCCCAGCATGATCACCTGGTTGACGCCGGCCATGATGGTCGGCAGGGCGAGCGGCAGCTGGACGCGCAGCAGGGTGTCGCGCGGGGGTGTGCCGAACGCCTCGGCGGCCTCGACCAGTTCGGCGTCGACCTGGCGGATGCCCAGCTCGGTCATGCGGACACCGGGGGCGAGCGCGAAGATCAGGGTGGCGATGACACCGGCGGCGGTGCCCAGGCCGAAGAAGAGGATGGCCGGGATCAGCAGGACCATCGAGGGCATCGTCTGCAGCAGGTCCAGGACGGGCCGTACGGCCGCGCTGACCGCGCGGGAGCGGGCGGCCCAGATGCCCAGCGGGATCGAGATCACCAGGGCGATGACCGTGGCGACCAGGACCAGCGCCAGGGTGGACATGGCCCGGTCCCACAGGTCGAGCGAGTCGACGAGGGCGAACCCGGCGAAGGCGAGGACGCCCGCGGCCAGTCCGCGCAGCCACCAGGCGGCGACCGCGAGGATGCCCGCCAGAAGCAGGGGTGCGGGCGCGGTGAGGACCGCGTCGATGCCGTCGTACATGCCCTCCACGACCGCGCGGACCGCGTCGAACAGCCAGGAGAGGTGGGCGACCAGCCAGTCGACGCCCGAGTCGACCCAGTCGCCGAGGTGCAGCCTAGGCACGGGCGATCACCTTCTTCCCGCTGCTGCCGCACGCCGTGGGCTCGGCCGGTTCGTCGCCGAGGAGGCCGACGAGACGCTGCCTGGATACGACGCCGACGAGCGCGCGCTCCGCGTCGAGGACGGCGACCGGGTGGGTCAGGCGGGCGCTGATCGCGCACAGCTCCGCGAACGGCGTGCCCGGGGCGGCCGTCTCGCAGTCGCAGTCGGCCTCGTCGCCGCGGACGTCGGTGTCCATGACGGCGGCGGCGGTCAGCACGCGGGAACGGTCGACGTCCTGGATGAAGGAGGCGACGTAGTCGTTCGCGGGGCGCAGCAGGATGTCCTCGGCGGTGCCGGTCTGCACGATGCGGCCGTCACGCATGACGGCGATGCGGTCGCCCAGGCGCATGGCCTCGTTGAGGTCGTGGGTGATGAAGACGATGGTCTTCTTCAGGGTCTTCTGCAGCTCCAGGAGCTGGTCCTGCATGTCGCGGCGGATCAGCGGGTCCAGGGCGCTGAAGGACTCGTCCATGAGGAGCAGGTCGGCGTCGGTGGCGAGGGCGCGGGCCAGGCCCACACGCTGCTGCATGCCGCCGGACAGCTCGTCGGGCCAGGAGTCCTCCCAGCCGGCCAGGCCGCACAGGGCGAGCGCCTCGTCGGCGCGGCGCTCGCGCTCGGCGCGGGGCACGCCCTGCACGCTCAGGCCGTAGGCGGCGTTGTCGCGGACGCTGCGGTGCGGGAAGAGCGCGAAGTGCTGGAAGACCATGCTGATCTTCTTCGAGCGCAGCTCGCGCAGGGCGCGGTCGCTGAGCGCGGTCAGGTCCTGGCCGTCGAAGCGGACATGGCCGGCGGTCGGCTCCAGCAGGCCGTTGAGCATGCGCAGCAGGGTGGACTTGCCGGAGCCGGACAGGCCCATGACGACGAAGATCTCGCCGGCCTCGACCTCGAAGGAGGCGTCGATGACGGCGGCGGTGGTGCCGTCGGCGCGCAGCTCCTCCCGGTCGGCGCCCTGGCGCAGCCGTTCCACTGCCTGGTCCGGTCGTCTGCCGAACACCTTGAACAGGTGTTCCGCCTCAAGCCTGGATGACACGCGTACCTCTCGTCACGGTGGACACAACAGAGGCCGCGCCTCCCCAGGACCGCTTTGGTCAAACTTTTAAGTGACCCAGCTCACAGGGGTGGATCCGTGGCGGCAGGTGACCGTCAGTGCCGTACGGCATGATGCGACCGTGACCGGACGACTCATGCTTCTCGACACCGCCTCGCTGTACTTCCGCGCCTACTTCGGCGTGCCGGACTCCGTGCGGGCGCCCGACGGCACACCGGTGAACGCCGTGCGGGGACTGCTGGACTTCATCGACCGGCTGGTCCAGGACCACCGGCCGGCGAAGCTGGTGGCCTGCATGGACGCCGACTGGCGGCCGCAGTGGCGGGTGGACCTGATCCCCACCTACAAGGCGCACCGGGTCGCCGAGGAGCACGAGGGCGCGCCGGACGCGGAGGAGGTGCCGGACACGCTCACGCCGCAGGTGCCGGTCATCGAGGCCGTGCTGGACGCGGTCGGCATCGCCCGGGTCGGGGTCGCGGACTACGAGGCCGACGACGTGATCGGCACGTTCACCGCACGCGCCGACGGACCGGTGGACATCGTCACCGGCGACCGCGACCTGTATCAGCTCGTCGACGACGAGCGCGGCATCCGCGTGCTGTACCCGCTGAAGGGCGTCGGCACGCTGCAGCTGACCGACGAGGCCGCGCTGCGCGAGAAGTACGGGGTCGACGGGCGGGGGTACGCGGATCTGGCACTGCTGCGCGGCGACCCGAGCGACGGCCTGCCGGGCGTGCCCGGGATCGGCGAGAAGACGGCCGCCAAGCTGCTCGCCGAGTTCGGCGACCTGGCCGGGATCATGGCGGCGGTCGACGACCCGAAGGCGAAGCTCACCCCGTCGCAGCGCAAGCGGCTGACCGAGGCCCGGCCGTATGTCGCCGTCGCGCCGAAGGTGGTGCGGGTGGCCGACGACGTCCCGCTGCCGGACGTCGACACCGCGCTGCCGCACACCCCGCGGGATCCGGCCGGACTGGAGGCGCTGGCGGCGCGCTGGGGGCTGGGTGGCTCCCTGCAGCGGCTGCTGACGACACTGGGAGAGTGAGTCCGACCGGAATATTCCGGCAAAACGCGTTCATCGAGGCCTCGTGGAAGCCGTGTTGACCAGAGAGAGATGCTAACTTAGGTAAACCTAACCAATGCAGCAGGAGGCCGTGATGGCAGAGCGTCCGGGACGAAAGCCGCGCAAGCCCCGCACCGCCCAGGTGGTGCGCACCGAGCGGCTCACCCCGCACATGCAGCGTGTGGTGCTCGGCGGCGAGGGCCTCGCCGATTTCGCCGCGGACACCTGCACCGACCACTATGTGAAGCTGCTGTTCGGCCCTCCCGGCGTGACCTACCCGGAGCCCTTCGACCTGGAGCGGATCCGCGAGGAATTCCCCCGTGAGCAGTGGCCGGTGACGCGGACGTACACCGTGCGCGCCTGGGATCCCGAGCACCGCGAACTGACCCTGGACTTCGTGATCCACGGCGACGAGGGTCTGGCCGGGCCGTGGGCCACCCGCGTGCAGCCGGGCGAGAGCGTGCGCTTCATGGGCCCCGGAGGTGCGTACGCGCCCGACCCGAGCGCCGACTGGCATCTGCTCGCCGGCGACGAGAGCGCGCTGCCCGCGATCGCCCGCGCCCTGGAGACTTTGCCCTCCGACGCCCGGACGCACGCCTTCGTGGAGGTGTCCGGCCCCGAGGAGGAGCAGAAGATCGACTCCCGGGTGGAGGTCGTCTGGGTGCACCGCGGGGACCGGCCGGTGGGCGAGGCCCTGGTGGAGGCCGTGCGTGCGCTGGAGTTCCCCGAGGGCCGGATGCACGCGTTCGTGCACGGCGAGGCGAGCTTCGTGAAGGAGCTGCGCCGGCTGCTCCGGGTCGAGCTGCAGATCCCGCGCGAGGACCTGTCGATCTCCGGCTACTGGCGCCTCGGTCACAACGAGGACGGCTGGCAGGCCTCCAAGCGGGACTGGAACGCCCGCATCGAGGCCGAGCAGGAGAGCGGCGGCGCGGCGGCGGCCTGAACCCTTCGAGAGCGGCGGCACCCCGACGGGGTGCCGCCGCTCTCGCATGCTCGCACCGACGGCCTCGCGCCGGTGCGTGAGGACTTGGGCCCGTCCCGGACACGCCCGTGTGACGCGGAGGAAACAGCGCATCCCTAATTTCTGTCGCTCGACAGGAACTCACTCCCCGCGCCCCTAGGCAGGTGCC
Source organism: Streptomyces sp. NPDC085866 (assembly GCF_044541035.1). Classification (NCBI taxonomy): domain Bacteria; kingdom Bacillati; phylum Actinomycetota; class Actinomycetes; order Kitasatosporales; family Streptomycetaceae; genus Streptomyces; species Streptomyces sp. NPDC085866. The sequence continues at coordinate 175,031 of NZ_JBITSQ010000014.1, forward strand.
GCCGTGACGACGACCGACGACCGTTCCCTGGAGGAGTTCGGCTACCGCCAAGAGCTGCATCGCAGCCTGGGCCGGTACGCCTCCTTCGCTGCCGGGTTCTCCTTCATCTCCGTCCTGACGACCGTCTTCCAGTTCTTCGCCTTCGGCTACTCCTTCGGCGGGCCGCTCTTCTTCTGGGCCTGGCCGGCCGTGCTGATCGGCCAGCTGCTGGTCGCCGCCTGCTTCGCGGAACTGGCCGCGTGCTACCCCATCTCCGGGGCGATCTACCAGTGGTCCTCGCGCCTGGCGACCCCCGCCTTCGGCTGGTTCGCCGGCTGGATCATGGTGATCGGGCAGATCGTGGTGGTCGCGGCGGCCGCGCTGGCCCTGCAGATGGTGCTGCCGGCGCTCTGGTCCGGCTTCCAGCTGATCGGCACCGACTCCTCGCCCGTCTCCGCCGACGGCGCCGCCAACGCGGCGGTGCTCGGCGTGGCCCTGCTGACACTGACCACACTGGTCAACCTCGCGGACAACCGCGTGATGTCCATGGTCAACCGGGTCGGCGTGACCGCCGAGATCATCGGCGCCCTGCTGATCGTGGTCCTCCTGCTGACCCACTCGCGGCGCTCCCCCGGCATCACCTTCCACACCACGGGCGGTGCCGGGACCGGCCTGTCCGGGGCGCTGCTGATCGGCTCCTTCACGGCGGCGTACGTGATGATCGGCTTCGACAGCGCGGGCGAGATGAGCGAGGAGACCCACCATCCACGCCGCACGGCACCGCGCACCATCCTCACCGCCCTCGGTGCGGCCGGCCTGCTCGGTGGCCTCGTCGTCCTCGGCGGCATCCTCGCCGCGCCCAGCCTCACCGACGGGAAACTGGCTGTGGACGGGCTGAGTTACGTCCTCACCAGCAGCCTCGGCGACGGGGTGGGCCGGGTGCTGCTGGCCGATGTGGTGGTGGCGATCGCCGTGGCCACGCTCGCGATCCAGACAGCGGCCTGCCGCATGCTGTTCTCCATGGCCCGCGACGGACAGCTGCCCTTCGCCCGCCGTCTGGCCAGGGTCGATCCCCGCACCGGCATGCCCGGCGCCCCCGCCCTGGTGGTCGGCGTCCTGGCCGCCGTCCTGCTGCTGCTCAACTTCGCCTCACCGGAGGCGTTCCTGGCCATCGGCACGACCTGCATCGTGATGCTGTACCTGGCCTACGCGATGGTGACGGGCCCGCTGCTGCTCAGCCGCCTGCGCGGACGGTTCTCCTCGACCGGCACGGACGAGACGGGCGCCCCTCTCTTCTCCCTCGGCCGCTGGGGGATCCCGGTCAACGCCCTGGCCCTCCTCTACGGCCTCGCGATGACGGTCAACCTGGCCTGGCCGCGCGCGGCGGTGTACGACCCGGCGGGCGGGCACTGGTACTTCCAGTGGTTCACGGTGCTGTTCCTCGGCGGGACAGTCGCGGCGGGGGCGGCCTACCGGAGGTACCGCGCGCGTACGGCGATGGTGGAGCCGGAGGCGGCGGAGGCGGTCGCGGTGTAGCACCTACGCTGGGCGGTGATGAGACGCAGAACCCGTATCCCGGCCCCTCCCCTGCCCCAGCGTGACGGGGTGGACCCGGTGCGGGTTCGGCTGCCCATGGACGGGTCGTGGGCCAGCGTGGGCGAGTATCTGGTGGAGCGGCTGTCCGGGGCCGGGCCCGGGGTGGTTCGGGCGATGCTGGACGCGGGGCAGGTCGTCGGGGCCGACGGGCGGGCGGTGGCGCCGGACGCGCCGTACGAGCCGGGGATGTTCGTGTGGTTCCACCGGGAGCTGCCCGCCGAGGTACCGGTGCCGTTCCCGGTGGAGGTGGTCCACCAGGACGCGCACATCGTCGTGGCCGACAAGCCGCACTTCCTCGCGACGACCCCGCGCGGCACGCATGTCACCCAGACCGTGCTGGCCCGGCTGCGGACCGAGCTGGGCATCCCGACCCTGTCCGCCGCGCACCGGCTGGACCGGCTCACCGCCGGCCTCGTGCTGTTCACGGTGCGGCCCGTGGAGCGCGGCGCCTATCAGACGCTGTTCGCGGACCGATCGGTCCGCAAGGAGTACGAGGCGATCGCACCGTACGACCCCTCGCTCGCCCTGCCCCGGACCGTGCGCAGCCGGATCCTGAAGGAGCGCGGCATCCCGGCCGCGCGGGAGGTCGAGGGCGAGCCGAACGCCGTGACGCGAGTGGAGCTGGCCGAGCACCGGGCCGCGCTGGGCCGGTACCGGCTCGTCCCGGAGACGGGGCAGACCCACCAGCTGCGGGTGCACCTGAGCGCGCTGGGCATCCCCATCCTCGGCGACCCGCTGTACCCCGAGGTGACCGCCCCCGTACCGCCCGGTGACTTCCGGCGTCCGCTGCAACTGCTGGCACGGAGGCTGGAGTTCACCGATCCGGTGACGGGGGCGGAGCACTCGTTCGTCAGCGGGCGGACGCTGGAGGCCTGGCGCTCGCCCGAGCGGTGGGCCGGCCGGGAGGCCTGACCGAGCTCCCCGCGCTCACTCCCCCCGCCACCAGCGCAGCATCCGCTGCCACACGTTCCGACGGCGAGGCTGCACCGGTACCGCGGGGGCCGGCTCGGGGGCGGGGCTCGGGATCGCCGGGGTGGGCTCCGGCGTGGGGGCCGGTTCCGGGCGCACGGAGCCGACCTGCCAGGTGGCGCGCTGGGTCGGGATGTGCGACGCGCTGGGCGGGAGGCCGGCGTCCTGCTGGGGCTTCGGTTCGAAGCGCACCGGCAGGGCCACCAGGTGCCGGGAGGCGATGGACGACCGCCAGCGCAGGTCCTCCTCGGCGCAGTCCAGCTGGATGTCCGAGAGCCGCGTCAGCAGGGCGTCCACGCCGACGTCGGCGATGGCACGGCCGATGTCCTGGCCCGGGCACTCGTGGGGGCCACCGCCGAAGGCGAGATGGGACCGGTTGCCCTGCATGTTGGCGGACAGGTCGGGCCGCACCCGCGGGTCCACGTTGCCCGGGGCGGGCGCGAAGAGCAGCCCGTCGCCCTTGCGGATGCGCTGGCCGCCCAGCTCGGTGTCCTGCTTGGCGAAGTACCCGAGGACGGTGCTGAAGGGCGGCTCGTCCCACAGGGACTGCTCGATCGCCTCCGGCACGGTCATCTGACCGCCGTTGAGCTGCGCGCGGAAACCCGGCTCGGTGAGGACCATGCGCAGCGCGTTGGCGAGCAGGTTGGCGGTGGCCTCGTAGGCCGCGAAGAAGACGAGGCGCAGGTGTTCGCGGACCTCGTCGTCGGTCAGCCCCGCGGGGTGCATGATGAGGTGACTGGTGAAGTCGTCGTCGGGCCGGGCGCGGCGACGGGTGGTGAGCCGGCTCAGCGCTTCCATGACGTAGCCATGGCTCTGGATGGCGGTCTCGGTGCCCTTGAGCGCGTCGCGGGCGGCCTGCACCATCCGGTCGTTGTACTCCTCGGGCATGCCGAGGAGCTCGCACATGACGGCCATCGGCAGGTGCTCGGCGAACTGGGCGACCAGGTCGGCCCGGCCGCGTTCGCAGAAGTCGTTGACCAGCTCCTGGGTGTAGCGGCCGATGTGGCGGCGCATGCTGCGGTGGTCGATGGTCGACATGGCGCCGGTGACCGCCGCACGCAGCCGCTGGTGCTCGTCGCCCTCGGCGAACGCGCAGATGGGCTGCCAGGCGATGTGCGGCATGAGCGGGTGGTCCGGCTTGACCATGCCCTCCTGCAGCGGGGTCCAGATCCGGCTGTCGCGGGCGTACTGGGAGGGGCTGCGGACCATGTGCAGGTTCTCGGAGTGCCCGAGGACCACCCACACCGGTACGTCCTCGTGGAGCAGCACGGGCGCGACGGTGCCGTGCTCCTCCCGCAGCCGCTCGTAGAGGTCGCCCAGGTCCGCCGCGTCGGGGCCGTAGAGCCGGTGCAGTCCTCCGGGACCGAGGCCGTGCGCCGGGCAGCCGGGCGGCGGGCCGGCGGTGGCGTCGGTGGCATCGGTGCCGGTGAGGGATTGGGGTTCAGGCGTCACAGTGTCGCTCCGGAGCGGAAGGTGTGGGGGTCGGTCGGATGCCGGTCAGGTGAGGACGCCGGACATGGCGAGCGAGTGCAGGAAACGCATCAGGGTCATCAGCACGTCCTTGCTGGAGGCCCGGCGGCGCACGTCGCAGTCGATGATCGGGATCTCCGGGGCCAGGTCCAGCGCGGTGCGCAGTTCCTCGATCGGGTAACGAGGCGCGTCGGGGAAGGAGTTGACCGCGACGACGAACGGAACGCCGCGTTCCTCCAGGCGTCCCATGACGTCGAAGCTGACTTCCAGGCGGCGGGTGTCGACCAGGACGACTGCGCCGAGCGCGCCTTCGAACAGGCCGTTCCACAGGAACCAGAAGCGCTCCTGGCCGGGGGTGCCGAAGAGGTAGAGCACCAGCTTGTCGGTGATGCTGATGCGGCCGAAGTCCATGGCCACGGTGGTGGCGGTCTTGGACTCGGAGCCGTAGTTGTCGTCGACCCCGATACCGGCCTGGGTCATGGTCTCCTCGGTGGTCAGCGGCCTGATCTCGCTGACCGAACCGACCATGGTGGTCTTGCCGACACCGAAGCCGCCCACGATCACGATCTTCACCGCGGCCTGGGCCGTCTGCGGGAGGTGATCCTCGGTGCGTGGGCCGGGGATGGTGTCAGAGCCGTTGAAGTCCATGCATCACCGCTTCGAGGAGAGACCGGTCCGGGAGCGCCTTGCGGGCGATCGGGGCGCGCGCCTGCACCAGTTCGTTCGTGATCAGCTCGGTGATCAGGACGGTCATCGCGCTGAACGGCAGGTTGAGGTAGGCCGAGAGCTCGGCCACGGACAGAGGGGCGGTACAGAGCTGGATCACGGCCGCCTCCTCCGGTGAGGCCGACGGTGGTGGCGCGGATCGCGCCACGATTAAGGTGACCAGGTCGAGTTCGGCCCGGCGGCCGTCGGCGGTGTCGGCGATGGCGTACAGCCGTTCGGGGTTCCCGGGCTTCTCCTCGCCGTCCGCCGGTGCGGGGGGCAGCGGCGGTGGAGGCGGCAGTTGCTGCGGCAGGCGCCGTTTGCGTTGCGGAGGAGTCATACGGTCTGCCCGTTCCGCCGGGGCGGACTGGTGAGATGGGCTCCGATCCGGACGACGAGGTCGCGCATCATGCCGGCCATCCGGCCCGGCTCGCAGGTCACGTCGGCGAGCACGGCCAGGTAGGCGTTGGCGCCGGCGTCCATGAGGTAGAAGTAGCCGCCCTCGATCTCGATGACGACGAGCTTCATGTCGCCGGCTCCGTCGATCTCCTGAATGATGGCACCGGCGAGGCTCTGAACGCCCGCGCAGGCGGCGGCCACCCGGTCGGCCGCGTCGGGGTCGCCGCCGTAGCGGGCGATGCGCAGTCCGTCGGCGGAGAGGACCACGATCATCTGGACGCCCGGTACGCCGTCGTTGAGCTGCTTGAGCATCCAGTCGAAGTTGCCTCGTTGCTGGATCACTTGAGGTTCCCCTCGTCGTCGGTGGCGCCCTCGATGGCGGTGTCCGAATCGTTGAGCAGGTGCAGGTACTTGGTGGGGTTCCGCGTGAAGTCGGTCAGTTCGGGCGCGGTGGCGTCCTCGGGCATGCCCTTGCGCAGACCGTTCCAGAAGTCGTCGACCCACATGCCCGGCGGCCGGTCCCGGAGCTTTTGGATCTCGGGGTCGATCTCGGGCTCGGGCTCGGGTTCGGGCTTGTGCTGGGACCAGATGGTCGGCCTGCCCTCGCGCTCGGCGCGCTCGATGGCGGCCTGTTCGGCGTACCGCTGGCTGAGCGGGGTCTTCACCCGGCTGCGGCGCTGCGGCAGACCGCCCGCCGTCCACTCGGTGACCTCGGGGACGTCGTCCTCCATCGAGATCCCGGCGGGGATGCGGGGGCTGGTGGGGCGGCGCTTCTTGGGCCTGCGCTTCGGGCCCTCCACCGCGCCGAGTTCGGGCTTGGGCACGCCGGTGGCACCGATACCGTGGGCGGCGCCGACACCGGGTTCGGTGGTGGTCATGACGCGCGGTACGACGAGGATCGCGCGGACGCCGCCGTAGGCGGAGGCGCGCAGCGAGACCTGCATGTCGAAGGCCTTGCACAGCCGGCCGACGACGGCGAGGCCGAGGCGCGGGTTGGAGCCCAGGTTCTCCGCGTCGTCGCCCGCCATGGCGTCGTGGATCGCCTTCTCGATGCGGGCGCGGCCCTCCTCGCTGAGGCTGACGCCGGCGTCCTCGATCTCGATGACGAGGCCGGACTGCACCTCGGCGGCGGTGACGTGCACCTTGGTCGACGGCGGCGAGTAGCGGGTGGCGTTGTCGAGGAGTTCGGCGGCCGCGTGGAGGAGCGGCTCGACGGACGTGCCCTTGATGTTGATGTTGACGATGGAGTTCAGCTCGATGCGCCGGTACTCCAGGATCCGGGACATGGCACCGCGCAGCACGCTGTAGAGCGAGACGGGCAGCGGCCACTGACGGCCGGGGCGGCCGCCGCCGAGCACGGAGATGGTGTCGGCGAGGCGGCCGATCAGCGCGGTGCCGTGGTCGATGCGCAGCAGGTCGTCGAAGACCTCGGGGTTGCGGCCGTGGTCCTCCTCCATCTCCCGCAGTTCGTTGGCCTGCTGGTGGACGATGGCCTGGATGCGGCGGGCGATGCTGACGTAGGAGCGCTCGGTGGCGTCGCGCATCGAGATCTCGAAGTCGGCGCCCTTCAGCGCCGTGCGCAGCAGGGTGCGCTGCGACTCGGGCATGTGGCGAAGTTCGGGGTCGTTGTCGACGACCTTGCGCATCACCTCTCTGAGCGGTTCTCCGTGGCGCAACCGGAGAAGCGCGGTGGGCAGGACGTCGCCGCCGAGGCGGACGATCTCCGCGTCGTGGGCGGCGAGGCGGCGCTCCAGATACGCGGTGTGACGGGCGTGCTCGGCCTGCGCCTCACGGAGTTTGCGTCCGCGGCGGGCGGCTTCGGCGGCCGTGGCCAGGACCAGCAGCAGGGCCACGGCCCCGCACCCGCCGACGGCGATCCGGGCCGAGGCCGGAGCCAGGGCGACCGCCGCCGCGGTCGCCGCGGTCATCGCTACGGCCGGCAGCAACAGCACGCGCGCATAAGGACGTTCACGGCCGCCTGGAGGCTTTTGAACACTCACCATGGATGCCTTCTGAGACGAGTCGGCTGGGTGTCAGGGGAGCTTGCGGGGGGAAGAGTCATGGAACCGAAGGGATCATCGGGAAGTTTGGGAACAGGCGCACGAATTCATCGCAACTCGGTGCGCCGCGGGCGAGCTTAGTCCGACCGGATCATCGCTGTGTCATATTCGGCAAGCACCTGAAATCGCCCACACAACAGGAGTACGCTCGTCCCCATTTGCACGCTGGGCGATCATTCGAACACGACACGTGACGGCGTTCGGGCGTACGAAAACTACTCACCGTGATGAGTGAAAAGCCGGCTCAGACCCCGGCGATCCGCAGCGCCGCATCGGCGGTGGCGTGGGCGAACTCCTCGACAGAGCGCTCCGGTTCGGAACGGTGCACCAGGATGACGCCCTCGATCAGACCGAAGACCAGATCCGTGCGCAGATCCAGCTCGCTCTTGGCGAGCGCTCCGCCCGCGGCGGTGGCGGCCAGCAACTGCCGGTAGGCGTCCTTGAGTTCGGCCCTCACGGCATGGAAGCCGGCGAACCGCTCGGTGCGCACCTCGGGCAGCAGATAGAGCCCGCCGAGGTTGTGCGGCCCGCCGCACAACAGCTCCACGTCGGTGCGGCACAGCTGCCACAGCCGGTCCCCGGCCGGGGCCGAGTCGTCCGCGAGCAGCTCACGGGCCCGGGCCAGCGAGGGTGTGACGGTGGACTCCAGCAGCTCGGCGAGCAACTCCTCCTTGCCGGAGACGTAGTGGTACATGGACGCCTGCCGCATGCCCGCGCGCTCGGCGACGGCCCGGGTGGTGGTGGCCGCGTATCCGCGGGTGGTGAACAGCTCGGCGGCCGCGGCGAGCAGTTCGGCACGCGGCTCGAGGCCGCTGTCCGGCCGCTGCGCGGCCCGCGGCCGGCCGACCCGGCGACTGCTGTCCGTTCCCATGCGTTCGATCCTCGCACACCCCCTGGTCCGGCGATCTCGGTGAGGACTCGATAACCGCCCGGCAACACACCCGCAATGCCGGTGACCCGGCCCGCCTCTAATTTCTGTCGCGCGACAGAAATCCACTCCTCACGGCGAGAGGTCCCGCGATGGCGACAGCGACCACCCACGGAGCCCGTGCCCACGCCCGCGCCCAGGAGGGCACCCGTGCCGAGGCCATGCCCGTCGTACCGGCCCGGGACTGGCCCGAACCACCCTGCGAGGCGGGCCATCTGGTGTGGGCCGAGACGGTCGCGGGCGGCAATTACACGCACCGGGTGCTGGCCCGCGGCACCGAGCTGCGCCTGACCGATCCGCGCGGCGACGCCTGTGCCCATCTGCTGCTGTACGTGGACGGCCGCCCCTGGGAACGGCTGAACACGGCAGACACGGTGAAGGTGCAGTGGAACGCCTATCTGGGCGAGGGGCAGCTGCTCCTGTCCGACCAGGGGCGGGTGCTCGCGAGCGTGGTCGCCGACGCCTCCGGGCGCCACGACGCGCTGTGCGGCACCTCCACCCTCGTCCGCAACACCGCGCGGTACGGCGACGGCACCCCGCAGGGTCCCTCCCCGGCCGGCCGTGAGCTGCTGAAGCTCGCCGCCGCCAAGAACGGCCTGGAGCCGCGCGATCTGCCGCCCTCCCTCTCCTTCTTCCAGGGCGTCGAGGTGCGCGACGACGGCGCCGTGGAGTTCACCGGCTCGACCGGACCCGGCGGCAGCGTCACGCTCCGCGCGGAACAGGACGTGATCGTGCTGATCGCGAACGTGCCGCATCCGGTGGACCCGCGCCCCGAGTACGTCAGCACCCCCTTGGAGGTGCTGGCCTGGCGGGGCGCGCCGACCGCGCCCGGCGACCCGCTGTGGGAGGCCACCCCCGAGGGCCGCCGTGCCTTCCTCAACACCGTCGAATTCCTCGCCGCGAGGGGGCTCGCATGAAGACCGTGGTTCCGGCCCGCGCCGCCTGGTCGTCCGTCGTCCGCACCGGCGGCACGCTCACCATCACGGACCTGCACGGCAACCAGGCCGTCGACTTCCTCGTCTACGACGCCCACGACACGTCCGTGCGCTACAGCGCCCCCGACACCGTCCAGGCGCAGGGCAACATCTTCCTGACCACCGGCAGCGTGCTGCTGTCCAACGAGCACACCCCGCTGATGACGGTCGTCGCCGACGAGGTGGGCCGGCACGACACGGTCGGCGGCGCCTGCTCCAAGGAGTCCAACACCCTCCGCTACGGCCACCACACCTGGACCCAGCACGCCTGCGTGGACAACTTCCTCGCGGAGGGCGCGAAGTACGGCCTGGGCAAGCGGGACCTGGTCTCCAACATCAACTGGTACATGAACGTGCCGGTCGAGAAGGACGGCACCCTCGGCATCGTCGACGGCATCTCGGCGCCCGGTCTCTCCCTGACCCTGCGGGCCGAGCGGGACGTCCTGGTACTGGTCTCCAACTGCCCCCAGATCAACAACCCCTGCAACGGCTTCCGGCCGACGGCCGTGGAGATGACGATCGCGGGGCCCGTCGGAGACGAGGGCACAGCATGAGTTTCGGGAAGGTACTGGTCGCCAACCGGGGCGAGATAGCCGTCCGGATCATCCGCACCGCCCGCGAACTGGGCCTGCGTACCGTCGCCGTGTACTCCGACCCGGACCGCTCGGCACCGCACGTCCGGCTGGCGGACGAGGCGGTGCGGCTCGGCCCGGCACCCGCGAAGGAGTCGTACCTCGACGCGGACCTGGTGCTGAAGGCGGCCAAGGACACCGGGGCGGGCGCGATCCATCCCGGGTACGGCTTCCTGTCCGAGGACGCGGCCTTCGCCCGGCGCTGCGAGGACGCCGGGACCGTGTTCGTGGGGCCGACGCCCGAGCAACTGGAGCTGTTCGGCGCCAAGCACACGGCCCGCGCGGCGGCCGAGGCGGCCGGCGTGCCGCTGGCGCCGGGGACCGGGCTGCTGACCGACCTGCCCGAGGCCCTGCGGGAGGCCGCCCGCATCGGCTATCCCGTCATGCTGAAGGCGACCGGCGGGGGCGGCGGTATCGGTATGTCGGCGTGTCGCTCCGCCGCCGAACTGACCGAAGCCTGGGAGCGGGTGCACCGGGTGGCCGCCGCGTCCTTCTCCTCCGCGGGCGTGTTCCTGGAGCGCCTGGTCGAGCGGGCCCGCCATGTCGAGGTCCAGGTCTTCGGCGACGGCGCGGGGAAGGTCGTCACCTTCGGAGACCGCGACTGCTCCCTGCAACGCCGCAACCAGAAGGTGGTCGAGGAGGCCCCGGCACCCGGGCTGCCCGACCACGTCCGAACCCGGCTCGCCGAGGCCGCCCGGGACCTGTGTGCATCGGTGGGCTATCGGTCCGCCGGCACGGTCGAGTTCGTGTACGACGCGGCCCGCGAAGAGGTGTACTTCCTGGAGGTCAACACGCGCCTCCAGGTGGAGCACCCGGTCACCGAGGAGGTCTACGGCGTCGATCTGGTCGCGTGGATGCTGCGCCTGGCGCGCGGCGAGAGGGACGTCGTCCGCGACCCCGGCCGGCCGCGCGGCCACGCCGTCGAGGCCCGCCTGTACGCCGAGGACCCCTCGCGCGGGCACCGGCCCAGCGCGGGGCTGCTGACCCGGGTGGAGTTCCCGGCGGGCGTGCGCGTCGACGGCTGGGTGGAGACCGGCACCGAGGTGACGACGTCGTACGACCCCATGCTCGCCAAGGTCGTCGCCCACGGCCCCGACCGCGCGCACGCGCTGCGCCGGCTGGACGAGGCGCTGGCCCGCACCCGCGTGGACGGCATCGAGACGAACCTCGGCCTGGTGCGGGCGGCACTCACCGCACCGGACTTCCGGGCCGCCGCCCACTCCACGGCCACCCTCACCGGCGTCACCGATCCCACCCCGCGCATCGACGTGGTCTCCGGCGGGACGCTCACCACGGTCCAGGACTGGCCGGGCCGCACCGGCTACTGGCAGGTGGGCGTGCCGCCGTGCGGACCCATGGACGACCACTCCTTCCGGCAGGGCAACCGAGCGCTCGGCAACTCCGAGGGCGCGCCCGGGCTCGAATGCACGCTCCAGGGGCCGGCGTTGCGGTTCAGCCACGCCACGACGGTCTGTGTGACCGGTGCACCGGCCCCGGTGACCGTGGACGGCACACCGGTCGGGCAGTGGGAGCCGGTCACGGTCCCCGCGGGCGCGGTCCTGGAGGTCGGCGCGCCCCTCGAACACGGCCTGCGCACCTACGTCCTCTTCGCGGGCGGCGGTCTCGACGTGCCGCCGTTCCTGGGCAGCGCGAGCACCTTCACGCTGGGTCGGTTCGGCGGCCACGGCGGGCGTGCGCTGCGCACCGGCGACGTCCTGCACGGCGGGGCGGTCGCCCCGGGCACGCCCGTCACGGACCGCCCCGAGTTCACCGCGGTGTGGCACATCGGCGCCGTCGAAGGGCCGCACGCGGCACCGGAGTTCTTCACCGAGGACGACATCCGCGACTTCTACGCGGCGGACTGGAAGGTCCACTTCAACTCGGCGCGCACCGGCGTCCGCCTGGTCGGCCCGGGGCCCCGCTGGGCCCGCACCGACGGCGGCGAGGCGGGACTGCACCCGTCCAACATCCACGACACCCCGTACTCGGTCGGCGCGGTCGACTACACCGGTGACATGCCGGTGCTGCTCGGCCCGGACGGACCCTCGCTCGGCGGGTTCGTGTGCCCGGCGACCGTGCTCAGCGGCGAGCGGTGGAAGCTGGGGCAGCTACGGCCTGGCGACACGGTGCGCTTCGTGCCCGTGGACGTGACGGGCACGCGTCGCCCGGAGATCACCGACGGCGGGGTACTGGCTCGCGACGGTGACGTCACCTACCGCCGCAGCGGCGACGACAACCTGCTCGTCGAGTTCGGCCCGATGCAGCTCGACCTGGCGCTGCGCATGCGGGTGCACGCCCTGATGGAGGCGGTGACGGCGGCCGGCCTGGACGGGGTCACGGATCTCACGCCGGGCATTCGCTCACTCCAGATCCGGACGGACCCGGGCGTCCTGCCCCAGCACGAGCTCCTCACCGCCGTGCGGCGGATCACGGCGGCCCTGCCCGCCACGGCCGAACTGACCGTCCCCTCCCGCACGGTCCACCTCCCGCTCTCCTGGGACGACCCGGCCACCCGCGAGGCCATCGCCCGCTACATGGCGGGGGTCCGCGACGACGCCCCCTGGTGCCCGTGGAACATCGAGTTCATCCGCCGGATCAACGGCCTCGCATCGGTCGAGGACGTGTTCCGCACGGTCTTCGACGCGGAGTACCTCGTCCTCGGCCTGGGCGACGTGTACCTGGGCGCCCCGGTGGCCACCCCGCTGGACCCGCGCCACCGCCTGGTGACGACGAAGTACAACCCCGCGCGCACCTGGACCGCCGAGAACTCGGTCGGCATCGGCGGGGCCTATCTGTGCATCTACGGCATGGAAGGCCCCGGCGGCTACCAGTTCGTGGGCCGTACGACCCAGGTGTGGTCGGGATGGCAGCAGCGGGGCGCGTTCGAGCCGGGCTCGCCGTGGCTGCTGCGCTTCTTCGACCGGATCAAGTGGTATCCGGTGCAGCCGGACGAACTCCTGGACCTGCGGGCCGACATCACGTCCGGCCGCTTCGTCCCGCGCATCGAGGAGGGCACCTTCTCGCTCGCCGGGTACGAGGCCTTCCTGGCCGAACACGCCGATTCCGTCGCGGAGTTCCGGGCCCGGCAGCGGGCCGCGTTCGCGGCGGAACGGGACGCCTGGGAGGCGGCGGGCGAGTTCGCCCGGGCCGAGGCGGCGGCCGCGCCGGCCGCACCGCCGGCCGAGGTGGTCGTACCGCCGGGCGGGCGACTGGTCGAGGCCGAGTTCGCCGCGTCCGTGTGGCAGGTGAACGTGGCTCCGGGTGACACGGTGGCGGCGGGACAGCCGCTCCTCGCCCTGGAAGCGATGAAGATGGAGTCCAGGGTGCACGCACCCGCCGACGGCGTGGTCGCGGAGGTCCTGGTGAGTCCCGGCGACCAGGTCGAGGCCGGCACGGCCTTGATCATCCTGGCACCGGCCGCAGGCCGAGTCGAAGAGCGCACACTGGAAGTCGAGGAGCACGCATGACCCCTACCGTGTCCCGGGTGCGCGCCGCGTACGACCGGATCGAGGCCGTCGACCGCCCCGACATCTGGATCGACCTGCGTCCGCGCGAGGAGGTCGAGGCGGAGGCGCGGGCGCTCGACGCGCGCGCGGCCGCCGGGGAGCACCTCCCCCTCGCCGGCCGCCTGTTCGCCACGAAGGGCAACATCGACGTCCACGGACTGCCCACGACGGCGGGTTGCCCGGCGTACGCCTACGACCCCGCGGCCGACGCCCCGGTCGTCGCGCGTCTGCGCGCGGCGGGCGCGATCGTCCTCGGGACGACCAACCTCGACCAGTTCGCCACGGGCCTGGTCGGCACCCGCTCCCCCTACGGCGCGGTACGGAACGCCCACGATCCGGCGAGGATCAGCGGCGGCTCCAGCTCCGGCTCGGCGGTCGCGGTGGCCCTCGGCATCGTGGACCTCGCGCTCGGCACGGACACCGCGGGCTCGGGCCGGGTGCCGGCCGCCTTCAACGGCATCGTCGGCATCAAGCCCACCCGCGGCCTCGTCCCGACGCAGGGCGTTGTCCCGGCCTGTGCCTCGATCGACTGCGTGACGGTGTTCGCCCGTACGCTCGCGGAGGCCGAGCAGGCCCTGTCCGTCATGGCGTCGCCACCCGCCCGCGCCCTGCCGCCCCTCCCTCCGCGGACCCCCGGCCCCTGGCGCATCGCGGTCCCGTCCCGAGAGGGGCTCGGCGAGCTGGACGCGGGCTGGGCCGAGGCCTACGAGCGCGCCGTGGAGCGGCTCCGTGAGGCGGGCGCGGCGGTACGGCAGATCGACCTCGTGCCCTTCACCGAGGCGGCGGCGATGCTCTACGCAGGCGCGTTCGTGGCCGAGCGTTACACAGCCGTGGGCACCTTTGTCGACAAGTTGATCGCCCAGGGCGGGGACGGTCTGGATCCCACGGTCGCCGGCATCATCACCCGCGCCCGTGACATACCGGCCCACCAGCTCTTCACCGACCAGGCCCGCCTCGCCGACCTGCGCTCCAGGGCGCTCGCCGAACTGGCCGACGCCGACGCCCTGCTGCTCCCGACCGCACCGGGCCACCCCACGCTCGGCGAGGTGGCCGCCGATCCCCTGGGCGCCAACGCCCGTCTGGGCCGCTTCACCAACTCCACGAACCTCTTCGACCTGGCGGCGGTCGCCGTACCCGCGGGCGAGGTCGACGGACTCCCCTTCGGCGTGATGCTGATCGGCCCGGCGTTCACCGACGGGCGCCTGGCCGCCCTCGCCCGCACCCTGGAGCCGGATACCCGCCTGGCCGTGGTCGGCGCCCACCTGACGGGCCAGCCCCTGAACCCCCAGCTCCTGTCACTGGGCGCCCGCCTGGACCATACGACGACCACGGCCCCGCTCTACCATCTGCACGCATTGCCCACCGACCCACCGAAGCCGGGCCTGGTACACGTGGGCGAGGGCGGCGCCTCGATCGAGACAGAGGTCTGGCGCCTCCCGGCAGAGGGCCTGGGCCGCCTCCTGACCATGCTGCCGCGCCCGATGACCCTGGGCAGCGTGCACTTGGCAGACGGCACCCACGTTCCCGGCTTCCTGTGCGAACCGAGCGCTCTGCAGGAGGCCGAGGACATCACCGCCTACGGCAGTTGGCGGAACTTCTTGAAACACCGCTGAGGACAACTTGCTCAGGGGCGCGGGGCTGAGCAGATATGCGGCTCCGCCGCGCAGGCGCGACCAGCCACAACGCACCCGCACCCGCACCCGCACCCGCACCCGCCAGAGAACAGGTCACCCCACCGACGAGTAGGCCACCACACCCCGCAGCAACTGATCGACCGCCTTGCGCGCGGCCTTCGCCACGGTCGACCCCTCCACAGGAGAAGCCGCCGAAATCTGCCCCAGCACATCGATCACCTGCTTGCACCACCGCACGAAGTCACCCGCGGGCATCTCCGCCTCGCGCAGCACCTCGTCGAGCCCCGTCCCCGAGGCCCACATGTACGCGGCCCAGGCGAAGCCGAGGTCGGGCTCGCGCTGACCGACACCCTCGCTCTGGGTGATCCGGAACTCCTCCTCCAGACCGTCCAGCCGGCCCCAGATCCGGACCATCTCGCTGAGCGCGGCCTTCGCCTTGCCGGAGGGCAGCTTGGGCGCCATGGCGTCGTCGCCGACCCGGGCCTCGTACACCAACGCCGATACGCAGGCGGCGAGTTCGGCCGGGCCGAGGCCCTCCCAGACGCCCTCGCGCAGGCACTCACTGGCCAACAGGTCGAGTTCGCCGTAGAGCCGGGCGAGCCGCTTGCCGTGCTCGGTGACCTCGTCGCCGCGCAGGTAGTCCAGCTCGGTCAGCAGCGCGACGATCCGGTCGAAGGTCCGCGCGATGGTGTTGGTGCGGCCCTCGATGCGCCGCTCCAGCTGCGAGGTGTCCCGCATCAGCCGGTGGTACCGCTCGGCCCAACGGGCGTGGTCCTCACGGTCGTTGCACCCATGGCACGGATGCGCCCGGATCTCCGTGCGCAGCCGGGCGATCTCGCGGTCGTCGGCGGCCTGCGAGCGCTTCTTGCGGGCCCGCTCCGGCGGGATGTGCCCGGCCTTGGTGCGCAGGGCAGAGGCGAGGTCCCGACGGGACTGCGGCGAGCGCGGATTGAAGGACTTCGGGATCCGCATCCGGTCCAGCGGCTCGACCGGCACCGGGAAGTCCATCGACGCCAGCCGCTTGACCTGCCGTTCGGCGGTCAGCACCAGCGGGCGCGGGCCGTCGTGGTGGTCGAAGCCGCGGTGGCCGTTGGAGCGGCCGGCGGGCAGGCCTGGGTCCAGCACCAGGGCCAGACCGGCGTACTTGCCCGTGGGGACGTGGATGACGTCGCCCGGCTTGAGCTTCTCCAGGGCCACGGCCGCCTCGGCCCGCCGCTGGTTGGCGCCCTGGCGGGCCAGCTCGGTCTCACGGTCCTTCAGTTCGCGGCGCAGCCGCGCGTACTCCTCGAAGTCGCCGAGGTGGCAGGTCATGGAGGCCTTGTAGCCCTCCAGGCCCTCCTCGTTGCGCTGCACCTGCCGGGAGATCCCGACGACCGACTTGTCGGCCTGGAACTGCGCGAACGAGGTCTCCAGCAGTTCGCGCGAGCGGTGCCGGCCGAACTGCTCGACCAGGTTGACCGCCATGTTGTACGACGGCTTGAAGCTGGAGCGCAGCGGGTACGTGCGGGTGCCCGCGAGACCGGCGAGGTGCTCGGGGCTGATCCCGCGCTGCCACAGCACCACGGCATGACCCTCGACGTCGATGCCACGCCGGCCCGCACGCCCCGTCAACTGGGTGTACTCACCGGGCGTGATGTCGGCATGCTGCTCGCCGTTCCACTTGACGAGCTTCTCCAGGACCACCGAGCGGGCGGGCATGTTGATGCCCAGGGCGAGGGTCTCGGTCGCGAACACGGCCTTGACCAGTCCGCGTACGAACAGCTCCTCGACGACCTCCTTGAAGGTCGGCAGCATGCCCGCGTGATGGGCGGCGATGCCCCGCTCCAGGCCCTCCAGCCACTCGTAGTAGCCGAGGACGTGCAGGTCCTCGGACGGGATCGCGGCGGTGCGCTCCTCGACCAGCGCGCGTACTTTCTCCCGCGCCTCCTCGTCGTTGAGCCTCAGGCCCGCGTACAGGCACTGCTGGACGGCGGCCTCGCAGGCGGCGCGGCTGAAGATGAAGGTGATCGCGGGCAGCAGGCCCTCGGAGTCGAGGCGCTCGATGACCTCGGGCCGGCCCGGCGTCCACACGCGCGAGCGCTGTCTGCGCTCCCGCTCGCGGTCGGCCTCGCGCATCGCACGGCCGCGCCGGCGGTCCTGGTACGACGGCCGGGTCGACTCCATGCGGGCGAGGCGGACGAGGTCGGGGTTGACGGCCTTCCTGTGGCCCTCGCCCTCCTCGAACAGGTCGTACATCCGGCGGCCGGCGAGCACGTGCTGGAACAGCGGCACGGGCCGGTGCTCGGAGACGATCACCTCGGTGTCACCACGGACGGTGTCCAGCCAGTCACCGAACTCCTCGGCGTTGGACACGGTCGCCGACAGCGACACCAGGGTCACCGACTCGGGCAGGTGGATGATCACTTCCTCCCAGACGGCGCCGCGGAAGCGGTCGGAGAGGTAGTGGACCTCGTCCATGACCACATAGCCGAGGCCGAGGAGGGTCTGCGAGCCCGCGTACAGCATGTTCCGCAGCACCTCGGTGGTCATCACGACCACCGGGGCATCGGAGTTGACGCTGTTGTCGCCGGTGAGCAGGCCGACCTTCTCCGTGCCGTAGCGGCGGCACAGGTCGGCGTACTTCTGGTTCGACAGCGCCTTGATGGGTGTCGTGTAGAAGCACTTCTTGCCCTGCTGCAGGGCGAGGTGGACGGCGAACTCGCCCACGATCGTCTTGCCCGACCCGGTGGGGGCGGCCACCAGCACGCCCTTCCCCTCTTCGAGGGCCTGACAGGCCTCGATCTGGAAGGGGTCGAGGCCGAAGTCGTACATCTCGCGGAAGGACGCGAGCGCGGTGGCCTGCTCGACTGCCCGCCTCCGGGCTGCCGCGTACCGCTCGGCCGGTGAGAGATCCTCTGTCATCGTGCTTTCGAGCGTACCGGGCGGCACTGACAACAGGACGATCATTATCCGGAACGTGGGACAACCACAACGAGCGGTGCCCGCGTCCTCGAGGACGCGGGCACCGCTCGTGAGCCGGATGAAAGGACCTGTCAGGTCACGTCGTCGTATCCGTTGACCCGGTCCGGGCCCGCCTGCTCAGGCACCGCCCGGCCCGCGGAGACCGGCTCGACCTCGCCGATGGCCTCCGGCGTGAGGTCCAGCTCGGAGGCCTCGTCGTCGCCCGGTCCCTCTGCCTCGCGTCGCGCCCGGCGCCGGTCGTTGAGCAGCGCGATGGCCACGGCGATGAAGTAGAGCCCCCAGATCGGCGCCGCCAGCGCCAGCATCGTCATCGGGTCGGGGCTGGGTGTGGCCACGGCCGCGAAGACGGTGATGCCGATGACCATGCCGCGCCACCAGCCCAGCATGCGTCGCCCGGACAGCACGCCGGTGAGGTTGAGCATCACCAGCAGCAAGGGCATCTCGAAGGCGAGACCGAAGACGACGATCATGCGGGTGACCAGGTCCAGCAGGTCGTCCAGCGGCAACAGGTTCTCGGCGCCGTCGGGTGTGAGGCCGATCATCACCTTGGCCGTGGTGGGCAGCACGTGGAACGCGAGGTAGCCACCGGTGAGGAAGAGCGGGAAGCCGAAGCCGACGAAGGCGTAGGCGTACTTCTTCTCGTTGCGGTGCAGGCCCGGCGCGACGAACGCCCACAGCTGGTACAGCCAGACCGGCGACGCGAGCACGACACCGGCCATCAGGGCGACCTTCAGAGCCAGGGTGAACGGAGCCAGCAGGCCGCTGACGGTGATGTGCGCGCAGTGAACGTTCTTGGCTTTGGCCAGTTCCCCGAAGGTCTGGCCACAGCCGATCTCGTCGAGCATCGGCTTGGTGATGACATCGATGATGTCCCGGTAGAAGAAGGCCGCGACGATCGTGACGGCGAGGATCGCCAGGACACCCTTGGCAAGCCGGTTGCGCAGCTCACGCAAGTGATCCGCGAGCGGCATCCGGCCCTCGGGATCCCTCTCCTTTTTGCGGGCAGACTTGGGCAACCCACATCCTCATCTCGTACAGCGGACCGGATGTCCCCGGTCCTCGCGTCAACGCTGGGTCGTGTCCGTCGGCTCGTTGACCGGGCGGGAGCTGGTCACGTCGCCGGGCGCGGCCTGGATCGTGCGCTGAGCGGGAGCGGGCTCTTCGGCGGACTCGGCGGTGCCGGACTGCTTGCCCTCCTCCTTCATGGCCTTCGCCTCGCTCTTCAGGATGCGGGCGGACTTGCCGAGCGAGCGCGCCATGTCCGGCAGCTTCTTGGAACCGAACACGAGGAGGATGACCACAACGAGGATCAGCAGGTGCCACGGCTCAAGTCCGTTGCGGAACATAAATCTTCACCTTCTCACCGAGGCGGGGCGACGGGCCTGTCCGACCAGTCGGACACTTGTCCGAAACATCGTGCTGGCAGCGATCGTAACGCTCAGGGGTGAACGTGAGGCAATCCCCATGCGTACTCCCGGTCCGCGGTACGCGCCTCGCTCTTCGCACCGCGATCAGAGCGTACCTGTCCCGGCAGTCAGCATGACAGGGCGAAGTGGCCCAAAGCGCATCCCGTGCGCGACTCACAGATTCCGGGAGTGTCGTTCACAGCGTGTCCACGGCGCGGGCCGCGCTGACCGCCGCCCGCTCCAGGTCCTCGGCCGCCCTGTTGATACGGCGGGCGGAGGCCGAGACCTGCTCCCCGAGGCGCCGCGCCTCCAGGAAGACCCGGACGGCGAGCACCCCCAGGACGGCGAGACCCAGGAAACCCACGGCTACCGCGAACATCGGCCAGAACATGACGTCGAGCCTAGACGGTCCTACACGGTGGAGTGCAGCCGCAGGGTCCTGACGCCGCCGCCGGTGAGCAGCTCGACGATGCGTTCCCCGGCGGGCTTGCGCACCGAGGAACCGCAGTCGGGGCAGGTGAAGGAGTAGAACGTCGTCCGGCTCGTGGCACCGATGGCGAGGCGCAGGGCGCTCGCGGCGAGCTCGAAACGGCCCCGGCAGTCCGGGCAGCCGGCCTTGAACACCACGGGGACCACTCTCTTCATCCCGGCGAAAGCGGCTGCCACCGTCATTTCCCCAGCACCGGACCCCGGAGACTCGTTCAAAGCCCTCGCTCCTGCCTCTCGTACTGCCCGTCGTTCCCACCGTCGTGACCACCGTGCGCCGCCGTCGGCGGTGTGTCGTACGCCGCCAGGGCCTCGCGGGCCGCCGTGCGGGCGCTGTCGGCCAGCTCGAGCGGCGAGACGATCCTGCCGTCGCGGCCCAGGCGCAGGGCCAGCCGGCGCAGGGAGGCCGGATCGGGGGTGCGCAGAGTGATACGCAGCCCGCCGTCGGGAAGCTCATCGGCGCTGTCGTGCGGGTAGTACTCGGCCACCCAGCGGCCGCCGGGCCCGACCTCGATCACGACCTCCGGGTCCTCGGCGGCCGGCTGCACCAGGGCCTCGGAGAGGTCCCGCAGCTCGATCTCCGGCGGTGCCGAGGGCTCGTCCAGGATCCTGATCTCGGCGACCCGGTCGAGCCGGAAGGTGCGCCGGGCCTCGGAGCGGCGGCACCATGCCTCCACATAGGTGTGGCCGACGCTGACCAGGCGGATGGGGTCGATCTCGCGCTCGGTGACCTCGTCACGGGCGGGTGAGTAGTAGCGGATCCACAGCCGGCGGCGCTCCGAGATCGCCCGGTCGACGTCGGCGAAGACACCGCCCTCGGACTCGAAGGTCACCGAGAGACGGGAGCTGGCGCCGGCGGCCTCACCGGCAGCTGCCTCCACCTTGGCCGTCGCCCGCAGCAGGGCCTGACGGTCGCCCTCCCGCAGGCCGGGCAGGGTCGACACCGCGCGGGCGGCCACCAGCAGGGCCGTGGCCTCGTCGGCGGCGAGGCGCAGCGGCTCGGCCGCCTCCTCGCCGAGCGCGGCCGCGTTGTGCCACCAGATGCGCTCGCCGTCGGTGTCGATGTCCAGCAGGTCGCCGCCGCGGAAGCTGGTGCCGCACATGGGCAGCAGATCGAGGTCGGAGACCAGCTCGTCCTCGGTGATGCCGAAGGCGCGCGCGACGTCCGCGATCCGGGCGCCGGGGCGCTCCCTGAGGTAGGTGACCAGGGAGAGCATCCGCCGGGTCTGGTCGATGGCGTTCACGGGCCTGATCGGTTTGCCTGCCATGGTTCTGCTCCGCTCCCCCTCAGCCCTTGGCCACGGCACGCAGCCGGTCCACCACGTCGGCCCGCAGCTCGGCCGGCTCCACGACGATCACGTCCGGCCCGAACTCCACCAGCCAGGCGTCCAGGCCGTGCCCGTACGGAATCTCCAACTCGTCCCAGCCGTCACCGAGTTCCCGGACCCTGGCGGCCTTCGCCCGAAGGGGGTACCCGGCGCCGGAACGCAGCCTGATCAGCGCCGAACGGTCGGCGATCTCGCCCGCCCAGCCCGCGACGGTCTCTCGCACCGTGACGACGTCCGGAACGGGCGCGGTGAAGCCGGTGCCCCGCGAGCGCACCCGGCCGGTGATCCGGGAGAGCCGGAAGACGCGCTCGGCGCCCCGGTCGCGGTCCCAGCCCGCCAGGTACCAGTGGCCGCGCCAGCACTCCAGCGCCCACGGCTCGACATGCCGGGGCTCGGGGCGGGCGGCGGAGGCCTTGCGGTAGTCGAAGACGACCGGGCGACGGTCGCGGCAGGCCAGCATCAGCGGCTCGAACGCGGCCTCGTGCACCGGGATGCGCGGTTCCAGGGCACCGTGGGCCTCGTACGGGTCGACGTCCTCGGGCAACCCCGCCGCGCGCAGCTTCTGCAGGGCGCCGCTGGCCGCTCCGGCCAGGCGGGCCTGCTGCCAGACCTTGGCGGCGAGGCCGAGGGCGGCGGCCTCCTCGGCGTCCAGGGTGATGGGGGGCAGGCGGTTGCTGTCGCGGCGGGCGAGGTAGCCGACCTCTCCGTCGAGGTTCTCGACGGTCTCGATGACCAGGCCCAGCTCGCGCAGGTCGTCCTTGTCCCGCTCGAACATCCGGTTGAAGGAGTCGTCCGAGCCGGCTGCGCCCTTTTCCGGCCTGGCGGCCTCGACGTATGCCTCGATGGAGTCGCGAAGCTCCCGCTTGCTGAGCGGCCGCCGTGTTCCGAGCAGACACAGCGCGAGGTTCATCAGCCGCTCTGCCTTGGCAATGGCCATCGACGCCCTTCGCCTTCCTGGGGTGCTTACGGACGATGACCGTACCGCTCAGAAGTGGCCTGGCAAAGCCGAGGGCCCATGCCCGGACAGGCATGGGCCCCAGTCGATCGGGTCCGGTCGGATCCCGAAAACTGGCCGTACGACGATCAGACCGCGAGCAGGTCCACGACGAAGATCAGCGTCTCGCCGGGCTTGATCGCCGGAGTCGGGCTCTGGTCGCCGTAGGCGAGGTGCGCCGGGATGGTCAGCTGGCGGCGGCCGCCGACCTTCATGCCCTGCACGCCGCGGTCCCAGCCCTTGATGACCCGGCCGCCACCCAGCGGGAAGCGGAACGGCGTGCCGCGGTTCCAGCTGGCGTCGAACTCCTCGCCCGTGCTGAAGGCAACACCCACGTAGTGGACGGTGACGTTCTGGCCCGCCTCCGCGACGGGGCCGTCACCCTCCCAGATGTCCTTGATCTCGAGGTCCGCCGGGGGCTCGCCGCCCGGGAAGTCGATCTCGGGCTTGTCGATGCTCACGTCAAAAGCTCCTGCTTGTGTACGACACGAAACACGTACAGTCTTTCATCCCCGCTGGTCTGCCGCCCGCCGCCACCACGGCGCGGCACGGCTACATCGCGGCCAGGATGTCCACCGAGAACACCAGCGTGGAGCCCTTCTTGACGACACCGCCGCTCGGCGGGTTGTCGCCGTAACCCAGCTCCGGCGGGATGACGACGAGGACCCTGCTGCCCACCTTCTTGCCGGTCAGTCCCTCGGCCAGGCCCTTGACGGCCTGCTGCATCTGCTCCAGCGAGAACTGGCTGAGCCGCCCGGAGCCGTACGTCTGCTGGAACGTCTTGCCGCTGTCCCAGACCACGGCCTTGAACTGGCACAGGATCGTCTGGTTCGCCTTGATCTCGTCGCCGTCGCCCTCCAGGACGTAGGTCGACACCAGCTTCTTCGGCGGCTCGGACTTCGGGACGGTGATCTCGGGCGCCTTGCCGTCGGTGTTGGTGCCGACCTTGGGCAGGGCGGCGTCGTTCTGTGGGACCGGCTTGCCCTGGGCGGAACTCTTGGAGTTGAAGGAGTCCATCAGGTCGATGACGAAGACCAGGGTGTCGGTGCCCTTGATGCCCGCCTGCGGGTTGCCCGACTTGCCGTAGCCCAGCTCCGGCGGGACGGCGAGCTCGATCCGGCTGCCCACCTTCTTGCCCGCGATCGCGTACCGCCAGCCGTCGATGATGCTGCCCTGGGCGAGCTGGATGACCAGCGGGCGGTTGCGGTCGTAGGAGTTGTCGAAGACCTTGGCGGTGCTCCAGATCTGGCCCAGGTAGTTCGCCTGGATGAAGTCGTTCTCCGCGATCGTGCGGCCGTTGCCCGCGATGACCGTCTTGACCGCGAGGTTCTTCGAGGGCTCGCCCGGCCCCTTGGCGACGGTGGGCTTCTCACCGAACTTCGTGCCCGCCGTGATCGCCGGCAGCGGTCCCTCCACGATCTTGGGCGGGGGCGTGGACGCCGACGGCGACGGCGACGCACTGGCCTTGCTGGAGTCGGACTTGTCGTCGCCGCACGCGGCGAGCGTGACCAGTCCTGCGGGTACAGCGGCGAGGAGGAGGGAGCGTCGGCGCACGGAGATGCCTCGTAATCGGTCGATCTTGTGGATTGGCGTGCGCGCAACTCTACGACGCGAGAAGGGCGCCGTACGGGAAACGTACGACGCCCGTGTGGCGTTCCGGCAATTCGATGCGGAAACGCTTGACTCACGTACCTTTGTCACATTCCGGCGATGAGCTTCTCCACCCGGTCGTCCACCGAACGGAACGGGTCCTTGCACAACACGGTGCGCTGCGCCTGGTCGTTGAGCTTCAGGTGCACCCAGTCGACTGTGAAGTCCCGGCGCTGTTCCTGTGCCCTGCGGATGAAGTCGCCGCGCAGCCGGGCCCGAGTGGTCTGCGGGGGAACCGACTTGCCCTCGAAGATCTTCAAGTCGTTGCAGATCCGGGCGGCTTGGCCCCTTTTCTCCAGCAGGTAGTACAGACCACGACGACGGTGGATGTCGTGGTAGGCGAGGTCTATCTGGGCGACCCGCGGGTGCGACATGGTCATGTTGTGCTTGGCCCGGTACCGCTCGATGAGCTTGTACTTCATGACCCAGTCGATCTCGGTGCCGATGCGGTCGAGTTCCTCGGTCTCGATCGCGTCGAGGGTGCGGCCCCACAGCTCCAGGACCTGCGCGACGGTGCCGGTGCGGATGCCGCGGCGGTCGCAGAAGTCCACGGCCTTGTCGAAGTACTCGCGCTGCACCTCCAGCGCGGAGGCCTCCCGGCCGCTGGCCAGGCGCACCTTGCGCCGGCCGGTGATGTCGTGGCTGACCTCGCGGATCGCCCGGATCGGGTTCTCCAGGGTGAGGTCGCGCATCACGGTGCCCGCCTCGATCATGCGCAGCACCAGGTCGGTGGCGCCGACCTTGAGCAGCATGGTCGTCTCGGACATGTTCGAGTCGCCCACGATGACGTGCAGGCGGCGGTAGCGCTCGGCGTCCGCGTGCGGTTCGTCGCGGGTGTTGATGATGGGCCGGGAGCGGGTCGTCGCCGAGGAGACGCCCTCCCAGATGTGCTCCGCGCGCTGGCTGACGCAGTAGACGGCGCCGCGCGGGGTCTGCAGGACCTTGCCCGCGCCGCACAGCAGCTGTCTGGTCACCAGGAAGGGGATGAGGATGTCCGCGAGCCGGGAGAACTCCCCGTGCCGTGCCACCAGATAGTTCTCGTGGCAGCCGTAGGAGTTGCCCGCCGAGTCGGTGTTGTTCTTGAAGAGGTAGACGTCGCCCGCGATTCCCTCCTCGTGCAGGCGTCGTTCCGCGTCCACCAGGAGTCCTTCGAGAATGCGCTCGCCGGCCTTGTCGTGGGTGACCAGTTCGATCACGTTGTCACATTCGGGTGTCGCGTATTCCGGATGTGACCCCACGTCGAGATAGAGCCGGGCGCCGTTTCGCAGAAAGACATTGCTGCTGCGGCCCCATGACACGACACGGCGGAAGAGGTACCGCGCCACCTCGTCAGGAGACAGGCGCCGCTGTCCCCTGAACGTGCACGTGACGCCGTACTCGTTCTCCAGCCCGAAAATGCGGCGGTCCATGACTGAACATTACGCCCGATCCCCTGAGCTGAAACGGGGTTCGGCAGCACGATTTGGATCATTTTCCGATGAAGCCGCAACAACCCCGCTCCGCGCGGGAGCTGCGAGGACCCGTCCGGTGGCGAGCAGGACCAGCAGGGACACGGCCCCCGCGACACCCGGGAGGGCGAATCCCCACAGTGCGCCACCCGCCTGGACCACCGGGCCCGCCAGCCCCGTTCCGACCGAGGCACCCACGGTGAACGTCGTCACGAGCCAGGAGAACGCCTCGGTGACGGTTCCGCTCGGCGCGTGCCGGTCGACGATGATGAACGCGCAGGCGATGCAGGGGGCGAGGAACACTCCGGAGACCACGGTGAGCAGCACCATGGCGACCGCACCCGGCATCAGCATCAGCGGCAGGTAACACACCGCCAGAAGCGCCACCAGGGTCCGCAGTCGCCGCTCGGGCGTGCCGCTCCACCGGCGCGCGCCGTAGACGGTGCCGCCGAGAAGGGCCCCGAGGCCGAGCGCTGCCATCAGCCAGCCGTAGACGGCGTCGCCGCCGTGGTCGTCGGCGTACGGCACCGAGGCCACGGTGATGGAGCCGAGCGCGATGCCGACGAACAGGAAGGCACCGAGGAGCACGAGCAGGCCGGGCGAGCGCAGGGCGCCGAGCCAGTGCGCCTCGCGCGGGGCCGAGCGCCATGCGCGCGAGGGCGGCGAGACGACCACCGAGAGGGCGCCGAGGACGCCGACGGCGTTGAGCACCAGCAGGGCCGCACGCTCCGACCACAGGGACACGCACAGGGTCACGAGCAACGGGCCGACGGTGAACATCACTTCCTGCGCGACGGCGTCCATGGCGTACGCGGTGTGCACCTGCTCCTGGCGGCGCAGCACGGAGGGCCACAGGGCGCGCAGGCCGCCCTCCAGGGGCGGCGTGAAGAGGCCGGCGGCCGCGACGGCGGCGTAGGCGAAGGGCAGCGGGTCGGTTCCGGAGAAGGCGAAGGCCGTCATGGCGAGGGCGGAGAGGACGGCGGCGGGCAGCTGGACGCGCGGCTGGCCGTACAGGTCCACGAGACGGCCCAGCACCGGCTGGCCCACCGCGTTGGCGACGCCGTACACGGCCGCGAGGGCGCCCGCCAGGCTGTACGTGCCGCCCTCGCCGCGGACGAACAGCACCAGGGCGATCGCGGCGGTCGCGTTGGGCAGCCGGCCCACCAGGGTTCCGGTCAGCAGACGGGCCGCGTGCTTCGCCCTGAGGATCTCCAGGTATCCCGCGGCCATGTCCTGCCTCCTAGTGTTACGTATAACGTCCCCACTCATACGTACCATGTGCGCTGTTCACACGTCCACATGAAGGAGCAGGCCCCCGCCGTGGCACGCAGCAGTACGCGCCCGACCAGCCGTGACGTAGCGCAGGCTGCCGGGGTCTCCCAGGCGGCCGTCTCGCTCGTGCTGGGCGACAAGTGGCGTGGCCGGGTCTCGGAGGCAACCGCCGAGCGGGTCCGGGAGGCCGCGCGCGAGCTGGGCTACCGGCCCAACCTGGCGGCCCGCAATCTGCGCCTGGGCCGCACCCGCACAATCCTGCTCGTGGTGCCGGCGCTGACCACCGAGTTCTTCGCCGGTGTCTACACGGGCGCGGCGCGGGTGGCGGCCCGGCACGGCTTCGGCGTCGTGCTGTACCCCTCCCCCGAGGGCATCGGCCCGGCCCGCGACCCCTTCGCCTCCGCCCAGGCCGCCCTGGACGGCGTCATCGCCTCCTCGATGGCCGCGGACGCCCTCACCGCGATCCGCGGCGACCAGCTGCCGCTGGTCATGCTCGACAGCGACCCCGAGGGCAGCCTGGGCGCGGCCACGGTGAACCTGGACATCGCCGACGGCGTGCGGCAGGTCGCCGAGCACCTGCTGGGCCTCGGCCACCGCCGCGTCCTGCACCTGGCCGCCGACGTGCCCTCCTGGACGTTCGAGATGCGTGCGCGGGAGCTGGCGGCGCGTCTGGCCGCCGTGCCGGGGACGGAGATCCGTACGGCCCCGGCGCCGATCTCCATCGAGGGCGCCCTGGCCGCCGCCGAGGCCGCGTTCACCGTGCCCGGCCCCCGGCCGACGGCGGTGGTCTGCGACGACGACAAGCTGGCGGCCGGCGCCTACAAGGCCCTGCGCCGCCTGGGCCTGCGCGTGCCGGACGACGTCTCGGTGACCGGCCTGGACGACCTGGCCCTGGCCACGGCCCTCGACCCCGAGCTGACGACGGTACGACTGGACGCCGAGCTGTTCGGGGAACGCGGGATGGAGGCCCTGCTGGCGGTCCTGGAGGGCCGCGAGCCCGAGCGCGGGGACATTCCGGTGGAACTGGTCGTACGGGGGTCCACGGCGCCGCCTCGCGCGTCCTGAACGCCGTGTGCCCCGGCCGGCGGACCGGTCGGGGCACACGGGAGCGGGATGCGGACGGGGCTACTCCTCGGAACTCTCCTCCTCGGAGCTCTCCGCCTCGGTGGCCGCGCCGTTCTCCTCCAGGAGGCGGGCGAGCTGGCGGCCGACGATGCGCTTGAACTTGCGGGTCTGCGGGCGGGTGCGGTCCAGCACCGCGACCTCCAGGCGCTCGGCGGGGATCTCCCGCTGGGTGCCGTTCGACTCGCGGGACAGGGCCTGCACGGCCAGCTTCAGCGCCTCGGCCAGGCTCATGCCGTCCTGGTGGCGCTGGTCCAGGTAGTTGCTGATCAGCTCCGCGTTGCCGCCGACCGCGACCGAGCCGTGCTCGTCGACGATCGAGCCGTCGTGCGGCAGCCGGTAGATCTGGTCGCCCTCGGGGGTGGCCCCGACCTCGGCGACGACCAGCTCCACCTCGTACGGCTTCTCGGCGGCGCTGGAGAAGATCGTGCCCAGCGTCTGGGCGTAGACGTTGGCGAGACCGCGGGCGGTCACATCGTCCCGGTCATAGGTGTAACCGCGCAGGTCGGCGTAGCGCACGCCGCCGATGCGGAGGTTCTCGTACTCGTTGTACTTGCCGGCGGCCGCGAAGCCGATCCGGTCGTAGATCTCGCTGAACTTGTGCAGCGCGCGGGACGGGTTCTCGCCGACGAAGACGATGCCGTCGGCGTACTGCAGCACGACCAGGCTGCGGCCGCGGGCGATGCCCTTGCGGGCGTACTCCGCCCGGTCGGCCATGGCCTGCTGGGGTGAGACATAGAACGGCGTCGACACCGGTTATCCGTCCCTTTCTGTCATGTTCACTGGATCACCTTGATAAGAACCGGGCCCGCGCTCATAGCAGGGCGGCCTTGGGACCGTCCGGCTCCTCCAGGCGACGCTGGAGCACCGCGCGGGAGAGCCCGGAGGACTCGTCATCTGAGAGTCGGCGGAAGCCGTCCTCGGTGATCACGGTGATGATCGGGTAGATCCGGCGGGCGACATCGGGACCACCGGTCGCCGAGTCGTCGTCTGCCGCGTCGTACAGGGCCTGGACCACCAGGGTCGTGGCCTGTTCCTCGGTCAGGTCGTCACGGAACAGCTTCTTCATGGCACCCCGGGCGAAGACCGAGCCGGAGCCCGTCGCGGCGAAGTTGTGCTCCTCGGAGCGACCGCCCGTGACGTCGTAGGAGAAGATGCGCCCCCTCTCCCGGTCCAGGTCGAACCCGGCGAACAGGGGCACCACGGCCAGGCCCTGCATGGCCATGCCGAGGTTGGAACGGATCATGGTCGACAGCCGGTTCGCCTTGCCCTCCAGCGACAGCTGGGCGCCCTCGACCTTCTCGAAGTGCTCCAGCTCGAGCTGGAAGAGCTTGACCATCTCGACGGCGAGACCGGCGGTGCCGGCGATACCGACGGCCGAGTACTCGTCCGCCGGGAAGACCTTCTCGATGTCCCGCTGGGCGATGACGTTGCCCATGGTGGCGCGGCGGTCACCGGCCAGCACCACACCGCCGGGGAACGTGACGGCCACGATGGTCGTTCCGTGCGGCGCCTCGATCACCCCCTGGGTGGGCAGCTGCCGCTTGCCGGGCAGCAGCTCAGGCTGGTGCTCGGCGAGGAAGTCCATGAACGAAGAAGAGCCCGGCGTCAGGAAGGCAGCTGGTAGACGCCCGGTGCCACGAGTATTGGCTTCCACAAGTTTCCTTCCAAGTAAGCGGTATGTCACGGACCTTACCCGGCTCGTGACGGTGATCCACATGCTCGGCCGGAGCCGATACCCAGAACGAAGACTGCCCGCGGCCCGGACTCCTCCGGCCGCGAGCAGCGCTTCGTCGTCCACTCATCGGCCACTCACGACGCCCCCACCCTCGAACCTTGGATTCGAAGGCAAGGTCGGTCTACTGACCGCCCTTTTGCACGAAGGAACGCACGAAGTCCTCTGCGTTCTCCTCCAGGACGTCGTCGATCTCGTCCAGGACGGAGTCCACGTCGTCGGACAGCTTCTCGTGCCGCTCCTTGAGGTCGCCCTGAGCCTGCGCGTCCTGCGCCTGCTCCTCGACCTCCTCGGTGGAGCGCGTGGCCTTCTGCTGGCCGCCGCCGGTGTCCTTGGTTGCCATAACCCTCACCCCGCTCAGTTCGCCCGACATGGTCGACGGGTCGGCATTCCTGCCGATCGGTGATGATCAGACCCTACAAGCCGGGTCCGACATCGGCCCCGCAGTTTCGACAACATGCGGGGACCACCTCGATGATTCCCTGGCGGCGGGATTTCCACCCTGTCCGCCCGGGCCGGTACGTGTACCGGCTGGTCGCGATCAGCTGCCTGACAGGACCTTGACCAGGTCTTCCGCCGTGCGGCAGCGGTCCAGCAGCTCCTTGACGTGATTTCGCGTTCCGCGAAGCGGTTCGAGGGTTGGAACGCGCTGGAGGGAGTCCCGGCCGGGCAGGTCGAAGATGACCGAGTCCCAGGAGGCCGCGGCCACGTCGTCCGCGTACTGCTCCAGGCAGCGGCCGCGGAAGTACGCGCGCGTGTCCTCCGGCGGCTTGGTACGGGCCCTGTCGACCTCGGACTCGTCCAACAGCCGCTTCATGCGCCCGCGGGCCACCAGACGGTTGTAGAGGCCCTTCTCGGCGCGTACGTCGGCGTACTGCAGGTCGACCAGGTGCAGCCGGGCGGCGTCCCAGTCGAGGCCGTCACGACGGCGGTAGCCCTCCATCAGCTCCCGCTTGGCGACCCAGTCCAGCTCGCCGGCCAGGCTCATCGGGTCGTTCTCCAGCCGGTTGAGCGTGTCCTCCCAGCGGGAGAGCACGTCCTTGGTCTGCTCGTCGGCGTCCGCCCCGAAGCGCTCCTCCACGTACTTGCGCGACAGCTCGAAGTACTCCATCTGCAACTGGACCGCGGTGAGTGTCCGGCCGCTGCGGAGGGTGACGACACGCTTGAGGGACGGGTCGTGCGAGACCTGGTGGAGCGTGCGCACGGGCTGGTCCACCGCGAGGTCGACCGCGATGAAGCCGTCCTCGATCATGGACAGGACCAGGGCGGTCGTGCCCAGCTTGAGGTAGGTGGAGATCTCGGACAGGTTGGCGTCGCCGATGATCACATGCAGGCGGCGGTACTTCTCCGCGTCCGCGTGGGGCTCGTCCCGGGTGTTGATGATCGGGCGCTTGAGGGTGGTCTCCAGACCCACCTCGACCTCGAAGTAGTCCGCACGCTGACTGAGCTGGAAGCCGTGCTCGTGCCCGTCCTGACCGATGCCCACGCGGCCCGCTCCGGCGAAGACCTGACGGGAGACGAAGAAGGGCGTGAGGTGACGCACGATGTCCGAGAAGGGGGTCTCCCGCTTCATCAGGTAGTTCTCGTGCGTGCCGTAGGAGGCGCCCTTGTTGTCGGTGTTGTTCTTGTAGAGGTGGATCGGCTGGGCGCCGGGCAGCTGGGCGGCCCGCTCCGCGGCCTCGGCCATGATCCGCTCGCCGGCCTTGTCCCAGAGGACGGCGTCGCGTGGATTGGTCACCTCGGGGGCGCTGTACTCGGGGTGGGCATGGTCCACGTACAGGCGCGCGCCATTGGTGAGGATCACGTTGGCGAGGCCGATGTCCTCGTCGGTGAGCTGGCTGGCGTCGGCGGCCTCCCGGGCCAGGTCGAAGCCTCGCGCGTCCCGCAGCGGGTTCTCCTCCTCGAAGTCCCAGCGGGCCCGGCGAGCCCGGTGCATCGCCGCCGCGTAGGCGTTGACGATCTGGGACGAGGTGAGCATGGCATTGGCGTTCGGGTGGCCGGGGACGGAGATCCCGTACTCCGTCTCGATGCCCATTACTCGCCGTACGGTCATGCGGCCCTCCTTGCCCGGCGGCACCCTCGGTCGTGGGCGCCGCTCAAGTACCGCTGGAGCTCCGGTGCGTGTGCGGTGCCCGTCCCCGCACTGCGCGACTCGGCGGTAGGAAAGAGCCTAGAACGCCTTTGCGCTGGTGGGGAGATCATTTGCGTCATTGCCTGCTCCGGTCGTGGCCAGAAAAACAGTCGGCTGCGGGCACCCGCCGAGGGCACCCGCAGCCGCCCTGCCTTTACAGGTACTGACCGGTATTCGCCACCGTGTCGATCGATCGGCCGGTGTCCGCGCCCTGCTTTCCGGTGATGAGCGTACGGATGTACACGATCCGCTCGCCCTTCTTTCCGGAGATCCGGGCCCAGTCGTCCGGGTTGGTGGTGTTGGGCAGGTCCTCGTTCTCCTTGAACTCGTCCACACAGGCCTGGAGGAGGTGGGAGACGCGGAGACCCTTCTGGTTCTTCTCCAGGAAGTCCTTGATCGCCATCTTCTTGGCGCGGCCCACAATGTTCTCGATCATGGCGCCGGAATTGAAGTCCTTGAAGTAGAGGACTTCCTTGTCGCCATTGGCGTAGGTGACCTCCAGGAAGCGGTTCTCCTCGGATTCGGCGTACATGTGCTCGACCGCCGTCTGGATCATGCTCTGGACGGTCGTCTCCTTGCTGCCGCCGTGCTCGCCGAGGTCGTCGGCGTGCAGCGGGAGCCGCTCGGTGAGGTACTTGCCGAAGATGTCCTTCGCCGCCTCGGCGTCCGGACGCTCGATCTTGATCTTCACGTCGAGCCGGCCGGGGCGCAGGATGGCGGGGTCGATCATGTCCTCACGGTTGGAGGCGCCGATCACGACCACGTTCTGCAGGCCCTCCACACCGTCGATCTCGGCGAGCAGCTGCGGGACGATGGTGTTCTCCACGTCCGAGCTGACACCGGAGCCGCGGGTGCGGAAGAGGGACTCCATCTCGTCGAAGAAGACGATCACGGGGGTGCCCTCGCTGGCCTTCTCACGCGCACGCTGGAAGACCAGGCGGATCTGCCGCTCGGTCTCGCCGACGTACTTGTTGAGCAGCTCGGGGCCCTTGATGTTGAGGAAGAAGCTCTTGCCGGCGGCCTGGCCGGTCACCTCGGCGACCTTCTTGGCCAGAGAGTTGGCCACGGCCTTGGCGATCAGCGTCTTGCCGCAGCCGGGAGGCCCGTAGAGCAGGACGCCCTTCGGCGGCCGCAGCTCGTGCTCCTTGAACAGGTCCGGGTAGAGGTACGGCAGCTCGACCGCGTCGCGGATCGCCTCGATCTGGTTGCCCAGGCCACCGATCTGCTCGTAGCCGATGTCGGGGACCTCTTCGAGGACGAGCTCCTCGACCTCGCTCTTGGGCACGACCTCGTAGACGTAGCCGGAGCGGGGCTCGAGCAGCAGGGCGTCGCCGGGGCGGATGGTGACGTCCAGCAGCGGCTCCGCGAGCCGCACCACCCGCTCCTCGTCGGTGTGCCCCAGCACGAGGGCGCGCTCGCCGTCCTCGAGGATCTCCTTGAGGGTGACGATGTCGCCGACGCGCTCGTACTCCATGGCCTCGACCACGTTGAGCGCCTCGTTGAGCATGACCTCCTGGCCGCGCCTGAGGTCGTCGAGCTCGACGCTCGGGCTGACATTCACCCGCAGCTTGCGGCCGCCGGTGAAGATGTCGGCCGTGCCGTCCTCGATGGCCTGCAGGAAGACGCCGAAGCCGGCCGGCGGCTGGGCGAGCCGGTCGACCTCCTCCTTGAGGGCCACGATCTGGTCGCGGGCCTCGCGGAGCGTGTTGGCCAGCCGCTCGTTCTGCGCGGAGACGCCGGCCAGGTTGGTCTGCAGCTCGACGATCCGCTCTTCGAGAATCCTCGTGTGCCGCGGAGAGTCGGCGAGCTTGCGTCGCAGGACGGCGATCTCCTGCTCAAGGTAGGCGATCTGCCCGGCCGGGTCGTCGGACCCTCGTCCCGGGCGGATGCCGCGGTTCATGTCGTCGTCGTGGGCTGCCACGGTCCTCACCTCCTCCAAGGGGAGCTGGACGCTTCCAGACCCTACCTGGGTGGGTGACGATTGAAACCCCTAGATCACAAAGACTGTCAAGGTGTGTCGTCGGTCACCCGGTGCGCTCCCTCTCGCAGGGAGGGAATACCCACTCAACGTGATTCAGAAGCGGGTTGTTCCTTGTCGGGGACGGTCAAGACCCTTCAGGACTGGCTGGAGTTGTCTCTTCCGGGCCGGTCGGCCGGTACGCGGGCAGGCCTGTGAACGCTCCTGCGATCATCACGCAGAGCGATGGCGCGAACGGTCGGCGTAACCATCGGGGTGGCCTGAAGTGCTCCCCCGGTCCACCGGGGCTCCCTTCCCCGGTCGGGCGGTCGTACCCGAGGGGTCCTGGGAGGAAACCCCGGCCCCCGTCGAACACCGGCGCAAAGCGGGCGGAGGTAGGGTCGAGGTGTTCAACAGCCGCTGGAGCGGACCCGGCTGGCCTTCGCGCCCAGGGCACCGCCCGGCGAACCGACGGCAGGAGAGATGACCGTGCAGCAGGAGGCCCCGGGCGGCGAGGCGCTGGAGGTCTGGATCGACCAGGACCTGTGTACCGGCGACGGGATCTGCGCCCAGTACGCCCCCGAGGTGTTCGAGCTGGACATCGACGGGCTGGCCTATGTGAAGGGCGCGGACGACGAGCTGCTCGTGCACCAGGGGGCCACGACCCCGGTGCCGCTGCCGCTGCTCACGGACGTCGTGGACTCGGCGAAGGAGTGCCCCGGCGAGTGCATCCACGTACGCCGGGTTTCGGACAAGGTCGAGGTGTACGGGCCCGACGCGGAGTGAGTCGGGCCTCGGACAGGCCCTGGGTCAGACGCTGTGAGCCCCGGCCGGGGTGGAGCGGAGGAACGCGGTGCCGTTCCACCGCCACTTGGCCGGGGTTTTCACGTCGGGGCAGCAACTGGGCACGTCGGACGAGGAGTAGCCGAGCAGGGTGGCGCTGACGGCACCCGCGCGCAGGGCGAAGTCGGTGACGGTGAAGCGGTCCTTGGGGTCGACGAGCGTGGCGACCACGCGGGCCTTGCCGCCGTCCGCGCCCCGGGTGAGGACGTAGACGCCGTCGGGCGGGGTGCCCATGGGGGCGTCGCAGTGCACGACCGCGACGGTTTCCGGTCTGCCGTCGCCGTCCAGGTCACCGGCGGCCTGCTTCACCACCAGCTCCTTCACCGGTCCGCAGTCGAGGGGGAAGTCCACGCCCGTCGTACTGGGCGGTGCGACGGCGGCGGGGGCGGACCTGGCCTCGGTGCCGGGGGCCGGCTGGGCGGCCGTGGCCGAACCGGGCTGCACGACGGAGGACAGGGCGATCACGCCGGCGACCGCAGTGGCCGTGGCGACCCAGTGGATGGGCCCGGCGTGCGTGTGGGCGAGCTCCGGAACGGCGGATTGCTGCACTAGGAGTGTCTCCTGTGAGGGCTGTGCCGGTGGGGGGGGGTGGCCTGCATGGTGCCACACGTCACAGTGCGGGGGAACGGCGGGGTCGGTACGGGATTTCCGCCGACGAAGTGCACACACGCGCGTGGGGCCGTACCCGTCCTGGTGCCGTGTCAACGGACGAGCGCCGTGTCCGAGTTCCCCGGATCGGCCGGGAACTCGGGCACGGCGCCCTTGCGTTGTGCTCGGTGGGAGCGGGTCAGCGGCCGGAGCCGCCGTCGGCGTTGGGGCCGGCGTAGTCCTCGCCGTAGGCGCCCTTGGCGGGGCGGCGGCGGCGCATGGGCGGCTCGACGCCGTCCGCGAGGCGGCGGGCGGTGAGCAGGAAGCCGGTGTGGCCGATCATCCGGTGGTCCGGGCGGACGGCCAGGCCCTCGATGTGCCAGTTGCGGATCATGGTCTCCCAGGCGGTCGGCTCGTTGAAACAGCCGATCTCCCGGATGGACTCGACGGTCCGGGCGAGCTGGGTGGTGGTGGCCACGTAGCAGCACAGGATGCCGCCGGGCACGAGCGCCTTGGAGACGGCCTCCAGGCACTCCCAGGGGGCGAGCATGTCGAGGATGACGCGGTCCACGTCGGCGTCGGACAGGTTGTCCTGCAGGTCGCCGACGGTGAGCTGCCAGGCGGGGTGCGGGCCGCCGAAGTAGCGCTCCACGTTCTGCTGGGCGATCTCGGCGAAGTCCTCGCGGCGCTCGTAGGAGTGCAGCATGCCCTGGTCGCCGATGGCGCGCAGCAGGAAGCTGCTGAGCGAGCCGGAGCCGACACCGGCCTCCACGACGCGGGCGCCGGGGAAGATGTCGGCGAAGGCGAGGATCTGCCCCGCGTCCTTGGGGTAGACGACGGCTGCCCCGCGGGGCATGGACAGGACGTAGTCGGGGAGCAGGGGGCGCAGCGCGAGGTAGGCCACGTTGCCGGTGGTGCGGACAACGCTGCCCTCGGGAGCACCGATCAGTTCGTCGTGCGGGAAGGAGCCCTTGTGGGTGTGGAAGTTCTTCCCGGCTTCGAGCGTGAACGTGTAGTGGCGGCCCTTGGGGTCGGTCAGCTGAACCTGGTCCCCGACCTTGAAGGGCCCGCGCCTGCGGGCGGCACCGGTCGGTTCGGACATGTGACCAGCCTACCGGCACCTGAGGGGGCCGCCGACCACTAGGACGGCCTCGCCATGGCCTTCACGAAGGCGCGTTCGACGTCCGCTGCCGACAGGACGCCGTAGATCTCGCCGGTCTCCTCGACCACCAGGTACTCGGTCGCCGGGGTGGCCCGCAGGACGTCCAGCAGCTCCTCCCCCGACAGCTCGGCGGAGACCCGCATGCCGTCGCTCAGCTCCTGGGCGAGGCCGCTGACGGCGACCCAGGGGCGGCGGTGCTCGGGTACGCCGACGATGGCGGCCTCACGGACGAGGGAGAGGGGGTGGCCCTCGGCGTCGACGACGACCAGGGCGCGGGCGCCGGCGGCGTTGGCGCGCCGCAGGGCCTCGGAGAGCGGGGTGTCGGTCTCCACCGGTACGGCCCGCCGGGTCAGGGTGCGGGCCCGCAGCTCGGGGAGGTGCTCGCGCAGCCGGGCCATGCGCAGGCTGTTGCCGGCGCCGGTCCAGATGATCGCGGCGAGGATGGCGGCGAGCAGGGCGTCGGTGACGGTGTCCATGCCGCTGATCTCCTCGCTGCCGCCGCCGAGGGCGCCGGACTGGTTGAGCAGCGGGAGACCGACCAGGACCGAGATGGCGAGGGCGCGGCCGACCCAGGCGGCGGCGACGGTGCCGCTCATGGGCTTGCCGGTGATCTTCCAGACGACGGCGCGGAGCATGCGGCCGCCGTCCAGGGGCAGGCCGGGCAGCAGGTTGAAGGCGGCGACGATGAGGTTGGAGATCATCAGGCCGGCCAGCAGGACGCCCGGGACGGTGTCGGGCTCCACCGGTTTCATGGCCAGGTAGAAGATCCCGGCGAGGACGAGCGAGAGCAGCGGCCCGACGAAGGCCAGGACGAACTCCCGGCCCGGGGTCTCGGCCTCCTTCTCGATCTCGGATACACCGCCGAAGAACTGGAGCTGGATGCGGCGGACCGGGAGCTTGAAGCGGATCGCGGCGACCGTGTGGGCCAGCTCGTGGACCAGCACGGAGGCGTAGAAGGCGACGGCGAAGAACAGGGACACCAGGTAGCGGGCGGCGCCCAGTTCGGGCAGCACACGGTCCAGCTGGCCGCCGAAGACCCAGGTGATCAGCGCGGCGACCAGGAACCAGCTCGGCGCGACGTACACCGGCACGCCGAAGGGCCGGCCCATGAGCAGGCCGCCACCGGGTTCCTTGGCCGGCGGCTGGGGCGGCTCCCCCTTGGCGATCCCGGAGTGGGCGAGGGTCCTGTGCTCGCCGGACCCGGTACGGGTGCCCGCGGCGGGCGCCTCTTCACCGGCCCCGGTGTCTCCGGCGTCCTCGCCGGTCGTCGGGCGCGGGGGCTCGGTCGGGGTGTCTTCGCCAGTGTCGGGGTCCCGGTGGGGGTCCCGGTCCGCTGGAGGCGGGGGCGTCGGGGCGTCGTGGGGCTCCGGCCCGGAGTGGTCGGTGGTTCCGGTCGTCGGGGCCGTAGGACCTGCGGGGTGCTCGGCCGGCTCGTCGTTGCCGGACCGCGGCTGCCCGCTCCCGCCGCTCACGTCCACGCTGTCCCCTCGTTCGAAGCGTCTTCCGCGCCAACCGGGCGGAAGGGTCTGGGTCGATGGTATGCGGCCGTGGTGACACGTTCCGCCCCGGCACCCCCTGTGTTTGCCCCGCCGTCGCGCGCTCGACGCGGCCCGCGGCTGGGTCACTGTCAGTGCCGGGCCGTATGGTCTGGGGTCATGGACAGCAGCATCGAGGACGCGGGGGCACGGCCCGGCGCGGTCGAGGACACAGGGACAGCCGGCGTCAGCGGTGACGCCACCGGTTCGGTGGGTGAGCGCGCCGCCATGGCGCCCACGTCGTTGTCCCCGTCGCGTGCCGGTGACTTCATGCAGTGTCCGCTGCTGTACCGGTTCCGGGTGATCGACCGGTTGCCGGAGAAGCCGAGCGAGGCGGCGACCCGGGGCACGCTGGTGCACGCCGTGCTGGAGCGGTTGTTCGACGCGCCCGCCGGGGAGCGGACCGCGCCCCGGGCCAAGGCGCTGATCCCGGGCCAGTGGGACCGGCTGCGGGAGAGCAGGCCCGAGGTCGGCGAGCTGTTCGCCGACGACCCCGAGGGCGAGCGGCTGGCCCGCTGGCTCGGCGAGGCCGAACAGCTCGTGGAGCGCTGGTTCACGCTGGAGGACCCGTCCCGGCTGGAGCCGGCCGAGCGGGAGCTGTTCGTGGAGGCCGAGCTGGAGTCGGGGCTGCGGCTGCGCGGGATCATCGACCGGGTGGACGTGGCGCCCACGGGCGAGGTGCGGATCGTCGACTACAAGACGGGCAAGGCACCGCGGCCGGAGTACGCCGAGAGCGCGCTGTTCCAGATGAAGTTCTACGCCCTCGTCGTGTGGCGGCTGAAGCAGGTGGTCCCGCGCCGGCTCCAGCTGGTCTATCTCGGCAGCGGCGACGTGCTGACGTACGACCCCGTCCTCGCCGACCTGGAGCGCGTGGAGCGCAAGCTGCTCGCCCTGTGGGAGGCCATCAGGCGGGCCACCGACACCGGCGAGTGGCGGCCCCGGCCGACCAAGCTGTGCGGCTGGTGCGACCACCAGGCGCACTGCCCGGAGTTCGGCGGCACTCCCCCGCCCTATCCGCTGCCCGTGAGGGCGCCCGAGTCGGAGGCCGGGCAGCAGGGCAGAATGGGCCGGGACTAGCGAAGGAGTGTCACGTGGCCATCCGCGTCCTACTGGTCGACGACCAGCCCCTGCTGCGTACCGGTTTCCGCATGATCCTGGAGGCCGAGCAGGACATCGCGGTCGTGGGCGAGGCCGGTGACGGTCTGCAGGCCCTCGACCAGGTGCGCGCCCTGCAGCCCGATGTCGTGCTCATGGACATCCGGATGCCGCGGATGGACGGGGTGGAGGCGACCCGGCAGATCTCCGGGCCGGGTCGGGACGGCCCGGCGAAGGTGCTCGTACTGACCACGTTCGACCTCGACGAGTACGTGGTGGAGGCGCTGCGGGCCGGGGCGAGCGGCTTCCTGCTCAAGGACGCGCCCGCCAACGAGCTGGTGCAGGCGATCCGGGTCGTGGCGGCCGGCGAGGCCATGCTGGCGCCGAGCATCACCCGCCGTCTGCTGGACAAGTACGCCACGCATCTTCCCTCCGGCGAGGAGCCCGTGCCGGACACCCTGCACACCCTCACCGACCGCGAGGTGGAGGTGCTGAAGCTGGTGGCGCGCGGGCTGTCCAACGCCGAGATCGCCGCCGACCTGTTCGTCAGCGAGACCACGGTCAAGACGCACGTCGGGCACGTCCTGACCAAGCTCGGCCTCAGGGACCGGGTGCAGGCCGCGGTGTACGCGTACGAGAGCGGCCTGGTGCGGCCCGGAGCGCAGTAGCGCGCAGGCGGCACGAAACGCCGAGGGCGCCCTCCCCGTGGGGAAGGGCGCCCTTTCGCACGGCCGGGACCGGAGCCGTCAGCTCTTGCTCAGTTCCCAGAACCGGAACACCGTCGAGGCGTCCAGGCAGTACTCCAGGCCGTAGACGCCGTCGCGGGCGAGCGCGTACTGCTTGGCCTGCCAGACCGGCAGCACGGGCAGCTCGTCGGCGACGATGTCCTGCAGCTTCCCGAAGTCCTTGTCGGTCGCGGAGCGGTCGCTCTGCGCGGCCGTGCCGGGGATGAGGGAGCCGGTGATGGTGGTGTTGCTGTAGTTGTTGCCCAGCACGTTGCCCTTGCCGAAGAAGGGCGCCGTGAAGTTGTCGGCGTCCGGGTAGTCGGGCACCCAGCCCTTCACGTACACGCCGTACTTGCCCTGGGCGATGTCCTTCTCGTACTGGTCGAAGCCGACGGACTTGACGTCGGCCCGGAACAGTCCGCTCGCGTTGAGCTGGCCGGCGATGGCCTGCAGCTCCTCGTCGGTGGCGGGGCCGTAACGGGACGGCGTGGACCACAGGGTGAGCTTCACCTTGCCGGTGATGCCGTCGGCGCGCAGCGCGGCGGCGGCCTTCTCCTTGGAGGGGCGGGCGCCGTAGGTGTCGAAGAACGCCGTGTTGTGGCCCGCGATGCCCGCCGGGATGATCGAGTACAGCGGGGTGGCGGTGCCCCGGTAGACGTTCCTGACCAGGGCGTCGCGGTCGAGGAGGTAGGCCATGGCCTTGCGGACGCCGAGCTTGCCGGCGACCGGGTCCTTCATGTTGAAGACCAGGTGCTGGACCTCGGCGCTGCTGCCCTCGATGACGTCGACGCCCTTCTTGCCGTCCTGCTGGTCGAGGTCGGCGATGTCGGTCGCGGACAGACCACGGTAGGCGATGTCGACGTCACCGCTCTCGAGGGCCTTCTTCAGGCCGGCCCGGTCGCCGTGGAAGAACTTCAGGGTGACGCCGGAGTTCTTGACCTCGGCGGTGCCCTTGTAGTTCGAGTTGACGGAGAAGACCGCCTCGTCCTTGTCGAAGGAGTCCAGCTTGTAGGGCCCGGAACCGACGGCCTTGTCGTCGGTGCGCAGGCCGTTCGCGTCGTACTGCCGGTGGTCGACGATGGAACCGGCACCGGAGGCGATCTTGCTCGGGAAGGTGGCGTCGGGGACCTTGAGCCGGAAGACGACCGTCTTCGCGTTCGGTGCCTCGACCTTGTCGAGCATCGGGAACATGATCGCCGGGCCGGCGGAGTCGTTGATCTTCAGCATGCGGTCGAAGGAGAACTTCACGTCCTCGGAGGTGAGGGCGTCACCGTTGCTGAACGTCAGGCCGTCCTTGAGCTCGCACCTGTACACCATCGCCCGGGTGTCGGTGAAGGAGCACTGCTTCGCCGCCTCCGGCTCGGGCTCCGTGCCGCCCTTGGGGAAGCTGAGCAGCGACTGGAAGACGTTGTTGAACAACAGCCAGGAGCCGGGGTCGTAACCGGAAGCCGGGTCCGTGGCGAGGACGTCGTCGGACATCCCCATCACCACGGAGGAGCCGGTACCCCCGGATGCACCGTCTTCCGTGCCGCAGCCGGTCAGCAGGCCGGAGGCCAGCCCCGCCACGATGGGAAGAACTGGCCACTGGTTGCGCATGTTCACTGTGTGCCTTGTCGTCGGTTCGTCGATCCGAGGCCCCCGTTCCGTGCCCCGGACAAGGAGAAACGTCAGCCGCTCACACCGCGGCCGAGCTCCCACAGCTGAAGCGTCGAGGAGGAGTTGAGGGCGTAGGAGACGCCCGTGATGTCGTTCCGTGCGGCGACGTACTGCTTGCCCTGCCACAGGGGCAGCACGGGGACGTCCTCGGCGACGATGTCCTGAATTTCGGTCAGGGTCTTGGTGGCGTTGAGCCGGTCGGCCTCGCGGCGGGACTCCGGGATCAGCGTGCGCTGGACGGTGCCGTTGGAGTACGGCGAGCCCAGGAAGTTGCCCTTGTCGAGGAAGGGCGCGATGAAGTTGTCGGCGTCCGGGAAGTCGGGGAACCAGCCCATGCCGTAGACGTCGTACTGGCCCTTCTTCTCGGCGGGCCGGAAGGACGCCCAGGGGTGGCCCTGGATGGTGACGTCGAACAGACCGCTGCCGTTGAGCTGCTGCTGCAGGATGTGGAACTCCTGCTTGGTGGCCGAGCCGTAGTGGTCGGTGGTGTAGTGCAGCGTCAGCTTCACCGGGGTGGTGATGCCGGCCTTGGCGAGCAGGTTCTTCGCCTTGCCGACGTTGGGGTCGCCGTACTTGTTGAAGAACGAGTTGGAGTGGCCGGTGAGGCTCGCCGGGACCAGCGAGTAGAGCGGCTGGGCCTGGGTGCCGTAGACCTTGGAGACGAGTTCGCCGCGGTTGATGACCTGGGCCATGGCCTGGCGGACGGCCTTGCTCTTCACCGTCGGCGCGTTGGTGTTGAAGGCCAGGTAGCGGATCTCCAGGCCCGGCATGTCGACCAGGTCGACGTTCGCGTCGGAGCCGCTGTCCAGCTTGGTGATCTGCGCCGGCGACATGGCGCGGGTCATGACGTCGATGTCGCCCTTGTCGATCGCGGCGCCCATGGCGTCCGCGTCGTCGTAGGTGCGCAGCACGACCTCGCTGTTGTTCACCTGCACGCTGCCCTTGTAGGACGGGTTCTTGGTGAAGGTGGCGCTGACGATCGCGTTGTCCTTGACGTCGGCCTTGAAGGTGTACGGGCCGGAGCCGTCGACCTCGAAGCCGTCGCGCAGCTTGCGCCGGTCGTAGTCCTTGGGGTCGATGATGCCCGCGACCGGGGTGGACAGCTTGTACGGGAAGGTGGCGTCGGCCGTCTTGAGGTGGAAGATGACCTCGCGGTCGCCCTGGGTCTCGATCGTGTCGATGGTGTTCAGCAGGGTGGCGACACCGCTGTCGGCGTTGATGCGCAGGGCACGATCGATGGAGTACTTGACGTCCTGGGCCGTGACCTTGTCGCCGTTGGCGAAGGTCAGGCCGTCCCGCAGCTTGCAGGCGTAGCGCTCGTTGCCGCTGTCGGTGAAGGAGCAGCTCTCGGCCGCCTCCGGCACCGGTTCGCCCTCGCCCTTGGGCTGGGTCATCAGGGTCTGCACCGTCTGGCGCAGGATGTTCCAGGTGCCGACGTCGTAGGCGTAGGCCGGGTCGATCGGCGCTGGCGCGTCGCTCGTGACGGTGAACCGGTCCGTGGTGCCGACGACGATGGCGTTCCCGCTCTTGCTCCCGCTGTCGGATCCGCCGCACGCGGCGAGAACCGGCGTGAGCAGGCCGGCGACTGCCGGCAGCACCAAAGTCTTGCGGTTCATGCGGGACTTTCTCCAGGGCTGTTCGAATCCGTGTACCCGACATGCAAGGGTGGTTGCAGCGGATCACGGGGGTTGCGGCGATGTTCTCGCGACGAGATTAGACCGCGCCCGCAGGAGGGTTCACAGCCGCGCGAGTTGAGACCCCATCACGCAGTGAAACCGGGTGTGGACGCACCGAAAACCCGACAGTGGCAGGTTTGGTGCAGCATCCCATCAATCGGGACACAAGGACACGCCCGACGACCCCGAACCGGGGCGATCAGCACACGTGGGCAACGTTGTCGAGCCCGTCATGCGTGGGGAACGTCACACTTCCAACTGGGTTGGCGGTTACCGGAATTAGGTCGGGCGGCCCGCTTCGAATTCCACCCCGGTGTACTTCCCCGGAATTTTGTCCAACGCGTCCAATGGACTTCGCACGCTGGGTGAACGGCTAGCGCATTTCCGTCATCAGGCTGCGCAGAAATGCCAGGTCGACCTCTTCCAGCGAGCTCACGACCGTGCGCCCGTCGGTCGGTGCGATGGGGGCCACCGAGGGAACGGCGACCACCCGGCAGCCCGCGGCCTCCGCGGACTCGACGCCGGTCGCGGTGTCCTCGATCACCGCGCACCGGGCCGGATCGGCACCGAGCCCGGCGGCGGCGAGCAGATACGGGTCCGGGTACGGCTTGGTGCGCGACACCTCGTCGCCGGCCACGGTCAGGGCGAAGTGCTGGGGACCGAGGGCGGCCAGCACGCGGTCGATGATGCGCCGGTGGGAGGCGGAGACCAGGGCGGTCGGGATCTCCTGCTCGTACAGCTCGGCGAGCAGCCGCCCGGCGCCCGGCATCAGCGGCAGGGCGCGGCCGATGCGGTCCTCGAACCCGTCGTTGAGCAGCGTGGTCAGCTCGGCGAGGGTGATGTCGGCGCCGGTGGCCTCGATCAGGAACCCCGCGCTGCGGGTCATGGGGCCGCCGACCACGACGTGGCGCCAGGTCTCGTCCAGGGCGTGGCCCAGGGCGGCGAAGACCTCGACCTCCACGTCCCACCAGAAGCCCTCGGTGTCCACCAGGGTGCCGTCCATGTCGAGGAGCACGGCCTGCAGGGCTGAGCCTTCGGCCGTACGGGTTCCGAGCGCGGGGACCGTACTGGTCATCCTGGCGCACCTCCTTGAGGGACGACCAGGCCGGTTCCCGGACAGGGAACCGGCCTGCGGTGGACCGACCAGTGTACGACTTATCCGATCAGTGTGCTGTGCGACGCGCCTCACCGGGCGTTGAAGTACTTCGCCTCCGGGTGGTGGATCACGATCGCGTCGGTGGACTGCTCGGGGTGGAGCTGGAACTCCTCGGACAGGTGGACGCCGATCCGCTCGGGCTGGAGCAGTTCGGCGATCTTGGCGCGGTCCTCCAGGTCGGGGCAGGCGCCGTAGCCGAGGGAGAAGCGGGCGCCCCGGTACTTCAGGGCGAACATGTCCTCGATGTCGGCCGGGTCCTCGCCGCCGAAGCCGAGTTCGGAGCGGACGCGGGCGTGCCAGTACTCGGCCAGCGCCTCCGCCAACTGCACGGACAGGCCGTGCAGTTCGAGGTAGTCGCGGTAGGAGTTCGACTCGAAGAGCTTCGCCGTCTCCTCGCCGATGCGGGAGCCGACGGTGACCACCTGGAGGCCTACGACGTCCGTCTCCCCGGACTCCTCCGGGCGGAAGAAGTCGGCGAGGCACAGCCGGCGGCCGCGGCGCTGGCGCGGGAACGTGAACCGGGTGCGCTCGTTGCCCTGCTCGTCCAGGATGATCAGGTCGTCGTCCTTGGAGACGCACGGGAAGTAGCCGTAGACCACGGCCGCCTCCAGCAGGTT
This sequence comes from Streptomyces sp. NPDC085866, assembly GCF_044541035.1. NCBI lineage: Bacteria > Bacillati > Actinomycetota > Actinomycetes > Kitasatosporales > Streptomycetaceae > Streptomyces > Streptomyces sp. NPDC085866. The sequence continues at coordinate 219,426 of NZ_JBITSQ010000014.1, forward strand.
CTCCGTCTGGAGCCGGTCGAGCAGGCCGCGCAGGCGGGGCCTGCCCTCGGTCTCCGCCAGCTCCTCGTACGTCGGCCCGTCCCCGGTGCGGGCCTGCTTCAGCCCCCACTGGCCCTTGAACAGCGCGCCCTCGTCCAGCCAGCTCGCGTACTCCTTGAGCTGGATGCCCTTGATGACGCGGGTGTCCCAGAACGGCGGGGTCGGCACCGGGTTGTCGGTGGCGACGTCGGAGCGGACGTGCCCCTCCTCGGGCCGTTCCTCGACCTGGACGGCGGCCGTCGCGCGGACCCGGCGCTGCCTCAGCTCGGGCAGCTGCGCGCCGGGCACGCCCCGCTTGACGCCGATCAGGGCGTCCATCAGGTGCAGGCCCTCGAAGGCGTCGCGGGCGTAGCGGACCTCGCCCTCGTAGATCTCGTGCAGATCCTGCTCGACATAGGCGCGGGTGAGGGCGGCGCCGCCGAGGATGACCGGGAAGCGGGCGGCGAGGCCGCGCTGGTTCAGCTCCTCCAGGTTCTCCTTCATGATCACCGTGGACTTCACCAGGAGGCCGGACATGCCGATGACGTCGGCCCGGTGCTCCTCGGCGGCTTCCAGGATCGCGGAGACCGGCTGCTTGATGCCCAGGTTGACGACGTTGTAGCCGTTGTTGGACAGGATGATGTCGACGAGGTTCTTGCCGATGTCGTGCACGTCGCCGCGCACCGTGGCGAGGACGATGGTGCCCTTGCCCTCGGCGTCCGACTTCTCCATGTGCGGTTCGAGGTGGGCGACGGCCGTCTTCATGACCTCGGCGGACTGCAGGACGAACGGCAGCTGCATCTGGCCGGAGCCGAAGAGGTCGCCGACGACCTTCATGCCGTCCAGGAGGGTGTCGTTGACGATGTCCAGGGCGGGCCGGTCCTGGAGGGCCTCGTCCAGGTCGGCCTCCAGGCCGTTGCGCTCGCCGTCGATGATGCGGCGCTTGAGGCGCTCCTCCAGCGGGAGGGCGGCCAGCTCCTCGGCCTTGCCGGCCTTCAGGGACTTGGCGGTGGCGCCCTCGAACAGGGCCATGAGCTTCTGCAGCGGGTCGTAGCCCTCGCTGCGGCGGTCGTAGATGAGGTCGAGGGCGGTGTTGACCTGCTCCTCGTCGAAGCGGGCGATCGGCAGGATCTTGGAGGCGTGCACGATCGCCGAGTCCAGGCCCGCCTTGACGCACTCGTCCAGGAAGACGGAGTTCAGCAGGATGCGGGCGGCCGGGTTGAGGCCGAAGGAGATGTTCGACAGGCCCAGCGTGGTCTGCACCGCCGGGTGCCGCCGCTTCAGCTCGCGGATCGCCTCGATGGTGGCGATGCCGTCCTTGCGGGACTCCTCCTGACCGGTGCAGATGGTGAAGGTCAGGGTGTCGACGAGGATGTCCTCCTCGCGGATGCCCCAGTTCCCGCTGAGGTCGTCGATCAGCCGTTCGGCGATCTCCACCTTCTTCTCGGGGGTGCGGGCCTGGCCCTCCTCGTCGATGGTCAGCGCGATCAGCGCGGCGCCGTGCTCCTGGGCCAGCCGGGTGACCTTGGCGAAGCGGGAGTCGGGGCCGTCGCCGTCCTCGTAGTTGACCGAGTTGATGACCGCGCGGCCGCCGAGCTTCTCCAGGCCCGCCTGGATGACGTCGACCTCGGTGGAGTCGAGGACGATCGGCAGGGTGGACGCGGTGGCGAAGCGGCCGGCCAGCTCCTCCATGTCGGCGACGCCGTCGCGTCCGACGTAGTCGACGCACAGGTCGAGCATGTGCGCGCCCTCGCGGATCTGCTCGCGCGCCATCTCCACGCAGTCGTCCCAGCGGGCGCCCAGCATGGCCTCGCGGAACTTCTTGGAGCCGTTGGCGTTGGTGCGCTCGCCGATGGCCAGGTAGGAGGTGTCCTGGCGGAACGGCACGCTCTGGTAGAGGGAGGCGGCACCGGGCTCGGGCCGCGGCTGCCGCTCGGGCGGGGTGAGGCCCCGGACGCGCTCGACGACCTGGCGCAGGTGCTCCGGGGTGGTGCCGCAGCAGCCGCCGACCAGCGAGAGGCCGTACTCGCGGACGAAGGTCTCCTGGGCGTCGGCCAGCTCCGGCGCGGTCAGCGGGTAGTGGGCGCCGTCCTTGCCGAGGACCGGCAGGCCCGCGTTGGGCATGCAGGACAGCGGGATCCGGGCGGTGCGGGCGAGGTAGCGCAGGTGCTCGCTCATCTCGGCCGGGCCGGTGGCGCAGTTCAGGCCGATCATGTCGATGCCGAGCGGCTCCAGCGCGGTGAGGGCCGCGCCGATCTCGGAGCCGAGCAGCATGGTGCCGGTGGTCTCGACGGTCACCGACACGATCACCGGCACGTCCAGGCCGAGGGCGTCCAGGCCCCGGCGGGCGCCGAGGACGGCGGCCTTGGTCTGCAGCAGGTCCTGGGTGGTCTCCACGAGCAGCGCGTCGGCGCCGCCGACGACCAGGCCCTCGGCGTTGCGCTGGTAGGCGTCGCGCAGGGTGGTGTAGGGGGCGTGGCCGAGGGTGGGCAGCTTGGTGCCGGGGCCGATGGAGCCGAGGACCCAGCGGGGCCGGCCGTCCTCGGCGGTGAACTCGTCGGCGACCTCGCGGGCCACGCGGGCGCCGGCCTCGGACAGCTCGTGGACGCGGTCGGGGATGTCGTACTCGCCGAGCGCGGAGTGGTTGGCACCGAAGGTGTTGGTCTCGACGCAGTCGACGCCCACGGCGAAGTACGCCTCGTGGACGGAGCGGACGATGTCGGGGCGGGTGAGGTTGAGAATCTCGTTGCAGCCCTCGAGGTTCTGGAAGTCCTCGAGCGTCGGTTCCTGGGCCTGGAGCATCGTGCCCATGGCTCCGTCGGCGACCACCACACGGGTGGCGAGTGCCTCTCGGAGCGCGGACGCACGGGTCCGGCTGTCGGCGGAAGGGGTCGTTGGCAACGAGGCCATGAAGGGGCTCCCTGGAGTGCGACGGCTGTCGGCTATGCGGCTTCCCCGGCGCTGCCGGGCAAGGGGCACGGCGTCAGAGTAACCGGCAGTGGGCTTGGATGGGCAGCGGCGTCCACGAGGCGGACTCAAGTGGTGGACTCTGGATGGCCGCGGCGCCGCTCGCAGGCCACAGGAGATGTAACAGGTGTCGGTCGACCATTAGCGGGAGGCCGACATGGACCGGTAGTGTTCGACATTGCCGAACGGTGTCGTCGATGCTGTTCGTCGATGATCGAAGGGGACGGAGGGCAGGACGGCGATGGCACGGAACATCCAGTCGCTCGAACGGGCGGCCGCGATGCTGCGGCTGCTCGCGGGCGGCGAGCGACGGCTCGGTCTGTCGGACATCGCCTCGTCGCTGGGCCTCGCCAAGGGCACCGCCCACGGCATCCTGCGCACCCTCCAGCAGGAGGGTTTCGTCGAACAGGACGACGCCTCCGGGCGCTACCAACTGGGCGCCGAGCTGCTGCGCCTGGGCACCACCTACCTCGACGTGCACGAGCTGCGCGCCCGGGCCCTGGTGTGGACCGACGACCTGGCCCGGGCCAGCGGGGAGAGCGTGTACCTGGGTGTCCTGCACCAGCAGGGCGTACTGATCGTGCACCACGTCTTCCGGCCCGACGACAGCCGGCAGGTGCTGGAGATAGGGGCCATGCAGCCGCTGCACTCCACGGCGCTGGGCAAGGTGTTGTCGGCGTACGACCCGGTGGCGCACAGCGAGGCCCTGGAGGCCGACCGCAAACCCTTCACGGACCGCACGGTGTGCGAGCAGGCGGACTTCGAGCACATCCTCGACATCACGCGCGCGCGTGGGTACGCGGCGGACGTGGAGGAGACCTGGGAGGGCGTGGCCTCGGTCGCCGCGCCCATCCACGACCGGCGCCGGATGCCCGTGGGCGCCGTCGGCATCGCGGGCGCCGTGGAACGGCTCGGCCGGGACGGCGAACTGCGCCCCGAACTAATCGCGGCGGTACGGGACTGCGCCCGCGCGGTCTCCCGCGACCTGGGCGCGGGACGGTTCTGAGCGACCGGGCGATGTGCCGCTGACCAGCGGATGACCCACCGGGGGACGACCGGGACGCTAGGCGGCGTTCCGGTTCTCGCCATACCCTGAAATGGACAAAAAGGGCAAGAAGGTACGTCAGCGCACGAAGAGCGATAACCGGCAGCGATCAATAACGATCCTGTTTTCGATAACAGAACCCTTGACGCATACGTAACGCCGAAGCAAGACTCCCGTCCATCGGTCGGCATTGTCGAACACCTACCGGCAATACGCGCTAGAGTGTGACAACGCCAAGGGCCGGAATCGCTCTCACCCCCGAGGGCGCCAGAACCCCCGGTGGGACCCGGGGTTCGGCTTCCCTGGACGAAGGACAAAGGAGTCGCGGGTGTCCAGCTCCGACATCTTCATCGGCGAGACCATCGGTACCGCCATACTCATCCTGCTCGGTGGCGGCGTCTGCGCCGCCGTCACGCTGAAGGCCTCCAAGGCCCGTAACGCCGGTTGGCTCGCCATCACCTTCGGGTGGGGTTTCGCCGTACTGACGGCCGTTTACACCTCGGCGCCGCTCTCCGGCGCCCACCTGAATCCGGCCGTGACGCTCGCACTCGCGATCAAGGACAAGGACTTCAGCAACCTGCCCGTCTACTGGGGCGGTCAGCTGCTCGGCGCCATGATCGGTGCCACCCTGGTCTGGGTCGCCTACTACGGCCAGTTCCACGCGCACCTCACCGACAAGGAGATCGTCGGCGGTCCGGGTGCGCAGGCCACGGCGGCCAAGGCCGTCGAGGCACAGGAGACGGGCGCCGGCCCGGTCCTGGGCGTCTTCTCCACCGGTCCCGAGATCCGGAACGCGGTGCAGAACCTCCTCACCGAGATCATCGGCACCGTGGTGCTGGTGCTCGCCGTTCTCACGCAGGGCCTGAACGACAAGGGCAACGGCCTGGGCACCCTGGGCGCCCTGATCACCGCCTTCGTGGTCGTCGGCATCGGCCTCTCGCTCGGCGGCCCGACCGGCTACGCGATCAACCCGGCCCGTGACCTCGGCCCGCGCATCGTGCACGCCCTCCTGCCCCTGCCCAACAAGGGCGGCTCCGACTGGAGCTACGCCTGGATCCCGGTGGTCGGTCCGCTGATCGGCGCCGCCATCGCTGCAGGCATCTACAACGTCGCCTTTGCTTAAGAAGAACCGAGACAAGAACCGAGTCTTCCAGCACGCGCCGTACGTACAGCCCCATCACCACGGATCTTTCAGGAGCACACAGTGACCGACGCCCACACCGCAGGCCCGTTCATCGCGGCCATCGACCAGGGCACGACTTCCTCGCGCTGCATCGTCTTCGACAAGGACGGCCGTATCGTCTCCGTCGACCAGAAGGAGCACGAGCAGATCTTCCCGAAGCCGGGCTGGGTCGAGCACAACGCAAACGAGATCTGGACCAACGTCCAGGAAGTCGTCGCCGGAGCCATCCAGAAGGCCGGCATCACCCGTGACGACATCAAGGCCATCGGCATCACCAACCAGCGCGAGACCACCGTGCTGTGGGACAAGAACACCGGTGAGCCCGTCCACAACGCCCTCGTCTGGCAGGACACCCGCACCGACTCCCTCTGCCGGGAGCTGGGCCGCAACGTCGGCCAGGACCGCTTCCGCCGCGAGACCGGTCTGCCGCTCGCGTCGTACTTCTCCGGTCCGAAGGCCCGGTGGCTGCTCGACAACGTCGAGGGCCTGCGCGAGCGCGCCGAAGCGGGCGACATCCTCTTCGGCACGATGGACACCTGGGTCATCTGGAACCTGACCGGCGGTGTCAACGGCGGAAAGCACGTCACCGACGTCACCAACGCCTCCCGCACCCTTCTCATGAACCTGCACACGATGCAGTGGGACGAGAAGATCGCCGAGTCGATCGGCGTGCCGCTGCAGATCATGCCCGAGATCCGGTCCTCCGCCGAGGTCTACGGCGAGGTCACCGGCGGCAAGCTGGGCGACCTGCTCGGCGGCATCCCGGTGGCCTCCGCGCTCGGCGACCAGCAGGCGGCCCTGTTCGGCCAGACCTGCTTCTCCGAGGGCGAGACCAAGTCCACCTACGGCACCGGCACCTTCATGGTGATGAACACCGGTGACAAGATCATCAACTCCTACGCGGGCCTGCTGACCACGGTCGGCTACAAGATCGGCGACCAGCCGACCGTGTACGCCCTCGAGGGTTCGATCGCCGTCACCGGCTCCCTGGTGCAGTGGATGCGCGACCAGATGGGCCTGATCTCCACCGCCGCCGAGATCGAGACGCTCGCGCTCTCGGTCGAGGACAACGGCGGCGCCTACTTCGTACCGGCCTTCTCCGGCCTGTTCGCCCCGCACTGGCGCTCCGACGCCCGCGGTGTGATCGCCGGCCTGACCCGGTACGTCACCAAGGCGCACCTCGCCCGCGCGGTCCTGGAGGCGACCGCCTGGCAGACCCGGGAGATCGCCGACGCGATGGTCAAGGACTCCGGCGACGAGCTGGTGGCCCTGAAGGTCGACGGCGGCATGACCTCCAACAACCTGCTGATGCAGACGCTCTCGGACGTCCTGGACGCACCGGTGGTGCGCCCGATGGTCGCCGAGACCACCTGCCTCGGCGCCGCCTACGCCGCCGGCCTGGCCGTCGGCTTCTGGTCCAGCACCGACGAACTGCGTGCCAACTGGCGCCGGGCCGCCGAGTGGACCCCCCAGATGGACGCGGACACCCGCGACCGTGAGTACAAGAACTGGCTCAAGGCCGTCGACCGGACCATGGGCTGGATCGAGGACGAGGACTGAGCGGCCCGAACCGCTCAGACAGCTCTGACGAGGAGTAAGTACCCGACATGACCAGTCAGTCCACCCTGAAGTCCGTGCCTGCCCTGGGGACGCACCCGGCCTCCGGCTCCAACCCGAGCCGGGCCGAGACCAGGGAGCAGCTCTCCAAGGCGTCGTACGACCTTCTTGTGATCGGCGGCGGCATCCTGGGCATCTCCACCGCCTGGCACGCCGCGCAGTCCGGACTCAGGGTGGCGCTGGTCGACGCCGGCGACTTCGCCGGCGCCACCTCCTCCGCCTCCTCCAAGCTGCTCCACGGCGGTCTGCGCTACCTGCAGACCGGCGCGGTGAAGCTGGTGGCGGAGAACCACTTCGAGCGCCGTGCGGTCTCCCGCCAGGTGGCCCCCCACCTGGCGAACCCGCTCACCTTCTACCTCCCCGTGTACAAGGGCGGGCCGCACGGCGCGGCGAAGCTCGGCGCGGGCGTCTTCGCCTACTCCGCGCTCTCCGCGTTCGGCGACGGCGTCGGCCACCTGCTCTCCCCCGCCAAGGCGGCGCAGGACGTGCCCGAGCTGCGCACCGAGAACCTCAAGGCCGTGGCCGTGTACGGCGACGACCAGATGAACGACGCGCGCATGGCGCTGATGACGGTCCGCGCGGCCGTCGAGGCGGGCGCGGTCGTCCTCAACCACGCCGAGGTCACCGGCCTGCGCTTCACCAAGGGCCGGGTCACCGGCGCCGACCTCCGGGACCGCATATCCGGCGAGGAGTTCGGGGCCAACGCCCGCCTGGTGCTGAACGCGACCGGCCCCTGGGTCGACCACCTGCGCCGGATGGAGGACCCGAACGCGGCCCCGTCCATCCGCCTGTCCAAGGGTGCGCACCTGGTCCTGAAGCGCACCTCCCCCTGGAAGGCCGCGCTGGCGACCCCCATCGACAAGTACCGCATCACCTTCGCCCTCCCCTGGGAGGACATGCTGCTGCTCGGCACCACCGACGAGGAGTACGAGGGCGACCCGGCGGACGTCGCGGTCGACGAGAAGGACATCGCCCAGATCCTGGACGAGGCCGCGTTCTCCGTCCGGGACCAGCAGCTGCAGCGCGACCTGATCACCTACGCCTTCGCCGGCCTGCGTGTGCTGCCGGGCGGTCCCGGTGACACGGCCAAGGCCAAGCGCGAGACCGTCGTCACCGAGGGCAAGGCCGGCATGCTGTCGGTCGCCGGCGGCAAGTGGACGACCTTCCGTCACATCGGCCGCACGGTGATGCAGAAGCTGGAGGAGCTGCCGGGCCACCCGCTCGGCGACGACTTCGAGCCCATCTCCTCGCTGCCGAAGAAGCTCCCGCTGCCCGGTGTCGCCAACCCGCGCGCCGTCGCCCACCGCCTCCTGGTGGACCACCCGGCGCCCGGCCCGCGCATGGCCGCCGACACCGCCAAGCACCTGGCCACCCACTACGGCTCGCTGGCCTTCGACATCGCCCGACTGGCGAACGAGAGCCCGGAGCTGGCCGAGCGCGTCCACCCGGACGCCCCGGAGATCTGGGCGCAGGTCGTGTGGGCCCGCGACCACGAGTGGGCCGAGACGGCGGACGACGTGCTGCGCCGCCGCACCACGCTGACCATCCGTGGCCTGGCCACGGACGAGGTCCGCGACAAGGTCCAGGGCCTGCTCGACAAGAAGTAGGCCCCGGCCGGCCCCTCCCCCTGACCGGGGCCGGAACGGATGAGGGACGGCTCCTCCCGCACGAGGAGCCGTAGCGACGAGAGGGGCGGCTCCGCGCCGACGGAGCCGCCCCTCTTCGCATGCACGCATTGCGCCCGGAGCAGTGAAGCCGCGCTCTTGTGGCGGTAAAGGCGGGCTATAGCCGCCACCTCCATGGTCATGAACCGCGATCCGACGGACGGATCGCGGTTCTTCATGGAGGTGTGGGATGCACCGCAGACTCGCCACCGGCCTCGCCGCCTCGGCCCTGGCCCTCATCACCGTCACGGCCAGCGCCACCGCGGCCACCGCGGCTCCGGCCGACAAGCCCCAGGTGCTCACCGACTTCACCCAGACCACCTCGTCCAGCTACAACGCCTGGGCCGCGGCGCGCGCCAACCAGTCGGCCTGGTCCGCCTACGGGTTCGACTGGTCGACCGACTACTGCTCCGACTCGCCGGACAACCCGTTCGGCTTCCCCTTCGCCATGTCCTGCGCCCGGCACGACTTCGGCTACCGCAACTACAAGGCGGCCGGCACCTTCAGCACCAACAAGGCCCGCCTCGACAGCGCCCTGTACGAGGACCTCAAGCGCGTGTGCGCCAACTACAGCGGCGCCACGAAGACCGCCTGCACCAGCACCGCGTGGACGTACTACCAGGCCGTGAAGGCCTTCGGCTGACGGTCCTCACCGACGTTCCCCCCAGTGCCCCCATAATGTGCTGAGACATCCGATGTCTGAGCCACTGGGAGGCCGGTCATGGCAGTCACCGACGAGGCGATCGAGAAGATCAAGGACATGATCGTCTCCGGTGCCCTGCGCCCCGGTGACCGGCTGCCGAAGGAGAGCGAACTCGCCGCCGACCTGGGCCTGTCCCGCAACTCGCTGCGGGAGGCCGTACGGGCCCTGTCGCTGATCCGGATCCTGGACGTGCGACAGGGCGACGGCACCTACGTCACCAGCCTCGATCCGCAGTTGCTGCTGGAGGCGATGAGCTTCGTCGTGGACTTCCACCGTGACGACACGGTGCTGGAGTTCCTGGCCGTGCGCCGGATCCTGGAGCCGGCCGCGACCGCGATGGCGGCCTCGCGGATCAGCGAGCAGCAACTGGACTCGCTCTCGGCCCAGTTGGACGCGCTCGGCGCCGAGCCGTCGGTGGAGGAACTGGTCGCCTGCGACCTGGAGTTCCACCGGGGCATCGTGCAGAGCGCGGGCAACTCGGTGCTGTGCTCGTTGCTTGACGGCCTGTCGGGGCCCACCACCCGGGCCCGGATCTGGCGGGGGCTCACCCAGGAGGACGCGGTCAGCCGCACCCTGCGCGAACACCGGGCGATCCTCGCCGCCCTGCGCGACCGGGACGCGGAGGCGGCCCGCTCCTGGGCCACCGTGCACATCGCGAGCGTGGAGCAGTGGCTGCGGTCCACGCTGTGACTTCGGCCGGGGGAGGCGCCGCCGAGGTGCGGGCCGTCTTGTCGGTACCGGTTCGTTGTGGCTGGTCGCGCAGTTCCCCGCGCCCCTTGGGTCGGCCCACTTGCCCGACTACAGCGCTGGGGTGTTCCGAGGTGGCGAACGGGGCAGTGATCCGTGCATCCCCCGGCCCGGGGGGCTGCGGACGCCCCCGCCGGACGCCGTAAGGTTGGGACGTCAGGCGAGGGCACGTCGGAAGGAGGCACTGGGTGATCGAGCTGGAGGGGGTTCCCGAGCTGATCGACCCAGTCATGGTGGCCGCGTTCGAGGGCTGGAACGATGCCGGCGACGCCGCCTCCACGGCGGTCGCGCATCTGGAACGCGAGTGGAAGGGCGAGGTGTTCGCGGCGCTCGACGCCGAGGACTACTACGACTTCCAGGTGAACCGCCCCACGGTGTTCATGGACGGCGGAGTGCGCAAGATCACGTGGCCGACGACAAGGTTGTCGGTGGTTCGGGTCGGCGGCGAGAAGCCGCGGGACCTGGTGCTGGTCCGCGGCATCGAACCGTCCATGCGCTGGCGCTCGTTCTGCAACGAGCTGCTCGGCTTCGCGCACGAGCTGGGTGTGGAGTTGGTGGTCATCCTGGGCGCTCTGCTCGGTGACACCCCGCACACGCGTCCGGTCCCGGTCAGTGGCGTCACGTCCGACCCGGACCTGGCCCGCCGCATGGACCTGGAGGAGACCAAGTACGAGGGCCCGACGGGCATCGTCGGTGTCCTGCAGGAGGCGTGCACGCACGCGGGCGTCCCGGCGGTGTCGCTCTGGGCGGCCGTACCGCACTACGTCTCCCAGCCACCCAACCCGAAGGCCACGCTGGCTCTGCTGAACCGGCTGGAGGACCTGCTCGACCTGCGCATCCCGCAGGGCGAGCTGCCCGAGGACGCGCGCGCCTGGCAGGTGGGCGTGGACCAGCTGGCGGCCGAGGACAGCGAGGTCGCCGAGTACGTCCAGACGCTGGAGGAGGCCCGGGACACCGCCGAGTTGCCGGAGGCCTCCGGCGAGGCGATCGCCCGCGAGTTCGAGCGGTATCTGCGGCGCCGGGACGTCAGCCCGCCGGGCGGGCACGCCACGGCGGACGGCGGGGACGCCACGTACCTGCGGGACAGCCCCGGCGGCAAGGCCCGGCCGCCCCGGCCGCCGAGGCCGGGAGCCTCCGGGACCACGGAAGGCTCCTCGGAGGATTCCGCCGACGGTCCCGCCGATGGCTCCGCCGAGGGTTCGTCCGAGGGCGGCGACGCGGACACGTCGGAGGACTGAGCCGACGGATCGGGACAACGAAAGAGGGGCGGTTCCCTTGCCGGGAACCGCCCCTTCGTCGTATCTGCGGTTACAGGGCCACGCCGAGCAGCGCGTCCACCGCCCGGGTCACGAGACCGGGCGCGGCGGTGTCGGCGCCGCCCTCCGCCTCCTGGCGGGCCGCCCAGCGGTCCACGGCGGCGAGCGCAGCGGGGGCGTCCAGGTCGTTCGTGAGGGCCTCGCGGATCTCCTCCACCAGTGCGTCGGCGGACGGGCCGTCGGGCCGGGAGACGGCCGCGCGCCAGCGGCCGAGACGGTCCACGGCGTCCTGGAGCACCTGGTCGGTCCACTCCCAGTCGGAGCGGTAGTGGTGGGCGAGCAGGGACAGCCGGATGGCGGCCGGGTCGACACCGTCCCGGCGTAGCTTCGAGACGAAGACGAGGTTGCCCTTGGACTTGGACATCTTCTCGCCGTGCAGGGCGACCATGCCGGCGTGCACGTACGCCTTGGCCATGGGGAACTCGCCGGTGAGCACCTGGGCGTGCGAGGCGCCCATCTCGTGGTGCGGGAAGGCCAGGTCGGAGCCGCCGCCCTGGACGTCGAAGCCCATGCCGAGGTGGTCGAGGGCGATGGCCACGCACTCGATGTGCCAGCCGGGGCGGCCGCGGCCGAGCGAGCCGCCGTCCCAGCTGGGCTCGCCCTCACGGGCGGCCATCCACAGCATCGGGTCGAGCGGGTTCTTCTTGCCCGGGCGGTCCGGGTCGCCGCCGCGCTCGGCGGACAGCAGCCGCATCGCGGCCGCGTCCAGGTTGGAGACCTCGCCGAAGTGCGGGTCGGACTCGACGGAGAAGTAGACGTCGCCCTCCAGCTCGTAGGCCGCGCCGAGGTCGCGCAGCCGCTCCACGAGCGGGACGATCCCGGGTATCGCCTCGACGGCGCCTATGTAGTGCTGGGGCGGGAGCATCCGCAGGGCCGTCATGTCCTCGCGGAAGAGGGTCGTCTCCTGCTCGGCGAGGGCGACCCAGTCGACGCCGTCCCGCTCCGCGCGCTCCAGCAGCGGATCGTCGACGTCGGTGACGTTCTGGACGTAGTGAACCTGCCGCTTGGTGTCGAGCCACACGCGCTGAACGAGGTCGAACGCGTTGTAGGTCGCCGCGTGACCCATGTGGGTCGCGTCGTACGGCGTGATGCCGCAGACGTAGATACGGGCGACGGGACCGGGGTCGAGGGTGACGAGGCCGCCGGTCGCGGTGTCGTGGATCCTCAGGTCGCGGCCCTGACCAGGCAGGGCGGGGACCTCGGAAGCGGGCCAGGCATGCATGTACATGAGCCTAACCGGCCACGCGCTGCCGATACGAACGGGATCAGGCCGGATGGCCTGTCGGGCCTTCTTGTACATCGGCCCCGGATGTGCTTACACCGGTGGCCAGGGGATCGCCGGCCACTCCCCGCTCGGCTCCGGGTGGTGGCCGGCGGCCAGCAGCCCCTCGACACGCGCGCGCGTGGCATCGATTTCGGCCGTCGTGATGAGTCCGGCCAGCCGCACGGCCAGCTCCCCGCCGTCGGCAAGGGTCGTCCTCAGCCTTTGGAGCACCTCGACGGCCTCCGGGGTGAGCGGCTCACCGGCCCAGCCCCACAGCAGCGTGCGGAGCTTGTTCTCGACGTTGAAGGCGACCCCGTGGTCGATGCCGTAGAGCCGGCCGTCCACGGTGGGCAGCAGGTGGCCGCCCTTGCGGTCGGCGTTGTTGATCACCGCGTCCAGGACGGCGAGGCGGCGCAGCCGCTCGTCGTCGGCGTGCACCAGCAGCGCGGTGCGGCCCTCGCCGACCTCGGCGAACCCGATCGCCTTCCAGCCGGGCTCGGGCTCCTCGCCGTCGACCAGGGCGAGCAGCTCGGCCTCGGCGCTCACGTCGATCCACAGCTGGCACATGCCCTCGCCGTAGGGACCGTCGCGCAGCACGGTCGCCGGGACGAGCCCCCAGCCGGTGGCCTCGGAGACCTCGTAGGCGGCCACCTCGCGGCCGGCCAGGGTGCCGTCGGGGAAGTCCCACAGCGGGCGCTCGCCGGCGACCGGCTTGTACACGCAGGAAGCTTCCTGCCCGTCGTAGGCGACCGTGCAGAACAGCGCCGCGTTGGACGCCTCGCGGATGCGGCCGCGCACCTTCAGCTCACCACTGGTGAGCAGTTCGGCGGCGGTCACGCTCCGCGGCGGTATCCGTTCTGGCGCGGACATACGTGTCCTTCCGGGTCGAGCGGGAGGCTGCACAGCGGACACGGCGGCCGCCCGGCGTTGACGACGTCCAGGGCGCGCTTGGCGAAGGCCCTGGCCTGCGCGCCGGTCAGCCGGACCCGCAGCATCGGGGGCCCGTTCTCCTCGTCCTGGAGCAGCCGCTCCTCGGCCTCGGCGAGGTCCTCCTCGGTGTCGGCGTCCAGCTCCACGAGGGCCTGGGCCTCCACGATCATGCGCTGTTCCTCGCCGTCCCAGGCCAGGGCCATGGTGCCGACCCGGAACTCCTCCTCGATGGGGGTGTCCAGCGGGCCGGTGTCGGCGACCTCGGTGGGGGCCATGGCGGGGACGGCAGCGCTGCCGCCACTACGGCGTACGACCTCGTCCAGCAGCTCGTCCATGCGCTCGGCGAGCGCGGCCACCTGGGTCTTCTCCAGAGCCACGCTGGTCACCCGGGAACCTGCGGTGGCCTGGAGGAAGAACGTACGGCGTCCGGGCAGTCCTACCGTGCCCGCCACGAAGCGGTCCGGCGGATCGTAGAGGAACACCTGACGGGACACGTCCTGTCTCCATGGGATTCGAGAGCGGGTGCGGTGCGGGCCGTGCGTGAAGACGACTGTGCGGATCGCTTCACCCTACTGCGCCCGACGATCACGGTGCGCCCGCACCGCCCCCGACCGGTGCGTCTTCCCCCGGAGGTTCCTCGCGCGGGGCAAGGGAGGCGAAATCGCCGGTGTCGCCGAGACGAACGAGAAACGGCCGGAGGCGGGTGTAGCGGATCGCGGTGACGGAGCACGGTTCCACCGAGATCCGCTGGAACAGGTCGAGATGCAGTCCGAGGGCGTCCGCGACCAGTGACTTGATGATGTCGCCGTGCGAGCACATCAGGTAGACGGCGTCGGCGCCGTGGTCGCGCTCCACGCGCGCGTTCCACTCGCGTACGGCCTCGGCGGCGCGGGTCTGCATGGCCCGCATCGACTCGCCGCCGGGGAAGGCCGCGGCCGAGGGGTGTGCCTGGACGACCTCCATCAGCGGCTCGTCCTTGAGCTCGGCGAGCTTGCGGCCGGACCAGTCGCCGTAGTGGCACTCACCGATCCGTTCGTCGGTGTGGGCGCGCAGCCCGGGCCGGGCTTCCAGCAGCGGCCGTACGGTTTCCCGACAGCGTTCCAGGGGGCTGACGACGACCTCGGAGATCGGCAGCCCCGCGAGGCGGCCGGGCAGTGCGGCGGCCTGTGCGGCCCCCCGCTCGTCGAGGGCGACGCCTGGCGTCCACCCGGCGAGCACACCCGAAGTGTTGGCGGTCGACCGTCCGTGCCTGACGAGGATCAGCGTGGGCATGCCGCCCAGCGTAAGCGCATCACGACATGCGCAGGCGGCCGGTCGAGGGGAGAATGCGCTCCGTGATCGTGGACTGCGCCATCTACCGGGACGGTCACCGTACCGAGGGCCCGGAGGAACTGTCCGACGCCCTGGACGAGGCGCGGGCGGCCGGCGGCTTCGTGTGGATCGGGCTGTACGAGCCGTCGGAGCGGGAGTTCGACCTGGTCACCCAGGAGTTCGCGCTGCATCCGCTGGCGGTCGAGGACGCCCTGAAGGCGCACCAGCGGCCCAAGCTGGAGGTGTACGACGACTCGCTGTTCATGGTCCTCAAACCGGTGGTGTACGAGCCCAAGAGCGACACCGTCTCGGCCGGCGAGGTCATGGTCTTCGTCGGTGACGGCTTCGTGGTGACCGTGCGGCACGGCGAGGGCTCGCCGCTCGCGGCCGTGCGGCACCGGCTGGAGGAGGACCCGGAGATGCTGGCCAAGGGCCCCACAGCGGTGCTGTACGCGATCGCCGACGCCACCGTCGACCACTACCTGGAAGTGGCGACGGAGCTGCAGACGGACCTGGAGGAGCTGGAGGCCGAGGTGTTCCAGCCGGAGCGCGGCGGCACCCGCCACACCGCGTCCCGGATCTACACCTTCAAGCGGCAGATCCTGGAGTTCCGCCGGGCCACCGTGCCGCTGGCGGTGCCGCTGACCCGGCTGGCCGGTACCGGCACGCTCGGCATCGCGGTGCCCTTCGTGCACGAGAAGGCGCGGCCCTTCTTCCGGGACGTGAACGACCACCTCGCGCGCGTGAACGAGTCCGTGGAGGGCCTGGACCGGCTGGTGTCGGACATCCTGTCGGCACATCTGGCGCAGATGAGCGTGCGGCAGAACGACGACATGCGGAAGATCTCGGCCTGGGCGGCGATGGCAGCCGTTCCCACCATGATGGCGGGGATCTACGGCATGAACTTCGACCACATGCCCGAGCTGCACTGGCTGTGGTCCTACCCGGCGGTGATCCTGCTGATGGCCGCCCTGGAGGTGCTGCTGTACCGGACCTTCAAGCGGCGCGGCTGGCTGTGAGCGCGACTCAGGCGTACTCGGGGGCGGGGGTGGCGGGCCCGCCGAGGGCGTTGCGGCGCTCGGGCATGCGCAGGCTCACCATGCGGTGCCAGCCGGCCAGCCGCTCGTAGGCGTACACGGCGTGGATACCGGCAGCCAGAGCCGCCGACCTGGCCCGCGGCCAGCCGAGGACGCGGCCCATGTGGGCCATCACGGCGAGGCTGACGTCGCGGTAGACGCGGATCTCGGCGAGCGCGCACTCGCGCAGGGTGCGCTGGATGAGGCGGCCGTGTCCGGCGGCGGCGAAGCGGAGCAGTTCCTCGTGCGCGTAGGCGAGGTGGTTGTCCTCGTCGCCCGAGATCATCCGTACCGCCCTGCCGACCTCGGGATGGTCGCCGAAGTGCCTGCGGAGCATCTCCATCTGTTCGGAGGCCCGCTGTTCGGTGACCCGGCTGTGCGAGAGGTAGACGATGAGGTCCCGCACGGTGAGCGGCTCGTCCCGCTTGAGCTTCTCGTGGGCGAGACCGATGCCCTCGCGCTCCAGGAGCATCGTGTAGTCGGTCTCGGGCGGGACCGGGACCGGGATGAGGCCGCGCTTCTTCAGCAGGGCGTCGAAGATGCGCCCGTGCTTGTCCTCGTCGGCGCCGTGCCGGGCGATCTTGGGGGCCATCGCCTGTTCGCTCTGCGGTACCAGCACGGAGATCCGACCGTTCTCCCAGCCGCCCTGGGACTCCCCGCTGGCGGCGATGGAACAGAAGAGCCGGAAGGACTCGTCGTCGTCGAGGATCTCCTGGAACAGACTCTTGGCCGAGAACATGGCAGACACCTCTCTGCAGGATTCCGCCAAGAACGAGTCAAATGCGGACAGAGGGGAGCCGCAACAGCTGTGCAGGTCGACTCGGCCGAAAGGCGGAGCGCCGGGGTCGTAACCGCGCGGCGCCCGGCGCGTTGTTCCCCGTGACGGCCGTGGCGGGGAAGACCCCCGAGCCCCCACCACGGCCGCGGAAACTCCCCCTGTCAGGCGAGCCCGGCGCGCTCCATGGCCTCGGTGCCGGCCCGCAGGGAAGCGAGCCGCTCGTCCAGCGTGAAGCCGGCGGGGGCGAGGGTGAGGGTGGTGACCCCGGCGGCGGCGTAGGCCTTCATGCGGTCGGCGATGCGCTCCACCGAGCCGAGCAGCGTGGTCTTGTCGATGAGGTCCTGCGGGATGGCCGCCGCGGCCCCCTCCTTGTCCCCGGACAGGTACTTGTCCTGGATCTCGGCGGCCTCCTTCTCGTACCCCATGCGCTGGGCGAGCTGGTTGTAGAAGTTCTGCTTGCGGCTGCCCATGCCGCCCACGTACAGCGCCGTGTAGGGGCGGAAGGTGTCGGCCAGCCGGGGCACGTCCTTGTCGTCGCCGACGGCGAGCGGCAGCGTCGGGCAGATGTCGAACCCGTCGAGGGTCTTGCCGGCCTTCTCCCGGCCCGCCCGCAGGTACTTGACCGCGGTGTCCTCGAGGTGTTCGGCCGAGGGGAAGATCAGCAGCGCGCCGTCGGCGATCTCACCGGTCTGCTCCAGGTTCTTGGGGCCGATGGCGGCGATGTACAGCGGGATGTGCTCGCGCTCCGGGTGCACGGTCAGCTTGATCGGCTTGCCCGGACCGCCGGGCAGCGGCAGCGTCCAGTGCTCGCCCTCGTACGACAGCCGCTCGCGCGTCATCGCCTTCCGGACGATCTCCACGTACTCGCGCGTGCGGGCCAGCGGCTTGTCGAACTTGACGCCGTACCAGCCCTCGGAGACCTGCGGCCCGGAGACGCCGAGGCCGAGCCGGAAGCGGCCCTTGGAGAGCGAGTCCAGCGTCGCCGCGGTCATCGCCGTCATCGCCGGCTGCCGGGCCGGGATCTGGAAGATGGCCGAGCCGACGTCGATGCGCTCGGTCTGGGCGGCGACCCAGGTGAGCACCGTGGCCGCGTCCGAGCCGTACGCTTCGGCGGCCCAGCACACGGAGTAGCGCAGCCGCTCGGCCTCCTGCGCCACGGCCAGATTGTCCGCGTCCATCCCGGCACCCCAGTAGCCGAGGTTGATCCCGAGCTGCATGGCCGATTCCCCTTACCCGTGAGTAACGTCCCTTGGCGGAGACCATAGCGCGGGGTCGGGGCCGGCGGGCAGGGCATGCCGGGGATCGGAGCCGCCCGGCCCGGCCGATCACACCGGACGGAGTTGTCCACAGGCAACCCACCGCACCAGTTCTGGCCAGTAATCTCGCGCACATGGAGCAGAGGCATCTCGGCCGCACAGGCCTGCGCGTGTCCCGGATCGGACTCGGCACCCTCACCTGGGGCCGGGACACCGACGAGCACGACGCCGCGGACATGCTGAAGGCGTTCTGGGAGGCCGGCGGAACCCTCGTCGACACCGCGGACGTCTACGGCGACGGCGAGGCGGAGTATCTGCTCGGACAGCTGATGGACGGACTGGTACCGCGCCGGGACCTGGTGATCTCGACCAAGGCGGGCAGCGTCCCCGACCCCGACCGGCGCTTCGACGGCTCCCGCGGCCATCTGCTCGCCGCGCTGGACGCCTCGCTGGCCCGGCTCGGCACCGACCACGTCGACATCTGGCACGTCCACGCCTTCGACCCCGACACCCCGCTAGAGGAGACGCTCCAGGCCCTCGACCTGGCGGTGAGCAGCGGTCGCGCCCGGTACGCGGGCGTCTCCAACTTCTGCGGCTGGCAACTCGCCAAGGCGGCCACCTGGCAGCTCGCCGCACCGGGCACCCGGACCCGGCTGGCCAGTACGCAGCTGGAGTACTCGCTGCTCCAGCGCGGCGTCGAGCGGGAGGTGCTGCCCGCCGCGCTCGACCTGGGCGTCGGCCTGCTGCCCTCCTCCCCGCTGGGCCGCGGCGTGCTGACCGCCAAGTACCGGCACACCACTCCCCCGGACTCGCGCGGCGCCTCCGAGCACCTGGCGCCGTTCGTCGCGCCGTATCTCGACGACACCGCGACGCGCATCGTGGACGCGGTGCAGACAGCCGCCGACGGGCTCGCGGTCACCCCGCTCCAGGTGGCCCTCGCCTGGGTCCGGGACCGGCCCGGAGTGGCCGCCCCGATCGTCGGCGCGCGCAACGCGCAGCAGCTCACGGCGGCGTTGTCAGTGGAGGCGCTTAATCTTCCTGACGAGATCTGCCGGGCGCTCGACGATGTGTCGGCGCCCGTGCACCGCTATCCCGATCACGACTGGAGCACGCTGTGAGCACGGAGCCGGAGACCACGGAGGACGCCGGGCCGGGGACCCCGGAGAACCCGGAGAGCCCGGAAACCCCGGAGCAGGACACGGCGGCCGACGACAGCCGTGGGACCACCGCTGCCGAGACCACTGCTGCCGAGACCGCAGAGGGCGAGACCACCGCCGGCGGGACGGCCGAGGGCGAAGCCGCGCCCGGGCGGTCGGAGGCCGAGGCCGAGCTGGCCGCGCAGCAGATCGAGCGGGAGCGGATCGAGCGACGCAAGGCCGAGAAGAAGGGGCCCATCGAGAGCGGCACCAAGCTGAGCGGCAAGGCCGCCGACCTGCTCGCCGCGGTCCGCGCGGTGGAGAGCGGCGAGAAGCCGGTCGCCACGGCCTTCGCCGAGCCTGAGCCGGCCCCGCGCCGCCCCGCCCCGGAACCCGTACGGCGTCCCCAGCCCGCCCCGGCCGCCACCGCACCCGCCGCCCCCGCCGCCGAGGCCGTCGAGACCGTGCGGCGTGTGCTGCGCGAGGGCGGCGCACCCGAGGCCCTCGCGCCCCAGGTGGCGACAGCCCTCGGCGAGGGCGCCGACACCGCGCTCCGGGAGGACCCCTGGCAGCTGCTGCGGATCGGCGGCGTCCGGCCGGAGCAGGCCGACGGGTTCGCGCGGGCGCTGCTCGGGGCGGCCTGCGGTCCGGACGACGAGCGGCGGGTCCGCGCGGTGACCGTCTGGCTGCTGGAGCAGGCGGCGCTGGCCGGGCACACCACCCTGGAACTGCCGGCGCTCACCGCGGCCCTGGCCCAGCGGGGCGTGCCCGACGCGGACGCGGCCGTGCAGGACACCATCGCCGAGGGCGAGGCGCTGGTCTTCCAGGACGCCCTGGAGGAGCCCGGCGCCCCGGCCCCGCAGGAGGAGGACGACGAGGAGGAGGAGCGCCCGGTCCGCGTCCTCGTCGGCCTCGAGCGGTACGCGCTCGCCGAGGAGAGCCTCGCCGACGGCCTGGCCCGCCTGGTCAACTCGCCGTCCGAGGAAGCTGCCGAGCGGTGGGAGGCGGCCGCGGCCGGGGCGGCCGGCGGTGCTGCCGAACTGGTCCGTGCGGTCGCCGGGCACGGCCTGGTGCTGCACACCGGCGCCGAGGCGGCCCGCGCCGAACCGGCCGCCTTGCTCGGCGCAGCCCGCGCCGCCGGTCTGCGGGCCTTCGCCGTCTGCCACACCGCCGACGGCAGCCGTCGCCTCGCCGCGCTGGTGGGCGCAGGAGCGGAGGGGGCCGTGGGCACCGTCGCCGGTCTCCTGTCCGGCGCCGAGGGCCCCGGCCGGGATGCGGACGGCGCCCTGGACCTCGACCTGCTGATCGTGCTCGACGCGCCCCAACTCGACGTGGAGAGCGCCGCGATGCTGGTGGAGTCGCTGTCCGACGGCGCCCGTCTGGTGCTGAGCGGCGACCCCGCGGTGCTGTGGTCGGCCGGACCCGGGCGGGTCTTCGCCGACCTGCTCGCGGCCCGTGCCTGCCCGCAGATCGCCTCCCGGACCCCGGACCCCGGCCCGCTCGGCGAGCTGGTCTCCGCCATCGGCGTCGGCGAGCTGAACCAGGTCGAGGCGCCCGGCAAGGAGATCGTGATCGTCCCGGTGCGGGACGCCGGCGAGGCCGTGCACCGGACCGTGCAGCTGGTCGCGGACTCGGTGCCGCGGGCCATCGGTGTGCCGGCCGAGCAGACCGTGGTGATCACCCCGGGCCACGGCGGCGCTGCGGGCACCCGGGCACTCAACTCCGCTTTGAAGGAACGCCTCAACCCGGGACCCGGCCGTTTCGGCGGCTTCGACGCCGGCGACCGGATCGCCTACTCCCCCGCCCCGGGCCGTACGGTGCCGGGCCGAGTGGTGAACGCCGACGCCGACGGGCTGCACCTGGAGTGCGCGGGCGCTCCCGTCGTCGTACCGCGGGAGCGGGTGGAGCAGTGCGTACGGCACGGCTGGGCGCTGACCGCGCACCAGGCGGTGGGCGGTCGCTGGCCGGCCGCGGTGGTCGTGCTGCCCGGCGACGCCGCGCAGACGCTCAGCAGACCCTGGGTGTACACGGCGTTCGGCCGGGCGGAGCGGCACCTGTCGGTGGTGCACGGTGTGGAGCAGGCCCTGCCGAAGGCGGTCGCCGAGGTCTTGGCCAAGCCCCGTACGACGCGCCTGCAGACGCTGCTGCGCACGCAGGTCCCGTCGGCCGGCTGACGTCTTCTCCGCCGCAACGGCGATCGAACCGCAGGGTCGATCAGCCACAACGGCGGATTCCGGCGGTGCCGTACGGGGCGTCCGGCCCCACGGCACCGCCGCCTCACGTCACCGCTCGGCGTCCAGCGGCTCCAGGTCCTCGTCCTCCTCGCCGTCGAACTCGAGGTCGTCCTCCTCGTCGACGTCGTCGGAGACGTCCTCGTCGAACACCGCGCTGACGTCGAACCGGCACACCACCCGCTGCGGGTCGACCTGCTCGAACGGCGCCTCCAGCCACTCCCCGGGCTCGGCCGGCTCGTCCGCGGCCGTGACCCAGAGCGTGGAGTCGCCCTCCTCCAGGCCGAACTCCTTGTGCCGGGAAGCGATCTCGTCCGGTTCGAACTCGCCGAACAGGACACCCAGCGCCCCGTGGACCGTACCGGCGGCGTCCTCCCCCGCGCCGCCGTCGTCCTCGTACTCCACCGCTTCGACCCGCTGGGCCTGTGCCAGCAGCCGCTGGGGCTCCGCCACGGCGTAGTCGCGTCGGATCAGGACACTGATCGCGTTCGGTTCCTCGGGGCCCGCGTACGGCGGCAGCGAGTCGTCCGCACCGGGGATCTCGAAGGGCGTGACCTCGTCGTAGCGGTCGTAGAGCAGCTCGTCGTACACCTCGGCGGCCGCGGCCAGCTCGTTGAACGCCTCGTAGACAGCCGGGTCGTCCTCCCCCGACCTGCGTTCGACCGCCGCCAGGTGACGGTCGAGCGCGGTCTTGACCGCCTCGGCGGCGGCGCGTACCTCGGCAGCGGTGGGCTGCGCAGCATCAGACATAGTGCAGACGCTATCCGTACCGGGCACCAGCCCGCACAATAGATGCGATGCCGGAATACGAATTTGTCGACGTGTACGTACCGCGCGGGGTGTCCCGCAAGGAGGCGACACGTCTGCTGACGGACCATGCCGAGTACGGACACTGGGAGTTGGACCGACTGAGCCTGCTGCGAGACGGCAGCCGCAGGGTGCGGTTGCGCCGACGGATCATCCGCCAGGTGCGGGCCACGTGGTGAGACAGCACGCATGAACGGAGCGGGCCCCGCCGTCCTGGCAGGGCCCGCTCCGTTTTCCGGGTGCTGTCGCGCTACGCCGAGGCCCGGGCCTTGCGGTACAGCACGACGCCCGCGAGCAGCGCGCCCGCGCTCGCCGGCAGTGCGAGGCCCAGCGGCAGGTCACTGCCGGTGTGGGCGAGCTGGGCGGTGCTCAGGTACGTGCTGGAGTGTCCGCCCTGCTGCTCGACCTGGGACGAGCCGTGGGGGGTGCGGCCGCCGTTGCCGGGCGGGGTCCCCGGGTGGCCCGGAGTCCCCGGGTGCCCAGGCTGACCGGGCGTACCCGGGTGACCGGGCGTGCCGGGGTGGCCCGGCGTACCGGGGTGACCGGGCTGACCCGGATGTCCGGGGTGCCCCGGCTCGCCCGGATGCCCGGGGTTGCCGGGCCCGCCGCCCGGCGGCAGGCTCTGCTGACCGCCGCCGTTGGCACAGTCGTTGCCCGTGGTGGCGTTGCCCGCCCCGACGACGTCGACGCTGTTGCCGCACACGTTCACCGGGACATCGATCGGCACCTGGACGGTGTTGCCCGAGCCGACGCCCGGCGAGTCACCGGTGTGGCCGCCCGCGTGGGAACCGCCGGAGCCGCTCGAGTCGCCGTATCCCCCAGCATCGCCGCCGCCATGATTGGCGCATTTGTTGCCAACGGCCGGGTTGAGGAGCCCGACCACGTTCACGGTGTTGCCGCAGACGTTCACCGGCGCGTGCACCGGTGCCTGCACCGTGTTGCCGGACAGTACGCCGGGCGAGCCGGCCGCAGAGCCGATCGCGCCCGAGTCGGCCTGTGCGTAGCCGCTCGCGGCGGCGATCACACCGGTGGCGGCCGCCATGGTCATCAGGGTCTTGCGGGTGCCCTGTCGCATTTCTGGATTCCCCCCTGCCTTCGATTCTCCGTGCGTTCCGCGAAAAGGAGTTCCGCGGAAAAAGACCGGTCGGCCTCGCAGCGCATGATGTGCGCCCCGAGGCCGACGGCTCGTGATAGACGCCCCTCAGGAAGTCGGCGTCAGTCGTTGATGCAGGTGTTGCCGAAGGCGGGGTTCAGGAGCCCGATCACGTTGATCGTGTTGCCGCACACGTTCACCGGGACGTGCACGGGCACCTGGACGACGTTGCCGGAAATGACACCCGGCGAGTGCACGGCGGCACCCTGGGCACCCGAGTCGGCAACGGCCAGGCCCGCACCGGCGAGAACCAGACCACCGGTGGCAGCGGCGGCAGCGACGACCTTCTTGATCATTATTCCTCCTTGTAGGCAAATGCGATCCACAGTGCGGCATCGCATCACCTGTAACGAGGAGGGAGTAATGGAGCTACGAGCTTATCGTCGCATTCACTCTTCTCAGTCGATCTCGTACGGGCGCCCGAATTACCTGGGCCCAAGACTTCACGACGCGTCGATGAACCGGTCGAGCACCCGCACGCCGAACTTCAGCCCGTCCACCGGCACCCGCTCGTCCACGCCGTGGAACATGCCGGCGAAGTCCAGCTCCGGCGGCAGCTTGAGCGGCACGAAGCCGAAGCCGCGGATGCCGAGGTCGTCGAAGGACTTGGCGTCGGTGCCGGCGGAGAGCGTGAAGGGGATCGCCTTGGCGGTCGGGTCCTCGGCCAGCAGCGAGGACTGCATGGCCTCGACGAGCGCCCCGTCGAAGGTGGTCTCGATCGCCTTGTCGGCGTGCACGTCCTCGCGGCGGATGTTGGGCCCGAGCAGCCGGTCGATGTCGGCGAGGAACTCCTCCTCGTGGCCCGGCAGGAACCGTCCGTCGATGTGTGCGGTGGCCTCGCCGGGGATGACGTTGACCTTGTAACCGGCGTTCAGCTGGGTGGGGTTGGCGGTGTTGGACAGGGATGCGCCGATCAGCTTCGCGATCCCGCCGAGCTTGGCCAGGGTGGCCTCCATGTCCTCCGGGTCCAGCTCGGTGCCGAGCGCGTCGCCGAGTTCGTCGAGAAAGGCCCGGGTGGTCTTGGTGACCCGCACCGGGAACTTGTGCCGGCCGACCCGGGCGACTGCCTCGGACAGCTCGGTGATGGCGTTGTCCCGGTGGATCATCGACCCGTGTCCGGCAGTGCCGGCCACGGTCAGCTTCATCCAGTGCATGCCCTTCTGGGCTGTCTCGATCAGGTACAGCCGCCGCTGCTCGTTCACCGTGAAGGAGAAGCCGCCCACCTCACTGATCGCCTCGGTGACGCCCTCGAACAGGTCCGGGTGCTTGTCGACCAGGTGCCGGGCGCCGTACGTGCCGCCGGCCTCCTCGTCGGCGAGGAAGGCGAGCACGATGTCCCGCGGCGGCCGCCGCCCGCTGCGCAGCCGGTCGCGTACGACCGCGAGGGTCATGGCGTCCATGTCCTTCATGTCGACGGCCCCGCGCCCCCACACGCACCCGTCGGTGACCTCACCGGAGAACGGGTGGTGGGTCCAGTCGTCGGCGTTGGCCGGTACGACGTCCAGGTGGCCGTGGATGAGCAGCGCGGGCCGGGAGGGGTCCTCGCCCTCGATCCGGGCCACGGTGGAGGCGCGCCCCGGGTGCGACTCGAAGATCTTCGGCTCCAGCCCGACCTCGGCGAGCTTCTCCGCGACGTACTCGGCGGCCTTGCGCTCGCCGGGACCCGAGTGGTCACCGTAGTTGCTGGTGTCGAATCGGATCAGCTCGCGGCAGAGGTCCACGACCTCGTCCTCGCCGGTGACGCCCTTGGCCGTGTCCGTCTCGCTCACGCTGCGTCCTTCCGCTGTCTGCTGGTGGTCCCCCTCATCCTCCCTCCGGCCCGGCCCCGGGCCCAAGACCGGTCCCGGCCCGTCACACGCCGTTCACGCGCAACCGGACCGGCGGACGGGGTGTGATCAGCCACCCCCGAAAGCCTGGTAATGTTTCCTTCGTCGCCGCGAGGGAAACCCCGCACGACAGACACCTTGTCCGGGTGGCGGAATGGCAGACGCGCTAGCTTGAGGTGCTAGTGCCCTTTATCGGGCGTGGGGGTTCAAGTCCCCCCTCGGACACCAGTGAGGGCCCCTGTTCATCAGGGGCCCTCTGCTTTTCCCTGTTACCGCCCGTTCTGCTGGTTCATGGAGTACCGGCGCAGCGGAGAGTGGCGACACCCGGCCGCCCTTCGGCGACCCGGCCACCAGGAAGTGACTGAAGGGCAGCGCCGGTTGCGCCGCCGCCGTCCCGCACGCCCCGCGGCGCGACTACGTACGCACCGAGCAGGTACAGCCGGTGCTGCGCGGGCAGGTGTTCCTGCGGGCGCAGCTGACGCACCGCTACGGCTTCGTCGACCGGCTGCATGTGCGGAACTTCGAACGGCGCGACACGAATTGCCCTGTGTGTCCGCTCCCTTGCGGTGCGTGTGGGGCATCTCTCGTGGAGCATGAAAACAGCAGGTCAGTGCTGTCGGTCCGGTCCGCTCCCGCTCACCCGGACGGCCTTCCCGAGTGGCTTGACCAAGAGGCGAAGCCTAGCGTCGTACTAATATTTCCGGCTTGTTACCGAGCTGGAGCCGGACAACCCCAGGCAGACCTGCGGGCCCGCCAGCGCCCCGGAGGCTTCCGGGATCGAGACGCGAGGACCGATGGCAGCCATAGACGAGAGCAGTGCTCTCGGCCTGCTCGACGAAGAGTTCCGCACGCAGTTCGGCGACAGGGCACGCTTCTCCGCGGGGCCCGCCGCCTCACCGCGCACGCTGGTCGACGTCTTCGACGCCTCCGTGCGGTCGTACCCCGACGAACTCGCCCTGGACGACGGCACCCACCGCCTCACCTACCGCGGTCTGGCCGTGGAGGTGGAGCGGTTGCGGCGGCGGCTCGCCGAGGCGGGCGTCGGGCTCGGGGACCGGGTCGGGGTGCGGGTTCCCTCCGGGACCAATGAGCTGTACGTGGCGATTCTCGCCGTGCTCGCCGCCGGCGCCGCCTACGTCCCCGTGGACGCCGAGGATCCGGACGAGCGGGCCGAGTTGGTGTTCGGGGAGGCGGCCGTACGGGCCGTCATCGGGGCCGGTCACACCGTCACCACCCAGGGCACCACCGGCTCCCCCGCCGCCCGGCCCGGTGTCGAGCACGACGCCTGGATCATCTTCACCTCCGGGTCCACCGGGAAGCCGAAGGGCGTGGCCGTCACGCACCGCAGCGCCGCCGCGTTCGTGGACGCGGAGGCGGCCCTCTTCCTCACCGACGAGCCGATCGGGCCCGGCGACCGGGTCATGGCGGGGCTGTCCGTCGCGTTCGACGCGTCCTGCGAGGAGATGTGGCTGGCCTGGCGGTACGGCGCCTGTCTGGTGCCCGTGCCCCGGTCGCAGGTCAGGAGCGGTGCCGATCTGGGGCCCTGGCTGGTCGAGCAGGAGATCACGGTCGTGTCGACCGTGCCCACGCTGGCCGCGCTGTGGGAGCCCGAGACCCTCAACGACGTACGGCTGCTGATCTTCGGCGGCGAGGCCTGCCCGCCCGAGCTGGCGCAGCGGCTGGTCACGGAGGGGCGCGAGGTGTGGAACACCTACGGGCCGACCGAGGCGACCGTCGTGGCCTGTGCGGCGCTCCTGACGGGTGAGGAGCCGGTGCGGATCGGGCTGCCGCTGAACGGGTGGGAGCTCGC
This sequence comes from Streptomyces sp. NPDC085866, assembly GCF_044541035.1. Taxonomy (NCBI): domain Bacteria; kingdom Bacillati; phylum Actinomycetota; class Actinomycetes; order Kitasatosporales; family Streptomycetaceae; genus Streptomyces; species Streptomyces sp. NPDC085866. Next base: position 246,264 of record NZ_JBITSQ010000014.1, read on the forward strand.
TGTCGTCGACGAGAGCGGGGAGCCCGTGGCCCTGGGGGGCAGCGGGCAGCTCGTGATCGGCGGGGTCGGGCTCGCGCGGTATCTCGATCCGGAGAAGGACGCGGAGAAGTACGCGCCGCTGGAGTCGCTGGGCTGGGAGCGGGCGTATCGCAGTGGTGACCTGGTCAAGGCCGAGCCCGAGGGACTGATCTTCCTGGGGCGGGCCGACGAGCAGATCAAGCTCGGCGGGCGGCGGATCGAGCTCGGCGAGGTGGATGCCGCGCTGCAGGCGCTGCCCGGTGTGGCGGGGGCCGCGGCGGCCGTGCGGACCGCCCGTAGCGGCAACCAGCTCCTCGTCGGGTACGTCGTCACCCAGGACGGCTGGGACCGGGCGGCCGCCGTCGAGAAGCTGCGCGCGGAGCTGCCCGCCGCGCTGGTGCCGCTGCTCGCGCCCGTCGCCGAGCTGCCGACCCGGACGTCAGGGAAGGTGGACCGGAACGCCCTGCCGTGGCCGCTGGAGGGCGTGGAGGCCCCCAAGGCCGATCTGTACGGCACCGAGGCCTGGCTCGCCGAGCAGTGGGCCGAGGTGCTGGGCATCCCGGTGACCGGCGCCTGCGACGACTTCTTCGCGATCGGCGGCAGCAGCCTGGCCGCCGCCCAGCTCACCACCCGGCTGCGCACCCGCTACCCGAGCGCCGCCGTCCTCGACATCTACCAGCAGCCCACCCTGCGCAAGCTGGCCCGGCGCCTGGAGGCCTCGGCGCAGGACGACGGCGCGCGGCGGACGGTCGCGCCGGTGCCGCTGGGCGCCCAGGCCGTCCAGCTCCTGCTGCTCGTCCCGCTGCTCACCCTGCTCGGGCTGCGCTGGACGGTGGTCCTGGCCGCCGTCGGGAACCTGCTGCCCGCCTACACCTGGCTGCCGACCGCCCCCTGGTGGCTGCTCGCGGCCGGTGCCCTGCTGTTCTTCAGCCCGCCCGGCCGGATCGCACTCGCGGCGGGTGGGGCGCGGCTGCTGCTGCGGGGCCTGCAGCCCGGGCGGTACCCGCGCGGCGGGAGCCTGCATCTGCGGCTGTGGACGGCCGAGCGGCTGGCCGAGTTCAGCGGGGCCACCGCGCTGACCGGCTCGTGGCTCGAGCGGTACGCGCGGGCGCTGGGTGCCCGGGTCGGGCCCGAGGTGGACCTGCACTCGCTGCCGCCGGTCACCGGCCTGCTCCGGCTGGGGCGCGGGGCCGCCGTGGAGTCCGAGGTGGACCTGCGCGGGTACTGGCTGGACGGTGACCGGCTGGAGGTCGGTCCGGTGCGGGTCGGCGCGCACGCCGTCGTCGGGACGCGCAGCATGCTGTTCCCGGGCGCGCGGGTCGGCAAGCGGGCCGAGGTGGCGCCGGGGTCGGCGGTCACCGGGCAGGTGCCCACCGGTCAGCGGTGGGCGGGCGCACCCGCGGTCAAGCTCGGCAAGGCCAAGCGCAACTGGCCGAAGGACCGGCCGCAGCGGGGCACGTACTGGCGGTTCATGTACGGCGTGACGGGCATCGCGCTCAATGCCCTGCCCCTCGTCGCGGGCGTGGCCGCACTGCTGGTCGCCCGGGTCTTCGTGGCGCCCGGCGCCTCCCTCGCCCGGACCCTGCGCGGGGCCGCGCTCGGGCTCGTCCCGGCCACGCTCGCCTACGGGCTGGCGTACGCGCTGCTGATCCTGGTCGCCGTACGCCTGCTCAGCCTGGCGCTGCGCGAGGGCACGCACCCGACGCACAGCCGGGTCGGCTGGCAGGCATGGACCGTGACACAGCTGATGGACCGGTCCCGGGAGACGCTGTTCCCGCTGTACGCCGGGCTGGTCACGCCGGTGTGGCTGCGGCTGCTGGGGATGCGCGTCGGACGGGGCGCCGAGGTGTCGACCGTGCTCGCGCTGCCGAGCCTGACCACGGTCGGCGACGGGGCCTTCCTGGCGGACGACACGCTGACCGCGCCGTACGAGCTGGGTGGCGGCTGGGTGCGGATCGGGCACGCGGAGATCGGGCGGCGGGCCTTCCTCGGGAACTCCGGGATGACCGCGCCGGGGCGGAGCGTGCCGGACGGCGGCCTGGTCGGCGTGCTGTCGGCGACGCCCAAGAAGGCGAAGAAGGGCACCTCGTATCTGGGGCTGCCGCCGGTGAAGCTGCCGCGCAGTGCCGCCGGCGGGGACCAGAGCCGCACCTACGACCCGCCCGCCCGGCTGCTGTGGGCGCGCGGTCTGGTGGAGCTGTGCCGGATCGTGCCGGTGTTCTGCTCGGCGGCGCTGGCCGCGCTGACGGTGGCGGCGCTGTGTGCGCTGGGGCCGTGGGCGCCGCTGCTGTCGGGGCTGGTGCTGCTCGCGGCCGGGGCCGCGGCCGCGCTCACCTCCGTCGTGGCGAAGTGGCTGCTGGTGGGGCGGCACCGCACCGGGGAGCATCCGCTGTGGAGTTCCTTCGTGTGGCGCAACGAGCTGGCGGACACGTTCGTCGAGGTTGTGGCCGTGCCGTGGCTGGCCGGGGCCGTGCCGGGGACCCCGGTGATGACGGCGTGGCTGCGCGGGCTCGGCGCCCGCATCGGCAAGGGCGTCTGGGTGGAGAGCTACTGGCTGCCGGAGACGGACCTGGTGACCCTGGAGGACGCGGCCACCGTGAACCGCGGCTGCGTCCTGCAGACTCACCTCTTCCACGACCGGATCTTGCGGACGGATACTGTGGTCCTCCGTGAGGGCGCCACACTGGGCCCTGGCGGGATCGTGCTGCCCGGCAGCACGGTCGGGGCCCGTACGACCCTGGGCCCCGCGTCGCTCGTCATGGCCGCGGAGTCCGTCCCGGACGACACCCGCTGGCTCGGCAACCCGATCGAGGCATGGCGTCCGTGAGCGCAGCCCTTTCGGGGCCGGTGGGCGGTGCACCGGCACGGAGTGGTGGCACAGCGCAGGGAGCGGACACAGCAGTGGCAGTTCAGCAGCCGGTCGGCCCGGACCCGTACTTCCCGGACAACGGTGACTCCCGCTACCGGGTGCACCGCTACGAGCTCACGCTGGACTACCGCCCGGGTCCGAACCGGCTGGCGGGCACCGCCCGGATCAACGCGATCGCGGGACGGACGGCGCTCACGGAGTTCCAGCTCAACCTGGCCGACTTCAAGATCGGCCGGGTGCGGGTGGACGGCCGGCAGCCGCACTACACGCACCGTGGCGACAGGCTGCGCATCCGCCCTGCCAAGCCGATCCGGGCCGGGGCCGCCTTCACGGTCGAGGTGCACTGGTCCGGCAACCCCAGCCCGGTGTCGAGCCCCTGGGGCGGGATCGGCTGGGAGGAGCTGTCGGACGGGGCGCTGGTGGCGAGCCAGCCGATCGGGGCGCCGTCCTGGTACCCGTGCAACGACCGGCCCGCCGACAAGGCGTCGTACCTGATCTCGGTCACCACGCCGTCCGCGTACGCGGTGGTCGCGGGCGGGCGTCTGCTGACCCGTACGACGAAGGCCTCGACGACCACCTGGGTGTACGAGCAGGCCGCGCCCACGTCCAGCTATCTGGTCGGTCTCGCGATCGGCAAGTTCCAGACGGTGCTGCTGGGCGACCCGGGACCTGGCGGCGTCCCGCAGCACGGACACATCCCGGCGCATCTGCTGCCCGAGTTCTCCCGGGACTTCGCGCGGCAGCCCGCGATGATGGAGCAGTTCCAGGAGCTGTTCGGACCGTACCCGTTCGACGAGTACGCGGTCGCGGTGACCGAGGAGGAACTCGATGTGCCCGTGGAGGCACAGGGGTTGTCGCTGTTCGGCTCCAACCACGTGGACGGGGCGCGGGGGTCGGAACGGCTGGTGGCGCACGAGCTGGCACACCAGTGGTTCGGCAACTGCGTGTCCATCGCCGACTGGCGGCACATCTGGCTGAACGAGGGCTTCGCCAAGTATGCGGAGTGGCTGTGGTCCGAGCGTTCGGGCGGTCGCAGTGCCCAGCAACTGGCCGCCGCCGCACACCGGTTGCTGTCCACGCTGCCGCAGGACCTCCGGCTGGCCGACCCGGGCCGCAAGTCGATGTTCGACGACCGGCTCTACGAGCGGGGTGGGCTGACCCTGCACGCGGTGCGCTGCGCGCTGGGCGACGAGGCGTTCTTCCTCATGGTGCGCAGCTGGGTGCGGCTGCACCGGAACGGTTCGGTGACGACGTCGGCGTTCACGGCGCACGTGGCCCGGTTCGCGGACGAGCCGGTGGACGGGCTGTTCGAGGCGTGGGTGTACGGGGCGGCGCTGCCGCCGCTGCCGATGCCGGGCGCTCGAGCGGCCGTCTAGTGCCCGAAGTCGAGCAGCACCTTGCAGGACCGGCTCCGGTCGGCGGCCAGGTCGAACGCCGCCTCGGCCTGCCGTACCGGAACGACCGCGCTGATCAGCCCGTCGAACTCCCCGCCGGCCGCGAGCAGCCGCAGCGCCTCGTCGAACTCGGTGTCGAAGCGGAACGCGCCCCGCAGCTCGATCTCCCGGCTCACCAGGAGGTTCCCGGGGAAGGGGCACCGTCCCGGCGGCAGCATCCCCAGCTGGACGACCACGCCGCCGCGCCGCACCAGCCGTAGACAGGTGTCGAGGCCGGCCGCGACTCCGGACGCCTCGACGGCCACGTCCGCCTCGGCCGGCCACCCGGTGTCGTCCGGGTCGTCGGCCCGGACGAGGGTGTCGGCGCCGGCGAGGGCCGCGTACCCGAGCGCCTCGGGCAGCAGGTCGGTCGCCGTCACCCGTGCCGCGCCGGCCGCCTTCGCCGCGGCGACGACCAGGCATCCGATCGGGCCGGCCCCGGTGACCAGCACATGCCGGCCGGACACGTCCCCGGCCCGTCGCACCGCGTGCAGCGCCACCGCGAGCGGTTCGGCGAGCGCCGCTCGCCGCAGCCCGAGCCCGTCCGGAAGGGGCCTCAGCTGCCCGGCCGGTACCACGACTTGACCGGCGAACCCGCCCTGTACGTGCGGGAAGCGGGCGGCGCTGCCGAGGTACCGGGTGTCCCGGCACACGTTCGCCCGCCCGGCACCGCACTCCGGGCACCGCCCGCAGGGGGTGGCGGGGTTCACGGCGACGGCCGTACCCGGAGCCGGACCGGTGGCTCCGGAGCCGTAGGAGACCACGGTGCCCACGACCTCGTGTCCGAGCACCATCGGCTCCCTGAGCCGGAAGTCCCCGACACCGCCGTGCCGCCAGTAATGCAGGTCGGAGCCGCACACACCGCCGTACCGGACGGCCACCAGGGCCTGGCCGGGCCCGGGTTCGGGGTCCGGCAGTTCCGCCACGCGCAGCTCCCCCGCGCCGTGGATCACACAACCCAGCATGTCCGCCGCCCCTCTCAGAGCACGCTCGTCATACCGCCGTCGACATACAGGATCTGCCCGGCGACGAAGTCCGCGGCGGGCGAGGCGAGGAAGAGCACCCCGCCCACCAGGTCCTCGGTACGGCCCCAGCGGCCGGCCGGGGTGCGGCGGCGCACCCAGGCGCTGAACTCCTCGTCCTCGACGAGGGGTCGGGTCAGCTCGGTCTCGATGTAGCCGGGTCCGAGCCCGTTGACCTGGACGCCGTACGGGCCCCAGTCGGCGCACATGCCCTTGGTGAGCATCTTCAGCGCGCCCTTGGTGGCGGCGTAGGGCGCGATACCGGCCCGTACCACCTCGCTCTGCAGCGAGCAGATGTTGATGATCTTGCCGTGGCCGCGTTCCGTCATCCGCCGGGCCACCTCTCGGCCGACCAGGAACGCGCTCGTGAGGTTGGTGTCCAGGATCCGGTGCCAGTCCGGGTCCGTGAACTCCAGCAGCGGGGCTCGCAGTTGCATGCCCGCGTTGTTGACCAGGATGTCGAGCGGGCCCACCCGCTCCTCGACGTCCGCGATCCCTGCGGCCACGGACGGACCGTCGGTCACGTCGAAGGCCGCCGTGCGGATGCGGTCACCGGGGAGTTCCGCGGCCGCTTCGGCCAGCCGGTCCGGGTCGCGCCCGTTGAGGACCACCGTGCAGCCGGCCTCCGCCAGGCCCCGGGCCAGCGCCAGGCCGATACCGCGGCTGGAGCCGGTGACCAGGGCCGTACGGCCGTCGATGTCGAAGAGGGGGTGAGCCGTCATCGCCGTACCGCTCCTAGATCACCAGGGACAACAGGAGGACCAGGCCGCCGGCGACCACCGAGATGATCGTCTCCATCACCGACCAGGTCTTGACGGTCTGTCCGACGCTCAGCCCGAAGTACTCCTTCACCAGCCAGAAGCCGGCGTCGTTGACCTGGCTGAAGAAGAGCGAGCCGGCGCCGATGGCGAGGACCAGCAGGGCGGTGTGGGTGGTCGACATGTCGGCGGCGAGCGGCGCGACCAGACCGGCCGCGGAGATCGTCGCCACCGTCGCCGAGCCGGTGGCCAGCCGGATCGCCACCGCGATCAGCCAGGCCAGCAGCAGCGCCGGGATCGACCAGTCCTTGGAGATGTCCAGGATCATCTGGCCGACGCCGGAGTCGATCAGCGTCTGCTTGAAGCCGCCGCCCGCGCCGACGATCAGCAGGATGCCCGCGATGGGCATCAGGCCCCTGTCGACCGTCTGCTGGAGCCGGTCCTTGCCGAACCCGGCGGCCCGGCCCAGCGTGAAGAAGCCGACGATCACCGCGGCGAGCAGCGCGATCAGCGGGGAGCCGACGACGTCGAAGACCCGCTGGGTCATGTCGGTGGGGTCGTCGACGACGATGTCCACCAGCGCCTTGGCCAGCATCAGCACCACGGGCAGCAGCATGGTGGCGAGCGTCGCGCCGAAGCCGGGCCGGCGCTCCAACTCCTCGGTCGTGCGCTGCGGGAGCATGCGGTCGGGGGCCGGGACGTCCACCCAGCGGGCGGCGAACCGGGAGAAGACCGGACCGGCGATGATCACCGTCGGTATGGCGACAACGATGCCGAGCGCCAGGGTCACGCCCAGGTTGGCGCCGACCGCGTCGATCGCGACCAGTGGGCCGGGGTGCGGCGGGATCAGGCCGTGCATCACGGACAGACCGGCCAGCGCCGGGATGCCGATGCGCATCAGGGAGTAGTTGCCGCGCTTGGCGACCATCAGCACGACCGGGATCAGCAGCACGATGCCGACCTCGAAGAACAGCGGCAGGCCGACGACGGAGGCGATCAGCACCATCGCCCAGGGCATGGCACGTCCTCCCGCCTTGGCGAGGATCGTGTCGACGATCTGGTCGGCGCCGCCGGAGTCGGCGAGGAGCTTGCCCAGGATCGCCCCGAGCGCGATCAGGACGCCCACGCCGGCCACCGTGGCGCCGAGCCCGGTGGTGAAGCTGGTGATGGCCTTGTCCAGCGGTGCCCCGGCGACGGCCCCGAGGACCAGCGACCCGATGGTCAGCGCCAGGAAGGCGTGGAGCTTGAACTTGGTGATGAGCAGGACGATGACGGCGATGCCCGCCAGGACGGCGATGCCGAGCTGCGCGTGGCCGGCCGAGGTGATGGGCTGGACGGTGTCCGCTGCCAGCATCTCGACACTGAGTCTGGTCACGGGGGTTCCCTTGCAGGTACGGGGGACGGGGGTGGGGTGTTACGCGGAGGTCTCGGAAAGCGCGTCGAGTGCCTTCACGGCTCGGCCGGTGATCTCCTCGGGGCTGCCGCTGACGTCCACGGCGACTCCCGGCTCGTCGGACTCCAGGGGCTGGAGCGTGGCGAACTGGGAGTCCAGCAGGGCGGTCGGCATGAAGTGACCCTGCCGGTGGGACATCCGGTCCTCGATGAGCCTCCGGTCGCCCGTGAGGTGCACGAACACGATCCCGGGCGCCACGGCCCGGAGCCGGTCCCGGTACGACCGCTTCAGCGCCGAGCTGCTGACCACCCCGCCGAGCCCGTCCCGCCCGTGCGCCCAGTGACCGATGGCGTCGAGCCACGGCCATCTGTCGGCGTCCTGAAGCGGGATCCCGGCCGACATCTTGTCGATGTTGGCCTTGGGGTGGAAGTCGTCGCCCTCGGCGTACGGGACGCCCAGCCGGGCGGCGAGCAGAGGACCGATCGTGGTCTTGCCCGTCCCGGCGACGCCCATGACGACGACGACCTGGGGGGTGCGCATGGCTGCCTCGCTGTCTTCCTCGACATCCGACGCCGACGTCCGGCGTCGCCACACTGAAACCCATTAGGTACGACTAATTCAAGAGTGTGTGACATATAAGTCTGACTTTTTGGCTCTGTGATCCACGCCGTACTCTGAGTGCATGAGCACACCGGGCCGAGGGCTGCACGGCCACGTACTGGACACCCTCGGTCCCGCGATCACCGCGGGCGAGTACCCGCCGGGCAGCGTTCTGCGCACCGACGAGCTGGCACAGCACTTCGAGGTGTCACGTTCCGTGATGCGCGAGGCAGTTCGGGTGCTGGAGTCCATGCACCTGGTCGAGTCCCGTCGCCGGGTGGGCGTGACGGTCCGTCCCAAGGCCGAGTGGAACGTCTACGACCCGCAGGTCATCCGCTGGCGCCTCGCGGGCGCCGACCGCCCGCACCAGCTGCGTTCCCTGACCGTGCTGCGCTCGGCGATCGAGCCGGTGGCGGCGGGCCTGACCGCGAAGAACGCCACGGCCGAGCAGTGCGCCGAACTCACCGAGTGCGCACTGGGCATGGTGTCCAACTCGCGCGGCCACCGGCTGGAGGAGTATCTGGTCCACGACATCGCCTTCCACCGGGTCATCCTCACGGCCTCGGGCAACGAGATGTTCGCGCGCCTCGGCGACGTCGTCGCGGAGGTGCTGGCCGGGCGCACCCATCACGAGGTGATGTTCGAGGACCCCGACCCGGCCGCCGTGACCCTGCACGTGCAGGTCGCGGAGGCGGTGCGCGCGGGCGACGCCGCCCGCGCCGAACAGCTGACCCGCGAGATCACCGTGGGCGCCCTCCAGGAACTGGACATCCTGGCGCCCTAGTTGTATTGATCACGAGCGTTGTTAACGCTGGCCGGTCTTGATCGTGGCGAAGGCCCCCGTGTGTGGTGGAGGTGTCGAATCTTCACCGCACGGAGG
>NZ_JBITSQ010000015.1:0-252141 GCF_044541035.1 Streptomyces sp. NPDC085866
CCTCCGTGCGGTGAAGATTCGACACCTCCACCACACACGGGGGCCTTCGCCACGATCAAGACCGGCCAGCGTTAACAACGCTCGTGATCAATACAGCTAGGGCGTGATCCGCCCGGGCACCCCCTGGGCCTCGGCGGCCGTGTCCCCGTGCCAGGTTCGCCACAGGGCCGCGTACGCCCCGTTCGCGGCCACCAGTTCATCGTGGGTGCCCAGTTCGGTGAGGCGGCCGTCCTCCATCACCGCCACTCGGTCCGCGTCGTGGGCCGTGTGGAGGCGGTGGGCGATGGCGATGACCGTGCGGGACTCCAGGACCGCGGCCAGGGCGCGTTCGGTGTGCCGGGCCGTGGTGGGGTCGAGGAGGGCGGTGGCCTCGTCGAGGATGAGGGTGTGGGGGTCGGCCAGCACGACCCGGGCCAGGGCGAGCTGTTGGGCCTGGGAGCCGTCGGTGGGGTGGCCGTTCGGACCGAGGGGGGTGTCCAGGGAGGAAGGGAGGGCGCGGACCCAGTCGTCCGCGTCCACTGCCGTCAGGGCCGCCCACAAGTCGGCGTCCGTGGCGGTGGGTTCCGCGATCAGGAGGTTGTCGCGGACCGTGCCGAGGAAGACGTGGTGCTCCTGGGTGACCAGTACGACCTGGCGTCGCAGGCGTTCCGGTTCCAGGGACGCGATCGGGACGCCGCCCACCGTCACCGTGCCCGCCCCGGGCGTGTCGATGCCCGCGAGGAGCCTGCTGAGCGTGGTCTTGCCGGCGCCCGACGGGCCCACCACGGCGAGGCGTTCACCGGGACGTACCGTCAGATCCACCCCGCGCAGCACCTCACCGCCCCGCTCGTACGCGTACCGCACCCCGCGCACGTCAATCCGGTCGTCCGCAGGCTCCGGACAGCCGCCCTCCGCCTCCGCCCGGGGCGCCTGCGCCAGCCCCTCCACCCGCGCGAACGAGGCACCGCTGCTCTGCAGTTGCTCCACCCGCATCAGGATCTGGTCCAGCGGCTCCGTGAACTGCCGCAGGTACAGCGCCGCGGCCACCACCGCACCGACGCCCACCGCACCCCGCTCGTGCAGCCACCCGCCGAGCAGCAGCACACCCACCACCGGGACGCTGTACGTCACCTCGACCGCGGGGAAGAACACCGACCGCAGACGGAGGGTGTAGAAGCGGGTCCGGCGGGACTTCTCCAGCGCGTCCCGGTTCGCCGTGATCCGCCGCCTCCGGAGCCGGAACGCCTCGACCGTACGTGCCCCGGCCGCGGTCGCCGCCACGATCTCGGCGACCTCCGAGGTGGCCGCGCCCTCGGCGAGGTAACCGTCCCGCGCCCGGCGCAGGTACCAGCGCAGCGCCAGCCAGATCGGGGTCAGGCCCAGCACACCGAACAGCCCCAGCACCGGGTCGAGCGCGAACACCGCACCGAGCACGAACAGTGCCTGGACGGTGCACACCAGCAGCTCCGGTCCGACGTCCCGCAGCGTGGTGCCGACGGTCGCCACGTCGGCCGTACCGCGCGCGGTCAGATCGCCGGTGCCGGCCCGCTCCACCGCCGAGGCGGGCAGTGCCAGCACCCGGTCGACGTACTCCTCGCGCACCCGGGCCAGCGTCCGCTCCCCGAACCGGTGCCCGACGTACCGCGCCCAGCGCGCCAGCAGCAGCTGGGCCACCGAGCAGAGCAGGATCCACAGCGCCAGCCGGTCCACCGCCCCGACCCCGTGTCCCGCCCGCACCTCGTCGACGATCCGCCCGACCAGCCACGGCCCGGCGAGCCCCGCCCCGGCCGACAGCGCGTTGAGCGCCACCGCGGCGGTGAACGCCCGCCGGTCCGCCCGCAGCAGTCGCCCGGTGGCCCGCCGCACCCCGGCCCGGTCCGCGACCGGAAGCAGTCCCGTGTCCGTCGTCGTCACCGTACGGCCTCCTCGGCAGCGTCAGCAGCGTCATCGGCGTCTCGCGCCACCAGCGCCCGATACCCGGGCTCCGCCACGAGCAGCCGCTGATGCGGGCCGCTCGCCGTCACCTTGCCGTCGACCAGGAACAGCACCGTGTCCACACGGTCCAGCACCAGCGGCGACGTGCTCACCACCACCGTCGTCCGGCCCTCCCGCGCCGCCCGCAGCCGCTCGGCGACCGTGGCCTCCGTGTGCGCGTCCAGCGCCGAGGTCGGCTCGACGGCCAGCAGCACCTCGGGGTCCGCGAGCAGTGCCCGCACCAGCCGGATCCGCTGCCGCTGTCCACCGGAGAGGCTGCGCCCCTGCCCGGACACGGCCGAGTCCAGCCCGTCCGGCAGCCCTCGTACGACATCCTCGGCGGCGGCCGCGTACACCGCCCGGCGCAGCGCGGCCTCCTCGGCCGGGTGCTCGGCGGCCACGACCTCCCTCAGCGGTCCGGCGAACAGGTCAGCCTCGTTGTCCGCGACCAGGATCCGGTCCCGTACGTCGGCCAGCGGTACCGCGTCGAGCCGTACCCCGCACCAGGTGGCCTCGGTGGGCCCGTACCGGCCCAGGCGGTCGACCACGGCGGCGGCCTCCGCGGGCCGGACGGCGGCCAGCGCGACCAGCCGGCCCGGCGCCACCCGCACCCCGGAGGCCGGATCGCACAGCTCGGCAGGCCCGTCCGGTGCGGCCAGCGTGCCCGTGTCCGGCTCGGGTTCCAGCCGCAGCAGCCGTACGACCCGGCGGGCGGCCACCACGCCCCGGTTCAGCTCGTAGGCCATCTGCACGAAGAACGCCACCGGCCCGATCAGCACCGCCACATAGCCGTACACCGCCACCAACTCGCCCACGCTGATGGACTTCTCGGCCGCCAGTCGGGCCGCGAGCCAGGTCACCACGGCCAGGAACAACGTCGGCAGCCCGACGCCGAGCGCCTGCACCCAACTGGCCGCCGCACCCACCCGATAGCCCTGCGCGCGCAACCGCTGCGAGTCCTTCCGGAAGGCGTCCGAGAACAGCCCCTTGCCGCCCAGCCCGTTGAGGACACGCAGCCCGCCCGCGAGGTCGCCGATGCGCGCCGTCAGCACGCCCTGCCGCTCCCGGTACTCGCTCTCCGCGCCCTGCAGCCGCAGTGTCAGCGGCCCGGTGAGCAGCGCGATCACCGGCACCCCGAGCAGCACCACGGCGGCCAGCGGCGCCGAGATGGCCAGCAGCAGCCCCGCAACGACGATGTACACCACGATCGAGCCCACCCCGGGCCCGACCACCGTCAGCGCCTGTGCGAGGGTCGCCACGTCACCGACCCCGATGGTGACGACCTCCCCGGCCCCGGCCCGGCGTGACAGCACCGCCCCCAGCCGGGCCGCGTGCTCGACGACCAGCTTGACCGTACGGAAGTTGGCGTCCATCCGCACCCGGGTCATCGTGCGGTGCCGCATGATGCTCAGCCAGGCGTTCAGCGCCCCGAGCCCGAACATCGCGGCGGTCCACCAGGCGAGCACCCCCAACCGCCCCGGCACCAGCCCGTCGTCCACGGCCCGCGCCATCATGTACGGCTGCGCCGCCATCAGCACCATCCACGCACTGCCCAGCAACGCTCCGAGCAACGACCGCACCGGCTGACGCAACACCAGCCAGCCCAGGTAGTGCCACCCGCCCCGCGTGTCGGGCGTGCCCGGGTCCGCGTACGCGTCGATCATCCATCCCCCGTTCCGCTCGACACTCACCGGAACAGCGGTCCTGACCGGAGACGTCGAACGTACTCAGCGTAAGGATGGTTGCTCCATCGAATAAACCGCGCGCGCAGGCCTCAGCCCAGGATCCCCCGGTCGTAAGCCACCGCCACCGCCGCCGCCCGGTCCTTGACGCCCAACTTGGTGTACAGGTGGGTGAGGTGGGTCTTCACCGTCGCCTCGCTGATGAACAGTTCGCGGGCTATCTCACGGTTGGACGTGCCCTTGGCGACCAGGGTCAGGACCTCGCGTTCGCGGGTGGAGAGGGGCTCGTTGCGGGGGGTGCGGACGGCGTGGACCAGACGGGAGGCGACGGCGGGGGAGAGGACCGTGCGGCCTTCCGCGGCGGCTCGGACCGCGGTGAACAACTCGTCGCGCGGGGCGTCCTTGAGGAGGTAGCCGGTGGCGCCCGCCTCGATCGCGGGGAGGGTGTCGGAGTCCGAGTCGTACGTCGTCAGTACCAGGACCTTGGCGCGGGCGCCGCGGCGGGTCAGTTCGGCGATCGCGTGGACTCCGCCGCCGCCGGGCATCCGCAGGTCCATGAGGATGACGTCCGGGTCGAGCGCGGCGGCCCGTTCGAGGGCCTCGACGCCGCCTGCCGCCTCGCCGAGCACGGTGAAGCCGGGTGCGGACTCGAACATGCCGCGCAGACCGTCCCGTACGACGGGATGGTCGTCGACGATCAGCAGAGAGATGTCCGTGTCACCGGTCATGGCGGACCAACGGTACGCGAGCCGACAGCGCCGTGCCGTGACCGGGTTCGGACTCCACCGTGAGGGAACCCGCGATGCGTTCGGCGCGGGCGCGCATGCCGTCGAGGCCGAAGCCGCCGGAACGGGTGCGTGCGGGGACGTCGAGCGGGTCGAAACCGCGGCCGTCGTCGCGGATGTCCAGGATGACCTCGTCGCCCAGGAAGGACAGGGTGACGCCGACGCGGGTGGCGTGCGCGTGGCGTGAGGTGTTGGACAGCGCCTCCTGGGCGATGCGGAGCAGCGTGGCCGCGACCTCCTCGTGCAGTTGCTCCGTGGTGCCCGTCACCGTGAACTCGGCGCGTATGCCCACGCGTTCGCCCCATTCGCCGACCGTCTTCTGCAGAGCCTCCGGCAGGCCGTCGCGCTCCAGCGCCACGGGGGCGAGGTTGTGCACCGAGCGGCGGGCCTCGCCGAGGCTGTGCCGGGCGAGTGCGGAGGCGCGTTCGATGTGGGTGCGGGCGATGTCCAGGTCGGGTGCGTTCGCGACGACCTGGAGCTGGGCGATGATGCCGGTCAGCCCCTGGGCGAGGGTGTCGTGGATCTCGGCGGCGAGCCGACGGCGTTCGTCGGCGACCCCGGCCTCCCGTGCCTGGACCAGGAGTTGGGCGTGCAGGGCGGCGTTCTCGTCGAGCGCCTGCTGCAACGCCGTGTTGGTGCGCTCCAGTTCGGCGATGGTGTCGGTCTGGACGACGGATCGGGCCTGCTCCTGCACGGCGTACCGGGTGAACACACTGACCATGCCGACGTTGACGCCCAGGACCAGGAAGAAACCGAGCCACAGGACCAGCCCGTGCGGCGGCATACCGCCGATCTCGCTGCCGGACATGGTGACGGCGGTCAGGAAGAGACCGGGCAGCACCAGGCGGCGGGGCAGCTCGCGGACGGCGGTGTAGTAGCCGGTCACGGCGTAGAAGGCGAAGAACGGGTTGATCCAGGTCAGCACGAAGCCGATGGTCCAGCGCAGCAGGTAGAGGGCGGCACCGGTGCGGCTCGGACCCGGCCGCCTCCGTTTCACCGTCCCCCAGACCGCCTGCAGCACGACGCTCGCGGCCACGAGCACTCCCGTGACGACCAACTCGGAGCGGTCCACGCCGACCATGCGGGCCGAGATCGTCCCCGCGACGACACCGGCGGCCAGCAGCGCCCAGGGCCCCCACGTGTCGAAGGAGGCCCGGGGCTGCTGTTGGGCGGCGGTCGTCACGGCACCAGTGTCCGGCACGGCTCGCTCACTCCCAGCGGAACCAACGTGCGGCTCCCGCCGTCAGCAGCACCGTCCAGGCCGCGAGCACGCCCAGGTGCCCCCACCCGGGCCAGTGCCCGGCCGCCGCCTCGCCCAGGGCACGGGCCGCCGCGCCGAACGGGGTCAGCTGCACCACGCGCGCCAGCGCGTGCGGCATCTGCTGCACCGGCAGCCACACACCCGCGCAGAACATCATCGGGAAGAACACCGCCGAGCCGATCGCGCTCGCGATCTTCGTGGTGCGGGACAGCGCCGAGACGACGGAGCCGAGGGCGAGGGCAGCTCCGGCGGCGAGCAGCAGGGCCAGCAGATATCCGGCCGGCTGCTCGGGCAGCCGTACGCCGAAGGCGAGCCGGCCGACGACGAGCGCGAGCAGCGCCGAGGCCAGCGCCACCGTGCCCTGCACGACCATCTGCGCGGACAGCAGGGCGGAGGGCCGTACGGGGGTGAGCCGCATCCGGCGCAGGATGCCGCGCTCCCGGTGGCCGGTCAGGGCCTGGGGCAGCGCCTGCACCCGGACATGATCAGGGCGACCAGGACGACGACGGGGACGTAGGCGTCCACCGGCCGCAGCCCGCCCAGGGACTTGTCGGCCTCCCGGAAGGACGGGATCGAGCCGAGGATGACCAGGAGCAGCGTCGGGAACAGGAAGATCCAGAAGACGGCTCCGGGTTCCCGGCGGAACAGGAGGAACTCGGTGCGCAGGACGGCGGTGTTCATGCCGTGGCCTCCTTCGTCAGGTCCAGGAACGCGTCGTCGAGGGTGGCGTCGAGGACGCGCAGCTGATGGGCGGTGACGCGGTGGCGGGCGAGCAGGGTGATGACGGCGTTGACGGTCTCGTCGGTGCCGGAGAGGGTGATCCGGCCGTCCCGGTGCTCGAACGAGGCGAGCGCCGGCAGGTCGGCCAGCTCACGCTCGTCCAGCGGGGCGGACGGGGTGAAGCTGATGACGGTCGCGCCCGCCGAGCGGCGGATCAACCCGGCCGGTGTGTCCAGCGCCGCGATGCGGCCCTTGTCGATCACCGCGATCCGGTCGCACAGCCGCTGCGCCTCCTCCATGAAGTGGGTGACGAGCAGCACGGTGACCCCGCTCGCGCGGACGTCCTCGATGAGCTGCCAGGTGTCGCGGCGGGCCCGCGGGTCGAGGCCGGTGGTCAGCTCGTCCAGTACGACGATCCGGGGGTTGCCGATCAGGGCCAGTGCGATGAACAGGCGCTGCTGCTGTCCTCCGGAAAGCCTGGCGAAGCGAGTGTCCAACTTCTGGGCCAGCCCCAGCCGTTCGGCCAGCGTCCGCCAGTCGGCGGGGTGCGGGTAGAAGGCCGCGTACAGCTCCAGCGCCTCCCGCACGGTGAGCTTGGGCTGGAGTTCGCTCTGCTGGAGCTGGGCGCCGAGGACCTTCGCGACCTGCTCGTGGTCGGCGACGGGGTCCAGGCCGGTGACCCGGACCCGCCCGGCGTCCGGGACACGCAGCCCCTCGACGCACTCGACGGTGGTGGTCTTGCCGGCGCCGTTGGGGCCGAGGACGCCGAAGATCTCGCCCTCCTCGACGGCGAAGGAGATGCCGTCCACGACGGCGCGGCCGCCGTAGGACTTGCGCAGATCGGTGACTTCGATGACGGATGCCATGCGTCGAGAATCCCGTGCGGGCGGGGCCCGGCACATCGGCCGTCGCGCTCGAAGCGGCATCGTCCGATCGGTTGATGGCGGGCTACGACCCCCTGCGCGTGGCTCCTCGGCTTCCTTGTACGACCCCTCGAACATGCAGGTCGTAGGACCAGCGACGGACCGGGGTCCGGCCAAAACTCGGTGGGCGATGTCAGTGCGCATCCGTAGGCTCGCGATGATGCCCACGACACGTGCAACCACCGAGGACCGCTCCGCCGTACGCACCCTTCTGCGACTGTGGCCGTATGTCCGCCCCGTGCGGGCCCGGCTGTTCACGGCCGCGGCCGTCGCGATCGTCGCCTCCTGTACCGGACTGGTGATCCCGCTCGTCCTGAAGTGGCTGGTCGACGGACCGGTCGCCGACCGGGATCCGGCCGGGGTGTGGCTCGGCGCGCTGTACCTGCTGCTGCTCGGCCTCGCCGAGGCCGTCCTGTTCGGCATACGACGCTGGCTGGTGGCCCGGCCGCTGTCGCACGTCGAGGCGGAGATGCGCGCGGGCCTGTACGGCCGTCTGCAGCGGCTGCCCGTGTCCTTCCACGACCGCTGGGCGTCCGGCCAGTTGCTCTCCCGGGGCACCACCGACCTGATGCTGCTGCGTATGTTCCTCGCCTTCCCGCTGACCTTCCTGCTGGTCAACGGGGTGACGATCCTGGTCGGCGTGGTGATCATGCTGATGCAGGACTGGAGGCTCGGGCTGGTCATCCTCGGGCCGGCCGTCCCGGTCATGTGGACCTGCGTGGTCTTCGAGCGGCGCTACGCCGAGGTGGCGCGGCGCGCCCAGGACCAGGTCGGGGACCTGACGACGGTGGTCGAGGAGAGCGTGCTCGGCATCCGCATCATCAAGGGCTTCGGCCGGCACCGCAGCCAGGCGCGGGCGTTCCGGGAGCTGTCGGGCGCGCTGCGCGGCACGGAGCTGCGCAAGGCGCGGCTGCTGGCGACCATCTGGGGCGTCATCGTGACGCTTCCCGAGGTGGCGATCGGGGCGGCGCTGGTGCTCGGCGCGGTGCGGGTGGCCGACGGGGACCTGTCCGCGGGCACGCTGGTCGCCTTTCTGAGCACGGCACTTGCGCTGCGGTGGCCGGTGGACTCGATCGGCTTCCTGCTGGCGATGAGCCAGGAGGCGGCGACGGCGACCGAGCGGTACTTCGAGGTGATGGACGAGGCGCTGGAAGACGGGTCGGCCGGGGGCGGCTCGCGCGCCTCGGCGCCGCGAGGTGCCGCTGCGCGGGGACTGCGTTTCGAGGACGTCCGGTTCCGTTACCCCGATGCTCCGCCCGACTCCCCACCCCTCCTCGACCACATCGACCTCCACATCCGCCCCGGCGAGTCCATGGCCCTGGTCGGAGCCACCGGCAGCGGAAAGACGACGCTCACCGCCCTCATCCCCCGCCTGCACGAGCTGACCTCCGGCCACATCACCCTGGACGGAGTCGACATCACCGTGATGTCCCGCGAGGAGTTGCGCGCCAAGGTCGCCGTAGCCTTCGAGGAACCCACCCTGTTCTCGGCCAGTGTCGGCGAGAACGTGCTCATGGGGGCCGGGGACGACGCCGGAGAGGCGGACCTCGACCGCGCCCTCGCCGTGGCGCAGGCCGAGTTCGCGCACGCGCTCCCGCAGGGCACCAGCACCCAGGTCGGCGAACAGGGCCTGAGCCTGTCCGGCGGTCAGCGCCAGCGCCTCGCGCTGGCCCGCGCGGTCGTCGGCCGACCGGAGTTCCTCGTGCTGGACGACCCGCTGTCCGCCCTGGACGTGCACACGGAGGCCGCCGTGGAGGCCGCGCTGCGACGCGTCCTCGCGGACACCACAGCGCTGATCGTGGCCCACCGCCCGTCGACGGTGCTGCTCGCCGACCGGGTCGCCCTGCTGTCGGGCGGCCGGATCACCGCCGTCGGCACGCACCAGGAACTGCTGCGCACCAACGCCGAGTACGCACACCTGATGTCCGGCGAAGAAGGCGAACAAGGCGAACAGGGCGAACAAGGCCAAGAAGGGGAACGAGGGGACCTCCGATGACCACCACCACGACCGCCGCCCCCGCCACGGACAACGACGACGAACTCCCCCGCCCCAAGGACACCGGCGGTGCGGGCGATCCCTTCGACCAGGACGTCCTGCCCACTCCACCCGGGGCAACGGCCTCCCTCCTGCGCTCGCTGCTCGCCCCCATGAGGGCCCGGGTCACCCTCACCACCGTCCTCCTGCTGCTGCAGCAGGCGGCGGTGCAGGCGGGCCCGCTGCTGGTGGCGTACGCCCTCGACACCGCCGTACCGGCGTTCCGGGACCACGACCACGGTCCGCTGATCGCGGTCGCCGTCGGCTATCTGCTGTGCGCGCTGCTCTCCGGCGGGCTCCAGTTCGCGTTCATCGAGGTCTCCACCCGGGTGAGCCAGGACGTGCTGCTGGACCTGCGCGGCCGGATCTTCCGGCACGCGCAGGCGCTGAGCGTCGACTTCCACGAGCGGTACACCTCGGGACGGCTGATCTCCCGCTCCACGACGGACGTCGAGTCGCTGCGCGAACTCCTCAACGAGGGGCTCCAGGAGCTGGTGACCGTCGTGCTGTCGTTCGTCTACATCTCGGCGATGCTGCTGTGGCTGGATCTCGGCCTCGGCGCGGTCGCGGTGGCCTCCTTCGTGCCGCTGTACCTGCTCGTACGGGTCTACCAGCGACGCGCGGGGCGGGTGTACCGCGCGCGCTCCACGGCGATCGCGGCGGTGATCGTCAAGTTCGTGGAGACGATGAACGGCATCCGCCCGGTGCGCGCCTTCCGCCGGGAGGCCGCGAACGACGCCGAGTTCGCCGTCCTCAACAGGCGGCACGAGCGGACGAACGGGGACGCGCTCCTGGAGATGGCCCGGTACGTGGTCGGCTCCCGCCTGGTGGCCAACACGGCGGTCGCCGCGATCGTCCTGTGGGGTGCCTACCGGGTGGCGTCCGGCTCGCTGGCGCTGGGTGTGCTGGCGGCGGCGGTGTTGTATCTGCGGCGGCTGTACGACCCGATCGACCGGCTCGGCATGTTCCTGAACTCCTACCAGTCGGCGGCCGCCTCCCTGGAGAAGATCGCCGGGCTGCTGGCGCAGACGCCGTCCGTGCCGGAGCCGTCGGAGCCCCGGGAACTCCCGTCGCCCAAGAGCGAGTTCCCGGGCCGCGAGGTCGTCTTCGACGGGGTCCGCTTCGCCTACCGCACCGGCGGCGAGGTGCTGCCCCGCTTCGACCTGACCCTCCCGGCCGGGCAGACCGTCGCCGTCGTCGGCTCCACCGGCGCGGGCAAGTCGACCCTGGCCAAGCTGCTCGCCCGCTTCTACGACGCCTCCGACGGCCGGGTGCTGCTGGACGGTGTCGACCTGCGCGAGCTGGCCGTGCCCGAACTGCGGCGCGGGGTGGTCATGGTGACCCAGGAGGCCTTCCTGTTCTCCGGCACGGTCGCGGACAACATCGCGATCGGCCGGCCCGACGCCACCCGCGAGGAGATCGAGCGGGCCGCCAAGGCGATCGGCGCGCACGAGTTCATCAGCGCACTGCCCGACGGGTACGACACCGACGTACGCAAGCGCGGCGGGCGCATCTCGGCCGGACAGCGCCAACTGGTCTCCTTCGCCCGCGCGTTGCTCGCCGACCCGGCGGTCCTGATCCTGGACGAGGCCACCAGCTCCCTGGACATCCCGGGCGAACGGGCCGTCCAGCGTGCGATGTCGACGGTCCTGCGGGGCCGTACCGCGGTGGTGATCGCCCACCGCCTCTCCACCGTGGAGATCGCCGACCGCGTCCTGGTCATGGAGCACGGCCGCATCGTCGAGGACGGCCACCCCGACGAACTCATCGCGGGCACGGGCCGCTTCGCGGACCTGCACCGGGCGTGGCGGGACAGCCTGGCCTAGCCACCGATCGGTCGAACTGCGTTGTCGGAGCTCCCCGTCAGGCTGCGGGCGCACCGCGCCCGCAGCGCAACCAGGTCCACGTCGATGTCCCGGTGCCGTACGACCAGGCCGAGGCGCGGACAGCCGTGGCGCTCGCAGCCGGCGGAACCGGGCCCTACGGCACCCCGAGTTCGAACAGCGCGTACCCCGCGTACGAGCCGGAGGCCAGGGCGGCGATGCCGAACAGGGTGCACTGCACGCGCAGGCTGAGGCGGCGCATGGCGACGGCCAGGGGGATGAACAGGGGGAAGCAGGGGAGCAGGTAGCGCGAGACGTTGGCGAAGATCTGCTGGCTGCCGAGGACCAGGGCGAGGGTGAGGACGGTGTGGACGACCAGCACCGCCGGCGGGCGCAGCCGCAGGAGGAGGGGGAGGAGGGCGAACGCCAGCAGGACGACCCCGACACCGATCACGTCGGCGAAGGGCCAGGCGGACAGGTAGGTGAAGTGGCCCACGGGGACCGACGTCAGGACGTCGAAGGTCTGCTCGCCGTAGTCGAAGCTGTGCGCCCACGCGCCCGACTGGAGCTTGAAGTAGCCGCCGTAGTCGCCCATCCGGTGCCCCACCCAGCCGAGGTAGCCGAGCAGGCCCAGCGGGGCCAGGGCCATGGCGAGCAGCGGGCGCAGGACGCCGTCGCGGCGGTCGCGCAGCGCGCACAGCGCGGCGACGGCGAGCGCGGCGATCAGCGCGGCGGCCGTGGGGCGGTTGAGGCCGGCCGTGAAGGTGAGGACCCCGGCGGTGAGCCAGCGACGGGTCATGACCGCGTAGCAGGCCCAGGCGGCCAGGGCGACGTAGAGGGAGTCGGAGTAGACCGCCCACTCCACGCCGGAGCCGGGCCAGACCGCCCACAGCCCGGCCGCCGCGAGACCGGCCCGCCGGCCGCCGAACCGGTCGGCGACCGCGTAGATCCCGAGGGCGGCGACGAACGAGGCGAGGATCGAGACCAGGAGGCCGGAGCCGAACGGACCCAGGCCGGTGACCGTCGAGGTCAGCCGCATCAGCGCCGGGTACAGCGGGAAGAACGCCGCCGAGTTGCCCTCCAGGGTGATCAGGCCGGTGGCGCCGGGGATGTGGACGAGCTTCGGGTCGTAGCCGTGCAGCGCGATCTGCTGGTACCACCAGCCGTCCCACGTGGCCAGGACGTCCCAGGTGTGCGCTCCGCCGCCGAAGCGCGGGTGCTTGGTGCGGAAGTCACCGGCCGAGTCCAGCAGGTACATGAAGGAGCAGAAGCCGGCCAGCTTCAGGGCGCCGTAGAACCCGAGGACCGGGCCGTGGTGGCGGGCGGCGGCGCGCAGGCGCTCGCGGGGGCCGGGCGCGCGGGCCGGGGCCGGGGCCGGTACGTGGTCCAGAGCCATGGTCATGCGGCGCTCGATCCCGTACGGCGGCGGGCCGGTGCGCGGCGCATCCGGGCGATCCCGCGCAGGTCGGCCAGTGCGGTGGCGAGGATGTCGACCCGGCTGTCGGGGTCGTCCACCCAGTCCACCGGCACCTCGTGGATCCTGAGTCCCGCCCGCTCGGCGAGCACCAGCAGTTCGGTGTCGAAGAACCACTCCCCGTCCCGCACCAGCGGCAGCAGCCGCTCGGCGACATCGCGCCGCACCGCCTTGAACCCGCACTGCGCGTCGGAGAAGCCGACGGAGAGCGTGCAGCGCAGCAGGATGTTGTAGCAGCGGGAGATGACCTCCCGTTTGGGCCCGCGCACCACCCGGGCGCCGGGTGCGAGGCGGGTGCCGATGGCCAGGTCGGAGTGGCCCGAGATGAGCGGTGCGACCAGCGGCAGCAGCGCCGCGAGGCCGGTGGACAGATCCACGTCGGTGTACGCCAGCACGGGCGCCCGCGAGCCCGACCAGGCCGCGCGCAGCGCCCGCCCGCGCCCCTTCTCGGGCAGCCGTATGCACCCCACCTCGGCCAGCTCCTCCGCGAGCCCGGCCGCGATGCTCGGCGTGCGGTCGGTGCTGGCGTTGTCGGCGACGGTGATCCGGAACGGGTAGGGGAACGTGTCCCGCAGGTGCGCGTGCAGCCGTCGGACGTTCGGCTCCAGGTCCTTCTCCTCGTTGAACACCGGCACGGCCAGGTCCAGGACGGGCTCCCCGTGATCGGTCGGCAGCGGGGCGAGCCGGGGCAGCGGAGTCCTCGACGGTGTGGCCCGACGCGGGCGGAGATTTATCACGTAGGTCCCTTGTGTTCCTGAGTGCGGGGCGCGCTGAGGGAGCGCGCGGCGGCGAAGTGACGGAGGAGGGCCGCGGGTTATCCGGTCGGGCTTGCCACCTGGGAAGGTGCGTCCGACGAGTCGTCCGGGCTCGCGGTGTCCGTGGGCGGAGGTGCGGTGTTGGAGTGCGGGTCCGTGGGGGTCGCCGTGGCCGTGCCGGTGGGCGGGCCGGAGGCCGGCTCGGTGGTCGTCGACGTCGCGGGCGGTACGGAGGTCTCCATGGTTCCGCCGGGGTTCGGTGCCCCGGTGGTCGCCGTCGAACTGGGCGGTGGGCTCGGCGAGTCGTCCGGCGAGGGTGACGTGCTCGGGGTGGGCGACGGGCTGACGGCGGGCCGCGGGTGGGGAGCGCTGGGCCGGTCCGTGGTCGGTGCGTGCGGCCACAGGAACAGGCCGAGGCCGAGCCCCGCGACCGCCAGTACGGACCCGGCGGCCCGGCGCGCCGCCCGCACCCGGCGCCGGGTGCGCACGCCGGCGTACAGCCGGTCCTGATGCCTGGCCTCGAAGGGACTGTGTTCCTGGGTGCTGTGCATCAGCTGCGTCAGCTGCCGTTCGAAGTGATCCATGGCTTCTTTCCTCACCCCACCGGCTCGATGACGTCGGCCAGGAGCCGGCGCAGCCGGGCCACTCCGCGTGCGGCGTGGGACCGGGCCGTGCCCACCGGGCAGCCCAGGGTCTCCGCGACCTGCCGGTCGGGCAGGTCCTGGTAGTAGCGCAGGACGACGGCGGCCCGCTGCTGCGGCGTCAGCTGGGCGAGCGCCGCCTCCAGCCGGGAGCGCTCGGCGACGGTCGCGGACATGTCGCCGGCCGCCGCGACCTCGGGCAGCTCCTCGACGGGCCGCTCGCCCCACCAGCGCCGGCGGGCGGAGCGGGCCGCGGCCCGGGCCAGCACCTTGCGCAGGTAGGCCTCCGGCGCCTCGTCGGCGACCTTCGGCCAGACGAACCACAGCTTGACCAAGGACTCCTGCAACAGGTCCTCGGCGCGATGCCGGTCCCCTCCGGTGAGCAGACGTGCGAGATGGAACAACACCGACCAGCGGGCCGTCACGAATGCGTCGTACTCACCTGCCCGAGCCTGCTCCATTCCCGCGGTCCCCGTTCTCGCCGACTGTCTCCACAGGGGGTAAGGCCCTGGCCCCCCTCCCGCGCTGCACTCGGCCGGCGTGATCCGCGTCACGCACAGAACTCACACAGCGTCAGTCGACGCGCAGCAGCAGCACCGCCCGCGCCGGCACCGTGATCTGTGTACCGGCCGGGTGGATTGTGCCCGGCGCCTCGGCCTGCTCCTCGCGCGAGGTGTCCACGACGACCTCGTACCGCTCCGCCCACGGCGGCCCCGGCAGCACGAAGCCCGTCGGCCGGTCGCCCGCGTGCAGCACCGCGAGGAAGCTGTCGTCCAGGACCGGCGCGCCCCGTTCGTCCCGGCCCGGGATGTCCCGTCCGGACAGATACATGCCAAGCGTGGCGGCGGGTGCGTACCAGTCGCCCTCGGTCATCTCCTCGCCCCGGGAGGTGAACCAGGCCAGGTCGCGCAGGCCGTCCGCCGAGTGGGCGCGGCCGGAGAAGAAGGCGCGGCGGCGCAGCACCGGGTGCCGGTGGCGCAGGGCGATCAGCCGGGAGGTCAGGTCGAACAGCGGGCGCCAGGCCGGGTCGTCCAGCAGGGACCAGTCCAGCCAGCTGATCTCGTTGTCCTGGCAGTAGGCGTTGTTGTTGCCGCGCTGGGTGCGGCCGAGTTCGTCGCCGGCTACCAGCATGGGCACGCCGGTGGACAGCAGCAGGGTCGTCAGGAGGTTCCTGAGCTGCCTGCGCCGCAGGGCCCGTACCCGCTCGTCGTCCGTCTCCCCCTCCGCTCCGCCGTTCCAGGACCGGTTGTCGTGGGTGCCGTCCCGGTTGTTCTCGCCGTTCGCCTCGTTGTGCTTGGTCTCGTACGACACCAGGTCGCGCAGGGTGAAACCGTCGTGCGCGGTGACGAAGTTGACCGAGGCGTAGGGGCGGCGGCCGCCCCAGGCGTACAGGTCGCTGGAGCCGGACAGGCGGTAGCCCATCTCCCGCACGTCGGGCAGGGCGTGACGCCAGAAGTCCCGTACGGCGTTGCGGTAGCGGTCGTTCCACTCCGTCCACAGCGGCGGGAACGCGCCGACCTGGTAGCCGCCCGAGCCGATGTCCCACGGCTCGGCGATGAGCTTCACCCGGCGCAGCACGGGGTCCTGGGCGATGACCGCCAGAAAGGGCGACAGCATGTCGACGTCGTGCATCGAGCGGGCCAGGGCCGCCGCCAGGTCGAAGCGGAAGCCGTCCACGCCCATCTCCGTCACCCAGTAGCGCAGCGAGTCCGTGATCAGCCGCAGGACCTGGGGCTGGACCACGTGCAGTGTGTTGCCGCAGCCGGTGTAGTCCGCGAACCGGCGGGCGTCGTCCTGGAGGCGGTAGTAGCCGCGGTTGTCGATGCCCTTCAGGGAGAGCGTGGGGCCCAGCTCGCCCGCTTCGGCGGTGTGGTTGTAGACCACGTCGAGGACGACCTCGATGCCGGCCGCGTGCAGCGCGCGGACCATCCGCTTGAACTCGCCGACCTGCTGGCCCGTCGTGCCGGAGGCCGCGTAGGCCGCGTGCGGGGCGAAGTAGCCGATGGAGTTGTAGCCCCAGTAGTTCTTCAGGCCGCGGCGCAGCAGGTGGTCCTCGTGGGCGAACTGGTGCACGGGGAGCAGCTCCACGGCCGTGACACCCAGCTTCACCAGGTGCTCGATCGCGGCCGGGTGCGCCAGACCCGCGTACGTGCCGCGCAGTTCCTCGGGAATGCCCGGGTGCAGTTTGGTGAAGCCGCGCACGTGCAGCTCGTAGATCACCGAGTCCGCCCAGGGCGTCTTGGGGCGGCGGTCGTCGGACCAGTCGTCGTCATCGTGGACCACGACACCCTTGGGGACGTACGGCGCCGAGTCCCGGCCGTCGCGCACGGTGTCGGCGACATGCTGCTCCGGCCAGTCCCGGACATGCCCGTACACCTCGGGCGGCAGCCCGAACTCGCCGTCCACCGCCCGCGCGTACGGGTCCAGCAGCAGCTTGGCCGGGTTCCAGCGGGCGCCGGTCCACGGGTCCCAGCGGCCGTCGACGCGATAGCCGTAGCGCTGTCCCGGCATCACGCCCGGGACGAAGCCGTGCCAGATCTCGTGCGTCAGTTCGGTCAGCGGGATCTGCGTCTCCCGGCCCCGCTCGTCGAACAGACACAGCCGGACCGCCTCCGCCCCGCCTGCCCACAGCGCGAAGTTGGTGCCCGCGACCCCGTCCGGGCCGACCCGGAACCGGGCCCCGAGCGGAGTCGGCGCACCCGGCCACGCGGGCGGGGCGGCCGGCAGGGCGCGACGGGCGCCGTCCACCACGGCCGCCGGGTGCCCGCTCTCGGCGGCCCGCCCCTCGGCCAGTGCCCGCTGCTCGGCTGCGCTCGTCACCAGTCGGCCCCTCTTTCAGTGGCTCGCCCCCGGGGCGCAGTCGGCCGTGCCGAAGGGCCGGGCGTGCCCGGACCCTTCCGGTCCCGGGCACGCCCGGCCGCCCGGTACGGCTGCGCCCCGACGGCTCCGACGTGGCGCGGCGGCTCCCCTTCGCGTCGTCCTCCCCACTGTTCTGCCCAGCCCTGGCGTCGCACTCACGTTTCCCCGGAGCGTGCCCGGTCGTTGAGTCCCACGTGAGGCACGTACAAGGGCGCGCACGGCGCGCAGGGGCAGTGTTGGCCGCCGTACTGACATGGGCAGGTCTGCTGGCCGGCTGCTCCTCGGGCAGCCCCGGCGGACTGGACTTCGACCGGGTCCTCGGCAAACACCCGGCCGCCGAGGACGTCATCCGGGTCACCCCCGACGACGGCGGAACGGCCGTCAGACCCGGGGAGCGGCTGCGGGTGCGGGTACCCGACGGGCGCCTGGAGAAGGTGAAGGTCGTCAAGTCCCAGGACGCGCAGGACTCCCCGGTCCCCGGGCACATCAGCGCCGACGGGCTCAGCTGGGAACCGGACGACAGACAGCTGGCGCTCGCCGCCAAGTACACCGTGGACGCGGTCGCGCTGGACGCCCAGGGCCGTCGCTCGGCCCGGCACACCACGTTCACCACCCTCGTCCCCGCTGAGCGGTTCATCGGCTACGTCACCCCCGAGAACCGATCCACCGTCGGCACCGGAATGATCGTCTCCCTCTCCTTCAGCCGGGAGATCACCCACCGTGCCGCCGTCGAACGGGCCGTACGGGTCACCGCGAAGCCACCCGTGGAGATCCGCCCGCACTGGTTCGGGAACAACCGCCTGGACTTCCGCCCCGAGCGCTACTGGAAGCCCGGCACCGTGGTCACCGTCGACCTCGGCCTCAGGGACGTCGAAGGGGCGCCCGGCGCCTTCGGCCTGCAGGACAAGACGTTCACCTTCACCGTCGGCCGCAGCCAGGTCTCCCTGGTGGACGCGGCCGAGCACATGATGGAGGTCCGGCGCGACGGGCAGCTGCTGGCCAACGTGCCGATCACCGCGGGCGCGCCCAAGACCACCACCTACAACGGGAAGATGGTGGTGATGGAGATGCTCGAGGTCACCCGCATGAACAGCCGGACGGTCGGCTTCGGCGGCGAGTACGACATCCCCGACGTCCCGCACGCCATGAAGCTCACCGACTCCGGCACTTTCCTGCACGGCAACTACTGGTCCCCGGACGCCCCGGGCCGGGTCAACGTCAGCCATGGCTGCGTCGGCTTGCGGGACGTCAAGGGCGGCAGTTCGGACACTCCGGCGGGCTGGTTCTTCGACCGCAGCCTGGTCGGAGACGTCATCGAGGTCGTCAACAGCAAGGACAAAACGGTCTCTCCCGACAACGGCCTCGGAGGGTGGAACATGACCTGGAAGGAGTGGAAAGCGGGCAGCGCGGTCAAGTAACCAGATGAGGGACGGGATTGCGGGCGAGGGCGGCCGGTTGAAATCGCGACGGAACAGTGACATTCACCTGACACCTCGCTCAAAACCCTGCGGTTAACATGCGCACACCAAGTGTGGTGGGGAGCGGGCCTGACCTGGCCCGGCGAGGGGAGAACAAGTGAACGTGCGGCCTGTTTCGGGGGCGTCGGTGGGGAGCCGGGGGAGAGGCCGTAAGGGGCTGGCGCTCATAGCCGGCGCTCTGCTCGTGACCCTCACCGCGTGCGGCGGCGGTGACTCGGGGTCCGGGGCCGGTTCCGGTTCCGGCGACGGGAAGGGCAAGGACTCCGGCACGCAGCAGAGCAAGCAGTCGACGGCCGCCGTCAGCATCTCCCCCAAGTCCGGTGCCACGGGCGTCGACACCAGCGGCGCGCTGAAGGTGAACGTGACCAAGGGCAAGCTGACCGAGGTCACGGTCAAGGACGTCAAGGGCGCGAAGGTCGACGGCACCATAACCGGCGGCGGCGCCTCGTGGACGCCGTCGACCCATCTGGCGGGCGGCACCAAGTACACGGTGCACGCGGTGGCCAAGGACTCCGAGGGCCGCGAGGCCGCCGAGGACTCCAGCTTCACCACGCTCACCCCGCAGAACACCTTCGTCGGCAACTTCACCCCCGAGGACGGCTCCACGGTCGGTGTGGGCATGCCGTTCTCGGTCCGCTTCACCCGCGGCATCACCAACCCCGACGACGTCGAGAAGGCCATCAAGATCAAGACGGAGCCGGCCGTCGACGTCGAGGGCCACTGGTTCGGCAACGACCGCCTGGACTTCCGCCCCGAGAAGTACTGGAAGTCCGGCACGAAGGTCACCGTCGACTTCAACCTCGACGGCGTCGAGGGCCGCGACGGCGTCTACGGCAAGCAGCACAAGACGGTGAAGTTCACCATCGGCCGCAACCAGGTCTCCATCGTGGACGCCAAGAAGCACACGATGAAGGTCACCCAGGACGGCAAGGTCATCAAGACCATCCCGGTCACCACGGGCAAGCCCGGCTACGACACCTGGAACGGCCAGATGGTCATGCGCGAGAAGCTCGTCGTGACCCGGATGAACGGCGAGACCGTCGGCTACGGCGGCGAGTACGACATCAAGGACGTCCCGCACGCCATCCGCCTCACCGACTCCGGCACCTTCATCCACGGCAACTACTGGGGCGGCGACGCCTTCGGCAACTACAACGCCAGCCACGGCTGCGTGGGCCTGCGCGACGTGCGCGGCGGCTACGACAAGAACGTGCCGGCGGCCTGGTTCTTCAACCACTCGATGAGCGGCGACGTGGTGATCGTCAAGAACTCCCACGACCGCACGGTGGACCCGGCCAACGGCCTCAACGGCTGGAACATGTCCTGGGCCGACTGGAAGAAGTGAGCCCTGTCTGAGCTACGGGCCCGGCGCTGTCACCCACGGCACCGGGCCCGCACTCGTTGGTCCCCGTGCTGTGCCTGCCTGGGGGGGCAACCCCCAGACCCCCGGCCGGGTGTGATCGACCGCACCGGCCCAGTTGCCGTTAGTCCCCGTGCTGTGCCTGCCTGGGGGGCAACCCCCAGACCCCCGGCCGGGTGTGATGGACCGCACCGGCCCAGTTGCCGTTAGTCCCCGTTAACCTGCTGCGCATGACCGTGAATCTCGAAGTCGCCGAAGGTGTCGGAACGCTGCGGCTGGACCGGCCGCCGATGAATGCGCTGGATGTCGCCACGCAGGACCGGCTGAAGGAACTCGCCGAGGAGGCCACGCGCCGCGAGGACGTGCGCGCCGTGGTCATCTACGGCGGCGAGCGGGTGTTCGCGGCGGGCGCGGACATCAAGGAGATGCAGGCGATGGACCACACCGCGATGGTCCTGCGCTCCCGCGCCCTGCAGGACTCCTTCACCGCCGTGGCCCGCATCCCCAAGCCCGTCGTCGCGGCGGTCACCGGGTACGCGCTCGGCGGTGGCTGCGAGCTGGCCCTGTGCGCGGACTACCGCATCGCCGCCGACAACGCCAAGCTCGGCCAGCCGGAGATCCTGCTCGGTCTCATCCCGGGTGCGGGCGGTACCCAGCGGCTGCCCCGCCTCGTCGGCCCCTCCAAGGCCAAGGACCTGATCTTCACGGGCCGGATGGTGAAGGCCGACGAGGCCCTCGCGATCGGTCTGGTGGACCGGGTCGTCCCGGCCGCCGAGGTCTACGAGCAGGCGCACGCCTGGGCCGCCAAGCTGGCCCAGGGGCCGGCCATCGCGCTGCGTGCGGCGAAGGAGTCGATCGACACCGGCCTGGAGACCGACATCGACACCGGACTCGCCGTCGAGCGGAACTGGTTCGCGGGTCTGTTCGCCACCGAGGACCGCGAGCGGGGCATGCGCAGCTTCGTCGAGGAGGGGCCGGGCAAGGCGAAGTTTCTGTGAAGTTCACCGATGAACTTCCCCGGTGAGGCTTGCAATTGACGCCTTGTCTGATCCGGGTCCCTCGATGGGGCGGTTTATGGGAGCCTTAAGACAACCTTAAACCTGCCTCGTCGAGGGAGTCCGTCGATTGCCGGGAAGTGAGCCGTCGCCGCAGGTCAGACAGGCTGTTCCAAGATCGGACATGTCATCGGCATATGCCGCCAGGCCGGAGCGCGGCAGGGGTGCAGGGGGGGTGTATTCCTCCGGAACGGCCCCGGAGACGGCTCCGGACGGCCATCATGGGGGCATGGCGGGGCTGGAGGGCATCGAACAGCCGCGGGGACACAGCCGTGCGGCCGCGGCGCGGTGGTCGCCCGCGGTGGAGGACGAACAGGCGCTCAAGGCGCTCGAACTGTTCGGAAACCCGACGGAGGCGGAGGTGCCGCTGCCGTCCCGCCCGGAGTCCGCGGCCACCGCGCGCCGGCTCGCCCAGGTCGTCGTACTGCGGCAGTGGGGGCTGACCCCCAAGATGACCGAGGACGCGGTCTTACTCGTCTCCGAACTCGTCGGCAACGCCGTACGGCACACCGGGGCCCGGGTCTTCGGCCTCCGGATGCGCCGCCGCCGCGGCTGGATCCGCGTCGAGGTCCGCGATCCCTCGCGCGGGCTGCCTTGTCTGATGCCGGTTCAGGAAATGGACGTCAGCGGTCGCGGCCTGTTCCTGGTGGACAAGCTGTCCGACCGCTGGGGCGTCGACCTCCTGCCGCGCGGCAAGACCACCTGGTTCGAGATGCGGGTCGCCGACCGTTAGAGCCGGGTCGAGGAGACCCGGCGGCTTGCTCCCTGTGAATGAATCCTCCGCCACGCGCCCTTGGCGTGCCGATGATGTGACTGTCAGTCACCAGAATGGCCCTCGACCGGATGCCGGCGTCCACGCAACCCGGAGACAAGGGCGGATCACATGGCGCTACTCACTTCACCGACGCACCGACGAGGAAGAGGACGACGAGGGCTGCTGAGGCCCAGGGTCATGGCGGCGACGACGGCGGGTCTCCTGCTGCTCGGGATCGCCGCTCCGTCACAGGCCGTCGAATCCACCATCTCGGTGAACAACCTGCGCACCGGGTGGGACTCGCACGAGCCGAAGCTCTCGCCGTCCGTGGTGTCGTCGTCCGCCTTCGGACAGCGCTGGTCCACCTCGGTCAACGGAGTGGTGGCAGCCCAACCGCTGGTCACCGGCACCAACGTGGTCGTCGCCACACAGAACAACTACGTCTACGGGATCGACGCCGCGACCGGGAAGAAGAGCTGGACCCGCCAGCTCGGTCCGGCCTGGCCCACCTCGGCCGTCAACTGCGACAGCGGTCTGACCGGGATCACCGCCACTCCGGTGTACGACGCGTCGTCCAACACGGTCTACCTCACCAGCAAGGTCAACGACGGCCCGGACACCTTGCACCCGCACTGGTACATCCACGCGTTGAGCGCCTCCACCGGCGCCGAGCGCCCGGGCTGGCCGCTGACCGTCAAGGGCACGCCGACCAACAGCCCCGGCCACCCGTTCAACCCGCTCACGGCAGCACAGCGCCCCGGCCTGCTGCTGATGAACGGGTCGGTGTACGCCGGGTTCGCCTCGTACTGCGACCACGGTCCGTACGTCGGCCAGGTCGTCGGTGTGAACGTCACCAGCCGCAAGCTCACCCTGTGGTCCGCCGAGGCCGGTTCCGACGGCAAGGAGGCCGGCATCTGGCACAGCGGCGGCGGGCTGGTCTCGGACGGCAACGGGCGCATCTTCCTCGCCACCGGCAACGGCGCCGGAACGGGCGCCTCGCCGAGCGCCGGACCCGGCTACCTGCCCCCGGCCGGCCTCGGGGAGTCGGTGGTGCGGCTCGGCGTGAACAGTGACGGCAGCCTCTCGGCCAGGAACTTCTTCAGCCCGACCAACAACAAGACCATGGACGCGCACGACACCGACCTCGGCTCGGGCGGTCCGGTCGCCCTGCCGAACAGCTTCGGCACCACCGCGCACCCGCGCCTGCTGGTCCAGGTCGGAAAGGACGGCCGGATCTTCCTGCTGGACCGGGACCATCTGGGCGGCATGGGCCAGGGGCCGAACGGCACGGACAACCCGGTGAGCGCGGCCGGACCGTTCGAGGGAATCTGGGGCCACCCCGGCGTCTGGGGCGGCGACGGCGGCTACGTGTACACGGTGGCCACCGACACCGGGAGCGGCCGCTCGCCGCTTCGCGCGCTGAAGTACTCGGTGAACAGCGCCGGCACTCCGGTCCTGACCAGCGCCGGTACCAGCGTCGAGAACTTCGGGTACGGCTCGTCCTCGCCGGTGATCACCTCCAACGGAACGACGCCCGGTTCCGCTCTCGTCTGGACCGTCCACAAATCCGATTCCGCCAGCGCGCTGCGGGTCTACGACCCGGTGCCCGTCAACGGCACCCTGCACCTGCGCCGCTCCTTCCCGATCGCAACGGCGTCCAAGTGGTCACTGCCCGCCACCGACGGCGGCCGGGTCTACGTAGGGACCAGGGACGGGCACCTGGTGGCCTTCGGCACCGCGTAGGACCGCTCCACGGCACGGGCGTGCCCGACCCCCTACGGAGGATCGGGCACGTCCGTGTGCGCGGATTCCGGTGGCCCCTGCGACCCGAAATCGCCCCTCGATCGGCGCAATCGGCCGTTTTCTTACCCAACGCCCCTTAAATGGTGCGGGTGACCACGACCAACCGACGCGGGGTGCTGCGCGCGGGTGCCGGGCTCGTCACCGGGGGCGCGTTCGCCGCCGGTTGCGGCGCAGGCCAGGACGCCCGGCCCGGCGCAACGACCGCCGCGCATCCCGGGTCAGCCCCACCCGCCGACGCGTCCGGCCGTCCCGCGGCCACCTCCCACGCCGCCCCCGCCCCCCGTGCCTACGCCGGCCTGCCCGCCCAGATCACCCACGGCCCGGGCACCCGCCCCCAGGTCGCCCTCACCTTCCACGGGCAGGGCGACCCCGACATCGCCGAGTCCCTGCTCAGTACGGCCGAACAGCACGGCGCCCGGCTGACCGTGCTCGCCGTCGGCACCTGGCTGGACCAGCACCCGGGCCTGGCCCGCCGCATCCTCGACGGCGGCCACGACCTCGGCAACCACACCCAGCGGCACATCTCCATCAACGCCATGGCCGAGGCCGAGGCCCGCAAGGAGATCACCGACTGCGCAGACCGGCTGAAGCGACTCACCGGTTCGATCGGCACCTGGTTCCGGCCCTCCCGCTCCCCGACGGCCTCCCCGCTGGTCACCCGGCTCGCCCGCGCCGCGGGCTACCCGCACGTCCTGTCGTACGACGTCGACTCGCTCGACTACACCCGCCCCGGCGCCGCCGCCGTCACCCGCAAGGTTCTCGCCGAAGTGAGCAACGGATCGGTGGTCAGCCTGCACTTCGGGTATCCGGACACGGTCGCCGCCCTCCCCGCCGTACTCCACGAACTCGACCGCCGCCACCTGCGCGCGGTCACCACCACGGAGCTGCTGAGCTGATGCGAACCACGAAAGCCGCCCGCCTCCTGGCCGCCGGAGCCGCCCTCACCGCCCTGGCACTGCTGTCCGCGTGCAGCGGTGGCGCCCAGGACAAGGAGAACGAGGCCCTCGGCAGCAAGGCGCCTGCCCAGCCGCAGCTGAAGAAGCAGCAGGTGGACGGGTTGCCCGGGATGCCCCCGGTGCTGGACCCGACCGACGTCTACGCGGCCGACCGGCCGAACCGACTCTCCCCGGTCGTCAAGGACTTCCCGTCCCGGGTGTACGTCCCCAACACCAACTCCGACACCGTCACGGTCATCGACCCGGAGACCTACCGGATCCTCAAGACCATCCCGGTCGGCCGGCAGCCCCAGCACGTGGTGCCGTCCTGGGACCTGAAGACCCTCTGGGTCAACAACGACCTCGGCAACAGCCTCACCCCCATCGACCCGAGGACCGGGAAGGCCGGCCGGCCGGTCGCCGTGCACGACCCGTACAACCTGTACTTCACGCCCGACGGCAAGTACGCGGTCGTCATGGCCTCCATGGACCGTCAGCTCGTCTTCCGCGACGCGCACACCATGAAGGTCGTGAAGGCCGTCCCGGTCAGCTGCTACGGCGTCAACCACGCCGACTTCTCCCTGGACGGCCGCTACTTCATCGTCTCCTGCGAGTTCAACGGCGAACTGCTCAAGGTCGACACCGCGCGGATGAAGGTCGTCGCCCAGCAGAAGCTGCCGTTGCACGGCGCGATGCCGCAGGACGTCAAGGTCTCCCCGGACGGCAAGCTGTTCTACATCGCCGACATGGTGGCCAACGGAATGTGGATCGTGAACGGGGGCGCCTTCGACAAACCGGAGTTCCTCGCCACCGGCAAGGGCGCCCACGGCCTGTACATCAGCCGGGACTCCCGGGAGATGTACATCTCCAACCGCGGCGAGGGCACCATCTCGGTCTTCGACTTCGCCGAGAACCGGCTCACCAAGAAGTGGCACCTGCCCGGCGGCGGCAGCCCCGACATGGGCGGGGTCTCCTCCGACGGCAAGGTGCTGTGGCTCTCCGGCCGGTACAACTCCGAGGTGTACGCCATCGACACCCGTACCGGCACCGAACTGGCCCGCATCGGGGTCGGCAGCGGCCCGCACGGCCTCGCCGTCTACCCGCAGCCGGGCCGCTACTCACTGGGGCACACCGGCATCTTCCGCTGAAGCAGCACTTCCGAGCCCACCGGACGGTACCCGGCCGCCTGGAACGCCCGCATACTGCGGGCGTTCCCCGCCGACACCTGGGCCCACACCGGCTCGTCGGCCAGCTGCCGTGCCGCCGTCACGAGCGCCCGGCCCAGTCCCCGGTGCCGTACCGCGTCGTCCACCTCGACCGCCACCTCCAGCCGGCCCGCCACCCCGCGCCCCAGCACCAGCACCCCGCCGTCCGCGGCCCACACCCGGACGTCGTCGCGCCGCCGGCGCGAGCTGACCACCCGCGGGTGGGACGGGTCGGCGATCTCCCGCAGTGCGAGCGCCGCACGCCCCTGCAGCGGGGACCCGACGACCATCACGTCGACCGTGTCCGTACGGAGCCCCGTGCGGTCCATCAGGGCGGTCAGGAAGCGCGCGTTCATCGTGGCGGCCAGCGCGTCGCACTCCTCGGTGACCGCACGCAGCGTCTCGTGCACCCAGTCCGGATCCTCGTCGGTGAACACGACCGAGTGGGCGGTGAACGCCAGGACGCCGGCGTCCCGGGGCGAGGGCTGGGGAACGACCGTCGTGCCGCCGTCCGCCGGCGGGAAGACGCCCTGCGCCGCCGCGTCGAGAATGTCCCGCAAGGTCTCCAAAACCGTGCTCCTTGAGTCTCCACCGACTGGAAGGCCCAGACTCGCAGACGTGATCGACGACGGCACCGGACTTTTCACCATCGGCGAGCTGGCCCGGGCCACCGGCCTGACCGTGCGCACCATCCGCTACTGGTCCGACGAGGGCGTGCTGCCCC
Organism: Streptomyces sp. NPDC085866; assembly: GCF_044541035.1. Classification (NCBI taxonomy): domain Bacteria; kingdom Bacillati; phylum Actinomycetota; class Actinomycetes; order Kitasatosporales; family Streptomycetaceae; genus Streptomyces; species Streptomyces sp. NPDC085866. Next base: position 26,226 of record NZ_JBITSQ010000015.1, read on the forward strand.
CGGTGGGCCGGTCCGCGGGCGGCTACCGGCTCTACGACACCGCTTCCGTGGCCCGCCTGGAGCTGATCCGCACCCTGCGCGAGCTGGGGCTCGGCCTCGAGGACGTGCACCGGGTACTGGCCGGCGAGCGCACCGTGGCCGAGGTCGCGGCCACCCACGTGGCGGCCCTCGACGCCCAGATCCGGGCGCTGAAGGTGACGCGGGCGGTGCTGTCGAGCGTGGCCCGACGGGGTTCGAGCGCGGAGGAGATGACCCTGATGAACAGACTGGCACGACTGTCGGCCGCCGAGCGGCAGCGGATCATGGCGGAGTTCGTGGCCGAGACGCTGCATGGCCTCGACACGGTCGACCCGGACATCCAGGAGCGGATGCGGCGCACCGCCGTGGACCTTGCGGAGAATCCGACACCGGAGCAGGTCGACGCCTGGGTGGAGCTGGCCGAGATGCTCCAGGACCCTGAGTTCCGGGCGCAGATGCGCCGGGCAGTCGAGTTCAACGCGGCCGACCGGGCGCCCGGGGCGCCGCCCGGGAGGTCGATGTGGTTCGCCAGGCGCCTCGTGGAGCTGGTGGCACCGGCGCGGGAGCGCGGCACGGACCCGGCGGCGCCCGAGGCCGAGGACGTGCTGCGGGAGCTGTTCGGCGACGCGGACCGGACCGCGGTGCTGGAACGCATGACGGCCGGCTTCAACGAGCGGGTCGCCCGCTACCGCGAACTGCTCGCCATCGTGAACCGGCAGCCCGCGCCCCCGCACGCCGAGGACTTCGCCTGGGTGGTCGCCGCGCTCCGCGCTCGCGCGGGCCGTTAATCTGACCAGCGACAGTACGCCGACACGGCATGAGAATCACGAACAAAAGGGGCGGACCGGTGGCCGACATCGAGGAAGCACGCAAGCAGTTCCAGCGGATCGACGCGGACGGTGACGGTGTCATCACCGCTGCCGAGTTCAAGCACGCCCTGGCGCAGGAGGGCGACTGGAACGTCACCGAGACGGTCGCCGAGGCCATCATCAAGACCCGCGACCTGAACGGCGACAAGGTCCTGTCGTTCGACGAGTTCTGGGCCTACCTGAACAAGTGACCCACCCGAAGGGGGTGCCCGTCCCGTGGGGAGGGCACCCCCTTCGTCGTGCGGTGCGCCGTCGGCGGATCCGGCCCCCGTGCGTCCCGACAGCCCGCTTACGCCGCCCCCCGTCGGTACTGCCCCGGCGCCACCCCGTACTCCCGCTTGAACGCCTTGGCGAAGGCGAACTCCGAGGTGTAGCCGGTGCGGGCGGCCACCTGGCGCAGGGACAGGTCGTCGTGGCGCAGCAGCCGTCCGGCGACCGTCATACGCCACCAGGTCAGATACGCCAGAGGCGGCTCGCCCACCAGCGCGGTGAAGCGACGGGCGAAGGCCGCGCGGGACAGGCCGCCGGTCGCGGCGAGCTGTGCCACCGTCCAGGCCTGCGCCGGGTCACCGTGGAGCGCGCGCAGTGCCGCCGCGACCGCCGGGTCGGCCAGCGCGGCCGACCAGCCCCGTGCCCGCCCGGCCGCACGCTCGCTCTCCCACCAGGCCCGCAGGATGTACAGCAGCAGGGTGTCCAGCAGTGAGGTGACGATCGCGTCCGTCCCCGGGCGCAGTTCCTCCAGTTCCATCCCGAGCAGCTCCACCGCCGCCCGCAGTGAACGGTGGCTGCCGACATGGGCGGGAAGGTGCACGACCTGAGGCAGTTCGGCCAGCAGCCGGTGGGCGCGGTCGCGGTCGAGCCGGTAGGTGCCGCACAGCGTGACCGTGTCCGGACAGCCCTCCCGCGGCTCGCCCGGTGCCGGACCGCTCCAGGTGCCGTCCGGCAGCAGCCGTACCTCCTGCAGGGGTACGTCCAACCCGCTGGCCAGCGCGTGCCCCTGGCCGTGCGCGAGGAAGACGACGTCCCCGGGCGCCAGTGCCACCGGCTCGCCGCCGTCCGGGATCAGCCAGGCCGAGCCGCGCAGCACCACATGGAAGCCGGCCTCGTCGGCGGCGCCGAAGTGCAGGCCCCAGGGTGCGTACTTGTACCGGCGCGCGGAGTGCGGGCGGCCGGTGCGCATGGCGGCGACGACGTCGCTGAGCACGTCCATGGGGCCACCGTAGCCCGGAAGTTGGGCCGGGAAGACGCACGGACATGAAACCGAGACCGGAGGACATGGAGCGTCTCCCGTACCGGACTTAGCGTCGACGGCATGACAACTTCCGCACGCACAGTGCTCTTTCACGAACTCGGCGGCCCCGACGTGCTCACGGTCGAGGAGGTCGAGCTGCCGGACCCCGGCCCGGGCGAGGTGCTGGTGAAGGTCGAGGCGCTGGGCCTCAACCGGGCCGAAGCCCTCTTCCGCGCGGGCACCTACTACTACCGGCCGACCCTGCCCGCCTCCCGCAACGGCTACGAGGCGGCGGGCGAGGTCGAGGCGGTCGGCGCGGGAGTCACCGCCTTCGCGCCGGGCGACCCGGTCCTCTCGGCCGCCAACTTCGAGCTCAGCGCCCACGGCGTCTACGGCGACCGGGTGCTCCTTCCGGAGAGCGCGCTGGTCCCGCGCCCCGCCGGGGTCGACGCCGTGACGGGCGCGGCTGCCTGGATGACGTACACCACGGCGTACGGCGCGCTGGTGGAGCGGGCCGGCCTGGTCCCGGGGCACCGGGTGCTGATCACAGGCGCGTCCAGCGGGGTCGGCTCCGCGGCGATCCAGGTCGTCCGCCGGGCGGGAGCCGTCCCGATCGTCACCACCCGCACCGAGGCCAAGCGGCAGCGGCTGCTCGACCTCGGCGCGGAGCACGTGATCGTCAGCGCCGACGAGGACGTGGTCAAGGAGGCCAGGCGGCTGACCGGCGGGCGGGGTGTGGACATCGTCCTCGACGCGATCGGCGGCGCCGGCTTCGCGGAGCTGGGCGGGGCGGTCGTCCAGGACGGGACCCTGGTCTCCTACGGCTGGCTGGACGAGCGGCCCATCCTGCTGCCCCGGCAGTGGCCGCTCACCGTCCACGGCTACGCCAACATCGCCCTCACCGGCACCGCCGAAGGCCGCCACCGCGCCGCGCACCATCTCGCCTCCGGCCTCGCCGACGGCACCCTCCGCCCGGTTCTCGGCGAGGTCTTCGACGGCCTCGACCGGATCCGGGACGCCCACCGCCTGATGGAGTCCAACCGGCACACGGGCAAGATCGTCGTACGGGTCTGAGGGCGTTCGGCGAGCGGTCGCCCGCTTGCCGTAGTCACCGGAATACTCCCGTTCCCCCTGAGGTTGTCGCCGACGACTGACGCATGCACATGCATCGACCTCGGAAGGTTCTGTCATGAAGATCGGCATCATCGGCGCGGGCAACATCGGCGGCAACCTCACCCGGCGGCTCACCGCCCTCGGCCACGACGTGTCCGTGGCCAACTCCCGTGGCCCCGAGACCCTGAAGGAACTGGCCGAGGAGACCGGTGCGACCCCGGTTCCGGCGACGGAGGCCGCCAAGGGCGCCCAGGTCGTCGTGGTCACCGTCCCCCTGAACCGGGTCCCCGACCTCCCCTCCGGCCTGCTGGACGGCGCGGCCGAGGGCGTCGCCGTGATCGACACCAACAACTACTACCCGCAGCAGCGCGACGGCCGGATCGCCGGCATCGAGGACGAGGGCCTGACCGAGAGCCGCTGGACCGAACGGCACCTCGGACACCCCGTGATCAAGGCGTTCAACGGCACCTACGCCCAGGACATCCTCGACCGCCCCCGCCCGGCCGGCGACCCCGAGCGCATGGCCCTCCCGGTGGCAGGCGACGACCGGGCCGCCAAGCAGGTCGTCCGCGACCTCATCGACGAACTCGGCTTCGACACGGTCGACACGGGCGGCCTCGACGACTCCTGGCGTCAGCAGCCGGGCACCCCGGTCTACGGCCTGCAGGCGGGCCTGGAAGCCGTGCGGAAGGCCCTGGCGGAGGCGTCCCCGGAACGCCCGGCGGACTTCCGCGGCTGACTCCCGGGCTGCCCGGCCGGGGCGGCCTCGTCCTCGCCGGCGACGTCGTCCACGGCCGACCTCAGTTCCCGGCGGCCCACTCCCGCAGAGCGTTGCGGTCGGCAAAAGCGGCCACGTTCTTGTCGTGCGGCTCGCTGCTGTACTGGTGGAAGCGCCACTTGGCCTTGATGCGGGGGTGGCCCGCGCTCACGTAGTCGGCGATCCAGAGGCCGTCGCCGGCGTACGAGGTGACGTCCACGTTCAGCCAGTACTCCCGGTTGGAGTAGAGCAACACCTTGTTGTGGGGCCGGAGTTCCTTCAGCGTCCGGATGAACAGGTCCTTCTCCGCGTTGCTGGCGTGCGTGCCGTCGCTGGTCGTCTCCCAGTCGACGGCGAGCAGGTCACCCGCCCGCTCGGGGGCGTGCCTGACGAAGTACTCGGCCTGGCCTGCGATGTGACCCGGCCACAGGAAGTGGTAGTAGCCGACGACGAGTCCGGCGTCGCGGCCGTGCTTGGCCTGGGCGGCGAGTCTCGGGTTCACGTACGAACGCCCCTCCGTCGCCTTGATGAAGACGAAGGAGAGGCCGTCCGTGTCGTACGACGACGACTGGTACGCGCTGACGTCGATGCCGTGCAGCATGGGGGACTCCCTTGAGTGTCAGTGGGGGGACAGGAGTTGACGTGTATATGCCCCACCTTGGCACGGGAGATCCGCCGGTGCACCCGAAATGTCAGCTCCGGGTTGCCACCGACCCCAGGACCGACGCCGACTTGGCCGACCAGTCCGAGGTGATGATGCTCGCGTGGTCCTTGGCCAGCAGGGCGAGCCGGGCGGCGACTTCTGCGTCCGTGGGATCGGTCGAGGAGATCGTGGGGGATACGCCGTCGGCGCCCGTGGTGATCAGGATGTAGTGGTTCGCGGAGTAGAACGAGGTGTCGTAGCCGTTGTTCACGTACGTCGCCGCGTCCCCGTCGAAGAACACGAACCAGGGCCGGATCGAGGCGTCGTAACGGCTGGTGCGCGGGTCGCCGTTCGCCGCGCCGAGCACGGCCGGGAAGGCCTGCGCCTCGCCGATCCTCCCCGCCGCGTACAGGTCGCGCAGATGGTCGCCGTACTCCTCGTCCGTCCAGTAGTGGTCGAAGGGGTTGGCCTGCTCCACCGTGCCCGGGATCAGCTCGAAGAGGAACTTGCCCCTGAGGGAGTCGCGGGAGGGCCAGGCGCCGGCCCTGGCCGCCGCGTCCGGGGAGGAGTACGTCCCGCCCAGCAGGTCGGCCGGCTTGTAGACGCTGTCGCCGAGCTTCTGCGACACCAGGGTGTCGAACTCGTCGGGACCCATGCCCCCCTTGTCGTTGAAGCCGACCTTCATCTCGACCTTGAACACGATCGGCGGGTGGTCGGGGTGCAGCTGGTTCCAGGCCGCGATGTTGTCCAGGCAGCTGCCCAGATCCTGGTTCCGGCTCTTGCTGTACAGCTCGCCCGGCGTCTTCGCGGCCTCGCAGTTGTTGTTGTTGCCCAGCGGGTTGCTGTGGCTCACCCGCCACCGTTTGGTCAGGCTGTCGACGTAGACGTCCAGCTCCAGCAGCGAGGCACCGGAGTCCAATGCCTGTGCGAAATACGTGTACTTGGCTTTGTCGTACGCGTTGTGCGTCCCGATCGCCGTTGTCTCGGAGAACTTCGGCGACGCCGCGTGGGCGTCCATGGGCACCGCCACCAGCAGCGCGGCGGCCCCCGTCAGAGCCGCCACCCGTCTCGCCGCGCGAACCGCGCTCATGTCCCAACTCCCCTTTTTGGTGGCCAAGTTGGCCGCAGAGTAGCGGGAGGGGGTTACCGGTGGGTAGAGCCTGGGCGAAGGTCAATGCGGGGTGCGGGACAGAAGGGGGCCAGGTCACAGAATCCGTGACCTGGCCCTTGGGGATGTGACGGTGTTCTCTTTTCGGGTGGAGGCCACGCCGGCGAATCTCGCGGGCCGCGACGGTGCCGCCCTGGCTTCGGCGCATGCCCTCCACCGCCATGAGGCCGTCGCCGACTGCCTGGCATCGACGAGGACCCTGTGGCTGCCGGTCTAGAGGATCGAGGCGGCCGTACTGGCGGGTCTGGGCGTGGGTGCCTTCGACCGCGCTCGGCTGCGGAGGGAGACGCGGCCTAGCACTCGATGATGTTGACGGCCAGCCCGCCCCGAGCCGTCTCCTTGTACTTCACGCTCATGTCCGCCCCGGTGTCCTTCATGGTCTTGATGACCTTGTCCAGGGACACCTTGTGGGAGCCGTCGCCGCGCATCGCCATCTTGGCGGCCGTGACGGCCTTCACCGCGGCCATGCCGTTGCGCTCGATGCAGGGGATCTGGACCAGGCCGCCGACCGGGTCGCAGGTGAGGCCGAGGTTGTGCTCCATGCCGATCTCGGCGGCGTTCTCGACCTGCTCCGGGCTGCCGCCGAGGACCTCGGCGAGGGCGCCGGCCGCCATCGAGCAGGCGGAGCCGACCTCGCCCTGGCAGCCGACCTCGGCGCCGGAGATGGAGGCGTTCTCCTTGAAGAGCATGCCGATCGCGCCGGCGGCCAGGAGGAAGCGGACCACGCCGTCCTCGTCGGCGCCGGGCACGAAGTTGATGTAGTAGTGCAGGACCGCCGGGATGATGCCGGCCGCGCCGTTGGTGGGGGCGGTGACCACGCGGCCGCCCGCCGCGTTCTCCTCGTTCACCGCCATCGCGTAGAGCGTGAGCCACTCCATGGCGTGCGCCAGCGGGTCGCCCTCGGCGCGCAGCTGACGGGCCGTGACGGACGCGCGGCGGCGGACCTTCAGACCGCCCGGCAGGATGCCCTCGCGGGACATGCCGCGCTGCACGCACTCGCGCATCACGCGCCAGATCTCCAGCAGCCCGGCCCGGATCTCCTCCTCCGTGCGCCAGGCCCGCTCGTTCTCCAGCATCAGCGAGGAGATCGACAGGCCCGTCTCCTTCGTGAGGCGGAGCAGCTCGTCGCCGGTGCGGAAGGGGTACTTCAGGACGGTGTCGTCCAGCACGATGCGGTCCGCGCCGACCGCGTCCTCGTCCACGACGAAGCCGCCGCCGACCGAGTAGTACGTCTTGGAGAGCAGCTCCGTGCCCGCGGCGTCGTACGCCCACAGCGTCATGCCGTTGGCGTGGTACGGGAGCGCCTTGCGGCGGTGCAGCTTCAGGTCGGCGGCGAAGTCGAACGCGATCTCGTGCTCGCCGAGCAGGCGCAGCCGCTTGGTCGTCCTGATGTCCTCCACCCGCTGGTCCGCCGTCTCCACGTCCACCGTGCGCGGCGAGGCGCCCTCCAGGCCGAGCAGCACCGCCTTGGGCGTGCCGTGGCCGTGGCCGGTCGCGCCGAGTGAGCCGTACAGCTCGGAGCGTATCGACGTGACGGACTCCAGCAGCTCTTCGTTGCGCAGTCGCCGCGCGAACATGCGCGCCGCGCGCATCGGGCCGACCGTGTGGGAGCTGGACGGGCCGATGCCGATCGAGAACAGGTCGAAGACCGAGATGGCCACGGGGAACTCCTCAATACGGGGGGTGGTGCTCAGGGTGTGGTGCGGGGTGGGCACCGCCCCGGCACCGCGCGCACCTTCTGGTGTCCAGTGTGCGCGGTGCCGGGGTACTTCGGACTTACTTGTTCAGACCGGGGTACAGCGGGTGCTTGTCGGCCAGGGCCTTGACCCGGGCCTTCAGGGCCGCCGCGTCGGCCTCCCCGAAGGGAGAAGGCGCCTTGAGCGCCTCGGCGATCACGTCCGCGACCTCGGCGAAGTCCTCGGCCGTGAAGCCGCGGGTCGCCAGGGCGGGCGTGCCGATCCGCAGGCCCGACGTCACCATCGGGGGACGCGGGTCGTTCGGGACGGCGTTGCGGTTGACCGTGATGCCGACCTCGTGGAGGCGGTCCTCGGCCTGCTGGCCGTCCAGCTCGGACTCGCGCAGGTCGACCAGGATCAGGTGCACGTCCGTGCCGCCGGAGAGCACGTTCACGCCGGCCTCGCGGGCGTCGGCCGCGGTCAGCCGCTCGGCGAGGATCCGCGCGCCCTCCACCGTACGGCGCTGGCGCTCCTTGAAGTCCTCCGAGGCGGCGACCTTGAAGGAGACCGCCTTGGCCGCGATCACGTGCTCCAGGGGGCCGCCCTGGAAGCCCGGGAAGACGGACGAGTTCAGCTTCTTCGCGAAGTCCTTCTTCGCGAGGATGATGCCGCCGCGCGGGCCGCCGAGCGTCTTGTGGGTCGTGGAGGTGACCACGTCCGCGTACTCGACCGGGTTCGGGTGGAGACCGGCGGCGACCAGGCCCGCGAAGTGCGCCATGTCGACCCACAGGTAGGCCTCGACCTCGTCGGCGATCCGGCGGAACTCGGCGAAGTCCAGCTGACGCGGGTACGCCGACCAGCCCGCGATGATCACCTTCGGGCGGTGCTCCTTGGCCAGTCGCTCGACCTCGGCCATGTCGACCAGACCGGTCTCGACGTCCACGTGGTAGGCGACCACGTTGAACTGCTTGCCGGAGAAGTTCAGCCGCATCCCGTGGGTCAGGTGGCCGCCGTGCGCCAGGTCCAGGCCGAGGATGGTGTCCCCGGGCTGGGCCAGCGCGAACAGGGCCGCCTGGTTCGCGGAGGCGCCGGAGTGGGGCTGCACGTTGGCGTACTCGGCGCCGAACAGCTCCTTGATCCGGTCGATGGCGATCTGCTCGGCCACGTCGACGTGCTCGCAGCCGCCGTAGTAGCGGCGGCCCGGGTAGCCCTCGGCGTACTTGTTGGTGAGGACCGAGCCCTGGGCCTCCATCACCGCGAGCGGCGCGAAGTTCTCGGAGGCGATCATCTCCAGGGTCGACTGCTGACGGTTCAGCTCGGCGTCGACCGCGGCGGCGATCTCCGGGTCGAGCTCGTGCAGGGACGTGTTCAGGACAGTCATACGGCTACGACTCCTCAGCCGGCGTTCTGGGCGGTGTACTCGTCGGCGGAGAGCAGGTCGGCCGGCTCCTCCGTGACGCGAACCTTGAACAGCCAGCCGCCCTCGAAGGGGGCGGAGTTCACCAGCGACGGGTCGTCGACCACGTCCTGGTTGGACTCGACGATCTCGCCGGAGACCGGGGAGTACAGGTCGGAGACCGACTTGGTCGACTCCAGCTCGCCGCAGGTCTCGCCCGCGGTCACCGTGTCACCGGCCTCGGGGAGCTGGGCGTAGACCACATCGCCGAGTGCGTTGGCCGCGAACTCCGTGATGCCGACCGTCGCGACGCCGTTCTCGTCGGCGGCCGACAGCCACTCGTGCTCCTTGCTGTAGCGCAGCTGCTGGGGGTTGCTCATGGCCTGAATTCTCCTGTACGCGCGGGAGTGCTGGTGAATGGGGGACTGCTGAACCTGCTGATGAGCAGGTGAAGTGTGCGCAGGGTCACGTTCTGGGTACGGACCGCGCCCAGTGTCTACTTCTGGCGCTTGTAGAACGGCAGCGCCACGACCTCGTACGGCTCGTGGCTCCCGCGGATGTCCACACCGACGCCCGCGGTACCCGGCGCCGCGTGCGCCGCGTCGACGTACGCGATGGCGATGGGCTTGCCCAGGGTGGGGGAGGGGGCGCCGGAGGTGATCTCGCCGATGACCTCGCCGCCCGCGACGACGGCGTACCCGGCGCGCGGCACCCGGCGGCCCTCGGCGATCAGACCGACGAGCACCCGCGGCGGGTTCTGCTCGGCCTTGGCGGCTGCCTCGGTGAGCGCCTCGCGGCCGACGAAGTCGCCCTCCTTCTCGAACTTCACCACGCGGCCGAGCCCGGCGTCGAACGGCGTCAGGGACGTGCTCAGCTCGTGCCCGTACAGCGGCATGCCCGCCTCCAGGCGCAGGGTGTCCCGGCAGGACAGGCCGCAGGGCACCAGGCCGACGCCCTCGCCGGCCTCGGTCAGCGCCTGCCACAGCTCCACGGCGTGCTCGGGCTTCACGAACAGCTCGAAGCCGTCCTCGCCGGTGTAGCCGGTGCGGGCGATCAGGGCGGGGACGCCGGCCACCGTGCCGGGCAGGCCCGCGTAGTACTTCAGGCCGTCCAGGTCGGCGTCCGTGAGGGACTTCAGGATGCCGGGGGACTCGGGGCCCTGGATCGCGATCAGCGCGTACGCGTCACGGTCGTCGCGCACCTCGGCGTCGAAGCCCTCGGCGCGCTCGGTCAGCGCGTCCAGCACCACCTGGGCGTTGGAGGCGTTGGCGACGACCATGTACTCGGTCTCGCCGAGGCGGTAGACGATCAGGTCGTCCAGGATGCCGCCGTCGGCCTGGCAGATCATGGTGTAGCGGGCGCGGCCGACGCCGACGGAGGCGATGTTGCCGACCAGGGCGAAGTTCAGCAGGGCCGCCGCCTGAGCGCCGGTCACGGTGATCTCGCCCATGTGGGACAGGTCGAAGAGGCCGGCCCTGGTCCGCACGGCCACGTGCTCGTCGCGCTCGGAGCCGTAGCGCAGGGGCATGTCCCAGCCCGCGAAGTCGGTCATCGTCGCACCGAGCGAGCGATGGAGGGCATCCAACGCGGTGTGACGGAGTTCGGTACTGCTCATCGGTCGGTCGTCTCCCAAGGCATGACGGGCGAGGTCGTTCCTCCCCATCTGTCATCGGAACCTGAGAGGTTCGCCGAGACCGCCACAGGGACGACCACGGCTTGCACCTTGGGTGGAGCCACTGACACAGCGGCCCGCTTTTCAGATGTGCCTCGCCCGCGCGGTAACGGGGCCTGAGAGATTCAAGGGAGGGACTTGCTCCTTCGGCGTCCCAGCGAAGGCTGCTGGGAACTCTCCCGCGCGGATTCAAGCGGCCGGTATGCAGTTGGCGGGCACATCATTGCACGCCTTGCCCCCACCCGTCAGGGCCCGCATCTGTAACCGACCTGTGGCAGTACGCGCACCGAACCACTGGACGCGGCGCATTACCTTCTCTTTACATGTGATGGGCAGGGGATTACGAAGCCCACAGGGGAGGACGATCACGGTGAACAGGACCACGGCCTACGCCGCCACCACCGGCATCGCGGTGCCCGAGCAGCCCTCCGCCCCGGCCCGCGAGCGCTGCGCCGACCGCCCGGCCCCGGTCGTCCGCGACCTGCGCGACCGCGGGGGCCGCAGCCCGCACGCCCTGGTCTTCGGGCCCGCCGACCTGGTGGTGATCACCGGCCTGCCCGGCAGCGGCAAGTCCACGCTGATGCACCGCGCCGTCCCCGGCCACCGCATCGACTCCCAGGACACCCGCGACCGCTGGGACACCCGCATGCCCCGCCTCCTCCCCTACGCGCTCTACCGCCCCCTGGTCCGCCTCGCCCATTACGCCGGACTGCGCCGTGCCCTGCGCACCGGCGAAGGGGTCGTCGTGCACGACTGCGGCACCCAGCCCTGGGTGCGCTCCTGGCTGGCCCGCGAGGCCCGCCGCCGCGGCGGCACCCTGCACCTGCTCCTTCTCGACGTCACCGCCGGCACGGCCCGCGAGGGCCAGCGCGAGCGCGGTCGCGGCGTGTCCCGGTACGCCTTCAGCCGCCACCGCCGTACGACCGCCCGGCTGCTGCGCGCGGTGGAGCGAGGCGAGCTGCCCGCCGGCTGCGGCTCGGCCGTGCTGCTGGACCGGGACGCGGCGGACGTCCTGCACCGCATAACCTTCACCGGCTGATCGGACCGGTCGCTGTCACAGGTACCCGCTAGCCTTTTGATCCTCAGCATGGTTCCCAGCAGGCGGTAGGCAGATGGACTTCCCGGCGGACACTCCCGCGGACTTCCCGGCACAGACGCACCCCCACCCGCACGGCGGTTGGCCCGGCAACGAGCTGGAGGAGGTGCTCTCGGCCTCCCTCGGCATACCCTCCGCGGGCGGCCGGATCATCGAGGTGCTGGGCCGCAGCTTCCTCTGGATCCCCCTGCCGAGCGGCGGCGGTCCGCAGAGCGGCCCCCTGGACCTGCCCACGATGGACATCGAGGGCCAGGTGTACGTCCCGGTCTTCAGCTCCGAGGAACAGCTCCGCCAGGCGACCGGCTCCCACATGTCGTACACCATCGCCCCGGCGGTGGAGTTCGCCCGCGGCCTGCCCCCGCAGGTCGGCATCGCCGTCAACCCCGACGGCGTGGTCGGCATCCCGCTGCCGCCCGAGGCGGTGGCCGAGCTGTGCCGCGTGGACCGCACCCCGCTGGACGGCCCCGGCTCCGGCGGCCGGGTCCGCCTCTTCGAGCCCGACTGGCAGGACGACCCGGTCGACTTCCTGGCCGCCGCCTCCGCCGAGTTCGCCGCCACCGGCGTGGTCCTCACCGCCCGCCGCTGCCTCGCCGCCATCGAGACGGCCGACCCCGTCATGTTCGTGGGCGTGGAACTCTCCCAGTGGGAAGGCGACCTGCGCGCCCTCCCCCTGGACGCCCTCGGCAAGGCCCTCGGCAAAGTCCCGGTCAAGTGGCCCGTCAACCTGGTCCTCCTCGACGTGGCCCAGGACCCGGTGGCGGACTGGCTCAGGACGAACGTGCGCCCTTTCTACCAGTACGGGCATTAGCTTCCACGTCCACGGGAAGCCAACCCGGGGGCAGCCGACCCAGGGGCGCGGGGCTGTGTCCGATATGCGGCTCCGCCGCGGGGCGCGACAAGCCACCACGCACCCGCACCCGCAGACGAACACAAGCCCCCGGGTTACTGGCGCTTAAGCTGTCTCCAAACGCGGGGCACTTCAAAGAAGGGCAAGACAGGTGAGCGCGAGCCCAAGCGGCAGCGTCGAGCACATGCTGCGCCAGGTCACCCCCGGGCGCTACGACGCCTACGAGGCACTGTTGCGCGCCCTCGCCACCCCCTCCTCCGGCCAGATCTGGATGCTCCTGTGGCACGGCCAGGCCGGCTCGCCCGACGCCCAGTACGGAAACATGGAGGTCGACGGCTTCAGCTACGCCCCCTGTGTGACCTCCGCCCAGGAACTCTCGGCGAGCGGCTGGAACCGCTCCTACGAGGTGGTCGACGGACTGGACGTGGCCCGCACCCTCTATCCCGACCACTTCGGCCTCTGGCTCAACCCGCACGCCCCGGGCGGCGGCGTCGGCATCCCCTGGCTGGACCTGCGCCGCATCGCCACCGGCCTGGACCGTCAGCCGGCCGGCCCCCTGCGGCTGTCCGAACCCGGCATCGAGGTCCCGCAGTTCTACGCCCTGCTCGCGCAGAACGCCCACCGCACCCCGGCCCTGCGCTCCCTGCGCCGTGCCTGGGTGCAGCCCGCGCTCGGAGCCCCGTACCTGGCCATCGGCCTGGACGTGTACGACACCTCGCCGGCCGCGGTGGACTCGGTGCGCGCGATGATGCAGCAGTCGGTCGGCGCGGTCCCGGACGGGCTGCCGGTGTCCACGGTGGCCATGACCGACGACTACGACCCGGTCGTGATGTGGATGCGGGCCAACGCCCGCCCGTTCTACGACCGTGAGGCCCACGCGGCCGCCCCGCCGCCCCAGCCGCAGGCCCCCGCTGCCGGCTACGGATATCCGCCCGTGCACGGCGCCTACTGAGCGGTGACACCACGCCCCACCGGGGCGTTCCCCGTCCGTCGGGATGCCCGCCGCATGCGCCGGGTGTCTCCGCCCGAGCGTGTGCGCGACGGGTCGAGGGCGACGAGTGACCGGTCACCGGGTGTGCTGAGCGCGTTCGCGGGTCGGTTCCAAAGGTTCGGATAACGGAACCCCCATGGCCGCATCACGGTTATGCATACTTTCGCCTTGGACTCTGGCGGGTGATCGCGGCCACGCTGAAGACTCCCCACTCAAGACACACGAGGTGCTCACCTCGTGGTCGAGTGCAAGTCGATAAAGCCGCAAACCTTCGCGGCAGACGCGGGCCGGGCAACAACCGGCTAGAGGGGTCGGGTTCACAGTGACCGCACCGATCGAGACCACCGGAGCCGAGGCCGAGACCCCGCCCGAGGCTGTGCTCGCCGGGGTCAAGAAGGCTCAGATCGAAGGGCGTTCACTCACACAGATCGCCTGGACCCGCTTCAAGCGGGACAAACTGGCCGTTGCGGGCGGTGTCGTCGTCATCCTGCTCGTGCTGATGGCGGTGCTCGCGAAGCCGATCGAGTGGGCTTTCGGGCTGGACCCCAACCAGTTCCACCAGGACCTCATCGACCCGGCTCTGCTGGCCCCCAAGGGCAGCTGGGGCGGTATGAGTTGGGACCACCCGCTGGGCGTGGAGCCGCAGTACGGCCGTGACATGCTCGCCCGCGTCATCGAGGGCTCCTGGGTCTCGCTGCTGGTCGCCGGCGGAGCCACCCTGCTGTCCGTGATCATCGGTACCGTGCTCGGCGTCGTCGCCGGCTACTACGGCGGCTGGGTCGACAGCGTCATCAGCCGGCTGATGGACACCTTCCTGGCGTTCCCGCTGCTGCTGTTCGCCATCGCCATCTCGGCCTCTGTGCAGGACGGTTTCTTCGGGTTCAACGGGCTGTCGCTGCGCATCGGCGTGCTGATCTTCGTGATCGGCTTCTTCAGCTGGCCGTACATCGGCCGTATCGTGCGCGCCCAGACGATGAGTCTCGCGCGGCGCGAGTTCGTGGAGGCCGCCACCAGCCTGGGCGCCCGCGGCCCGTACATCCTGTTCCGCGAACTGCTCCCCAACCTCGTCGCGCCGATCCTCGTCTACTCGACGCTGATCATCCCGACGAACATCCTCTTCGAGGCCGCGCTGAGCTTCCTCGGAGTCGGTATCGCGCCGCCGCAGGCTTCTTGGGGCGGAATGCTCAGCAACGCTGTGGATCTCTACACCGCAGATCCGCAGTTCATGTTCGTGCCCGGACTGGCGATCTTCATCACCGTCCTGGCATTCAACCTGCTGGGTGACGGGCTGCGTGACGCGCTCGACCCTCGCAGCAAGTGATCCAACGATCGAGGGGGCATTCCTCACGTGAAGACGAGAAGGGTTACCGCCGCCGTGGCGACGGTCCTGGCGGTCTCGCTCGGCGCTGCCGCGTGCGGCGGCGGTAACGACAGCAAGAACAACAACGGTGGCGGCAGCGGCGCCAAGGACGCGGCGCTGAACTCCATCGTCAACGCGTCGAGCAAGAAGGGGGGGACGGTCAACCTTGAGGACTCCGACGTTCCGGACTCCCTGGACCCGGGCAACACGTACTACGGCTTCGTGCAGAACTTCTCGCGTCTGTACGCCCGTACGCTCGTCACGTTCAAGCCGGCAGCCGGCAAGGACGGCCTGACCGTCGTCCCCGACCTCGCCGACTCCCTCGGCAAGGCCAGCGCCGACGCCAAGACCTGGACGTACCACCTGCGTTCGGGCCTGAAGTTCGACGACGGCACGCCGATCACGTCCAAGGACGTCAAGTACGCGGTCGAGCGCTCCAACTTCGCGCCCGAGGCACTGTCCAACGGTCCCACGTACTTCAAGGCGTACCTGAAGGGCGGCGACAAGTACAAGGGTCCCTACAAGGACAAGAAGGGTATCGACTCGATCGAGACCCCGGACGACCAGACGATCGTCTTCCACCTGGCCAAGCCCTTCGCCGACTTCGACTACCTGGCGACCTTCTCCCAGACGGCCCCCGTGCCGCAGGCGAAGGACGACGGCGCGAAGTACGTCCAGCACATCGTGTCCTCCGGCCCCTACAAGTTCGCCTCGTACGAGGAGGGCGCCAGCGCCTCCCTCGTCCGCAACCCGAACTGGGACCCGAAGACGGACCCGATCCGCAAGGCGCTGCCGGACAAGATCAACGTCAAGTTCAAGGTCAACCCGGTCACGGTCGACAACGACCTGCTCGCCGACAAGATCACGGCCGACATCACCGGCGCCGGTGTGCAGCCGCAGACCCAGCCGAAGATCCTGAGCGGCAAGTACGCCAAGCAGACGGACAACTCGTACGCGGGTGCCACGGGCTACATGGCCCTGAACCAGCACGTCGCCCCGTTCGACAACGCCCACTGCCGCAAGGCCGTCCAGTGGGCCCTCGACAAGCAGTCGGTCATCGACGCCATGGGCGGCGCGCCCAAGGGCGACGTGGCCACCACGCTGCTGCCGCCGTCGGTCAACGGCTACACCAAGTTCGACACCTACGCCACGCCGGGCCACAAGGGTGACGCGGCCAAGGCCAAGGACGAGCTGAAGCAGTGCGGCAAGCCGAGCGGCTTCTCCACCACGCTGACGGCCCGCGCCGACCGCCCCGCCGAGGTCGCGGCCGCCACGGCCATCCAGAACTCGCTCAAGAGCGTCGGCATCAAGGTCGACATCAAGCAGTTCCCCTCCGGCAAGTACTTCTCCAACTTCGCCGGTGTCCCGAGCTACGTCCACCAGCACAAGCTCGGCATGATGATGATGGCGTGGGGCGCCGACTGGCCGACCGGCTACGGCTTCCTGGACCAGATCATCGACGGTTCGGCCATCAAGCCCTCGGGCGGCAACAACCTGATGGAGCTGAACGACCCGAAGATCAACAAGGCCCTGTCCGACGCCATCTCCAACACCGACTCCGCGGCCCGCACCAAGGCCTGGGGCGAGATCGACAAGATGGTCCTGGACAACGCCTCGGTCGTCCCGCTGATCTACCGCAAGAACCTGCTGATCAGGCCTACGTCCGCGACCAACGTCACGGTCACGCAGGCGTACCTCGGCATGTACGACTACACGCTGCTGGGCTCCTCGAAGTAACAGCAGGCCGGATACCCCTGAAAGGCAGGTGAAGGCACCGGGCGGCCGGGACGGACACACTCCGTCCCGGCCCCCCGGAGCCGGACAGCTGTGGCTGCGTACATCATCCGACGCGTCTTCGGCGCTTTGGTGCTGCTGCTGGTGGTCAGCGCAGTCACCTTCGCAATCTTCTTCCTGGTCCCCCGCCTGGGCGGCCAGACGGCCACCCAGCTGGCCACCCAGTACGTCGGCAAGGACGCCAACCCCGAGTCCATCGCCGCGATCAAGAAGAACCTGGGCTTCGACCAGCCCATCTACATCCAGTACTGGGACTACATCAAGGGCCTGTTCGTAGGCGCCGACTACAAGTTCGGTCCCGACGCCACGCATTGCAGCGCTCCCTGCTTCGGGTACTCCTTCAAGAGTCACGTCGAGGTGTGGCCGCAGCTCACGCAGCGCATCCCGGTCTCCTTCTCGCTGGCCGTCGGTGCGGCCGTGATCTGGCTGATCTTCGGTGTGACCACCGGCGTCATCTCGGCGCTGCGCAAGGGCAAGCCCGTCGACCGCATCTCGATGTTCATCGCGCTCGCCGGCGTCTCGCTCCCGATCTTCTTCACCGGCCAGATCATCAACGTCCTGTTCATCTACCAGTGGCCCATCTGGGACAGCACCGACTACGTGCCCTTCACCCAGAACCCGGGTGAGTGGGCCTGGCACCTGTTCCTGCCCTGGGTCAGCCTCGCGTTCCTCTTCTCCGCCACCTACGCCCGGCTCACCCGGGCGGGCATGCTGGAGACGATGAGCGAGGACTACATCCGCACGGCCCGGGCCAAGGGTCTGCGGGAGAGCACGGTCGTCACCAAGCACGGCCTGCGCGCGACCCTCACCCCGATCGTCACCATCTTCGGCATCGACTTCGGCACCCTCATCGGTACCGCGGTGCTCACCGAGACGGTCTTCTCCCTGCAGGGCATCGGCGCGTACTCGATCCAGGCCATCAAGGACAACGACCTGCCCATCGTGATGGCCGTGACCCTGGTCGCCGCCTTCTTCATCGTCTTCTCCAATCTGGTCGTCGACCTGGTGTACGCAGCCATCGACCCCCGCGTGAGGTACTCGTGAGCAAGCTCGAAAAGGCGGCACTGGGCGAACCGGCCACGGACGTCGCCGCCCCTTCCGATGCCGAAGACGCGTTCCTCTCCGTTCGCGACCTGCGCATCCACTTCAACACCGACGACGGTCTGGTCAAGTCGGTGGACGGCGTCAGCTTCGACGTGCGGCGCGGCCAGACCCTGGGCATCGTGGGCGAGTCGGGCTCCGGCAAGTCCGTGACGTCCCTCGGCCTCATGGGTCTGCACCGCGCGGCGAACGCCAAGGTCTCCGGCGAGGTGTGGCTGGACGGCCAGGAGCTGATCGGCGCCGACCCGGACGAGGTGCGCCGGCTGCGTGGCCGCAAGATGGCGATGATCTTCCAGGACCCGCTGTCCGCGATGCACCCGTACTACAAGGTCGGGACCCAGATCATCGAGGCCTACCGGGTCCACAACAAGGTCAGCAAGAAGGTGGCCCGCACCCGCGCCATCGAGATGCTCGACCGGGTCGGCATCCCCGAGCCCGCCAAGCGCATCGACGGTTACCCGCACGAGTTCTCCGGCGGTATGCGCCAGCGCGCCATGATCGCGATGGCGCTGGTCAACAACCCCGAACTGCTCATCGCGGACGAGCCGACCACTGCCCTCGACGTCACCGTCCAGGCGCAGATCCTCGACCTGATCCGGGATCTGCAGAAGGAGTTCGGCTCCGCGGTCATCATGATCACGCACGACCTCGGCGTGGTCGCCGAGATCGCCGACGACGTCCTGGTGATGTACGGCGGCCGGTGCGTGGAGCGCGGACCGGTCGGGGAGATCTTCGACCAGCCGCAGCACCCGTACACCTGGGGCCTGCTCGGCTCGATGCCGCGCATCGACCGCGACACCGCCGACCGGCTCATCCCGGTCAAGGGCTCGCCGCCGAGCCTCATCAACGTCCCCTCGGGCTGTGCCTTCCACCCGCGCTGCCCGTACGCGGACCTCCCCAAGGGGAACGTCACCCGCACGGTGCGTCCCGAGCTGCAGCAGGTTGAGGGCGGCCACTGGTCCGCCTGCCACCTCTCGGCGGAGGACCGTACGCGGATCTGGACCGAAGAGATTGCGCCGAAGCTGTGAGTGAGACGAACAAGACAGACGCCGTCGAGGACGCCGCCGGGAAGGCCGCGATCCCGCAGCAGGCGTCGGCCCCCGAGGGCGGCTCCGCCGAGCGTGAGGTGCTGCTCAGGGTCAGTGGCCTGACGAAGCACTTCCCGATCAAGAAGGGCCTCCTGCAGCGCCAGGTCGGCGCCGTGAAGGCGGTCGACGGCATCGACTTCGAGGTGCGCAAGGGCGAAACCCTGGGCGTCGTCGGCGAGTCGGGCTGCGGCAAGTCGACCATGGGCCGGGTCATCACCCGGCTCCAGGACCCGACCAGCGGCACGATCGAGTTCGAGGGCCGGGACATCACGCGGCTGAGCACCGGGAAGATGCGCCCGATGCGCCGCGACGTCCAGATGATCTTCCAGGACCCGTACGGCTCCCTGAACCCCCGGCACACCATCGGCTCGATCGTCGCGGCGCCCTTCCGGCTCCAGGGCGTGGAGCCCGAGGGCGGGGTGAAGAAGGAGGTCCAGCGGCTCCTGGAGCTGGTCGGCCTCAACCCCGAGCACTACAACCGCTATCCGCACGAGTTCTCCGGCGGTCAGCGCCAGCGCATCGGCATCGCCCGCGCGCTCGCCCTGAAGCCGAAGCTGGTCGTCGCTGACGAGCCGGTGTCCGCGCTGGACGTGTCGATCCAGGCCCAGGTCGTCAACCTCATGGACGACCTCCAGGAGGAGCTGGGCCTGACGTACGTGATCATCGCGCACGACCTCTCCGTCGTCCGGCACGTCTCGGACCGGATCGCGGTGATGTACCTCGGCAAGATCGTCGAGCTGGCCGACCGCAACTCGCTGTACGAGGCGCCGATGCACCCGTACACCAAGGCGCTGATGTCGGCCGTGCCGGTGCCCGACCCGAAGCGGCGGGGCACCAAGAGCGAGCGCATCCTGCTGCGCGGTGACGTCCCGTCGCCGATCGCGCCGCCCTCCGGCTGCCGTTTCCACACCCGGTGCTGGAAGGCGACGCAGATCTGCAAGACGACCGAGCCGCAGCTGCTGGAGCTGAAGCCCGGTCAGCGGGTCGCCTGCCACCACCCGGAGAACTTCGCCGACCAGGCCCCGCAGGACACCGTCCTGCTCACGGCGGCGAAGGAGGCCTCCGAGCTGGTCGGTGAAGCGGTCCTGGAGGAGTCGGCGGAGACGTCGGCGGCGGTGGCCGCCGAGGTCGCGGCGGCGGAGTCGGCCGAGGAGGCCGAGGAGGCGTCGGCCGAGGCCGAGGAATCCGAGGCGGAGCCCGAGGCTGCTGAGGAATCCGGCTCGGAGGAGCCGGAGTCCGCTGACGAATCCGAGGCTCCGGCCCCCAAGTCCCAGGAGTCAACCGACAAGTAGCACATGACAACTGGGCAAAGTCATGTACATGCCTGAACGGGAGAGTGCAGAGTCGTCCGTGTCCGTCCACCGACAGGCACACGCTCGAAAGGGACGACCATGGCACTCTCCCGTTCGGCACGCTTAGGGGCCCTTGCCACCGCGGCGGCCTCCTTCCTGGTCATCGCCGCCTCTCCTGCCCCCACCGCGGGCGCACCCGGCATCGGAGACCCCTACTTCCCACAGCTCGGCAACGGCGGCTTCGACGCCCGCCACTACGACCTGGACATCGCCTACGACCCGGGCACCGGCCGCCTGGACGGCCGTACGACCCTCACCGCCCGCGCCACCCAGAACCTCTCCTCCTTCGACCTCGACCTGCAGCAGCTGGAGATCACGAAGGTCGAAGTCGACGGCAGACGCGCACAGTTCACGCGTGACGGCGACGAGGTCACCGTCACCCCGCGCGGCACCCTCGCCAAGGGCCGCGAGTTCACCGTGTCCGTCACCTACGGCGGCATACCCGAGCCGCTCGGCGGCCCCATCGTCTTCGGCTCGAAGTACGGCTGGATGAAGACCGCCGACGGCGTCTTCGTCGCCTGTGAGCCCAATGCCGCCTCCACCTGGTTCCCGTCCAGCGACCACCCCGCCGACAAGGCCACCTACGACATCCGGATCAAGGCGCCCAAGGGCCTGACCGGCGTCTCCAACGGCCGGCTCGTGTCGACGTACGACTGGGGCGACTCGACGTACACGCACTGGCGCGAGAGCCGGCCCATGGCCACCTACCTCGCCACCGCCACCATCGGGAAGTTCGACGTGCAGACCGGCCGCACCCCGGGCGGCATCCCGATCTACGTCGCCATCGACCCCGTCCTGAAGAACAGCAACAACGTCGACGTGTACGCCGTCACGGCCGCCGCCACCGACTACTGGTCGCAGGTCTTCGGGCCGTACCCCTTCGAGGAGACCGGCGCGATCGTCGACGACATGCCCGAGGCCGGGTTCTCGCTGGAGGTGCAGAGCAAGCCCGCCTACTCGGCCGTGCGCAACGAGACGACCATCGTGCACGAGCTGGCCCACCAGTGGTTCGGCGACTCGGTGAGCGTGGCCCGGTGGAAGGACATCTGGCTCAACGAGGGCTTCGCCACCTACGCCCAGTGGCTGTGGGCGGAGCACCAGGGCACCCGCTCGGCCCACGACTCCTTCCTCGCCGCGTACAACGCCCGCCCCGCCGACGCGGCCTTCTGGCAGATCAAGGTGGCCGACCCGCAGCGCGACACGATGTTCGCCTCCGCCGTCTACCAGCGCGGCGCGATGACCCTGCAGGCGCTGCGGGAGAGGATCGGCGACGAGGCGTTCTTCCGGCTGCTGCCCATCTGGACCCGGCTCCACCGGTACGGCAACGCGGACACGGCCGACTTCATCCGCCTCGCCGAGCGGATCAGTGGGCAGCAGCTGGACGATCTCTTCGACACTTGGCTGTTCACGACAGGCAAACCGACCCTCTAGGCCTGGCTTTGTAAGGTTCACACCCTCTGACAGGTAAGAATGTCAGGGTGCAGCTGCAGCAACTCTTCAGTCCCTCCGTCCAGCACACGCTCGATGTCATCGGCATCTTCGTGTTCGCGATCTCCGGCGCCCTGCTGGCCGTCCGGAAGAACTTCGACGTGTTCGGCATCGCCGTGCTCGCCGAGGTCACCGCACTGGGCGGGGGGCTGTTCCGCGACGTGATCATCGGGGCCGTGCCCCCGGCCGCCTTCACGGACCTCGGGTACTTCTTCACCCCGCTGTTCGCCGCGCTCGTGGTCTTCTTCCTGCATCCGCACGTGGAGCGCATCCAGTCGGCGGTGCTCGTCTTCGACGCGGCCGGCCTCGGCCTGTTCTCGGTGACCGGTACGACGAAGGCGTACTCCTACGGCCTCAATCTGACCGCGTCCGCGACCCTGGGCCTCGCCACCGCGGTCGGCGGCGGCGTGCTCAGGGACGTGCTCGCCAACGAGGTTCCCTCGCTGCTGCGCTGGGACCGCGACCTGTACGCGGTCCCGGCGATCGTCGGCGCCACCATGGTGGTGCTGTGCATCCACTACGACGTGCTGACCTCGTTCACCAGCGGGCTCGCGGTGGTCACCGCTTTCGTGCTGCGCCTGTTTGCGATGAGGTACCACTGGCGAGCGCCGCGCGCGTGGAACCGTCGCTCGACGGTGTCGGAGGAGTAGACCCGGCGGACCGGCCGGTCCCGGTCAGGGACCGGTCCGCGCCCCTGGCGCGGTTCTGGCCCATGTCCAGGGTCAGCCAGCGGAACACCGTGGTGACCTGTGGCCGCCACAGCGCCATGGTGTGCCCGCCCGCGCTGCGCGGCAGGAAGACCACGTGCACGGTGGTCGGCGCCTTGGCGACGGACTCCAGCGCCACGCCCGCCTGGTAGCCGTCGCCGGACTCACCGGAGAAGTACAGCGCGATCCGGGGCGGTGCGGCCGCCTTCTTGAGAAGCAGGTAAGGATTGTTCTCGGCACGCAGCGTGGGGTTCTGGGCGGCGAGGGAGTTGCGCTCGCCGATCGGGTCGTTGTAGCCCGACATGCTCACCGCGGCCCGGTACCGGTCCGGGTGCGCCACGGCCAGCTTGACCGCGCAGTGGGCGCCCGCCGAGTACCCGGCCACCGCCCAGCCCTGCGGGGCCGGCTGGGCCCGGAAGTTGTCCATGACCATCTTCGGCACGTCGATGCTGAGCCAGCTGTCGGCGTTGACCTGGCCGGGGATGTTGGCGCAGCCGGTGTCCACGCCGGCCAGCAGGTTGGTGCGCGGGGCGACCAGGATGAAGGGCGCCACCTGGCCGCTCCTCATCAACGGCAGCAGCTGCTCGTGCGCCTTCATCGACCCGAACCAGGCCTTCGCCGAGCCGGGGTAGCCCGGCAGCAGCTCCACCACCGGGAACTTCTTGTTGCGGTAGGCCGGCTCGTTGTACTGGGGCGGCAGCCAGACGTAGACCTCGGCGTTCACGCCGGAGACCCGTCCCTTGAGCTGGGTGACGCGCACCCCGCCGGCCGCGTGCATGCCGGGACCGTCGGCCTGCTGGAAGTTCTGCCTGACCTTGGGCAACCGTTTCAGCGCTATGCCGCCGGTACCGTCCCGGCCGAGGTCGGCGGCCTGCTGGACGTGGTTGCCGGTGCCGAACAGGTCGGCCCAGTTGTCGTACAGGTTGTTCTGGTTGTTGACCAGCACGAACACCAGCGTGACAGCCGTGCCCTGGGCGAACAGCAGCATCAGCACCCGGGCCGCGGCGCGCAGGGGCCTGGGCCCCCGCATCCTCGACCACAGGACGAGCGGCAATATGACGGCGACCACGGAGAGCACGATGGTCGTGTAGAGGAACGGAGTCCCGGTGAGGCTCATGCCCCCATAGAGGGGAAACGGGGGGCCGGGGTTGTGGACGTGTCGGGACACTTACCTAGAAATTGCCGGAACCTCACCCGGCGGGAGGGCCTCGCCCCATCCTGCCATCCGCCCGGTGGGATCTTGTCATCCGCCCGCAACATACAAAGCTACCGCTTAGTAATTTCCTGTTGTACGGTTCAGTCATGCCAGAAGCAGCTTCCGCACCCTCCCCGTCGCGGGCCGTGATCGGCGACAGCGAGTTCGACCGGGACACCGCGGTCACCCGGCGCGAGCCCGGGGTCTACGACATCGACCTCTCCGCCGGCTGGACCATCATCAACGCCGTCAACGGCGGCTATCTGCTGGCCGTGCTCGGCCGGGCCCTCGCGGACGCCCTCCCGCACCCGGACCCCTTCACCATCTCGGCGCACTACCTGACCGCGTCCCAGCCGGGCCCGGCGGTCATCCGCACCGAACCGGTCCGCACCGGCCGCACCCTCTCCACCGGCCAGGCCTCGCTCTTCCAGTACGACGACCAGGGCAACGAGGTCGAGCGCATCCGCGTCCTCGCCTCCTACGGCGACCTCGCCGCGCTCCCCGACGACGTCCGTACGACGGCGACCCCGCCCGCGATGCCGCCCCTGGAGCAGTGCTTCGGCCCCGACGACTCCCCGGCTCCGGTTCCGGGCAGCTCGGCCATCGCCGACCGGCTGATGCTCAAGCTGGACCCCGCCACCCTCGGCTGGGCGCTGGGTGCGCCCTCCGGCAAGGGTGAGATGCGGGCCTGGTTCGGCCTCGCCGACGGCCGCGACGCCGACCCGCTCTCCCTGCTCCTCGCGGTGGACGCCCTTCCGCCCACCGCCTTCGAGATCGGCATCAAGGGCTGGGTGCCCACGGTCGAACTCACCGTCCACGTCCGCCACCGCCCGGCCCCCGGCCCGCTGCGCGTGTCGATCACCACGCGCAACCTGGCCGGCGGCTTCCTGGAGGAGGACGCGGAGGTCTGGGACAGCGAGGACCGTCTGGTCGCCCAGTCCCGCCAGCTCGCCCGGGCCCGTCTCACCTGACCGGAGTGCGCCGGTCAGGCCCGGCCGAGAGGCCGGCGGCCCATCCAGGCCGCCAGCTGCTCGTAGACGTCCGCTCCCTCGGGTGCCTGGTGGCGGGCGTCGAAGGGGGTGTCCTCGTCGCGGGGGCGGGAGTCGGGCAGCACCTGGCGGGCGGTGGCCAGCGCGAACTCGGCCAGCTCCGGGTCGAGTTCGCCGGGATGGCCGAGGGCCTCGGAGAGGTCCCAGGTGTGGGTCACGATCTCCATGACGTAGCCGGAGAGCGCCGCATGGCCGGGGACCTCGCCCCAGGGCACGCGCACCGGGCTCGTCATCCGCTCGTCGGCCTCCCAGGCCTTCAGAACACGGACGCGCACCTCGTCGTAGGCGGCCGCCCAGCCGTCGTCCGCGACGCCCTCGGTGAACGGGTGGATCGCGAGTCCGTCGCCGCCCTCACCGACCACGGCGATCCGCCGGGTGCCGCCGACGATGTGGCTCAGCAGGGTCCGTACGTCGAACTCGGTACAGGGCGTGGGGCCGTCGAGCTGTTCGGGGCGCACCGTCTTGATGAGCGCGGCCGCCTGCTCGGTGGCGCGGGTGTAGACGGGGCGCGGGTCGATGGTGTTCATGGGATGCCTCTCCGTAGGTCGGTGCAGTGAGGTTCCCTCGATAACCTGACAGCTTCCGTCAGGTTTTCTGGGACAGGGTTTTTCGCCCCAGGACTCCTCACCACCGGCTCGGGCGGCCCCCACGGCACACGGACGCCTGAGCGGTGGCGCGGGTCTACAGGGGGGCGGTGCCCGCCGTGGATTGCTCCGGGCACCCGCCCGGCGGGATCCTGTCGGCGTGAAGTCCGACCGGCTGCTGTCGATCCTGCTGCTCCTGCAGACCCGGGGCCGCGTCCCCGCGCACGAACTCGCCGACCGGCTGGAGGTGTCGGTCCGCACCATCTACCGCGACATCGAGGCCCTGTCGGCCTCCGGTGTCCCCGTGTACGCCGAGCGCGGCCGGCACGGCGGCATCGAACTCCTCGCCGGATTCCGCACGGACGTCACCGGCCTCACCGCCGACGAGTCCCGCGCCCTGTTCATCCTCGCCGCCCAGGGCGCCCACGCCGCTCTCGGCCTCGATGCGGCGCTCGGCTCGGCCCTGCGCAAGGTGATGGCGGCCCTGCCGGCCCCGCACCGGCCCGCCGCCGAGGTCACCAGCCGCCGCATCCTGGTCGACGCCACCCGCTGGCGGAGCGGCCCGCAACAGGCCGTCGACCTGGAGGTGCTCCAGGACGCGGTGTTCTCCGACCGGCGGCTCAAGCTGCGCTACCGGCACAGCGGGGAGCGGGAGCCGCGGACGTACACCGTGGACCCGTACGGCCTCGTCGCCAAGGCCGGGGTCTGGTACCTGGTCGCCGACCGGCGCGGCGCGCCCCGGCTGTTCCGCGCCGACCGGGTGCGCTCGGCACGCCTGCTGGACGACCCGGCTCGGCGTCGGCCCGGTGTCGAACTCGCCGACGTCTGGGAGGTGCTGCGCCGCCAGGTGGAGGAGCGTCCGGAGGACGGGATCGACGTCACGGTACGGATCCGGCGCGAGCGGCTCGACATGTTCCAGCGCATGGCCGCCGCGCAGCTGACCGAACTCCCCGACGACGACGGCGAGAGCGACTGGGTCACCGCCCGGCTGTCGTACCCGGTGCTGCGCGCCGTGCGCCAACTGCTCGCATTCTCGGACCAGGTGGAGATACTCGACCCGCCCGAGGCGCGCGCGGAGCTGCTGCGGGCGGTCCGCTCTGTCACGGCCCTGTACCAGGGGGCGGGCCCGGGCGAGGGATGAAATCCCAGGTGGGCGGCCGTACTTGAAGTGTCCTTTACCCGATTGACAGGCGGCGGACAGGGCGGGCCCAAGAACGCCCTAACCGCCGTTGGTTGAGTGCCCGCCTCAGGATTCCCTCATCTTCCGCGGAGCTGACTCTCATGAAGCGTGCACGCCTCGTTCCCGCCGTAGCCCTGCTGGCGCTGTCCCCGCTGCTGCTCACCGCGTGCGGCTCGGGCGACTCGTCCTCCTCGACCGGCGGCAACTCCGGCCAGGCCTGCCAGGCACCGTCCGGTATGCCGACCGGCGGCACGGGCCGCCGGCCGAGCGGGGCACCGTCCGGCGCGCCTTCGGGTGCCTCCACGGCCGGGGCGCCGTCGGCCCGGCCGAGCGGAGCACCCTCGGGCATGCCGAGCGGCGCGCCCGGCGGCGGCCAGGGCGGTCCCGGGGGCGGCCAGGGCGGTGGCTGCGGCGGTCCGGGCGGGGGGCAGGTCGGGGGACAGGTCGGGGCGCAGGCCGGGGGGCAGGCTCAGCAGGGCTGAGCGACGGGGTCGTACGGCATACGGCAGTACGGCCGAACGGCGGCAGGGGCGGTGCGCCCGGCGGGACGGGCGCACCGCCCCTGCGCGTGTGCCGCGGTCGGTCAGTCCAGCCAGTGCCGGCGGCCGATGCTGATGAGTCGCATCTGCCGGGTGGCGAGCTGGGCGACGCGCTCCCGCTCGTCCGCCGATCCCTCCAGCGTCTCGAGGAAGAGCGATGCGGTGATGAGCATCTGGTCGACGTAGAGATGCGCGAGCATCAGCACGTCGTCGTCGCTCCAGCCTTCGGCCTGAGGGTCCTTGGCCAGCTCGGCCTTCACCTCCTCGGCGAACCGGGCCAGTTGGGACTGGATGGCCTCGCGCACGGGCTGGACCCCGCCGTGCCGCTCGCGGGCGATGAAACGGACGTGGGCGGGATGGGCGTCCACGTGGTGCGCGATCAACTCGATCGCGCGTGTGATGCGCTCCTCGCTGTCGCCCGCCGTGGACACCGTCGTCCGCACCATCGGGTGCAGGCTGCCGAGAGCCTCGTCGACCAGGGCGACGCCGAGGTCGGCGGTGGAGCGGAAGTGCCGGTAGAAGGCGGTCGGGGCGACACCGACGGCGCGGGTGACCTCGCGCAGACCGAGGCTGCTCAGGCTCTGTTCCTCCAGCAGTGCGAGCGCCGCGTCCAGGAAAGCCTGCCGGGTCTTCTGCTTCTGGGCCTGCCGGATGCCGAGGGTGTGACTCATGTCATCCAGTTAACAACTGTTCTCTGGAATTTAAAAGCCGCGGGAGGCGCTAGACTCGAAGTCAGTGAACAACTGTTACTACAACTGTTCACCGAAACTTCACAGAGGCCAGACCCAAGGCATCTCGGAGGGGGGATCTGATCCCATGTTGTTCCTCGTCGTCGCACTCATGCTGCTCGGCGTCGTACTGGGCACCGTCGCTCACGTACCGCTGACCGTCACCGTCACCGCGGCCGCTTTCATCGCCGCCTGGCTCGCCGTCTTCGCGATCCGCGAGCGCCACAGCCGCCGCCGCGGCACCTCGGTCAACTGACCTTCCGCAACGACCTCCAGGAGCTGAGCACCATGCAACTCACCGCACCGGCCACCGGCCGCACCGACACCCGCTCGCAGGCGCGGGACGCCGACGGGATGGCCGTGGCGTCCTTCATCCTCGGCCTTCTCGGCCTGCTCGTCCTCAACCTCTTCCTCGGCCCGATCGCCATCGCCCTGGCCGTCGTCGCCCTCTGGCGCGGCACGACCCGCCGAGGCCGCGCCTACCTGGGTCTGACCCTGGGCATCGCGGACCTGGCAGTCCTGGTGATCGCCATGGAGATGTCCCACACGGTGTCCTGGAGCCTCTGAGCCCAAGGAACATCGCCTGAAGGTGCCGGGCCCCGAGGACGACGGGGCACAGCCGCGAGCCGCGAGCCGCGAGCCGCGAGCCGCACTGCCGGCCGCCGTGTCGCCGGCCGTCGTGGCGACGCACCGTCGACCGCCGTGGCGCCGACCGCCGCACCGCCGGCTGCCATACCGTCGACTGTCGCGCAGTCGACCGCCGTGGCGCTGACCGCTGGCCGCCGTGGGCAGACGTTTCGCAGGGCGGAACCGGTGGGCGCGGCCGACAGCGCCGGGCGCTCCGCCGCCGACGTCAGGTGCAGCCCACGCAAGGCGCACCCGCAGCCGGCGCAGGCCGCATCAGCAGCCGACGCAAGCCGCACCCGTAGCCGAGGCGAGCCGCACTCGCACCCCCCCACAAGGCGCCGCACGGCAAGTACACCCACTCCGGGGCCAAGCCCAACCGCAAGGGCTCGTAGAATCGGGCTCACCATGGCTTACCTCGACCACGCCGCCACGACCCCGATGCTCCCGGAGGCGGCAGAGGCCCTGACCGCCCAGCTGAGCATCACCGGCAACGCGTCCTCCCTGCACGCTTCCGGCCGCCGGGCCCGCCGCACGGTCGAGGAGTCCCGCGAAACCCTTGCCGAAGCACTGGGCGCCCGCCCCAGCGAGGTCGTTCTCACCTCGGGTGGCACCGAGGCCGACAACCTCGCGGTGAAGGGCCTGTACTGGTCCCGCCGAGACGCCGACCCGGCCCGGACCCGCATCCTGGCCAGTCCCGTCGAGCACCACGCCGTACTCGACGCCGTGCACTGGCTCGGCGAACACGAGGGCGCCACCGTCGAGTACCTCCCCGTCGACTCCTACGGCCGCGTCCACCCCGAGGCCCTGCGTGAGGCCGTCGCCCGCAACCCCGAGGACGTCGCCCTGGCCACCGTGATGTGGGCCAACAACGAGATCGGCACGGTCATGCCGGTTCGTGAACTCGCCGATGTCGTAGGTGAGTTCGGCATCCCCCTGCACGCCGACGCGGTCCAGGCCCTCGGTCAGCTCCCGGTCGACTTCGGCTCCTCGGGCCTCGCCGCGATGACGGTGTCGGCCCACAAGATCGGCGGCCCCTACGGCATCGGGGCGCTGCTTCTCGGCCGCGAGTACACCCCCGTACCCGTCCTGCACGGCGGCGGCCAGGAGCGCCACGTCCGCTCCGGCACCCTCGACGTCCCCGCCGTCGCCTCGTTCGCGGTGGCCGCCCGCGTCGCCGCCGAGCAACAGGAGTGGTTCGCCCGCGAGATCGGCGCCCTGCGGGACCGGCTGATCGAGGCCGTCCGCACGGCGGTGCCGGACGCCATCCTCGGCGGCGACCCGGCGCCCGAGGGCCGCCTGCCGGCCAACGCCCACTTCACCTTCCCGGGCTGCGAGGGCGACTCCCTGCTGCTTCTGCTGGATGCCCAGGGCATCGAGTGCTCCACCGGCTCGGCCTGCACCGCGGGCGTGGCCCAGCCCAGCCACGTCCTGCTGGCCACCGGCACCGACCCGGACCTGGCCCGCGGCACCCTGCGCTTCTCCCTCGGCCACACCTCCACGGACGCCGACGTCGAGGCCCTCGCCAATGCGATCGGGCCGGCCGTGGAGCGGGCCCGGGCGGCGGGGCTGACGTAGCGGCGGCGGGGCCGACGCAGGACCGGCGTGACGCCTCAGGCCCGCGCCCGCCGCACCAACCCCAGGTAGCGGTCCCAGTCCCAGTGGCGCCCCGGGTCCGTGTGGTCCGTCCCCGGCACCTCCACGTGCCCGATGACGTGCTCCCGGTCGACGGGTATGCCGTAGCGCCCGCATATCGCCGCCGTCAGCCGCGCCGAGGCCGCGTACATCGCGTCCGTGAAGGAGGAGGGGTCCTCCACGAAGCCCTCGTGCTCGATACCGACGCTGCGCTCGTTGTACTCCCGGTTGCCCGCGTGGAAGGCCACGTCCAGCTCGCGGATCAGCTGGGTGATCCGGCCGTCCTTGCGCACGATGTAGTGCGCCGCTGCGCCGTGCGCGGGGTCCTGGAAGACCTTCACCGCCGATGCGTACCCGCCCTGCGTGACATGGATGACCACCCGGTCGATGCGGTAGTCGTCCGGCCGGTCCGCCCGCCGGTAGTTCGCCGCCGAGGCCGGCACCCAGCGCGCGCCCCGGAAGTCGACGGCCCCGGACACCCGCCGCTTCTCCACCCCGGGCAGCCGCCACCACAGCCGGGACAGCTCGTCCCGGGCCAGCACGGCCGTGCCCACGGCGGCCGCGGCCCCGCCGATGAGCAGGGCACGCCGCCCCAGCCGCCGGTCCCCGTCCCTCGCCGGCACCTCGGCCGTCTCCTCGGTCGTCGCCCCCATGTGATCGTCAACGGATATCCGGCGGTCCCGGTTCCCGCGCCCCCGTACTCTGGAAGGGCTATGACTGACACCCCGCAGCGCCCCCGCCCCCTCCGCGTCCTCGCCGCCATGTCCGGCGGGGTCGACTCCGCC
This sequence comes from Streptomyces sp. NPDC085866, assembly GCF_044541035.1. Classification (NCBI taxonomy): domain Bacteria; kingdom Bacillati; phylum Actinomycetota; class Actinomycetes; order Kitasatosporales; family Streptomycetaceae; genus Streptomyces; species Streptomyces sp. NPDC085866. The sequence goes on from NZ_JBITSQ010000015.1 coordinate 56,912, forward strand.
GTCGCCGCCGCGCGGGCCGCGGAAGCCGGCCACGACGTCACCGGCGTCCATCTCGCGCTCTCCGCGAACCCCCAGTCCTTCCGCACCGGCGCGCGGGGCTGCTGCACCATCGAGGACTCGCGCGACGCCCGCCGCGCCGCCGACGTCATCGGCATCCCGTTCTACGTGTGGGACCTCGCCGACCGCTTCCGCGAGGACGTCGTCGAGGACTTCATCGCCGAGTACGAGGCCGGCCGCACCCCCAACCCCTGCCTGCGGTGCAACGAGAAGATCAAGTTCGCCGCGCTGCTGGACAAGGCGCTGGCCCTCGGCTTCGACGCCGTTTGCACCGGTCACTACGCGAAGGTGATCGTCCAGGAGGACGGCTCCCGCGAGCTGCACCGCGCCTCCGACATGGCCAAGGACCAGTCGTACGTCCTCGGCGTCCTGGACGAGAAGCAGCTCGCCCACGCGCTGTTCCCGCTCGGTGACACGGTCACCACCAAGGAGGAGATCCGCGCGGAGGCCGAGCGCCGGGGCCTGGCGGTCGCCAAGAAGCCCGACTCGCACGACATCTGCTTCATCGCCGACGGCGACACCCAGGGCTTCCTGGCCCGGCGGCTCGGCAAGGCCGAGGGCGACATCGTCGACGAGTCCGGCGCCAAGGTGGGCACGCACGAGGGCGCTTACGGCTTCACGATCGGCCAGCGCAAGGGGCTGCGCATCGGCACCCCGGCCGCCGACGGCAAGCCGCGCTACGTCCTCGACATCTCCCCGGTGGACAACACGGTGACCGTGGGCCCGGCCGCCGCCCTGGACGTCACCGCGCTGACGGCGATCAAGCCGCGCTGGTGCGGCAGCGCCCCGTCCGGCCCCGGCAGCTACACCGCCCAGCTCCGTGCCCACGGCGGCGAGACCGAGGTCACCGCGGAACTGGTCGACGGCGAACTGCGGGTCGGCTTCACCGAGCCGGTCCGGGGTGTCGCCCCCGGCCAGGCGATCGTCCTGTACGACGGCACGCGCGTCGTCGGCTCGGCGACGATCGCGTCGACCACACGCGCGGCGGCTGCGACGCTCTGACCGGCCCGCTCACCGGGTGAAGAACTCGGCCAGCACCGGGCCGAGGACGCCCGGTTCCACCATGTGCGTCTGGCCCTCCAGCACCTGGTACGTGCCCTGGGGCACCGCCTCCGCGAGCGTACGGTTCGCCTCGAGCATCCACGCGGGGCTCGCCCCGCCCGCGGCCACGAGGACGGGCACGGAGATCCCGGCCAGCCGCTCGCGCGGCAGCAGGCCGTCACCCATGACCGCGTCGTCGTGGGCAAGGCTCGGTGCGACGGCCTCCATGCCGGCCCACATGGGTGACTGACGCGCGCCCCGGATCATCTCCTCGCCCAGGCCCGTCAGCCGCAGGAACAGCTCCACCGCGTCCCCGCGCCGGCCCTCGGCGAGCGCCTGGTTCAGGTTCTCCTTGTACGCGGCCTCCCGCTCGGCACCGCCGTCCAGGAAGTCCGCGAACGGCACCTCGTACACGGCGGCCTGACGCACCGGCAGGCCGCTCGCCACTGCCTCCAGCACCAGCGCACCGCCCGAGGAGACCCCGAACAGCGCCTGCGCACCGCCCACCGCCTCGATCAGCGCGGCCAGGTCCTCGACCTCGCGCTGCACCGCGTACGGCGCCGTGTCACCGCTCTCGCCGCGGCCCCTGCGGTCGTAGACGACGGCCGTGCAGCAGTCCGCGAGCCGGTGCGCCAGGGGCGTCACGGTGCCGCCGGTGGACATCGCGCCGCTCACCAGGATCACCGTCGGCCCCTGGCCGATCACTCCGTACGCGAGAGAGGTGCCGTCGTGGGAAGTCGTCATCTTGTCCATGCCGGTGCAGACTGCCGTACGGCACGGAATTCAGCGGTCACGACACGGCGACCTCGTAGAAGCAGTAGTGGTCCCTGATCTCCGCCACGCCCGGCTTCGGGTCCGGGTACGCCCACACCAGGTCGGGCGCGTCCGGCAGCGACCAGTAGGACGCGGTGCCCTTGAAGGGGCAGACGGTGTGGGTGTCGGAGGGCGTGAGCAGGTCGAGGCGGACGTCCTCGGCGGGTATGTAGTAGCGCACCGGCGAGCCGGTCTCGCGCAGTACGAGGGGACGGTCGGTCTCCGCGAGCACCTGGTCGCCGTGCACCACGCGCACGTGCTGCTCGCCCCGTTCGATGGTGATCGTGTGTCCTGTGGCCATGTCCGAACAGCGCGCGCGGGCCCGTACTTCTTCCCACGTACGGTGGGGGACATGAACATCTGCGTCTTCCTCTCCGCCGCCGACCTCGACGAGCGCTACACGCGCCCCGCGCGCGACTTCGCGGAACTGCTCGGCAAGGGCGGGCACACCCTGGTCTGGGGCGGCTCCAACGTCGGTCTGATGAAAGTGGTCGCCGACGGGGTGCACGAGGCGGGTGGCAGGCTGCTGGGCGTCTCCGTGGAGTTCCTCGCGACGAAGGCGCGGCCCGGCGCCGACGAGATGTTCATCGCCGCCGACCTGGCCGAACGCAAGAAGCTGCTCCTGGAGAAGGCGGACGCAGTGGTGATCATGGTGGGCGGCACCGGAACGCTGGACGAGGCCACCGAGATCCTGGAGCTGAAGAAGCACGGCCGCACCGAGAAGCCGGTGGTACTGCTGAACACGGCCGGCTTCTACGACGGCCTCCAGGAGCAGTTCCGCCGCATGGAGGAGGAGGGCTTCCTGCCCCGCCCGCTGTCCGAGCTGGTCTTCTTCGCCGAGGAGCCGGCCGCCGCACTGGCCTACCTGGAGGCTGCGACATCAGCGGCCACCGCTGCGGACCCGCGCGCCCGATGATGCGAGCATGGCGGGCATGGCTACACATGTGATCACCGGGGCCGGTTCCGGCATCGGCGCGGCCGTCGCCCGCCGTCTGCACGCGCGCGGGGACGAAATCGTCCTGCACGCGCGCGACGCCGGCCGCGCGAAGGAGCTGGCCGCCGAGTACCCCGGGGCGCGCACCCTGGTGGGCGACCTGGCCGACCCCGACAAGCTCTCCTGGGCCTTCTCCCACCAGACGCTCCCGGACCGGGTCGACTCGCTGCTGCACATCGCCGGAGTCGTGGACCTCGGCGAGGTCGGCGAGCTGACCCCCAAGTCCTGGCGCCACCAGCTCAACGTCAACCTGGTCGCCCCGGCCGAGCTGACCCGGCACTTCCTGCCCCAGCTCCGCGTCGCCCGCGGCCATGTGATCTTCGTCAACTCCGGTGCCGGCCTGAACGCCCACGCCGGCTGGTCCGCCTACGCCGCCTCCAAGCACGGCCTGAAGGCCCTGGCCGACTCCCTGCGCCACGAGGAGCACGGCAACGGCGTCCGCGTCACCTCCGTCTACCCCGGCCGCACGGCCAGCCCCATGCAGGCCAAGGTGCACCAGCAGGAGGGCAAGGACTACGACCCCGCCCAGTGGATCGCCCCCGAGTCCGTCGCGACGACGATCCTGATGGCCCTGGATCTTCCGAGAGACGCGGAGGTCAACGACCTGACGGTGCGACCGGGGCGGTGAACCTGTTGCCTTCGCCTGTCAGCCGACCGAGTCGGGCGGTGGGTGGGCGAAGGCCGGGGGTTCAGGGGGCGGAGCCCCCTGGTGCTCGGTACGGCATACCCTGCCGAGGTGAGTGAGAGCAGCGAGTTCAGGTTCCCGGGAGCCACCGGCGTCGGGTCCATGCCCGGCGGGGACGCCCGGGAGGCCGCCAAGACCGTCACCGGCAGCTTCGAGGACTTCGCGTTCCTGCCCGAGCTGCCCGCGCGAGGTCCCGGCGCCGACATGATCGGGCGGACCGCGGGCATGCTAGTCGAGCTGTACGCGCGCGTGGAGCCCAGCGGCTGGCGGATCGGCGACCGTCCGGGCCGGGACACCAAGCGGGCCCGGTCCTGGCTGGGGGAGGACCTCGACGCCCTCGAGGAGTTCACCCAGGGATACGAGGGCGACCTCAAGGTGCAGGCGGTCGGGCCGTGGACGCTGGCCGCCGCCCTGGAGCTGAGGAACGGCGAGTCCGCCCTGTCCGACCCCGGCGCCTGCCGCGACCTCGCCGGCTCGCTGGCGGAGGGTCTGCGGCTGCACCTCGCCGAGATGCGGCGCCGTGTCCCGGGTGCCCGGCTCGTCCTCCAGCTCGACGAACCCTCCCTCACCGCCGTACTGCGCGGACAGGTCCGCACCGCCAGCGGCTACCGCACGCACCGGGCCGTGGACCGGCAGGTCGTGGAGGCCACCCTGCGGGACGTCATCGGGGTGCACGGCGGCGGCCCCGTCGTGGTCCACTCCTGTGCGCCCGACGTCCCGTTCGCCCTGCTGCGCCGGGCCGGAGCCGCCGCGCTCTCCTTCGACTTCTCGCTCCTCACCGAACGTGACGACGACGCCATCGGCGAGGCCGTGGAAGGCGGTACGCGGCTGTTCGCCGGTGTCGTCCCGGGCACGGACGGCCCATTGTCAGACCCTGCCGGTAGCGTCATGGGTGTCAGGACGTTGTGGCGCAGGCTGGGGCTGCATCCGGGGTTGCTCGCGGAGGCGGTCACGGTCACCCCGGCGTGCGGTCTCGCGGGCGCTTCCCCCGCCTACGCGCGCCAGGTGCTCGCCCACTGCGTCCGGGCGGCGAGATCACTCGCGGACAACCCAGAGTAACGGGAGGACAACACGGTGGCCGGCGACAAGCAAGCGGAGACGACGGCGGTGCCCGCCGAGGCCCGCGAGAAGCACGCCCTGCTCGCGGAGCAGGTCGAGGAGCACCGCTTCCGGTACTACGTGAAGGACGCTCCCGTCATCAGCGACGCGGAGTTCGACCAGCTCCTCAAGGCGCTCGAGGCGCTGGAGGAGCAGTACCCGGAGCTGCGCACGCCGGACTCGCCGACCCAGAAGGTCGCGGGGTCGTACGAGACGGAGTTCACGGCGGTCGAGCACCGCCAGCGGATGCTCTCCCTGGACAACACCTTCAACGACGAGGAGCTGGCCGCCTGGGCCGACCGCATCGCCAGGGAGCTGGGCGACCAGGAGTACCACTTCCTGTGCGAGCTGAAGGTGGACGGCCTGGCCGTCAACCTCACCTACGAGCGCGGCCGTCTCACGCGCGCGGCCACCCGCGGCGACGGCCGCACCGGCGAGGACATCACCCCGAACGTCCGCACGATCGCGGAGATCCCGGACCGCCTCCACGGCGACGACGTCCCCGACCTCGTGGAGATCCGCGGCGAGGTCTACTTCCCGATGGAGAAGTTCGAGGAGCTGAACGCCCGGCTGGTCGCGGCCGGCGACAAGCCCTTCGCCAACCCCCGCAACGCCGCCGCCGGTTCGCTGCGCCAGAAGGACCCGCGGGTCACCGCCACCCGCCCGCTGCACATGGTCGTCCACGGCATCGGCGCCCTGGAGGGCTTCACGGGCATGACCCGCCTCTCCCAGGCCTACGACCTGCTGAAGACCTGGGGCCTGCCCACCTCCACGCACAACCGGGTGGTCGACGACCTCGACGGCGTACGGGAGTTCATCGCCCACTACGACGGCGAGAACCGCCACTCCGTGGAGCACGAGATCGACGGCGCCGTCGTCAAGCTGGACGAGATCCGGCTCCAGGGCCGCCTCGGCTCCACCGCCCGGGCACCGCGCTGGGCGATCGCCTACAAGTACGCGCCGGAAGAGGTCAATACCAAGCTCATCGACATCAAGGTGGGCGTCGGCCGCACCGGCCGCGTCACGCCGTACGCGCAGGTCGAGCCGGTCACGGTCGCGGGCAGCGAGGTCGAGTTCGCCACCCTGCACAACCAGGAGGTCGTCAAGGCCAAGGGCGTGCTCATCGGCGACACCGTGGTGATCCGCAAGGCCGGTGACGTCATCCCGGAGATCCTCGGCCCGGTGGTCGACCTGCGGGACGGCGCCGAGCGGGAGTTCGTGATGCCGAGCGAGTGCCCCGAGTGCGGGACGCCGCTGCGGCCCATGAAGGAGGGCGACATCGACCTCCGCTGCCCCAACGCGCGTACTTGCCCGGCCCAGTTGCGCGAGCGCGTCTCCTACCTCGCGGGCCGTGAGTGCCTGGACATCGAGAACTTCGGCGCGGTGGCCGCCGCCGCGCTGACCCGCCCGCTGGAGCCGGCCGATCCGCCGCTGGTGGACGAGGGCGATCTGTTCGACCTGACGGTGGAGAAGCTGCTGCCCATCAAGGCCTACGTCCTCGACCCGGACAGCGGCCTGCCCAAGCGGGACCCCAAGACCGGCGAGGAGAAGGTCGTCACGGTCTTCGCCAACCAGAAGGGCGAGCCGAAGAAGAACACCCTCGCGCTGCTGGAGAACATCGAGGCGGCCAAGGCCCGCCCGCTCGCCCGCTTCCTGAACGGCCTGTCCATCCGGCACGTCGGCCCGGTGGCGGCGCAGGCCCTCGCGCGCGAGTTCCGCTCCGTCGACCGCATCGAACAGGCCACCGAGGAGGAGCTGGCCACCACCGACGGCGTCGGCCCCATCATCGCCGCCGCCCTCAAGGAGTGGTTCGCCGAGGACTGGCACCGGGAGATCGTCCGCAAGTGGAAGGCGGCCGGAGTCCCGCTGGAGGACGAGTCGTCCGGCGAGGACGAGGGGCCGCGTCCGCTGGAGGGTCTCACCGTCGTCGTGACCGGCACGCTGGAGAACTTCACCCGGGACGGTGCCAAGGAGGCGCTGCAGAGCCGTGGTGCGAAGGTGACCGGTTCGGTTTCGAAGAAGACCTCGTTCGTCGTGGTGGGTGACAATCCGGGATCGAAGTACGACAAGGCCATGCAGCTGAAGGTTCCGGTTCTGAACGAGGACGGTTTCGGCGTCCTGTTGGAGCAGGGGCCCGAGGCGGCGGCGGAAGTCGCGCTTCCGACCGCGGAGTAGCGGTTGAAGGCCACCCGTTCGGCGCATATCAGTTGCATACGGGTGGCCCGGGCGCATTCGGGCAACCGTCGACGACCGCTGCCCGAGGAAGCCTTCCGCGGCCTACTGTTGAGGTGTGCACCTGCCGTGCCCAGCTGCGGCTGGGGCATCCCCCTGCCCGCGAAGGGCACAGGGAAGGTTTCTTCGACGCGGAGCCGCTGATGGTTGTCGGGCATCGGGCCGCGTGGCGTGGGCACCGCCGGCTGTGAGAGGGACGGGAATGGAACCGACCGAGAGCGCCGCCCCGGACTCACGGCTGCGCCTGCGCCGCCGTGCGGTCGCGTGGCGGGGGATCCGGTGGACCGGGTGGGGCGCCGAGCGCACGGGCCCTCGGGCGCGCCCGGCCGGACCGGGCACCGCGACCGAGGCACACACACCGATCCCGCCGGCCATCGAGGCCGCCCCCGTGCTGCCCGGCACCGACCCCGAACGGCATCTGTCCTGGCCCGCGTTGCCCGCGGGCCTCGTGGCGGCCGCCGGATTCGCCCTCGGCGCGGGCTTCTACCGCGCCTTCAGCGGCAACCACGCCCTCTTCCCGGGCGGCACGCTCGGCTGGTCGCTGGCCGTGCTCACCGGCACCATCGTCGGCCACCTCGTGATGCTCGGCCGCGCCCGCTGGTGGGGCGGCACGGGCTCCGGCGCGGCCCTCACCCTCGCCGTCCTGCTGCTGTACGGCTGGGTGCCCGCCGGGATGGTCAGCCTCACCGTCGTCGTCCTGGTCGGCATAGCCAGGCGGAACCGCTGGCGGCAGGGCGTACTGCACGGCGCGGTGGACATCCTCGGGATCAGCGCGGGCGCCCTGGTGCTCGGCTCCTTCGGGCGCGTACCGACCGTCGAGGATCCCTGGAGCCCCGACAGCTGGAGCATCACCACCGTGCCCGAGGTGGTGCTCGTCGCCGCGGCCTATCTCCTGGTCAGCCGTGGCCTGCTGTGGTACCTGCACGCACCGCGCGGCGGTGGACTGCCCACCGTCGCCCGTACAGCCCTGGTCAGACAGGGTCTGGTCGCCGTCGCGCTGCTCGGCATCGCCCCGCTGGTGTGCGTGGTCGCCGACGCCCAGCCGATCCTGCTCCCGCTGTTCGCCATACCGCTGATCGCCCTCGACTCCACGCTGTGGATGGCCCGGGCCCGCGCCGAGGAGCAGCTCCGCGACCCGCTGACCGGACTGCCCAACCGGCAGTGGCTGCTGGAGCGGATCTGGACCGCCCTCGACGACGCCGAGCGCATCGGCGCCCGCACCGCCCTCATGCTGATCGACCTCGATCGATTCCGGTCGGTGAACGACACCCTCGGCCATCTCGCCGGTGACCGGCTGCTGCTGCAGATAGCCGACCGGCTGCGGATCGCCCTCCCGCGCGGCGCGGAGGCCGCCCGGCTCGGCGGTGACGAGTTCGCCGTCTTACTGCCGGTCGCCGACTCCACCACGTCCGCCACGCGGGTCGCCCGCGGCCTCGTCGCCGCCCTCAGCTCCCCGCTCGACCTCGACGGGCTCACCCTCGTCCTGGAGGCCAGCGCCGGCGTCGCCGTCTTCCCGGACCACGCGCTGGACGCCGAGGGGCTGCTGCGGCGGGCGGACGTGGCGATGTACCAGGCGAAGCGGGACCGCACGGGCGTCGAGGTCTACGAGTCCAAGCGGGACTCCAACACCCCGGACCGGCTGGGCCTGCTGGGCGATCTGCGCCGGGCGCTGGACGCGCACGAGGTGCAGCTGCACTACCAGCCGAAGGTCCGCTTCGACGGACAGGTCGCCGGCCTGGAGGCGCTCGTGCGGTGGGTGCATCCCGAGCGCGGGAAGGTGCCGCCGGACGAGTTCATAGCGATAGCCGAGTCCTCGGGGCTGATGCCCCATCTGACGGAGTACGTGCTGGAGACCGCGCTCGCGCAGGTCGCCCGGTGGCGGGCGCAGGGGCTGCGGGTGCCGGTGGCCGTGAACGTCTCCCCGCGCGACGTCCACACGCCCGGCTTCGCGGGCTCCGTCGCCGCCCGGCTGGCCCGGCACGGAGTCCCCGCGGGAGCGCTCCAGCTGGAGATAACCGAGCACGTGCTGCTGGAGGACCCGCAGCGGGCCGCCGACACCCTCGCCGGGCTCACCGGACACGGCGTGAAGATGTCCCTGGACGACTTCGGCACCGGGTACTCCTCGCTGGTGCATCTGCGGCGGCTGCCGGTGAGCGAGCTGAAGATCGACCGGTCCTTCGTGGCCCGGCTGGCCGTGGACACCGAGGACGCGGAGATCGTGCGCTGCACGGTCGACCTGGCGCACTCGCTGGGGCTGCTGGTCGTCGCCGAGGGGGTGGAGGACGACGAGACCTGGGAGCGGCTGCGGGATCTCGGGTGTGACGCGGTGCAGGGGTGGCTGGTCGCCGCCGCGATGCCTCCGGACGAGACGACGGCCTGGCTGCGGGCGCGTGGGTCTCGCGGGTGGCAGCGGCCGCGCGCCGCTCTTCCGGCCGCCGAGTAGCTTTCCCACCCCGTCCGCTCAACCGGACCGGATGGTTGCCGTCTCCGGTGGGGGCTGATCGCCGTCGGTGGCTGCGGCTGGTCAGCCGGCCGTGAAGTGGCCGATCAGCAGTGCCAGCCGCCTCTCGTGCGCCTCCGCCGGCAGTCGTCCGCTTCTCATCAGCGTCACCAGGCCGTGCAGGCTCGCCCAGAACGTCTCCGTCAGGAGGCCGGGGTCGTCGCCCTCGGCTGCGATCGGCTCGACCGCGTGGAGCAGCTCACCGAAGGCCGCGCGCAGGGGGGCCGGGGCCTCCTCCGTGGCGAACGGCAGGTCCACCAGGTGGGTGAACATCGCGTCGTAGAGGGCGGGTCGGCGCCGCGCGAAGGACGTGTACGTGTCCGCGACCGCCGCCAGTGACTCCCGCACGCCCCGCGCCTTCGCGCGCGCGACCCCCAGCTCCGCCGCCAGGTCCGCGCAGCCCTGCACCGCCACCGCCGCCATGATCGCGTCCTTGCCCTTGAAGTGGCTGTAGAGGACCGGCTGGCTGTACTCGATCTCGGCGGCCAGCCGGCGCGTGGTCACCGCGTCCCAGCCCTCCGCCTCCGCCAGTTCCCGTGCGGCCGTCACGATCAGCCGCTCGCGTTCCGCTCGTTCGCGCTCCCGGCGCGTCTGGATCGTCATGACCGTGATTCTAGCACCGCTAGCATTTCTGTCGACGCTCTGCTAGCTTCGCTCTCGTACCTAGCGCTGCTAGCGAGGAGAAGAGACGTGACCGTCACCGCGTACACCCTGGCCGTCGTACTCGACCTGTTCTGCGTGTTCCTCGGGTACCGGTTCCTGTTCCAGCCCGCCTCCGCCGCGGCCGGCTACGGCGTCCCCGCCCGGCCGGACAGCGACGCCGGCGCCTACCTCTCGATCAAGGGCTTCCGGGACGGCACCTTCGGCGTCGTGGGTCTGGCCCTGCTGGCCTTCGTCGGCGCGCAGGCCGAGGCCTGGTTCATGGTCTGCGTGGCCCTTGTCCCGTTCAGTGACACGCTGATAGTCCTGCGCAATGGCGGTACGAAGGCCGTCGCCTTCGGGATCCACTTCGCCACCGCGGTCGTTGTACTGATCAGTGCCGGACTGCTCTTCGCGGTCTGAGGGCGTACGTCCACGTCATCAACAGGGGGTTCGGAAATGTCGTTGTTCGTACCGAAGTTCGATGAGTCCGTGATCGTGCGGGACGCCGAGGCCGAGGTGGTCGGCGGCGCCCCGGTCGGGGTCAAGCTGCTGGCCGACAGCAGCGCCAGCGGCGGCGCGCTGTCCACCGTGCGCGTCACCCTCGGGGAGGGTGCCGACGGCGCCAGGCCGCACCTGCACAACAACTCCGCCGAGATGTTCTACCTGCTCGACGGTGCCGCCGAGCTGCTCTCCGGCGACGACATCGTCACCGCCGAGCGCGGCGACCTGGTCATCGTCCCGCCCGGCAAGCCGCACGCCTTCGCCGCCGTGCCCGGAAGCACCGCGGACATCCTGATCGTGATCACCCCGGGCGTGGAGCGCTTCGAGTACTTCCGCCACCTCCAGCGCCTGCGCCTCGGCGAGGCGACCCTGGAGAGCCTCCTCGAGGCGCAGGAGCTGTACGACAACCACTACCTCCAGAGCGTGGCCTGGGAGGGGCGCCGCTGACCTCATGGGACGAGGGCCCGGCAAACCGTTTCACGGGCACCGGGCCACGCCCCATAGGATTGGCCCCAAACCACACACACTCACCCCAGAGGATCGCTGCATGCCTGGCATTACGCGCGAGGAGGTCGCCCACCTCGCCCGGCTGGCGCGTCTGGAGCTGAAGCCCGAAGAACTCGATCACTTCGCAGGCCAGCTGGACGACATCATCGGCGCGGTCGCCCGCGTCAGCGAGGTCGCCGACCAAGACGTACCGCCGACCTCGCACCCGCTTCCGCTGACGAACGTCATGCGGCCGGACGAGGTCCGTCCCTCGCTCACCCCCGAGCAGGCGCTCTCCGGCGCCCCGGCCCAGGAGCAGCAGCGTTTCAAGGTGCCGCAGATCCTGGGGGAGGACTGACCATGACGGACAGCATCATCAAGCTCACTGCGGCCCGGACCGCCGAGAAGATCGCCTCCGGCGAGCTGACGGCGGTCGAGGTCACCGAGGCCCACCTGGCCCGCATCGAGGCCGTGGACGAGAAGGTCCACGCCTTCCTGCACGTCGACCGCGAGGGCGCGCTCGCGCAGGCCCGCGCCGTCGACGAGAAGCGGGCCCGCGGCGAGAAGCTCGGCCCGCTGGCCGGCGTCCCGCTCGCGCTCAAGGACATCTTCACCACCGAGGGCGTGCCGACGACCGTCGGCTCGAAGATCCTCGAGGGCTGGATCCCGCCGTACGACGCGACGCTCACCAAGCGGCTGAAGGCCGCCGACGTCGTCATCCTCGGCAAGACCAACATGGACGAGTTCGCCATGGGGTCCTCCACCGAGAACAGCGCCTACGGCCCGACCGGCAACCCCTGGGACCTCACCAAGATCCCCGGCGGCTCCGGCGGCGGTTCCAGCGCCGCTCTCGCCTCCTTCCAGGCCCCGCTGGCCATCGGCACCGACACCGGCGGCTCCATCCGCCAGCCGGCCGCCGTCACCGGCACGGTCGGCGTGAAGCCGACGTACGGCGCGGTCTCCCGCTTCGGCATGGTGGCCTTCTCGTCCTCCCTCGACCAGGGCGGGCCCTGCGCCCGTACGGTCCTGGACGCGGCCCTCCTGCACGAGGTGATCGCCGGGCACGACCCGCTCGACTCCACCTCCATCGACGCCCCCGTCCCGCCGGTGGTCGAGGCCGCCCGCAACGGCAGCGTCGAGGGCATGCGCGTCGGCGTGGTCAAGCAGTTCCGCGGCGAGGGCTACCAGGCAGGCGTCATCCAGCGCTTCGACGAGTCGGTCGCGCTGCTCAAGGAACTGGGCGCCGAGATCGTCGAGCTGGACTGCCCGTCCTTCGACCTCGCGCTGTCGGCGTACTACCTGATCGCCCCGTCCGAGTGCTCGTCCAACCTCGCCCGCTTCGACGGCCTGCGCTACGGCCTGCGGACCGGCGACGACGGCAGCCACTCGGCCGAGGAGGTCACCTCCCTCACCCGTGAGGCGGGCTTCGGCCCCGAGGTCAAGCGTCGCATCATGCTCGGCACGTACGCCCTGTCGAGCGGCTACTACGACGCCTACTACGGCTCCGCGCAGAAGGTCCGCACGCTCATCACGCGCGACTTCGAGAAGGCCTTCGAGCAGGTCGACGTGATCGTCTCCCCGACGACGCCGACCACCGCCTTCGCGATCGGCGAGCGCGCCGACGACCCGATGGCGATGTACCTGGCCGACCTGTGCACCATCCCGACCAACCTGGCGGGCAACGCGGCCATGTCGCTGCCCTGCGGCCTCGCCCCGGAGGACAACCTCCCGGTGGGCCTGCAGATCATCGCCCCGGCGCTGAAGGACGACCGCCTTTACAAGGTCGGCGCTGCCGTCGAGGCCGCCTTCGTGGAAAAGTGGGGGCACCCGCTGCTCGAGGAGGCTCCGTCGCTGTGAGTGCACTGAACAAGGCCAAGGGCTTCAAGAAGTCGAAGTCCGGCACGTACCTGTCGATGGCCGGGACCGCGTTCGGCGCGTTCGGTGTGGCCAAGCAGATCAAGAAGGCGCGCGCCGAGCACGACACGCTGCGGCTGATCGACGCCACCGTGTCCGCCGTCGCGATCGTCACCGGCCTCGCCATCCTCTACCGCGAGCTGAAGCGGCTGGGCGACGACGACGTCCTGCTGGGCTGAGAGGGAAGTTTTCACCGTGACCACCACGACCGACCTGGTGTCGTACGAGGACGCGCTGGCGTCGTACGACCCCGTCATGGGCCTCGAGGTCCATGTCGAACTCGGCACCAAGACCAAGATGTTCTGCGGGTGTTCGACCGAGCTGGGCGCCGAGCCCAACTCGCAGACCTGCCCGACCTGCCTCGGCCTGCCCGGCTCGCTCCCGGTCGTCAACGCGACCGGTGTCGAGTCCGCGATCAAGATCGGTCTCGCGCTGAACTGCGAGATCGCCGAGTGGTGCCGCTTCGCCCGGAAGAACTACTTCTATCCGGACATGCCGAAGAACTTCCAGACCTCCCAGTACGACGAGCCCATCGCCTTCAACGGCTACCTCGACGTGCAGCTGGAGGACGGCGAGTCCTTCCGTGTGGAGATCGAGCGCGCCCACATGGAGGAGGACACCGGCAAGTCGACGCACGTCGGCGGTGCCACGGGCCGTATCCACGGCGCGCAGCACTCCCTCCTCGACTACAACCGCGCGGGCATCCCGCTCATCGAGATCGTCACCAAGCCGATCGTCGGCGCCGGCGACCGTGCCCCCGAGGTGGCGAAGGCGTACGTCCGTGAGCTGCGCGAGGTCATCCGTGCCCTCGGCGTCTCCGAGGCCCGCATGGAGATGGGCCAGATGCGCTGCGACGTCAACCTGTCGCTGATGCCCAAGGGCAGCGAGAAGTTCGGCACGCGCTCCGAGACGAAGAACGTGAACTCGCTGCGCTCCGTCGAGCGTGCGGCCCGGTTCGAGATCATGCGCCACGCGGCCGTGCTCTCCTCCGGCGGCACGATCGTCCAGGAGACCCGTCACTTCCACGAGGACACCGGGTCGACGACCTCGGGCCGCGTGAAGGAGGAGGCCGAGGACTACCGGTACTTCCCGGAGCCCGACCTCGTCCCGGTGGCGCCCTCGCGCGAGTGGGTCGAGGAGATCCGCGCCGCGCTGCCGGAGATGCCGCTGGCCCGCCGCACCCGCCTGCTCGCGGAGTGGGGCGTCTCGGCCACCGACATGCAGGCGATCCTGAACGCCGGCGCGCTGGACCCGATCGTCGCCACGATCGACGCCGGTGCCGACGCGGCCTCCGCCCGCAAGTGGTGGATGGGCGAACTGGCGCGCAGCGCCAATGAGTCGGGCAAGTCGCTGGACGAACTGTCGATCACGCCGGCACAGGTCGCCCGGGTCACCGAGCTGGTCAGCTCCGGCGACCTGAACGACAAGCTGGCCCGCCAGGTCATCGAGGGCGTCCTCGCGGGCGAGGGCACTCCGGACGAGGTCGTCGAGAAGCGCGGCCTCAAGGTGGTTTCCGACGACTCGGCCCTTGGCACGGCCGTCGACGAGGCCATCGCCGGCAACCCGGGCGTCGCGGACAAGATCCGCGGTGGCAAGGTGGCCGCGGCCGGTGCCCTGGTCGGCGCGGTCATGAAGGCGACCCGGGGGCAGGCGGACGCGGCCCGCGTCAAGGAACTGATCCTGGAGAAGCTGGGCGTCAGCGAGGGCTGACGTTCGTGAACTCCCTGGGGGGACACACCGGAACCGGTGTGTCCCCCCAGGCATGTGCCTACGGGCGGCGCCCGACGACCCGTACGAATCCGAGGGTGCGCCCCCGGTCCACGCGGAGCATCTCCGCGCACCGGCCGGCCATCCGGACGTGGAAGTCGTCCGTGCTCTCCTCGGCGACCACCTCGCACCACAGCAGCCAGTCCCGCCAGCCGTCCGGCTGCCAGTCGGCCGCCTCGACCTCGACGGCCCCGCTGCGGGTCCAGTGACGGCGCCACCAGCCGGCGGAGTGGAAGCACCAGAAGTCGGGCTCCCACCAGGGCTTCAGGTGCTCCGGCGGCTCGGTGCCCGTCGGCTCCTCCCGCAGCGCCGGCACGACGACCCCGATCCGCCCGCCCGGCTTCAGCAGCCGGGTCAGCGTGGGCAGGTACAGATCGTCGGTGCCGAAGTACTGGTAGGCGTCGATGGACACGATCGCGTCGAAGCCGCCTTCCCCGAACGGCAGGTCGTGCGCCTCGGCGTGCACGGGCAGCACGCGGTCGGCCACGCCCGCCTCGGCGATGCGTACGGCGTTCTCGTCGGGCTTCACCCACAGGTCGGCGGCGGTGACCTGGACGCCGTACTCCCTGGCCAGGAAGACGGAGGTCATCGCTCGGCCGCAGCCGAGGTCGAGCACCCGGGCGCTGGGCTGCAGTTGGTCCGGCCCGAGCGCGGGTGCCAGCCACTCCAGCAGCCACAGCGCGTGCGGACCCATCTGGTTCTCGACGGCCCAGCGGGCGTCGTAACGGCTGCTGCGGGGGTAGCGGGGATGGGTGAGGCGGCTGGTGAGTTCGTCAGGTGCCTTCGCTGTCTCGGTCACGAGAGACCATGGGTAGCAGCCGAGGGCACCGCCCCGCATCAGATTTCCCAGCCCGGACGCGCTACGCTCGCCCGCCATGAGTGGACGCACCGATTCCGACACCGCTACCGACACCGAACCCGTCATATCCGACGTGGAGGAGCCGGCGGACGACGTCTCGGACGCCCGCCGGGCCCGCTGGATCGCCTTCGGCACCGGGGTGTTGCTGTGTCTGGCCGGACTGGCCGCCGCGGTGTTGCGGCTCACCGGCTCCGCCCCGGCCCTCGTGCCCGCCGCGTACGCCCTCGGCGCCGCCGTCTGCGCCCTCGCCGCGGTCCTCGGCTCCCGGGGCCGTACCCGCCGTGCGCTGTGGCTGCTGATCCTGGGGACGATGGTCATGGCGCTCGGCGACCAGTTCGACTGAGGCGTCGCGAAGCGCACCGGCGTCGCGAAGCGCACCAAAGTACCCGCAGGGACGACAGAGTTCACCTGATTGTCCTGTGACTTCCCTCCCACTCCTGTGAATAAGCCCATGAACGCGGCAAACGATCACTTTCGCCTGCAAGAGTGTCTCGCGTTGCTGATTCGTTCTTTGCGGGCTGTTCAGTTTATGGACGATGGTTCCCGGCCAAAGATCCACAAATCGTCCCCGGGAGCACGTCCGTGGCAGCCCTCGCACGTTGGTGTGTCCGCCACCGCCTGATCACCGTCCTGCTGTGGCTGCTCGCCTTCGGCGGGGTCAGTGCGGCCGCCGCCGCGGCCGGTTCGGCGTACTCGAACGACTACGAGGTCCCCGGCACCGAGTCGGGACGCGCGACGCAGCTGCTGGAAGAGGGCTTCCCGGGCCTGGGCGGCGACAGCGACACCGTCGTCTGGCACACCACCGACGGCACCGTCCGCGGGCACGGAGTGCGGCGGACCATGACCCGCACCCTGGACCGGATCGCCGACCTGCCGGGAGTGGCCTCCGTGTCCGGCCCGTACGGCCGTCACGGCGCCCACCGGATCAGCGCCGACGGGCATACGGCCTACGCCACGGTCACCTTCGCCCAGCAGGCCGAGAGCATCGACAAGTCCGAGGCAGAGGCGGTCGTGCGCACGGCCAGGGCCGCCGAACGGGACGGGCTGCGGGTGGAGCTGGGCGGCAGCGCCATCGGGCTCACCGAGTCCGCGCACGGGCACACGGCCGAGGTGGTCGGCGTGGCGGTCGCGGCCGTGGTGCTGTTCCTCGCCTTCGGTTCGCTCGCCGCCTCGATGCTGCCGATCGCCACCGCGCTGATCGGCGTCGGCACGGCGTACGCCGGCATCGGGCTGCTCGGACACGCCATGACCGTCGCCGACTTCGCGCCCATGCTCGGCCTGCTGATCGGGCTCGGCGTCGGCATCGACTACGCGCTCTTCATAGTGACCCGGCACCGGCGCGGTCTGAAACGCGGCCTGAGCGTCACCGAGGCCGCCACGAACGCCGTGGCCACCACCGGACGCGCGGTCGTGTTCGCGGGTGCGACCGTGTGCATCGCCCTGCTGGGCATGCTGATACTGCGCCTTGGCTTCCTCAACGGGGTGGCCGTCGCCGCGTCGTTGACGGTCGTCCTCACCGTCGCGGCCTCCGTCACCCTGCTGCCCGCCCTGCTGGCCTGCATCGGACCGCGCGCGCTCAGCCGCCGCGAGCGGCGGCGGCTCGTCGAGCACGGGCCGCAGCCCGAACTGCCCACCGGTCTCGCCGCCCGCTGGTCCGCGTTCGTGGAGCGCCGGCCCAAGCTGCTCGGCTCCCTCGCCGTCGCCGTCGTCGCCCTGCTCGCGCTGCCCACGCTCTCCCTCCGCCTCGGCACCTCCGACCAGGGCAACGACCCCCGCTCGTCCACCACACGGCAGGCCTACGACCTGCTCGCGCAGGGCTTCGGCCCCGGCGTGAACGGTCCGTTGACCCTGGTGACCCGCGTGGACGGCGGCGACGACAAGCTCGTCCTGGACGGCCTCGACACGACCCTGCGCTCCACCCGGGGCGTCGCCTCGGTCACCCCGGTGACCTACGACTCCGGCGGCGACACCGCCTACCTCACCGTCGTCCCCGACTCCGCGCCCCAGTCGCAGCGCACCAGCGACCTCGTCGACCGGCTGCGCACCCAGGTGCTGCCGCGCGCGGAGACGGGAACCTCCCTCGACGTGCACGTCGGCGGAGTGACGGCGAGCTACGACGACTTCGCGGATGTGATCGTAGGCAAACTGCCGCTGTTCGTCGGCGTGGTGATCGGGCTCGGCTGTCTGCTGCTGCTCGTCGCCTTCCGCTCGCTCGGCATCCCGCTGAAGGCCGCCGCGATGAACATCGCCGCCGTGGCCGCCGCCTTCGGCATCGTCGTCGCCGTCTTCCAGTGGGGCTGGGGCAGCGAACTGCTCGGCCTCGGCCGGGAGGGCCCCATCGAGCCGTTCCTGCCCGTGATCATGGTCTCGGTGCTGTTCGGGCTCTCCATGGACTACCAGGTCTTCCTGGTCAGCCGGATGTACGAGGAGTGGCTGGAGACCGGCGACAACCGGCGGGCCGTGCGCGTCGGCCTCGCCGAGACCAGCAGGGTGATCAATTCCGCCGCGGTGATCATGATCTCGGTCTTCCTCGCCTTCGTGCTCAGCGGCGACCGCGTGATCGCCATGTTCGGCATCGCGCTCGCCGCCGCGGTGGCCCTCGACGCCTTCGTCCTGCGCACCCTGCTCGTGCCCGCCCTGATGCACCTGCTCGGCGCCGCCAACTGGTGGCTGCCCGCCTGGCTCGAGCGCAGGCTGCCGCGCATCAGCATCGAGCCGCCCGAGTGCCGCGCCGCGCATGAGAGGCTCAGCAGGGTGTCGATGGAGGAACTGCGGGAGGAGCAGCAGCGCGATGTACGCGATATCCCTGGGTGAGGACGGCGCCGAACTGCGCCCCCTGGAGGTCTGGCACGCCGAGGAGGTCCTGGCCAACATCGACCGGGGGCGGGAGTACATCGGCCGGCACATCGGTCTGGCGGACGCGGTGTCCGACCTGGCGGGTGCCAGGTCCTGGGTGAAGTCGTACGCCGACAAGCGTGCCGCCGACGCCGGCGGCCTGCACGGGATCTGGCTGGACGGAAAGCTCGTCGGCGGCCTGCTGTTCCGCGTCTGGGACACCCCGAGCGGGGTCTGCGAGGCCGGCTGCTGGCTGGAACCGGCGGCGGCCGGACGCGGCCTGGTCACGCGCGGCATGCGGGTGCTGCTGGACTGGGCGTTCGACGAGCGCGGCATGCACCGCGTGGAGTGGTACGCCTCCTGCGCCAACGAGGGCAGCCTCAACGTGGCCAGGCGCCTCGGCATGAGCCGCGAGGGCGTCCTGCGGGAGAACTACCCGCACCGGGGCGTGCGTGCGGACACCGAGATCTGGGCGGTGCTGGCCCCCGAGTGGCGTGCCGCACGCGCGCGTGGCGCGCACAACGATCATTAAGAGACCTCTCAGACTGCGTCCGTACGGTGCCGGGCATGGCAACGAAGACTGAGGACCTCACCAAGACCGACGACGAGCAGGCACCGCAGGAGGCGGCCGCGGCTGCCGAGACGGAGGCCGGGACGGATGCTGCGGAACCGGACGAGCAGCTGACCGACGAGAGCCCCGAGGAAGACAGCGGGGAGAGCGGGGAGCCCGAGGCGGCGCCTCAGGAGAAGACTCCTTCCGGGGTCGGCCTGGGCGCCGGTGCCGTCGTCTCCGCCGCGCTGGGCCTGGTCTCGCTCAGCGGGGGCTGGATCGGCACGGTCGCGGCCGCCCGCGAGACCCTCGTCGGCCAGCTCCAGACCTCGTCCACGGCGAGCGTCGCCAAGCAGGTCAAGGAGGTCTACGGCGACGCCTGGCACACCACCGCCCTGTGGGCCGGCCTGTTCGCGCTGGCCGCCCTGATCACCGGTGTGGTCGTGCTCGCCCGGCCCGCGTTCGGCGTCCCCGGCCGCCCGCAGGCCGCCTGGATCAAGTCGGTCGCCTGGGCGGGCGTCTCGCTCGGCGCCATCGGCCTGCTCCTGGCCGTCCTCAAGTACTCCGACGCGCTGCTCGCCCTGCCCTCGACGGGCTGAGAAACCGCAGGTCCAAGGGGGGCCTTAGGGAATCCGTAGGTACCTTACGGAGTCTCTGAGGCCCCTTACGCGCGTCAACGGGCGCCCACGCGGGCGAAGATGCGGAACTCTCCCGATGTGGCGCACCCCCCTGGGAGACGAAGGTGGAGGCATCGCAGAAAGCGAAGCACGAAACCACCTCTCCCGAAGGACAGGCCATGTACGAGTACGAACTCCACCGGGTGCGTTCCGCCGAGCTGCTCCAGGAGGCCGCGCAGGAGCGCCTCGCCCGCGAGGTCCGGCGCTCCCGTCGCACCGCCCGCCGCGAGGCGGCCGCACTGCACAGCGCCGCCGGTGCCGAGACCCATACCGACCGCCCCCGCAGGCACCGGCTCCCGCGCACCGCGTGAGCCCGGGCAGGGCAGAGGGCGGCCGTACGGGGGTCGGCCGTCCCCTGCCCCAGATTCGTACGACCATCGCACCGGAACTGTGGAAAACGGGTGCACCTCCGTCCGGACCTCGTGCGATGCTCGGGCCCGTGGAGACCAGGTCCGTGAGTCCCGTGTTCGTCGGCCGCACCGACGAGTTGGACACCTTGAACGACGCGCTCGCCCGTGCCGCCGCGGGCGAGCCGCAGGCGCTGCTGCTCGGCGGAGAGGCGGGGGTCGGCAAGACCCGCCTCGTCGAGGAGTTCGCCGCGGCCGCCTGCCGCCGTGCCGCCGCCGTCGCCGTGGGCGGCTGTGTGGAGATCGGCGCCGACGGGCTGCCCTTCGCCCCGTTCTCCACCGCGCTGCGCGCCCTGCGCGAGGCCCTGCCCGAGGAGTTCGCCTCCGCCGGCGCCGGACAGGAGGAGGAACTGGCCCGGCTGTTGCCCGAGCTGGGGGAGGCCACCTCCAGCCGCCACGACGAGCAGGGTATGGCCCGCCTGTTCGAACTCACCGCCCGGCTGCTGGAGCGGGTCGCCGCCGCGCACACCGTCGTGCTCGTCCTGGAGGACCTGCACTGGGCCGACGCCTCCACCCGCCACCTGCTCGCCTATCTCTTCCGCACCCTGCGCACCGGCCGCCTCCTCGTCCTCGCCACCTACCGCGCCGACGACATCCACCGCCGCCACCCGCTGCGCCCCCTGCTCGCCGAACTCGACCGGCTGCGCACCGTCCGCCGCCTCGAACTCGCCCGTTTCACCCGCGAGGAGGTCGGCCGCCAGATCGCCGGAATCCGCGCCGCCGAACCCGATCCCGCTCAGGTCGACGAGATCTTCGAGCGGTCCGACGGCAACGCCTTCTTCGTCGAGGAACTCGCCGTCGCCGCCACCGAGGGCTGCTGCACCGGGCTGACGGACTCACTGCGCGACCTGCTCCTGGTCCGGGTCGAGGCGCTGCCCGAGAGCGCCCAGGGCGTCGCCCGGATCGTCGCCGAGGGCGGTTCCACCGTCGAGTACCGACTGCTCGCCGCCGTGTCCCAGCTCGTCGAGGACGACCTCATCGAGGCGCTGCGGGCCGCCGTCGGCGCCAACATCCTCACCGCCACCTCCGGCGGCGACGGCTACCGCTTCCGGCACTCCCTGGTCCGCGAGGCCGTCGCCGACGACCTGCTCCCCGGGGAACGCTCCCGGCTCAACCGGCGCTACGCCGAGGCCGTCGAGACCGACCCCACGCTCGTCCCCGCCGACGCCCGCGTGATGCGCCTGGCCAGCTACTGGTACCACGCCCACGACGCCGCCCGGGCCCTGCCCGCCGTCCTGGACGCCTCCGTGGTGGCCCGCCGCCGGCACGCCTACACCGAGCAACTGCGGCTCCTGGAGCGGGCGATGGAGCTGTGGGACTCCGCCCCGGAAGAGGTCCGCGCCGCCCTGCGCCCGGTCGACTACACCGATGTCTACCCTCCGTGCGGCTGCGATCCGGCCACCACCCCACTCCGCTACCTCGACCTGATGGCGGAGGCGGCGGTCGCGGGCCGTTTCTGCGGGGAGCGCGAACGCGCCCTGAAGATCGCCAAGAAGGCGCTGCGGCTCCTCCAGGACGAGCACGACCCACTGCGCGCCGCCTGGTTCTGGGTGCAGCGCTCCCGGCTGGTCCAGGCCCTGGCCCGGGGCGACGGCTGGCAGGAACTCGCCAACGCCCAGGACCTGGTGCGCGGCCTGCCGCCCTCGGAGGTGCACGCCGACGTGCTGGCCAACGTGGCCGGCTGGTCCATGCTCCACCAGCCCGGCTCCGAAGCCTTCGCCGCCGCCGAACGGGCCGTGGAGTACGCGCGGATGGTGGACGCCCGTGATATCGAGCTCAACGCGCAGCTGACCCTCGGCGCCCTCATGGTCGACTCGGGTGACGTCGAGACCGGGCTGGCGGAGATGGCCCGGGTCAAGCAGGCGGCGCTCCAGGAGGGCGTGGCTCATGTCGTGGGCCGGGCGTATGTGAACCTGCCTTCCGAGCTGGATTCGGTCGGCCGCTCCCGGGAAGCCGTGCCGATCCTGCGCGAGGGTCTCGTCTTCGCCCGCAGGTTCGGCCTGCTGGACTCCGAGGCCTGGATCTGGGGCAACCTTTCCGACTCGCTGTACGCGCTGGGCAAGTGGGACGAGGCCGCCGAAGCCGCCGCGGGCGCCCTCGGTTCCGCAGCCAGCGCCAAACCTCGGGGAGCCGGCGCCCTGCGCCTCGCCCACATCGCCCTTGCCCGGGGCGACGCCGCCGAGGCCGGCCGCCAACTGTCCATCGCGCTCACCCACTACGGTTCCCACGATCCGATGCCCCAGGTGC
This sequence comes from Streptomyces sp. NPDC085866, assembly GCF_044541035.1. Lineage (NCBI taxonomy): Bacteria > Bacillati > Actinomycetota > Actinomycetes > Kitasatosporales > Streptomycetaceae > Streptomyces > Streptomyces sp. NPDC085866. Next base: position 79,217 of record NZ_JBITSQ010000015.1, read on the forward strand.
TGCTGCCCGTGGGCCGCATCACCGTCGGCGTTGCCGCCGAGGAGGGCCGACTCCTCGACGCCCGCGTCGAGCTGAACCGCGCCCTGGCGGCGGGCTTCCCGCCGGGCACCCAGCGCTACGGCTGGCCCCTGCTGCTGGCCGCCGCCACCGCCGAGGCCGACGCCCGCGCCCTGCCCGCGGCGGCCGACGGCCGCGCCGACGTCCTCGACAAGCTCGCCGAAGCCGCACGGAAGCTCGCCACCGGAGCACCCGTCTGGGACGCCTACGAGCGCTGGACCCGCGCCGAACTGCACCGCGCCCGTGGCACCGACACCGCGGCGGTCTGGTCGGACGTGGTCACCGACTTCGAGTGCCTGGACCGCCCCTACGACCTGGCCCGCGTCCGCCGCCGACTCGCCCAGGCCCTGCTCGAAGAGGCCGCCGGGGACGACGAACGCGACCGCGCCACGGAACTGCTCCGTCTGGCCGGGGCCGTGGCCGACCACCTCGGCGCCCGCCCGCTCGCCGACGCCGTCGGCCGCCTCGCCCAGCGCGCCCGCCTCACCCTCACCCACACGCCCCGCAAGGCCCTCGACCCCGCCGAGAACCTCGGCCTCACCAGCCGCGAGCGGGACGTCCTCCGCCTGGTCTCGGCCGGCCGCACCAACCGCCAGATAGCCGAGGAACTCTTCATCTCCCCGAAGACCGCGAGCGTCCACGTCTCCAACATCCTGTCCAAGCTCGGCGTCGCGGGCCGGGGCGAGGCGGCGGCCGTGGCGCACCGGCTGGGGCTGTTCCCGGCCGAACCGCTCACCGCCGAAGCGCCGGGCTGACCCGTACGCTGGAGGAAACCGGCAAGGGGGAGAGGCCGTGTTCAACGCTTTCGAGGAATTGTTCGCACCCGGTCGCAAGCACACCCATGACGAAGAGAAGCGCCTGGAGCTGACCCGGGAGGACGTCGGGGACAACGACCCGAGCCGGGGACCCATAGACCTCGCCTCGGGAAAGGTCGTCGTCCGCCGGCCCGAGCCGCCCTCCACAGAAGCGGAGTCGGAGGGCGACGAGTGAGCCACGGATGAGCCGGGAGGCTACTTCACCTGCACCTCGAGCACCCGGTCGTCGCTCTTCTTCGGCGTCCCCCGGCCGTCCGTGTTGCTGGTGACCAGCCACACCTTGTCGCCACCCGCCGCGACCACCGTGCGCAGACGGCCGTACTCGCCGGTGAGGAAGGCCTGGGGAGCCGCCGCGGCCTCGGTGCCCCGCAGGGGGATGCGCCACAGGCGCTGACCCTTGAGGCCGGCCATCCAGATGACGCCGTTCACGTAGGCGATCCCGCTGGGGGAGGCGTCGTCGGTGTGCCACTGGGCGATCGGGTTGTGGAAGCCGGCCTGCGAGGACCTGCCCTCCGCCTCCGGCCAGCCGTAGTTGTCGCCCGGCTTGATCGCGTTCAGCTCGTCCCAGGTGTCCTGACCGAACTCCGAGGCGAACAGGCGCTGCCTGGAGTCCCAGGCCAGGCCCTGGACGTTCCGGTGGCCGTACGAGTACACGGGGGAGCCGGGGAACGGGTTGCCCGGGGCAGGCTCGCCCTCGGGGGTCAGCCGCAGGATCTTGCCACCCAGGGACTTCTTGTCCTGCGCCAGGCCCCGGTTGCCGCTCTCGCCGGTGCCCGCGTAGAGCATCCCGTCGGGGCCGAAGGCGATCCTGCCGCCGTTGTGGATGACTCCCTTGGGGATGCCCTTGAAGACCGTGTCGGGGGCGCCCAGTTGCTCGCCGGCCGGCTTCTGCTCGTCGTACAGCATCCGGACGATGCGGTTGTCCGAGGCCGAGGTGAAGTAGGCGTAGATCATGTGGTCCGAGGCGTAGTCGGGCGACAGGGCGATGCCCAGCAGACCGCCCTCGCCGGCCGGGGAGACCCCGGAGACCTTGCCCAGCTCGGTCTTCCGGCCCGTCTTCTCGTCGATCCGGGTGATCGTGCCCTCGTCACGGGAGGAGACCAGCAGCCCTCCGTCGGGCAGCGGGGCCAGGCCCCACGGCGTCTTCAGGCCCTCGGCCACCGTGCGCAGCACCCTCACCGAGCCCTTGGCCGCAGCGGCCGGCTCCGTGGCCCGGGCGGAGGACGCGGCGGCGCCCGGTGACGTCGCGCTCCCGCTGCCGTTCGGCGAGCCACCGCCGTCGGAGGAGCAGCCCGCCGTGAGCAGGAGCGCGGTCGCGGCCAACACGGCCGTCACAACTCGACGTTGCACGATCATGGTCCCTTCGGGGCGGTGATCCAGCGGCAGCTTCTCCCATCTCACCACTGCTCGCCCCGCCCGGGCCCTCAGTCCCAGGATCCCTGTGCGGCCGGCAGCCGGGACACCTCCGCCAGGTCCTCCGCGCTCAGCCGCAGCGCGGCCGCCGCCGCGTTCTCCTCGGCCCAGCGCTCCTGCTTGGTGCCGGGCAGCGCGATCACCTGGTGCCCCTGGGCGAGTACCCAGGCCAGCGCCACCTGGGCCGCGGTGACGCCCTCGCCGTGCCGACGGGCGACACGGCGCAGTCCGGCGACGATCGGCTGGTTGGCCGCCATCATCTCGGCCGTGAAGCGGGGGTGGCGGGCGCGGAGGTCGTCCGGCTCGAAGCCCTCGCCCGGGGTGAGCGTGCCGGTCAGGAAGCCGTTGCCCAGGGGCATCGCCGCCAGGAAGCCCACGCCCCGCGCCGCGCACCACGGCAGCAGCCCGTCCAGCGCCTCCGGCGACCACACCGACAGCTCCGCCTGCACCGCGCTCACCGGGAAGACCTGCTGCATCCGCTGGAGCTGGCGCAGGGTCGCGTCGTGCAGCCGGGACCCGGAGCGGCGCCCGCCGCGCGCACCCACCGCGCACACACCCAGCGCCCGTACCTTCCCCGCCTGCACCAGTTCGGCCATCGCGCCCCACGTCTCCTCGACCGGGATCTCGGGATCCGCGCGGTGCAGCTGGTAGAGGTCGATCACGTCCGTCTGCAGGCGCCGCAGCGAGGCGTCGCAGGCCCGCCGCACATACCCCGGGCGGCCGTTGGCCACGATGTGCTGCTCGCCCACGAGCAGCCCCACCTTCGTCGACACGAAGGCGTCCTGGCGCCGCTCCTTCAGCACCCGCCCCAGCAGCAGCTCATTGGTGAACGGGCCGTACATGTCCGCCGTGTCCAGGAGGGTCGAGCCCAGATCCAGAGCCCGATGCACGGTTCTGAGCGATGCGTCGCCCCGCTGCCGGGATCCGCTGTACGCCCAGCTCATCGGCATGCACCCGAGTCCGACGGCCCCCACCGCGAGCGCCCCCGCGCCGATCGTCCTGCGCTCCACCTGCCCGTGAACCTCCCTCTGCCGGCCCCCAACCTAACCTCTGCACACCTGTACGACTGACATAGCCTCCTGGCATGAGTGCAGACGTGTGGCTTCCCATCCCGCCGGACGAGATCGAGGGGCTTCCCGAGGGGCTCCGGTACCTGTTCTGGGACGGGGGCGAGAACGGCGACCAGGCGTTTCCGGGCGACCCGGCGGACTGTGTCGTGTACGTGGTGCCGTACATGAAGCGGTGGCCGGTCAAGGTGCGCCCCCTGGAGCATCTGACCAACGTTCAGGTCATCCAGACGCTCACCGCGGGCGTGGACGACGTCACCGCCAGGCTGTCGGCGATCGTGCCCGGGGTGCAGCTGTGCAACGCGCGCGGTGTGCACGAGGCGAGCACGGCCGAACTCGCGCTGACCCTGACCCTGGCCTCCCTGCGCGGCATCCCCCAGTTCGTCCGGGCGCAGCAGGAGGAGCGCTGGCAGAGCGCGTTCCACCCCGCCCTCGCCGACAAGAGCGTCCTCATCGTCGGTTACGGCGCCATCGGCTCGGCCGTCGAAGACCGGCTCGTGCCTTTTGAAGTAGCGCGGGTGGCGCGCGTCGCGCGCTCCAGGCGCACCACGGCGCGCGGTCTGGTGCACCCGCTCACCGAATTGCCCTCACTGCTTCCGGAAGCCGATGTCGTGATCCTCTGCACGCCCTTGACGGAGGAAACCCAGGGGTTGGTGGACGCGGAATTCCTGGGCCGGATGAAGGACGGGGCGCTGCTCGTCAACGTCGCCCGGGGAGCCGTCGTCGACACCAAGGCGCTGCTCGCGGAGCTGGAGAACGGGCGCATCACGGCGGCCCTCGACGTGACCGATCCCGAGCCGCTGCCGCCCGGACACCCCTTGTGGCAGGCGCCCGGCGTGCTCATCAGCCCGCATGTGGGCGGGCCCACGTCGGCCTTCCTGCCGCGCGCCAAGCGGCTGCTCGTGGACCAGTTGAACCGCTTCGTGAACCAGGAGCCCCTGCGGAACGTGATCCTCACAACAAGGGCGTAATCCGCTTCCGGTACCCTCCGCAATCCTCCGAATGCGGGCGGTGCCCACATGTCCGTTGATCGTCACGGAGCGTAGAGAAGCTATGTCCCTGAGTGACGATACTGGTGTATCGTCCCGACAGGGGCTGCGCCGGTGACGTTCGGCGCCGGGGATGGACATTTCAGATTTGTGAGGGGGGCGACGGGCGATGCACGGCCTATGGACGAACGATCCGACGCGGCGGAGCCGCCGACGGCGACCCTGGCGCACGGCGGCGGGCAGACGCGGCCACCACACGAGCCATCCCAGCCACCACCGCAGGCCGGGCGGCCGCAGGAGGAATGCGCACCGGGACCCACGGGACCCGGGAGCGGCGCGGAGCGGGAGGCCCCGGTGAATGCGCCGCCTTCCGTGCCGACCACCCTCGACGGCGTGCTGCGCACACCGCACCCGCCGGGGGCCCCGCTGCCGCCTCGTCCGCCGGCCGCCGGCGACGGGAGGCGGCTGGCCCATCAGCTCGTCCTCGCCCTGGTCTGCGGCGCCTATGTCATCGGCTCCCTGTTCGACTGGGGTTCGGGCCGGCTCGCGCTGATCATGGGCGACTTCGGGCTGACCGCAGCGGCGGGCACCGCCGCAGTTTCCTGTTTCTTCTACGCACGCAGCCCGCGGGTCCGCTTCCGTTCGGCCTGGCTGCTGTTCGCGCTCTCCTCGGCGATGGCGGCCCTGGGCAACGCGGTCTGGGGGTGGTACGAGGTGGTCCTCGGACGACCCGTGCCCAGCCCCAGCTACGCCGACCTGTTCTTCCTGTGCTTCGCGCCGCCCGCCATCGTGGGCCTGCTGGTCCTCGCCAAACGGCCGGTGACGCGGGCGGGCTGGATCTGTCTGGCGCTGGACGCCTGGCTGATCGGCGGCTCCCTGCTCACTCTGTCGTGGAGCCTCGCGCTCGCCCAGGCGGCCCGGTTCGACGGGCCCAGCGTCGCGCACACCGCGCTGTCCCTGGCGTACCCGCTGCTCGACATCGCGCTCGTCAGCATGGTGCTCGCGCTCCACTTCCGCCGCACCCCCGGCAATCGCACGGCGGTGAACACGGCGATCGGCGCGCTCGCCCTGACCGTGATGTGCGACGCGCTGTTCACCTCGCCGCTGCTGCACAGCAGCTACCACTCCGGACAGCTGCTGGACGCGGGCTGGTTCGCCGGTTCCCTGCTGCTCGCCTACGCCCCCTGGGCCGCCCCCCGGCGCCCCGGAGCGCGGGACGGCGAACGGCACGTACCGGACGGGCACACGCGCGTGGTCCACGAGCACGTGCCCGGCCAGCGCAGCACCGGCCACCCCCACGTGCCCGCGCCGGGCGGCGACCACACCCGGTACCCGGCCGGCCGTCCGCTCACCGGCTCCCTCGCCGCGCTCACCCCGTACCTGGCCGCCGCCGTGTGCACCCTGGGCATCCTGTACAACGTGCTCAACGGCCGTCGGCCCGACCACGTCGTGCTGATCACCGCGGGCGGCGTCGTACTGGCGCTCGTCATGCGCCAGGGCATCATGCTGCTGGACAACATCACCCTCACCCAGGAACTGGCGCAGAAGGAGAACCACTTCCGCTCCCTGGTGCAGGGCTCAAGCGACGTCATCATGATCGCCGCGCCCAACGGCATCCTCCGGTACGTCTCCCCGGCCGCCGCCGGGGTCTACGGACGGCCCGCCGAGGATCTGGTGGGCACCGAACTGGCGGCCCTGATCCACCCGGAGGACCTGGGCTGCGTGGTGCACGAGGTGCGCCGCTTCCTCGCCGCCAGCCCGCCGGAGGAACCCACCACGCGCATCGAGTGCCGCTTCCGCTCGGGCGAGGGCGGCTGGCTCAACGTCGAGTCGACCGTCAACCGGCATCACGGCGGCCTGATCTTCAACAGCCGGGACGTGACCGAACGCGTACGGCTGCAGGCGCAGTTGCAGCACAACGCCGAGCACGACCCGCTCACCGACCTGCCCAACCGCGCGCTGTTCACCCAGCGTGTCCAGCAGGCCCTGTCCGGCCGCCGGGCCACCGACCGGGGTGCCGCCCTGCGCGGCACGGCCGTGCTCTTCATCGACCTGGACGGCTTCAAGGCCGTCAACGACACGATCGGGCACCAGGCGGGGGACGAGCTGCTCGTCCAGGCCGCCCGCAGACTCCAGGACGCGGTCCGGCACGGGGACACCGCGTCCCGGTTGGGCGGCGACGAGTTCGCGGCCCTGATCGTCGGGGACGGCACGCGTGACCGTGCCGCCCGGGAGCGGAACATCCTGGAGCTCGCCGACCGCCTCAGGGTGACCCTCTCCCAGCCGTACGCGATCGACGGCAACGATGTCCGTGTCAACGCCTCCATCGGGGTCGCCTTCGCCGAACCCGGCCTCGGCGCGGGCGAGCTGCTGCGCAACGCCGACCTCGCGATGTACCGCGCGAAGTCGGCCGGAAAGGGCCGCGTCGAGCTGTACAAACCGCAGATGCAGCAGGACGTCGTACGCAAGGCGGAGCTGGCCACCCGGCTGCGCGCCGCGCTGCACGACGGCGAGTTCGCACTGCTGCACCAGCCGGTGGTCTGTCTGGAGAACGGCCGGATCACATCGGTCTCCGCGCAGGCGCGCTGGCGCTCCTCCCAAGGGGTGCTGTTCACCCCTGCCGAGTTCCTGCGGGTGGCCGAGGACGGCGACAAGACCGCCGAGCTGGACCGCTGGATCCTCGAGGAGGCCGTGGAGCAGGCGGCCGAACGGGCCGCCACCGGGAGCGTGGTGCCGGTGGCCGTCCGCACGAGCGCCCGGCGGCTGCTGGACCGCTCGACGCCGCTCGGCTCGCTGGAGGCGCTGCTGACCCGGCACGGGCTGCCGCCCGGCGCGCTGGTCGTCGAGCTGTCCGACACCGACCCCAGAACCTCGCTGGACGAGCTGGAGCGGCGCCTGGCCGCGCTCAGCCGGCTCGGGGTACGGATCGCGCTCGACGGCTTCGGCAGCGGTTACGCGGCGATCACGGCCCTCAGGAGGCTCCCCGTCGACATCCTCAAGCTCGACCGCAGCCTGGTCGACGGAGTCGTGGAGTCCGCACGGCTGCACAAGATCACCAGCGGGCTGCTGCGCATCGCCGGCGATCTCGGACTGCAGTCCGTCGCCGAAGGCGTCGACCTGCCGGAACAGGTGGTCGCGCTGCGCGCGATGGGCTGCACCCACGGACAGGGCATGGCCTTCGCGGGGCCGCTGGACGAGTACCGGCTGCGCCGGGCGCTCGGATCAGGTCATTATCCCGTGCCGCACGCCCCGGCCGAGCCGGCGTTCGCGGGCGGCGCGAGAGAGCCGCAGGGGCGCGTCGGTGTCGAGGGCGCATGGGGGTCCCCCCGCTCATGGGGGTCCCCCCGCTCGAGCGAAGCCGAGAGTGGGGGAGAAGCCGAGAGTGGGGGAGCGCGGAGGCCCGAAGGGCTGAGCACGGTCGTGGCCTCGACACCGACTGTGGCGCCCCGGAGGTGAAGAGCTGTGGAAAGGGCCGCGGGGGTGTACACCGGAGGTGTGTCCGCCGTCTTCGGAGGTGGCAGTGCCCTTCGCTCACATAATGAGACTCCCGTCCCACCAACTTGACACGTGGTGCGCGTCGGGGGGAGGGTCAGTGCCATGCGCACCCGAATTCTCGTACTTGGACAGCGCGTCGGCTGAGCTGGGAACGACCGGAGGACGATCCGGAATCCCCAGCGACCACACCGGCGCGCTCCCCTCGCTTGCCCTACGGCACGAGGGGTTTTTTGTTGCACAGGCACCTGTCGTACCGCAGTCGTACACCGTACAAACCTCGCAAAAACCCTCAGCATCGAGAAGAGAATGCCGATGACCGAGCAGGCCACCGGGGCCCATCCGCAGCCGCGGCCCCGATCCGGAGGACAGCAGTCCGCCCCCGAGCACGTCACGGGCGCGCAGTCCCTCATCCGCTCCCTCGAGGAGGTCGGCGCTGAGACGGTATTCGGCATTCCCGGCGGTGCGATCCTGCCGGCGTACGACCCGCTGATGGACTCCACCCGGGTGCGCCACGTCCTGGTCCGTCACGAGCAGGGCGCCGGCCACGCGGCCACCGGCTACGCGCAGGCCACCGGCAAGGTCGGCGTCTGCATGGCGACGAGCGGCCCCGGCGCCACCAACCTGGTCACGCCGATCGCCGACGCGCACATGGACTCGGTGCCGCTGGTCGCGATCACCGGCCAGGTCGCCTCGAAGTCGATCGGCACGGACGCCTTCCAGGAGGCGGACATCGTCGGCATCACCATGCCGATCACCAAGCACAACTTCCTCGTCACCAAGGCCGAGGACATCCCGCGGGTCATCGCGCAGGCGTTCCACATCGCCTCCACCGGCCGCCCGGGCCCGGTCCTGGTCGACATCGCCAAGGACGCCCTCCAGGCGAAGACCATCTTCTCCTGGCCGCCCACCATGGACCTGCCCGGCTACCGTCCGGTGACCAAGCCGCACGCCAAGCAGATCCGCGAGGCGGCCAAGCTGATCACCTCCGCCAAGCGGCCCGTCCTCTATGTCGGCGGCGGCGTCATCAAGGCGCAGGCCACCGCCGAGCTGAAGGTCCTCGCCGAACTCACCGGAGCGCCCGTCACCACCACCCTGATGGCGCTCGGCGCGTTCCCCGACAGCCACCCGCTGCACGTGGGAATGCCGGGCATGCACGGTGCGGTCACCGCCGTCACCGCGCTGCAGAAGGCCGACCTGATCGTCGCCCTCGGAGCCCGTTTCGACGACCGCGTCACCGGCAAGCTGGACAGCTTCGCCCCCTACGCCAAGATCGTCCACGCCGACATCGACCCGGCCGAGATCGGCAAGAACCGCGCCGCCGACGTGCCGATCGTCGGTGACGCCCGCGAGGTCATCGCCGACCTGGTCCAGGCCGTGCAGAAGGAGCACAGCGAGGGCCACAAGGGCGACTACACCGCCTGGTGGAGCGACCTCAACCGCTGGCGCGAGACCTACCCGCTCGGCTACGACCAGCCCGAGGACGGCTCCCTGGCCCCGCAGCAGGTCATCGAGCGCATCGGGCAGCTCGCCCCGGAGGGCACGATCTTCGCCGCGGGCGTCGGTCAGCACCAGATGTGGTCCGCGCACTTCATCCAGTACGAGAAGCCCGCCACCTGGCTGAACTCCGGTGGCGCGGGCACGATGGGCTACGCGGTCCCGGCCGCCATGGGCGCCAAGGCCGGCCGGCCGGACCGTGCGGTCTGGGCGATCGACGGCGACGGCTGCTTCCAGATGACCAATCAGGAGCTGACCACCTGCGCCCTGAACAACATCCCGATCAAGGTCGCCATCATCAACAACGGCGCCCTCGGGATGGTCCGCCAGTGGCAGACCCTCTTCTACAACCAGCGCTACTCCAACACCGTGCTGCACTCCGGCCCGGAGGCGACCGGCAAGGAGCCCAGCGCCGGCACCCGCGTCCCCGACTTCGTGAAGCTGTCGGAGGCCATGGGGTGTTACGCGATCCGCTGCGAGCGCCCCGAGGACCTGGACAAGGTCATCGAAGAGGCGAACTCCATCAACGACCGTCCGGTCGTCGTCGACTTCATCGTCCACGAGGACGCGATGGTGTGGCCGATGGTCGCCGCCGGCACCTCCAACGACGAGATCATGGCCGCCCGGGACGTCCGCCCCGACTTCGGCGACAACGAAGACGACTGAGCGAGAGAGACGTAAAAAGACCATGTCCAAGCACACGCTCTCCGTCCTGGTGGAGAACACGCCGGGCATCCTCGCCCGGATCGCCGCCCTGTTCTCCCGCCGCGGCTTCAACATCGACTCGCTCGCGGTCGGCGTCACCGAGCACCCCGACATCTCCCGCATCACCATCGTGGTGAACGTCGAGGACCTGCCGCTGGAGCAGGTCACCAAGCAGCTCAACAAGCTCGTCAACGTGCTGAAGATCGTCGAGCTGGAGCCCGGTCAGGCCGTTCAGCGCGAACTCGTTCTGGTGAAGGTGCGCGCCGACAACGAGACCCGCTCCCAGATCGTGGAGATCGTCCAGCTGTTCCGCGCCAAGACCGTCGACGTCTCCCCGGAGGCCGTCACCATCGAGGCCACCGGATCCAGCGACAAGCTGTCCGCCATGCTCAAGATGCTCGAGCCCTTCGGCATCAAGGAGCTGGTGCAGTCCGGCACGATCGCGATCGGCCGCGGAGCCCGTTCGATCACGGACCGCTCGCTGCGCGCCCTCGACCGATCCGCGTAAGGCTGAATACGGGCGGTCGGTACATCGCCGGTCGCCCGTATGCCGAGACCCTGAGACTTTCCGTCCGCTCACCGGCATACGGTGGGACGCACAACCTGCACACCAAGGAGAGAACCCAAAGTGGCCGAGCTGTTCTACGACGCTGACGCCGACCTGTCCATCATCCAGGGCCGCAAGGTCGCGGTCATCGGCTACGGCAGCCAGGGCCACGCGCACGCCCTGTCGCTGCGTGACTCCGGTGTCGACGTCCGTGTCGGTCTGCACGAGGGCTCCAAGTCCAAGGCCAAGGCCGAGGAGCAGGGCCTGCGCGTGGTGAGCCCGGCCGAGGCCGCCGCCGAGGCCGACGTCATCATGATCCTCATCCCGGACCCGATCCAGGCCCAGGTCTACGAGGAGTCCATCGCCCCGAACCTGAAGGACGGCGACGCGCTGTTCTTCGCCCACGGCTTCAACATCCGCTTCGGCTTCATCAAGCCCCCGGCCGGCGTCGACGTCGCCCTGGTCGCCCCGAAGGGCCCGGGCCACCTGGTCCGCCGCCAGTACGAGGAGGGCCGCGGCGTTCCGGCGATCGCCGCCGTCGAGCAGGACGCCACGGGCAACGCCTTCCCGCTGGCCCTGTCGTACGCCAAGGCCATCGGCGGCACCCGTGCCGGTGTCATCAAGACGACCTTCACCGAGGAGACCGAGACCGACCTGTTCGGCGAGCAGGCCGTGCTGTGCGGCGGCACCTCCGCCCTGGTCAAGGCCGGCTTCGAGACCCTGGTCGAGGCGGGCTACCAGCCGGAGATCGCCTACTTCGAGTGCCTCCACGAGCTGAAGCTGATCGTCGACCTCATGTACGAGGGCGGCCTGGAGAAGATGCGCTGGTCCGTCTCCGAGACCGCCGAGTGGGGCGACTACGTCACCGGCCCGCGCATCATCACCGACGCCACCAAGGCCGAGATGAAGCAGGTTCTCGCGGAGATCCAGGACGGCACCTTCGCCCAGACCTGGATGGACGAGTACCACGGCGGTCTGAAGAAGTACAACGAGTACAAGCAGCAGGACTCCGAGCACCTGCTGGAGACCACCGGCAAGCAGCTGCGCAAGCTGATGAGCTGGGTGAACGAGGAGGCGTAAGCCCCACGTCAGGGGGTCGGGGCAGACTGCTCCGGCCCCCTTTGTCCATCCCGTCCAGCCACGGACGGGTGATCCTTCCGCAGAGGCGCAAGACGCCCTCCGACACGCCACTACACTGCTGCACAACATACGCGTCAGGCCCACAGCGTCGTGCGTCTTCCGCGGCTAGCCCCCCTCCACCGCCAGCGGCCGTCGGGACGGCCGTCCGCATTGGACTTGTGAGGACTCACGTGAGCTCGAAACCCGTCGTACTCATCGCTGAAGAGCTGTCGCCCGCGACCGTCGACGCGCTCGGCCCCGACTTCGAGATCCGGCACTGCAACGGCGCCGACCGAGCCGAGCTGCTCCCCGCCATCGCCGACGTCGACGCGATCCTGGTCCGTTCCGCCACCAAGGTCGACGCGGAGGCCATCGCCGCCGCGAAGAAGCTCAAGGTCGTCGCGCGAGCCGGCGTCGGCCTGGACAACGTCGACGTCTCCGCCGCCACCAAGGCCGGCGTGATGGTCGTCAACGCCCCGACCTCCAACATCGTCACGGCCGCCGAGCTGGCCTGCGGTCTGCTCGTCGCCACCGCGCGCAACATCCCGCAGGCGAACGCCGCGCTGAAGAACGGCGAGTGGAAGCGCAGCAAGTACACGGGTGTCGAGCTGGCCGAGAAGACGCTGGGTGTCGTGGGCCTGGGCCGCATCGGTGCCCTCGTCGCGCAGCGCATGTCCGCCTTCGGCATGAAGGTCGTCGCCTACGACCCCTACGTGCAGCCCGCGCGGGCCGCGCAGATGGGCGTCAAGGTGCTGTCCCTGGACGAGCTGCTCGAGGTCTCCGACTTCATCACCGTCCACCTGCCCAAGACCCCCGAGACCCTCGGCCTGATCGGCGACGAGGCGCTGCGCAAGGTCAAGCCGAGCGTGCGCATCGTCAACGCGGCCCGCGGCGGCATCGTCGACGAGGAGGCGCTGTACTCGGCGCTCAAGGAGGGCCGCGTCGCGGGCGCGGGTCTGGACGTGTACGCCAAGGAGCCGTGCACGGACTCCCCGCTGTTCGAGTTCGACCAGGTCGTGGCGACCCCGCACCTCGGCGCCTCGACCGACGAGGCCCAGGAGAAGGCCGGTATCGCCGTCGCCAAGTCGGTGCGCCTCGCGCTCGCCGGTGAGCTGGTGCCGGACGCGGTGAACGTCCAGGGCGGTGTCATCGCCGAGGACGTCAAGCCGGGTCTGCCGCTCGCCGAGCGCCTCGGCCGCATCTTCACCGCGCTCGCGGGGGAGGTCGCGGTCCGGCTGGACGTCGAGGTCTACGGCGAGATCACCCAGCACGACGTGAAGGTGCTGGAGCTGTCCGCGCTCAAGGGTGTCTTCGAGGACGTCGTCGACGAGACGGTGTCGTACGTCAACGCGCCGCTGTTCGCGCAGGAGCGTGGCGTCGAGGTGCGGCTGACCACCAGCTCCGAGTCCGCCGACCACCGCAACGTGGTGACCGTGCGCGGCACGCTCGGCAGCGGCGAGGAGGTGTCGGTCTCCGGCACGCTGGCCGGCCCGAAGCACCTGCAGAAGATCGTCGCGGTCGGCGACTTCGACGTCGACCTCGCCCTCGCCGACCACATGGTCGTCCTGCGCTACGAGGACCGCCCGGGTGTCGTCGGCACCGTCGGCCGCATCCTCGGCGAGGCGGGCATCAACATCGCCGGCATGCAGGTCGCCCGCGCGGCGGTCGGCGGAGAGGCGCTGGCCGTCCTGACCGTGGACGACACGGTGGGCTCCGCGGTTCTGGCCGAGGTCGCGTCGGAGATCGGGGCGACGTCGGCCCGCTCGGTGAACCTGGTCTGAGTCGCCGTTGAGCAAAGCGCCGGGCGGGCTGAGGAGTTCTCAGCCCGCCCGGCGCCTTTGTCCGGAGGTGTGAGGCTCAGGCCGCGGCCTCCTCTGCTGCGCCGGCCTCCGGTGCCGGAGTCTCCCGGACGTGGATCCGGCGCAGGGTGGCAGCCGCCCCGACGGCCGCGAGAGCCAGCAGCACCGCCCCCGCGATCGCCGCGCCGTGCATGCCGGTCGTGAACGCCTCCCGGGCCGCCGTCGCCAGGGCGTCACCCGTGCGCCCCGGCAGCCGGCCGGCGACCGCGAGCGCGCCGCCCAGGGTCTCGTGGGCCTCGGCCGGGGCCGAGGACGGCATCTCGTGGCGGTAGACCGCCGTACCGATGGAGCCGAGGACCGCCATGCCCAGCGCGCCGCCGAACTCCTGGCCGGTCTCCAGCAGGGAGGAGGCGGCGCCCGCCCTCTCCACCGGGGCCGCGCCCATGGCCAGGTCGGTCATCTGCGACATCACCATGACGATGCCGGAGGCCAGGACGCCGCAGGCGGCGAGGACGAGCCAGAGGGAGTCCGTGCCGGCCAGGGCCAGCAGGCCGTAGCCCGTCGCGGCGATCGCGAAGCCCGCGGTGACCACGTAGGCGCGGTTGACGCCCTTCTGGACCAGGGCGGTCGCGATCGGGGCCGCCATGCCGATCGGCACCGAGGGCAGCAGCGCCCACAGGGCCGCCTCCATCGCGCTCTTGTCGAGCACCGACTGCAGGTACTGCGTGGTGAAGAACGCCGAACCCATCATCGCGAACGCGGAGACGAGGTTCAGGACCACCGCGGGGGCGAAGCCCCGGCCACGGAACAGGGCCGGCAAGATCATCGGCGAGGCGGCCGTGCGCTGGCGGTGGACGAAGAGGGCCGCGAAGACCAGGCCGACGGTGACCGAGACGACGTACTGCGGGTGCCAGCCCTCGGACGGGATCTCCTTGAGGCCGTAGATCACGGGCAGCACCGCCGCCATCGACAGCGGCACGCTCACGAAGTCGAAGCGGCCGGGCTCCGGGTTCTTCGACTCGGGGAGCAGGACCGGGCCGAGGACCAGCAGCAGGGCCATCGCGGGCAGGTTGACGAGGAAGACCGAGCCCCACCAGAAGTACTGGACCAGCACACCGCTCAGCACGGAGCCCAGTGCGATGCCGCCGGTCATCACGCCGGACCAGATGCCGATCGCCTTCGCCCGCTGCCCGGGGTCCGTGAACATCGTGCGGACCAGCGCCATCGTCGACGGCATCAGGGTCGCCCCGCCGATACCGAGGACCGCGCGGGCGGCGATCAGGGTCTCGGCGCTGTTCGCGTAGGCCGCCACCAGGGAGGCGGCCCCGAAGGCGGCGGCGCCGATCAGGAGCAGCTTGCGGCGTCCTATGCGGTCGCCCAGCGAGCCCATCGTCATCAGCAGGCCGGCCAGGACGAAGGCGTAGATGTCGAAGATCCACAGCTGCTGGGTGCCGCTCGGCTCCAGGTCCGCGCTGATCGCCGGGATGGCGAAGTAGAGGACCGAGACGTCCATGGAGACCAGCAGCAGCGGAAGCATCAGTACGCAGAGCGCGGTCCATTCGCGCCGACCGGCGCGTCCGGCGGGGGAGTCGGTGCTCGTCGAGTTCGTCATGCCGATGACTGTACGAGCGTCTTAAACGCTTGTCTAGAACGCTTGTATAAGTCATGCGTCTAGGACAGGTGTATGAATCGGCGGTAGGGTGGTCCGCATGGGACATCGTGAGGATCTGCTGGAAGGCGCCAAGCGCTGCCTGCTGGAGAAGGGCTTCCTGCGCACGACCGCGCGGGACATCGTCAAGGAGTCGGGCACCAACCTGGCGTCGATCGGCTACCACTACGGGTCGAAGGACGCGCTGCTGGTGCAGGCGTACGTCTCGCTGATCGAGGGCGTGGGGGAGAGCTTCGATCCCGGCCTGGGCGGGGAGGTGACGCAGCCCCCGGGATCGCTGGAGCGGTTCCACGAGATGTGGGCGAGCATCATCCGAGCCGTCCCCGAATCGCGGGCGATCTGGCTGCTGAGCTTCGAGCTCATCCTCCAGGGCGACCGGATCCCGCAGGTGCGCAAGCTGCTGGCCGAGGCGCAGGAGGAGGGTCGATCGGGCCTCGTGTCCATGTTCAGCGGCGTTCCGGAGCCCGACCTCGACAAGGAGGCCGTCGAGACCGAGGGCCGCTTCTACCAGACCCTCCTCAACGGCCTCATGGTCCAGTGGCTCTTCGACCCGGACTCGGCGACCACCGCGGAGCAGCTCACCGAGGGGCTGCGGCGGACGATCGCAGGAGCCGCGAAGAGCTGACCCTGGCGTCCCGCGGCTCCGGCGTCCGGTCCGCGAAGTGCCGTACGACGGCCGGGTCGTGGCAGCTGGACAGACGGCCGAGGTCCAGCTCGTCCCGGAGGCCGGTGAGCGGGTTCGGGTCCACGGACCTCACGGTGGGCTTCAGCCGGCCCTGCATCACCACGGCCCACCACGGTGTCCTGACCGTCCCGGCCGACCAGGCGATCTGTATCGGCTCCGGCGGCAGCCAGGAGGGCAAGGCCACGGTGCAGGACGGCGGAGCGCTCGCCGTCTCGGACGCCCGGATCACCGGAGCCGTCACCGCCGACGGAGCCTCGCTGTCACCGTCTGCCGGTCGAAGCTCACCGGGCCCCTCACCGTCGAACACAGCACCGGCTACGTACGGATCGGCGAGGACACGACGGCCTGCGCGGGCAACGTCATCCGGGGTCCGCTGACCCTGGACGCCGACACCGGCGGCGTCGGGGCCGCCGGCAACTCGGTGACCGGGGCCGTGAACATCACCGGCAACAGCGGCAGCGGCCTGCTGCCCGAGGAGGCCACACCCGCGTTCGAGGGCAACCGGGTCAACGGCCCGCTCTCCTGCGACGGCAACGAACCCGCCCTGAACCAGAGCGACAACACGGTGAGCGGGCCGCGGTCCGGGCAGTGCAGCTGACTGGGCCGGCTGCCTGATGCCGGCGCCGGCGGCTACAGCCGGGACCCCTTCAGCGCCATGTGCAGCAGCAGCCGGTCCTCGCCGTCGTCCAGGTCCAGGCCCGTCAGCTGTTCCACGCGGGAGAGGCGGTAGTAGAGGGTCTGGCGGTGGATGCCCAGCTCCGCCGCGGCGCGGCCGGCCTGGCCCGCGCGGTCCAGATAGACCTCGGCCGTGCGGGCCAGTTCCTGGTGGGCGGAGGAGAGGAGGGGCGCGACGGCCGGGTCGTGGGGGGCCTCCGCGGGCAGCGCGGTCAGCAGGCGGTACGGGCCGATGCGCCGCCACTCGGCCACGGGCCCGAGCCGCGGCTCGGCCAGGGCGGCGCGCGCGGCGGCGGAGGCCTCCTGCCAGACCGTGCCCAGTTCGGCGAGTCCGGTGCGGGGTTCGCCGACACCGGCGGCCGCCCTGGCCGCACCCGACCGTGTCCCCTCCGCCTCCTTGAGCAGCCGTGAGGCCGCCGTCAGCGCGGGTACCGCGACATCCGTCGAGCGCAGCCGCACCAGGATCGCGAGGCTCTGACCGGCCGTTCCCCACGGCACCGTACAGAGGGCCGTGGCGTGCGGCACCGTACGCGGCGACGGGGCCTGCTCCGGGTCGGCCGAGGGCCACGGGGCGATGCAGACCACCGTGTGGGGGGCGTCCGCGCGAGTCCCGAGGGCGGTGCGGAGCTCCCTCACCGCCGAGTCCCGCTGCCACCCGCTCTCCGCGGTCAGCACGGCCCGCAGCTCCCGGCTCAGACCCGCCCCCGCCTGTGCCTCGTCGGCGAGCAGGGCGCCGATCCGCCCCGTCACCTGCATGGCGGCGGCCAGCTGCGCGTCCGTCGGACCCGGGTCGTAGTCCAGCAGCCAGACGTAGCCGAGGACGACACCCCGATGGCGTACCGGCAGACAGATGCGGCCGCGGTAGACGCCTGCCTCCGGGGTCGGCGGGATCCGTACCGGTCCCGTCGCGCGCGTGATGCCGAAGCCCTCGAACCACGCCCGCACCGTCGCCGTGGAGCGCCGGGTCAGGATCGAGCGGGTGCGCACCGGGTCCAGCGCCGAGGGATCCAGGTCGCCCTCACTGTCGTACGCACCGAAGGCGATCAGCTCGAAGTCCCGGTTCTCCAGGGTCGCGGGCGCCCCCAGCAGCTCCGAGATCTCGTCCACCAGCTCCTGGTAGTCGCCCACGCTCTTGAAGGATGGAGTATCCGCCGCCACTCGGGCATTCTCGCGCATTTCCGCGCCGCTTCATACATCTGTCTGAGATCCAGTGCACGGATGCGTGACAGCTGTCGATGGCCGACGATCGGAGAGATCCTTAGGTTTCACGGTGGTTCTCCGTGCCGTACCCGAATCGTCGGGGGGCGGCCGTTTTGGTGCTTGTCTGTGGAGGTGCCCCGTGCTGGGTCCCGTGATTCTCGCCGCGTCGCGCAGCGACCGGATGCGACGCCTGATCTCGGCGGCCCCGGTGACCAAGCAGGTCGTCGACCGCTTCATCCCGGGTGAGACCGTCGACGACATCGTCCCGATCATCAGGGACCTGACGGCCAAGGGCCTGGAGCTGACGATGGACGTCGTCGGCGAGGACATCACCACCCCCGAGCAGGCCACCGCCGCCCGGGACGCCTACCTGCTGCTGATCGACCGGCTGCGCGAGCTGGAGCTCGGCGAGAAGGTCGAGATGTCCGTCAAGCTGTCGATGTTCGGCCAGGCCCTGGAGGGCGGCCACGAGCTGGCGCTCGCCAACGTCCGCCCCGTCGTCGTGGCCGCCGCCGCCATCGGTACGACCGTCACGCTGGACGCCGAGGACCACACCACCCTGGACTCGATGTTCGCCATCCACGAGGAGCTGCGGAAGGACTTCCCGCAGACCGGCTGCGTCATCCAGGCCTACCTCTTCCGCACCGAGGCCGACGCCCGCCGCCTCGCCGAGGCCGGCAGCCGCGTCCGCCTCGTGAAGGGCGCCTACAAGGAGCCCGCCGAGGTCGCCTACCAGCAGAAGCACGAGATCGACAAGGCCTACGTGCGCATCCTGAAGACGCTGATGGAGGGCGAGGGCTACCCGATGATCGGGTCCCACGACCCGCGCCTCATCGCCATCGCCCAGGAGCTGGCCCACCAGGCCGGGCGCAAACTGGACGAGTACGAGTTCCAGATGCTCTACGGCATCCGCGGCGAGGAGCACCTGCGCCTGGCCGCCGAGGGCCACCGCATGCGCGTCTACACCGCTTACGGCACCGACTGGTACGGCTACTTCATGCGCCGTCTCGCGGAGAAGCCGGCCAACCTGCGCTTCTTCCTCCGGTCGATGGTCAGCAAGGGCTGAGCCCGAACACCCGCTCACGTACAAGGAGTTACGGATCTCATGGACGCTGTGACCCAGGTCCCCACCCCCGTCAACGAGCCGGTGCACGGCTACGCCCCCGGCTCGCCCGAGCGCGCCCGCCTGGAGGTCAAGCTCAAGGAGCTGGCCGAGAACCCGATCGACCTGCCGATGACCATCGGCGGCGAGCGGCGGATGGGTGGCGGCGAGACCATCCAGGTGGTCCAGCCGCACAACCACAAGGCCGTCATCGGCACCCTGCGCAACGCCACCCAGCAGGACGCGCAGGACGCCGTCGACGCGGCTCTGGCCGCCGCGCCGGCCTGGCGTGCGATGTCCTTCGACGACCGCGCGGCGATCATCCTGCGCGCCGCCGAGCTGCTGTCCGGCCCCTGGCGCGAGACCATCGCCGCCTCCACCATGCTGGGCCAGTCCAAGACCGCCCAGCAGGCCGAGATCGACACGCCCTGCGAGCTGGTCGACTTCTGGCGCTTCAACGTCCACTACGCCCGCCAGATCCTCGCCGAGCAGCCCCCGGCGAACTCCCCGGGTGTGTGGAACCGCATGGACCACCGCCCGCTGGAGGGCTTCGTCTACGCGATCACGCCGTTCAACTTCAGCGCCATCGCGGGCAACCTGCCCACCGCGCCCGCGCTGATGGGCAACGTGGTCGTGTGGAAGCCGTCGCCCACCCAGACCCACGCCGCCGTCCTCCTCATGCAGCTGCTGGAGGAGGCCGGTCTGCCCAAAGGCGTCATCAACCTCGTCACCGGTGACGGAATCGAGGTCTCCAAGGTGGCCCTGGTCCACCGCGACCTCGCCGGCATCCACTTCACCGGCTCGACCAAGACCTTCCAGTACCTGTGGAAGACGGTCGGCAACAACATCGAGAAGTACCGCTCCTACCCCCGTCTGGTCGGCGAGACCGGCGGCAAGGACTTCCTCGTCGCCCACCCGAGCGCGGACCGCGCCGTCCTGAAGACCGCCCTCACCCGCGGTGCCTTCGAGTACCAGGGCCAGAAGTGCAGCGCGACCTCCCGCGCCTACATCCCGGCCTCCATCTGGAACTCGGGCTTCAAGGAGGAGTTCGCGGCCGAGGTCGACTACCTGACCATGGGTGACGTCACCGACCTGTCGAACTTCATCGGCGCCGTGATCGACGACCGTGCCTTCGCCAAGAACAAGGCCGCGATCGACCGCGCCAAGGAGGACCCGACCTGCACGATCGTCGCGGGCGGCACCTACGACGACTCGGTCGGCTACTTCGTCCGCCCGACCGTCATCGAGTCCACCGACCCGGAGAACGAGATCTTCCGCACCGAGTACTTCGGTCCGGTCCTCGGCATCCACGTCTACGAGGACGACAAGTACGACGAGATGCTGGAGCAGATGGAGTCGGTCTCCGACTACGCCCTGACCGGCGCCGTCATCTCCAACGACCGCGCGGCCGCCGCGTACACGATGGAGAAGCTGCGCTACGCGGCCGGCAACTTCTACATCAACGACAAGTCGACCGGCGCCGTCGTCGGCCAGCAGCCCTTCGGCGGCGGCCGCGCCTCCGGCACCAACGACAAGGCCGGCGCCCCGCAGAACCTGATGCGCTGGACCCTGACCCGGGCCATCAAGGAGACGCTGGTCCCGCCGACCGACTACACGTACCCGCACATGGGCTGACCCCCAGCCCCCCCCGAACGACGGGCCGGGAAGCCTGACATCCGAGCAGGCTTCCCGGCCCGTTTCCAATGCTCCGGTCCCGTCCTCCCGCCCCACACTGGACCCATGACGGTGACGACGGACGACGGAGTACGGCTGTGGGCGGAGCGGTCGGGCGGTGCGGGTGATCCGCTGGTGCTGTGCCACGGCGGGCCGGGCCTGTGGGACATGTTCGGTGACGTGGCCGGGCTGCTCGCGGACATGACCCCGGTGATCCGCTGGGACCAGCGCGGCTGCGGGCGGTCGGAGCGGTGCGACGGGCCGTGGACGAGCGAGCGGTTCGTCGCGGACCTGGACGCCGTACGACGGCACTTCGGGCTGGAGCGGATGGCGCTGCTCGGCCACTCCTGGGGTGCGCAACTGGCGCTGAGCTACGCCCTGGCGCATCCGGACCGGGTCGGCTCGCTGGTGTACGTCGCGGGCACGGGCATCGGCCCGGACTCCGACTGGTACGGCGCCTACCACCACAACTTCCTCGCCCGCCTCGCCGACCACCCCGAACGCCTGTCCCGCTGGCGCGAGTTGACCGCCCGCACCGAGCGCACGCAGGAAGAGGAGCGGGAGCGGGCGGTCCTGCAGTGGTCCGTGGAGTTCGAGGACCGGGACGGAGCCCTGGAGCCCGCCGGGCGCATGGCCGACCCGTGGTTCGGGATCAACTCCGAGTCCAACACGGTGCTCAACGAGGAACGCAAGCGCATCTGGGGCACCCCGGAGCTGTACACCGCCTGCCAGACGCTCGACGTGCCGGTGCTGATCATCGACGGTGCCCGGGACATCCGGCCGCGCACGGCCGTCGACTCCCTCGCCGTGGCCCTGCCCCACGCCCGCCGGGTGATCCTCCCGGACGCCGGGCACCTGCCGTGGGCGGAGGACCCGCAGGGCTTCCGGGAGGTGCTCAGGCGGCCGGCAGATTTCGGCCGAGAAAGTCGCGCATGAGCGCGGCGATCTGGTCCGCGTGCGTCTCCAGGGCGAAGTGCCCGGCCGGGAGGAGGTGCACCTCGGCCCTCGGCAGGTCCCGCTGGAAGGCGAGCGCGCCGGCGGGCACGAAGATCGCGTCGTGCGCGCCCCAGACCGCGAGCAGCGGTACCTGGCTGGTGCGGAAGTACTCGTGGAAGGCCGGGTACAGGGCGATGTTGGAGCCGTAGTCGGAGATCAGGTCGAGCTGGATCTCCGTCTGGCCGGGCCGGGCCATCCGTGCCGTGTCGTGCTCGTACGCGTCCGGGCTGACCAGTGACGGGTCCGGCACCCCGTGCACGTACTGCCACTTGATCCCGTCCGGGCTGATCAGCTCCCTGACCTGCTCCTCGGTCTGCGGCGTCCGCTCCGCGACCAGTGCGAGCACCGGCGCCCAGGCCTGCTCGCCGAGCCCCTCCTCGTACGCGTTGCCGTTCTGCGTGACGATCGCCGTCACCCGGTCGGGGTGGGCGAGGGCCAGGCGCAGGCCGATCGGGGCGCCGTAGTCCTGGACGTAGAGGGCGAACTCCTTCAGCCCCAGCTGCTCGGTGAACTCGCCGGTGATCGCGGCCAGCTCGTCGAAGCGGTAGGCGAACTCCGCGGCCGCCGGGGTCGCGGACCGGCCGAAGCCGATGTGGTCGGGGGCGATCACCCGGTAGCGGTCGGCGAGCAGCGGGATCAGCTCACGGAACATGTGCGAGCTGCTCGGGAAGCCGTGCAGAAGCAGCAGGACCGGGGCGTCCTCCGGGCCCGCCTCGCGGTAGTACACGTCGAGGCCGCGGACGGTGACGGTGCGGTGGTGAACCTGGTGAATCGACATGGCAGCAGTCCACCACGGCCACCTCTAACCAGTCAAGAGACTTTTAATGGTTAGGTGCGATGCTTGCTCCATGACGCTTCGCCTGCGCACCGCCCACACGGCCGACCTCGACCCCGCCGACCTCCGCGCCGCCCGCGCCCTCCTGGGCGAGGCCTTCGACGGGGACTTCACCGACCAGGACTGGGACCACGGCCTCGGCGGCATGCACGCCCTCGTCCACGACGGCGCCGGTCTCGCCGCGCACGGCTCGGTCGTGATGCGGCGGATACGGCACCAGGGGCGCTGGCTGCGGACCGGATACGTGGAGGCCGTCGCCGTACGGGCCGACGTGCGCCGCACCGGGCTCGGCGGGCGGGTGATGGCCGAGCTGGAGCGGATCGTCGACCGGGCCTACGACCTCGGCGCGCTCTCCGCGAGCGAGGACGGCGCCCCGCTCTACACGGTCCGCGGCTGGCAGCAGTGGAGCGGGCACGTGTGTGCCCTCTCGCCGGACGGCATCGTCCGTCTGCCGGAGGAGGAAGGGGGCGTCTACGTCAGGCCCGCCCTCGCCGGCCCCCTGGACCCGGCCCACCCGCTCGTCCTCGACTGGCGCGACGGGGACCTCGCCTGACGGCACCTCAGGCCGACGAGCGTCCGCTGTACAGGTTCGGTATGGCGAAGTCGTACAACTCCCCAGGGCGAATGAAGGTTTGCCTGCCGAACGTGTGACCATTCAGGGTGAGGTTCGTTGGGTGTGGTGACGAGTTCTTCGATGTCGATGGGGGTGTGGGGTGGGCGGGCTGCGGAAGTTGGCGGATCCGTTCGTGGTTCCCGCCCCCGCCGGAGTGGCGATCCGGGCCCGGCTGCGGGTGTCGGAGTCGGACGCGGCGGTGCTGCGCGAGGTCGGGGCGTTCCTCGGTTCGCTGGCCGCTGGTGACCTCGCGGCGCGCTCCAGGCAGGGACTGTCTCACGATGCCTCCGCGTGGGCGGTGCGGAAGCGGAATCTGTCCGGGGTCTCGTCGGCACGGTGGGCGGGCAGTATCACCAAGGCCACGCATGACCAGTGGGCGCTCGCGCGGCGTGGCCAGCTGGCCGAGATGGGATGGCTGCGCGGGCAGATCAGGCAGATCGAGGCCCGCCTCGCCCGGCCTCTGGGCGCCAAGGCGGACAAGCGGGCCGACCTGCCGCGCGGATACGGCTCCCGGACGGAGTGGCATGCCAAGTCCCGCCGTCTGAACGCCTTGCGGGACCGGCTGGCGAGGCTGGAGGCGGACTGGGCGGCGGGCCGGGTGCACGTGGTGCGCGGCGGCAAACAACTCGCCCGATTGCGTCACCACTTGGGCGAGGCCGGGCTCACCGAGCAGGCGTGGCAGGAGCGGTGGCGGGCGGCGCGGATGTTCCTGGCCGCCGACGGGGAGTCCGGCAAGCGTTTGGGTAACGAGACCATCCGCATCACCGACACCGGACAGGTTGCGATCAAGCTCCCGGCCGCGCTGGCTCACCTGGCCAATGCGCCGCACGGCCGGTACGTGCTGGAAGCGACCGCTACGTTCAGGCACCGGGGTGAGGAGTGGGCGGATCGGATCACCACCAACCGGGCGGTGGCCTATCGCCTCCACCACGACGTCCTGCGGGGTCGCTGGTATGTGACCGCGTCCTGGCAGCGCCCCCCGCCCCCGGTGCTGCCGCTGGAGGCGGCCCTGGCTCGGGGCGTGGTGGCGGTCGACATGAACGACGACCACCTTGCCGCCTGGCAGTTGGACGTGCACGGCAACCCCGTCGGCGAGCCCCGGCGCTTCTTCTACGACCTGTCCGGCAGCACCCAGCACCGCGACGCCCAGATCCGCCACGCCCTGACCCGGCTGCTGCACCACACCCGCCAGTGCGGTGCCGTGGCGATCGCCATCGAGGACCTCGACTTCGCCGACGGCAAGTGCCGGGAGAAGTACGGCCGTAACAAGCGGTTCCGCCACCTGATCTCCCGCTTCCCCACCGCCAGGCTGAAGGCCCGGCTGGTGGCGATGGCCGCCGAACAGAGGGTTGCGGTCGTCGCGGTGGATCCGGCCTACACCTCCCGATGGGGCGCCCAGCACTGGCAGCAGCCCCTCACTAGCAACAACCGCCACGTTTCCCGCCACGACGCGGCAGCCGTGGCGATCGGACGACGCGCCCTCGGGTATCCGATCCGGCGACGGACGGCACCGCCCCTTGCCCACCAGAGCGATGGGTACGGGCATCGGACCGCCCAGGCCAGACCGGACACTCGGCGGTGTGAGGAAGCCCGCCCCCGCATTCCCGGACCACGCACGAGATGCGTGCCGCCCGGTAGCGGCGCGGAAGCGGGTGACCAGCGTGCCCAACACCGTTCGGAGCACGCGGCTGAGCATGCGTCCTGGCACCAGGACCCGACTCCCGCTCGGCCTCCAGGAACGGTTGCCTGCACGGGTCCCAGCCCAGTAGACGTCCGGACTGGCCGCGACGACGGCGATACAGGCGCTCATCCACGAGTGGCGATCACTCCGCCTCCGTACGGCGAAGTCGCAGGTCACGGCGGTGTGACCTGATCTGCCGTCTCAGATAGTAGGAAGTCCGAGTAATTGTGCAGACAGGTGCGAGCAGCTCCCGTACTTTTGTAGGAGCCGAACGTCTCGCTCGATCCAGCGAATGGCGGTCGTGAGCGGGCCATAGCAGGTAACCCCTGCGGCCAGAGCTCCCCGCCCCTTCCGGCGTCTCGTCGTAACCCTTCCCTCTGCGCTCCAGGCTTGCCGAAGGAGTCGATTTCCCATGGCCGAGACGACCGTCCGCCGCCGAGTCCGCCACGTGTCCCGCACGAGCGAGTCCGAGCGCCAGAACGCCGCCGCCGCCCTCCAGCGCGCCCTCGACCGCCGCGACAACGGCGGCGAGACCGGCCACTGAGCGGCCGAAGCCGCCACTGATCCGGGAGCCGCACCCCCATGGTGCGGCGCGGCCTCACCGCCGCGTCGCACCTCGGATCTCATCCGCCGCGCCGCACCTCGAAGTGGTCGATCCGCCGTCCGTCCTCGGCCAGCGCCGACACCGTGAGCCGTGGTGACGGGCCCGGCCGCGCCTCCACCGAGAGCAGCGAGAAGCCGGTGTAGCGCACCCGCGACCAGTGGGCCGTCTCCGTCGCGTGCTCCTTGTCCTTGGTCCAGTGGAAGGTCTCCACGGCGTCGTGCCGGGTGACGTGACCCTCGTAGCTGTCCTTGACGCCCGAGGGGAAGGAGTACAGGTCCCGGCCGCCGCCGCCCGCGGTGACGTACACGATCCCGTCCCGCGTCGGATCGGTCGACGCGCCTACCGGGACGGACCTGCCGACCTCGCCCCCCTTGATCGCGTCCGTCCGCTCGTACACGTGGTTGTGCCCGTTGATCACCAGGTCCACCCGGTGCCTCTCGAACAGCGGCAGCCACTCCTTGCGGACACCGCCGTCGGAGGCGTGCTGGGAGGTCGAGTACGCGCAGTGGTGGAAGAAGACGACCAGGAAGTCCACGCCCTTCGTCGCGCGCAGCTCGCCCAGCGTCGCGTCCAGCCACTTGGTCTGCCGGCCGCCGCTGTGCCCGAAGTTGGCCGGGATCTCGTACGACACGTCGTTGGCGTCCAGCGCGACGAAGCCGGCGTTGCCGTAGGTGAACGCGTAGGCCCCGGGTGTCCCGTGCGGGTCGAAGCCGCTGTCCGGCAGGGAGAACCGGGCCAGTTGGCCGCCGTAGCCGTCCGGGGAGTACCAGGCCTCCATGTCGTGGTTGCCGGTGGTCACCATCCACGGCACCGACTTGGCGACCGGGTCGTTCTGCTGCAGGAACCGGTCCCAGAACGTGGGGTCGTAGCCGTCCGAGGTCTGTCCGGCGCCGTTGACGTCCGCGTAGCAGATGTCGCCCGCGTGCAGGTGGAAGGCGGGGTTCTGGCGCTGCACGAGGTGGTCGTTGGCGTTCGCGGCCTGCCCCAC
The DNA here is from genome assembly GCF_044541035.1 of Streptomyces sp. NPDC085866. Classification (NCBI taxonomy): domain Bacteria; kingdom Bacillati; phylum Actinomycetota; class Actinomycetes; order Kitasatosporales; family Streptomycetaceae; genus Streptomyces; species Streptomyces sp. NPDC085866. Next base: position 105,439 of record NZ_JBITSQ010000015.1, read on the forward strand.
GCCCTGGTCGCCGAAGGCCGTGAAGACGAAGCGCTCCGGGGTCGTGGGCGCCGTGCGGAAGGTGGCGAGGCCGGTGCGGTGGGCGGGAGCGGCCGGATCCCAGCCGTCGTGGCCGACGCCGTAGTAGTACGTCGTGCCGGGCCGCAGGCCGTCCAGGGCCGCGTGCAGGTAGTACTGCTCGACCGCGGGCCGCACCCCCTGCACCCCGGGCGTGTGCAGGTTGCGCACCTCGGCCTCGATCCGGCGGCCGAGGTCGTCGGGCCGCAGCCCGACGCGCACGTAGGGCCGCTTCACCGCGAGCGGCACCTGCCAGGAGACGCGCATCTGTGTCTTCGGGTCGACGCCGAAGGCGAGACGGCGGCCGAAGGGGCGGACCACCGAGCCGGACACCCGCGAGGCGGCCGGGGCCGGGTGGGCCGCGGCGCCGGAGCCGGAGGAGCAGGCGGTCAGCAGGCCGCCCGCGACCGCGCCCGCCGTCACCAGGGTGCGGCGGCGGACCATCCGGGTGCGCAGGTACTCGTACTGTTCGGCCATGCTCAGCCGCTCCGCGAGCGGGCGCGGAATGCCGAAGTCGGGGGTCTCCATGCTGGGGAAGATGCCACCGGGGTCCAACGCCCGTGCCACATACGGGTGAACGGCAGCCGACAGGAGGACACCCGCAACCCGTACGGGTGTCCGTATGACGGACAGGGCATGTCATCACCTGGGACGAGGAGTAGGGTGCCGACATGTCTCGCAGCATCAATCTCGCAGTGATCCCCGGTGACGGCATCGGCCAGGAGGTCGTGGCCGAGGGTCTCAAGGTCCTCTCCGCCGTCCTGCCGCAGGATGTGAAGCTGGAGACCAAGGAGTACGACTTCGGCGCCAAGCGCTACCACGCCACCGGTGAGACCCTCACCGACGCCGACCTCGCCGCTCTCAAGCAGCACGACGCCATCCTGCTCGGCGCGATCGGCGACCCGAGCGTCCCGTCCGGCGTCCTGGAGCGCGGCTTCCTGCTCAAGCTCCGCTTCGCCTTCGACCACCACGTCAACCTGCGGCCCTCGAAGCTGCTCCCCGGTGTCGCGACCCCGCTGGCCGGCCAGCCGGAGATCGACTTCGTCGTCGTCCGCGAGGGCACCGAGGGCCCCTACACGGGCAACGGCGGCACCATCCGCAAGGGCACCGAGCACGAGGTGGCCACCGAGGTCTCCGTCAACACGGCCTTCGGTGTCGAGCGTGTGGTCCGCGACGCCTTCGCCCGCGCCCAGGCCCGCCCGCGCAAGAAGCTCACGCTGGTCCACAAGAACAACGTGCTGACCTTCGCCGGGCACCTGTGGACGAACATCTTCAACAAGGTCGCCGCGGAGTTCCCCGAGGTCGAGACCGACTACATCCACGTCGACGCGGCGACCATCTACCTGGTCACCCAGCCCGAGCGGTTCGACGTGATCGTCACCGACAACCTGTTCGGGGACATCATCACCGACCTCGCCGCGGCCGTCTCCGGCGGCATCGGTGTGGCCGCCTCCGGCAACATCAACCCGAGCCGCGAGTTCCCGTCCATGTTCGAGCCGGTCCACGGCTCGGCCCCGGACATCGCAGGCCAGGGCAAGGCCGACCCCACCGCCACGGTCCTGTCCGTCGCCCTGCTGCTGCGCCACCTCGGCTACGACGCCGAGGCCGACCGCATCGACACCGCGGTCGCCGCCGACCTCACCGAACGCGTCGGCAAGCCCGCCCGCAGTACGTCGGAGATCGGCGACGCGCTCGCCGTACGAGTAGCCGGCTGACCCTCCCCCAGAGCCTTGAGGGCCTGGGGGGACCCCCAGGCCACTCGACATCGTTTCGAAGCCGCCGGGTCGCATCCGCACCAGGCGGCTTTTCCTATGCGGTCGCCGGGTGCCACCATCAACCCTGGGCCGCATTCACCCCGATTCCTTCCGTCCGCAGCCCCGCGCGATAATCGAACGCGGAGCCGCGGAATGAGGGAAAGCTCGGACGTCCTAGCACCGGCTGGAGAGCCGATGCGGGAGTGAGCGCGGCCCGACACTACAACCGGTGAAGGACACCCACTCATGACGACGCCCACGATCGAGCTCAAGCCCTCCGCCCATCCGCTCGCCGCTGCGGAGCGCGAGGCGATCCTGGCCAGCCCCGGATTCGGCCGCCACTTCACCGACCACATGGTGACGATCAAGTGGACCGAGGGTCGCGGCTGGCACGACGGCCAGCTCGTTCCGTACGCGCCGATCCCCCTCGACCCGGCCACCAACGTCCTGCACTACGCCCAGGAGATCTTCGAGGGGCTGAAGGCCTACCGCCAGCCCGACGGCTCGGTCGCCACCTTCCGCCCCGACCAGAACGCCAAGCGCTTCCAGCGCTCCGCCAAGCGCCTCGCCATGCCCGAGCTGCCGGTCGAGACGTTCGTCGAGGCCTGTGACGCCCTGGTCCAGCAGGACAAGGACTGGGTGCCTGCGCACGGCGGCGAGGAGTCCCTCTACCTGCGTCCGTTCATGATCGCCACCGAGGTCGGTCTCGGCGTCAAGCCCGCCAACGAGTACCTGTTCATCGTCATCGCCTCCCCGGCCGGTGCGTACTTCCCGGGCGGCGTGAAGCCGGTCTCCATCTGGGCGTCCGAGGACCGCGTCCGCGCCGTCCCCGGCGGCATGGGCGACGCGAAGACCGGCGGCAACTACGCGGCCTCCCTGCTCGCCCAGGCCGAGGCCGCCGCCCAGGGCTGCGACCAGGTCTGCTACCTCGACGCGGTCGAGCACAAGTGGGTCGAGGAGCTCGGCGGCATGAACCTGTACTTCGTGTACGGCGACAAGATCATCACGCCCACCCTGACCGGCTCCATCCTGGAGGGCGTCACCCGTGACTCCCTGCTGGCCGTCGCCCGCGACCTCGGCTACGAGTCCGAGGAGGGCCGCGTCTCCATCGAGCAGTGGCAGGCCGACTCCGAGAACGGCACCCTCACCGAGGTCTTCGCCTGCGGCACCGCGGCCGTCATCACGCCGGTCGGCACGGTGAAGCGCGCGAACGCCGAGTGGAAGCAGTCGGGGGGAGAGCCCGGCGAGGTCACCCTGCGCCTGCGCCAGGCCCTGCTGGACATCCAGCGCGGCAAGACCGAGGACAAGCACGGCTGGATGCACCGTATCGGCTGATGGCTCGGCGGGAACCGGCGCGATCGGCCGTCGTTCGTCTGCTGCGCCGTTGTGGCTGGTCGCGCAGTTCCCCGCGCCCCTTTGGGGCGCTACCGCTCAGCTCTTTCCGGACGTGCTCAGGGCTGCCGTGGACTCTACGATGTCCGCGGCGGCCCCCTTGTGTTCCGGGCCGGACGTCAGCAGCAGGTACACCAGTCCGCCGACCGCGCCCGACAGCAGGAAGCTGCAGTCCACCCCGCCGGTGAGCCGCAGCAGCGGGCCCTCGTACGACGGCAGGGACACCGCGAGCAGGCCGACCGCCGCGCCGGCGGCCCAGGACACGGTGGCCCGGATGTTCCAGCCGGCCCGGTACCAGTAGATCCCGCCCCGGGAGCGGCGGTTGAAGACCTGCAGGGCGTCGGCGTCGTACACGCCACGGCAGCGGGCGAAGCCGATCAGGGTGATGACCGCCCACGGCGTGCCGATGGCGGTGAGCAGCAGGACGAAGGACGTCATCGCCGACTGCGCGTTCCAGGCGTAGTGGCCGACGAAGACGCAGGCCGTGGCCACGACGGCGACCGTGTAGGTGGCGCGGGCGCGGGAGGCCCGGGGCAGGATCGCGTCCAGGTCGAGGCCCATCGAGTACAGCATCAGGCCCGCGTTGCCGACCGAGCCCGCGGAGGCGGACAGCAGCAGCGGGACCAGGTACCAGGTGGGGGAGGCGGACACCAGGGGCCCGGCGTAGTCGGTGGCCGCGCGGGCCGCGTACGCCGTGAAGGTGCCGAACAGCTGGGGCACCAGCAGACCCAGGATCAGGCCGAGCCAGGTGGCGTGCAGGACGCGGCGGCGGGAGTGGCGGGCGGGGGAGATGTAGCGGGTGTAGTCGCCGAGCAGGGTGATGAAGGCGATCGGGCCGGACAGGCCCGCCGCCACGGCCGCCAGGAACCAGGTCGGCCAGAAGGAGCCCAGCAGATAGCCGCCCGCCCCGGGCAGGGCCGAGGTCGTGAAGTGCGGGGCGTAGGCGAAGATCCCGAGGGCCAGCAGGGCGGTCATGCCGACGGCCAGCACCCGGGACATGGCGAGCAGCACCCGGTAGCCGTAGACCGCGCCCGCGACCGTGGCCGCGGCGAGCACCGCGTAGACGACGGCGTACGACACCCCGTCCGCGGGCAGCCCGAACAGCCGGCCGAGCACGCTCAGCATCACGTCGCCGCCGATCCACACGGTCAGGGCGGTGTAGCCGAGGGCCAGCAGCAGACCGACGACCGAGCCGACCAGCCGGCCCCGCACGCCGAACTGGGCGCCGGAGGAGGTGGAGAGGTTGGTCGCGGTGCGCAGGGAGACCAGCGCCAGCGGGGCCGTGAACACCGTGCCGATCACCGTGCCCGCCACCACCGAGCTCACCGACGCCCACCAGCCGAGCCCGAAGGACGGCGGCAGCCACCCGAAAATGATCACTCCGAGGCAGAGGTTGGACCCGAGCAGGATCGAGACCAGGTCCCGTGGACCGCTGGTCCGTTCCTCGTCCGGGATGGTGTCGACACCGCGCTGTTCGATCGGCATGGCTGGGTCTCCTTCGACGGCCGCCTCTGTGAGTTTGAGCGACGTTCAATGTGACGTGTACTGAGGCCGTCGGTCAATGCTTCAGTTTGCTGAATAGTGCGTTTAGAGTGATGCTCAAACATGTGGAAGGCAAGGAGGTGCCGCGTCGTGAGACTGACCCCCACGGAACGTGACCGGCTGCTGCTCTTCGGGGCCGCGGAGCTGGCCCGGGCCCGCCGGGCACGCGGTCTCAGGCTCAACGTGCCGGAGGCCACCGCGCTGATCGCGGACACCGTCTGCGAGGCCGCGCGGGACGGCAAGCGGCTCGCGGAGGCCGTCGAGGCCGCCCGGTCGATCCTCGGCCCCGAGGACGTGCTGCCGGGCGTCGCCGACGTCGTCACCGAGGTGATGGTCGAGGCCGTCTTCGACGACGGCTCCCGGCTCGCCGTGGTCTCCGACCCGATCGGCGGCGGCGCCGGCGCCGAGGGTCCGGGCGCGCTGCTGCCGGGTCCCCAGCACGCGGAGCCCGAGCCCGCCGTCCGGCTCGCGGTCACCAACACCGCGACCGTGCCGGTCTCCGTCACCTCCCACTTCCACTTCTTCGAGGCCAACCCGCGGCTCGACTTCGTGCGCGAGCGGGCCTACGGCATGCGGCTCGCCGTACCGGCCGGGTCCTCCGTGCGGTTCGGGCCGGGGGAGAGCGCCGAGGTCGGGCTGGTCCCGATCGGCGGCGAGCGGATCGCGATCGGCTTCGCCGGTCTGGTCGACGGGCCGCTGGACGCGCCCGGAGCCAAGGAAGAAGCACTGCGCAGGGCCGCTGCCTGCGGTTATCTGGGAGTCACGCCGGAAGGAGGCGAGCGATGAGCCGCTCGAAGGGACGCGAGATCGACGAGTCGATCCACGTCGACCCCCATGCCTACGCGGCCACCCACGGCCCCCGCGCCGGTGACCGTGTCCGGCTCGGCGACTCGGGCCTGGTGATCCGGGTCGAGTCCGACTCGCAGAAGTACGGCGACGAGTTCCTCGCCGGGTTCGGCAAGACCGCCCGCGACGGGCTGCACCTGAAGGCCGCCGCCGTCCGCGAGACCTGCGACGTCGTGATCAGCAACGTCGTCGTGATCGACGCGGTGCAGGGCATCCGCAAGGTGTCCGTCGGCATCCGCGAGGGCCGCATCTGCGCGATCGGGCGGGCCGGCAACCCGGACACCCTCGACGGGGTCGACGTCGTCGTCGGCACGGGTACGTCCATCGTGTCCGGCGAGGGGCTCATCGCCACCGCCGGTGCCGTCGACACCCACGTCCACCTGCTGTCGCCGCGGATCATGGAGGCCTCCCTCGCCTCCGGAGTGACCACGATCATCGGCCAGGAGTTCGGCCCGGTGTGGGGCGTAGGAGTCAACTCGCCCTGGGCGCTCAAGCACGCCTTCAACGCCTTCGACGCCTGGCCGGTCAACATCGGCTTCCTGGGCCGGGGTTCGTCCTCGCACGGCGCCCCGCTCGTCGAGGCCCTCGTCGAGGGCGGTGCCTGCGGTTTCAAGGTGCACGAGGACATGGGCGCCCACACCCGCGCGCTCGACACGGCCCTGCGGGTCGCCGAGGAGCACGACGTCCAGGTCGCCCTGCACAGCGACGGGCTGAACGAGTGCCTGTCGGTGGAGGACACCCTGAAGGTGCTGGAGGGCCGGACCATCCACGCCTTCCACATCGAGGGCTGCGGTGGCGGACATGTGCCCAACGTGCTCAAGATGGCCGGTGTCCCGAACGTCATCGGCTCCTCCACCAACCCCACCCTGCCCTTCGGCCGGGATGCGGTCGCCGAGCACTACGGCATGATCGTCTCCGTCCACGACCTGAAGACCGACCTGCCCGGCGACGCCGCCATGGCCCGCGACCGCATCCGGGCCGGCACGATGGGCGCCGAGGACGTGCTGCACGACCTGGGCGCGATCGGCATCACCTCGTCCGACGCGCAGGGCATGGGCCGCGCGGGTGAGACGGTCCGCCGTACCTTCGCCATGGCCGGGAAGATGAAGGCCGAGCTGGGCCCGATGGCGGGCGACGGCGAGGGCGACGACAACGCCCGCGTCCTGCGCTACATGGCCAAGCTGACCATCAACCCCGCCATCGCGCACGGCCTCTCGCACGAGGTCGGCTCGATCGAGGTCGGCAAGCTCGCCGACATCGTGCTGTGGCGCCCGGAGTACTTCGGCGCCAAGCCGCAGCTGGTCCTCAAGTCCGGCTTCCCGGCGTACGGCGTGGTCGGCGACCCCAACGCGGCCACCGACACCTGCGAACCCCTCGTCCTGGGCCCGCAGTTCGGTGCGCACGGCGCCACCCCCGCGGACATCTCGGTCGCGTTCGTCGCCCAGTCCGCCCTCGACCAGGGCAACGACCGGATGCCCACCCGGCGCCGCAGGGTCGCCGTACGGGGCACCCGGGGCATCGGCCCCGCCGACCTGCGCCTGAACGCCCGCATCGGAGCGGTCGACGTCGACCGGCGCACCGGCCTGGTCACCCTCGACGGCGACCCGCTGCGCTCCGAGCCCGCCGACTCCGTCTCCCTCAACCGCCTCTACTTCCTGTAAGGACCCGCGACATGACCACCCCCGCAGCCGACGGCTTCCGCATGCCCGCCGAGTGGACCCCGCACGAGCGCACCTGGATGGCGTGGCCGGGCCCCAACCCCACCTTCGACGACCCGGGCGACCTCCGTCTCTCCCGCATGGCCTGGGCCTCGGTGGCCCGCGCCGTCCTCCGCTTCGAGCCGGTGACGGTCGTGTGCGGCCCCGGCGAGTCGGCGGAGGCACAGGTGCTGCTCGGCCCCGGCGTCGACACGGTCGAGCGCGATCTGGACGACGCCTGGATGCGGGACATCGGCCCCACCTTCCTCACCAACGGCCAGGGCGAACTGGCCGCCGTGGACTGGACGTTCAACGGCTGGGGCGCCCAGGACTGGGCCCGCTGGGAGCACGACTCGAAGATCGCCGGTTACGTCTCGGACCTCGCGGGCGCGAAGACGTACGCCTCGAAGCTGGTCAACGAGGGCGGCGCGATCCACGTGGACGGCGAGGGCACGGTGCTGCTCACCGAGACCGTGCAGCTCGGCCCCGAGCGCAACCCGGGCTGGACGAAGGAGCAGGTCGAGGCGGAGGTCCACGCCCACCTCGGCACCCGCAAGGCGATCTGGCTGCCGCGCGGCCTGACCGGCGACTACCCTCCCTACGGTTTCGGCACCCTCGGCCACGTCGACATCGTCGCGGCCTTCGCCCGCCCCGGTGTGGTCGTCGCCCACCACCAGCCGGACCCGGCGCACCCCGACCACGAGGTCACCAAGGAGGTCATCGGCATTCTGAAGTCGGCGACCGACGCGCGCGGCCGCAGGCTGGAGGTGGTCGAGGTGCCCGCCCCGACCGTCCTGGAGGCCGACGGCCACTGGGCCGACTACTCCTACATCAACCACTACCTCTGCAACGGCGGGGTCGTGCTGTGCGGCTTCGACGACCCGCGCGACGAGATCGCCGCCGGGATCTTCCGCCGTCTCTTCCCCGAGCGGACGGTCACCCTGGTGGACGCCCGTACGATCTTCTCCGGTGGTGGTGGCATCCACTGCATCACCCAGCAGCAGCCGAAGGTCTGACACACACAGGAGCAGCAGATGGCCGGTGCGGCCCGTGCGCGCAGGAACGCGCCGCCGCGCGAGGAGGTTCTCGTCGCCGCCATGGACATGATCGCCGAGCGCGGTCTGGAGAAGCTCACCATGGCGGGGCTCGGCCGTGAGGTCGGGATGAGCAGCGGCCATCTGCTGTACTACTTCCACTCCAAGGACGAGCTGCTGCTGCAGACCCTGGAGTGGAGCGAGGGCAGGCTCGGCGCCGAGCGCAGCCGCCTGCTCACCCGCCCCGGTACCGCCCGGGAGCGCCTGGAGGCGTACGTCGAGCTGTACGTCCCCGACGGCCACCGCGACCCGCACTGGACGCTCTGGCTGGAGGTCTGGAACCGCTCGCAGAACGCCGACGACGACGCCCGCCAGCGGCAGGCCGCCATCGAGGGCGCCTGGCACCGCGACCTGGTCGCACTGCTCGCCGAGGGCATCTCGCGCGGCGAGTTCCGCCCGGTCGACGCCGACCGCTTCGCCGCCCGGCTGCGCGCCCTGCTGGACGGCTTCTCCATCCATGTCGCCATCGGTCTGCGCGGCACCGGACGGGAGCAAGTGATCACCCATGTGCGGGAGTTCCTCGCGGAGACACTCCTCGCGCCGGACGCCTGACGACCGCATCCTGAGACGGTCGGTGAGTCGGGGACGGGGCTGTGCCAGACTGCCTCCGTGCTCTCGTTCGCCATGATTATTGGCAGCAGGCGCGCCGGTCCGCAGTGACCACCACGTACGACCAGGTACGGGTGGCCACCGTCGTCCTCGACCCGCGCGCAGACCTCTCGCACCCGCGAGGGGTTTTTTGGTTTTCCGGCCCACCTACAGCCGGGAACGGAGCGCGAGGGAGTATTGGGGGGACGGTGGAGCCGGTCATTCCGGTAAGACCGAAGATCCACAATCAGGAGCCTTGAGACCATGACCGAGACGGCAACCAGCGAGCTCGACGACTCGTTCCACGTCTTCGACACCACGCTGCGCGACGGCGCGCAGCGCGAGGGCATCAACCTCACCGTCGCGGACAAGCTCGCCATCGCACGGCACCTGGACGACTTCGGCGTGGGCTTCATCGAGGGCGGCTGGCCCGGCGCGAACCCGCGGGACACCGAGTTCTTCGCCCGCGCCCGACAGGAGATCGACTTCCGGCACGCCCAGCTGGTCGCCTTCGGCGCCACCCGCCGCCCCGGTGCCAAGGCCGCCGACGACCCGCAGGTCAACGCGCTCCTCGACTCGGGTGCCCCGGTGATCACGCTGGTCGCCAAGTCGCACGACCGGCACGTGGAGCTGGCGCTGCGCACCACGCTGGACGAGAACCTGGAGATGGTCCGGGACACCGTGTCCTACCTGCGCGAGCAGGGCCGCCGGGTGTTCGTCGACTGCGAGCACTTCTTCGACGGCTACCGCGCGAACCCGGAGTACGCGAAGGCGGTCGTACGCACCGCCTCGGAGGCCGGCGCCGACGTGGTCATCCTCTGTGACACCAACGGCGGCATGCTCCCCGCCCAGGTCCAGGCGGTCGTCTCCACGGTCCTCGCCGACACCGGCGCCCGGCTCGGCATCCACGCCCAGGACGACACCGGCTGCGCCGTCGCCAACACCCTGGCCGCGGTGGACGCCGGCGCGACCCACGTCCAGTGCACGGCCAACGGCTACGGCGAGCGCGTCGGCAACGCCAACCTCTTCCCGGTGGTCGCGGCCCTGGAGCTGAAGTACGGCAAGAAGGTGCTGCCCGACGGCCACCTGCGTGAGATGACCCGTATCTCGCACGCCATCGCCGAGGTCGTGAACCTCACCCCGTCGACCCACCAGCCCTACGTCGGCGTCTCCGCCTTCGCGCACAAGGCGGGCCTGCACGCCTCCGCGATCAAGGTCGACCCGGACCTGTACCAGCACATCGACCCCGAGCAGGTCGGCAACACGATGCGCATGCTGGTCTCCGACATGGCGGGCCGCGCCTCGGTCGAGCTGAAGGGCAAGGAGCTCGGCATCGACCTGGGCGGCGACCGCGAACTGGTCGGCCGGGTGGTCGAGCGGGTGAAGGAGCGCGAGCTCAAGGGCTACACGTACGAGGCCGCGGACGCCTCCTTCGAGCTGCTGCTGCGCGCCGAGGTCGAGGGCAGGCCCCTGAAGTACTTCGACGTCGAGTCCTGGCGGGCCATCGTCGAGGACCGCCCCGACGGCACCCACGCCAACGAGGCCACGGTGAAGCTGTGGGCCAAGAGCGAGCGGATCGTCGCCACCGCGGAGGGCAACGGCCCGGTCAACGCCCTGGACCGGGCGCTGCGCGTCGCCCTGGAGAAGATCTACCCGCAGCTCGCCAAGCTGGACCTGGTGGACTACAAGGTCCGCATCCTGGAGGGCAAGCACGGCACGTCCTCCACCACCCGCGTCCTGATCTCCACCTCCGACGGCACGGGCGAGTGGTCCACGGTCGGCGTGGCGGAAAACGTCATCGCCGCCTCCTGGCAGGCCCTGGAGGACGCCTACACCTACGGTCTGCTGCGCGCCGGGGTCCAGCCGGCCCAGTGAGCGGGGTCAGGGAGCACGCCACACGTTGTCGAAGGCGTCCTCCTCGATGCGCCGCCGCTGCCGCACGGCCTCCAGCTCCGTCAGCGCGTCGTTGACGGCCGCCAGGACGGTCACCACCGCGTCGCCGGGCAGATCCTCAGGAGCCTGTTCCGGTGCACCCTCGGGGATCCCCAGAGCGGCCGCGAGACCGACGAGGACGGGCTCGCGGGAGGTCCAGCGGTCGGTGGCGTGCCGTCGCTCCGGCGAGTCGGCGGGGGCGTCGGCCGGGGTGTCGTCCCCGCTGCGCCACGGCAGCCAGTGGTGCCGGGCTCCGGTGGCCGGCCGTCCCCGCTCCTGCAGATCGTCCGCGTAGGCGGAGGCCAGACCGCGCCCGCGGCGCCACAGCCAGTCCTCGACGGACTCGTACGGCGCCTGCCGGGTGAGCGCCGCCTCCGCCGCGTCCAGCAGCCGGTCACCGGTGGCCGGCTGCAGGCCGGGCACGATGCGCACATCGTCCAGGGTGACGGCCTCGGCGTCGATCAGGTCGACCAGTTCGGCTCCCGCCAGGGCGAGCGAGAGGTCCCCCTGTTCGACGGGCCGGCCGGACGGGACGTCCAGAGCGACGATCAACAGGTCCCGCGCTGTGCTCATGCCGTCCTCCAGGTCGGAAACGTCAGGCGTGGCCCTGGGGCGATCGGGTCCGGCTCCTCGGGCACCTTCATCGTCCCCCACCCACTGAGCGCCCGCTCCTCAGCACGCGTCCCGGGCGAGCTTCTCGAACGCCCCCGGGCTCATCGCCCGGCCGTCGGCCCAGACCTGCCCGGGACCGAGCTGCTCGATGCGCTCTCCGGTGAAGGTCACGATCGCGTTGTACGAATCGCCGGTCACGTAGTGCCCGAAGCCGAGTACGTACCGGTGGCCGGGCAGGAGCCGCCGTGCGCCGCGGTGCCGGGCCTTCCAGCGCTCGGGCGGAGCGAACAGGGGGAACTCGGCATCCCCGTGCAGCCCCTCCTTCCGCACGTCCCAGCCGGTGGTGACGGGCCCCTCGCCGCCACCCCGTGCCCGCCCGTCGAGGTACGGCCCCTGGTAGCCGTCGTCACCACACGGCCGGAACAGCGCGTACGGCACCCCGTCCGCCCCGACCCGCACCCCGGCGAGCGGCAGATCGACCGCCGTGCAGCCGCTGAGCAGAAGCATCCCGCCCACGACACCGCACACGCCGGCCGCCCGTCGCCTCAGCACGTCCCTGCGTTTCACGTCCCGCCCCCTCCAGGGGCGGGACGCGACCCGCCCTACTGCAAGTGCCACTTCTGGTTGGCGGCCCCGGTGCACGACCAGATCTGTGCCCTCGCCCCGCTCGCCGACGAGTTGTCCGTCACGTCCAGGCACTTGTTCGCCGCCGTGTTCACCACATCACCGGTGGAGGCGTTGTACGACCACTGCTGGGCACCGGTTCCGTTGCAGTCGTACAACTGCACCTTGGCCCCGTCCGCGGTCGAACCCGAGGTCACGTCCAGGCACTTGCCGAGCGCCCGGACCGAACCGTCGGTCTGTACGGTCCACTGCTGGGCGCCGCTGCCGTTGCAGTCGTAGAGCTGGACGGCCGTGCCGTTGGCGCTCGCACCGCCCGCCACGTCCAGGCACTTGCCGGCCAGTCCCACGAAGGCCCCCGACCGGTCGCCGCCGCCCGACGGGGTGCCGGACCAGGTGAAGGTCGCCGAGGTGTTGCCAGGGAGTGAGTAAGTGGCGTGCTGGGAGCCCCAGTCGATCGTCACGGTCCTGGCGGAGGAGGAGTCGTTGTAGGCGATCAGCGCCTTGCTGCCGTCCGGGTTGCGCCACGCCACGTTCGGCACCGCGGTGGACGCCGTGGAGGCGATCCGCTGGGCGCCCGGGCGGACGAACTTCGTCAGGTGGCCCATGTCGTAGTACTCGACCGTGTAGTCGACGGTTCCGCTCGCGCCGTCCCCGTTGTGCACGGTGATCAGACCGGTGCAGGTGCCACAACCCCCGTTGTGCGGGCCCATGTTCTGGTCCACCGCCAGCGACCACTTGGTCACCGACTTCGCCCAGTTGCGCGTGTAGTCGATGATGTTGGACATGTCCTCGCGCTGCTGGTCGGCGATCCAGGTGCCACCGGAGTGCTCGGTGCCGAAGGCGTCCAGCGTCGGGTACTGGTTGTGCACGGAGGTCTGCTTGGCGATGTCGCCGCCGTAGCCGTGCCAGGCGATCCCGCCGAAGTTGGGGTGGTTGCGGACCGCCGCGTCGTCCACGGTCTGGGCCGCGTAGGAGTCGTAGACGTCCCAGTTCCAGTCGTGCGCCAGCACCTTCGTCGACAGGCCCGCCGCCTGCAGCTTCGGCAGCAGCTCGCTCTTGGTGAAGTAGGCGAGACCGCTCGCGTTCCAGCTCATCGACGGGTAGCCGGAACAGCACGTCGGCTCGTTCTGCGCGGTGACGTACGAGACGTCGACTCCCTGGTCCTTGTACGCCTGGAGGTACTTCACGAAGTAGGAGGCGTACGCCCCGTAGTCCTCTGCCTTCAGCCAGCCCCCGTTGAGCGAGCCGCTGTCCTTCATCCAGGCCGGTGCCGTCCACGGCGAGGCCATCACCGTCAGGGAGGGGTTGAGCTGGAGCGCCTGCTTCGTCAGCGGCACGACGTCCGCGAGGTCGTGCGCGATCGAGAACTTCGACAGGGACGGGTCCGTCTGGCCGGCCGGGACGTCGTCGTACGTGTAGCCGTACCGCGCCAGGTCCGAGGCACCCATCGGATTGCGCAGGAACGACAGCCCGATCCCGTCCGTCGGCGAGAACAGCTTGCGCATGGTCGCGTCCCGCGTGCTCTGCGACAGCGCCCCGCTGCTGTTCATCAGCCAGGCCGCGGTGTCCGTGAAGGACGCACCGCCGCCGGTGAAGGTCTGGTAGCGGGTGTTCTCGTCGACGGTGATGTTCTCACCGCTGCCACCGGTCCCGGACTGGAAGGCGAACGGCGTCTGTGCCTGGAGCCCGCGCACGACGTGCCGTCCGGCGGAGTCGTCCGTGGTGGTGAGCCAGGCCGTGACCTGCTCACCGGCCGCGTGCGCGGAGGTGGTGGCCGCGGTGAGGCCGGCCGTGGAGAGCAGTCCGGCCAGCAGCAGCCGGACCGCGCGGGGGGATCTCCTCATGGGGCGTCGCCCTTCCCGAATGTCTGACGTGACGTCTTGACGGGCCTGTGGACCGTTAGTTAACTCACGGCATGATCTAAGTCATGAGTGAACCACGAGAGTCGAGGATGGTCTATGCCAAGAACCGCCCTGCTCGTGTCCGCCGCCCTGCTCACCGCTCTGCTCTCGCCGACCGCGTCCCACGCGGCCGACGACCCCGCCCCCGTCCCCGTCGACCGCTTCGAGGGCGAGGTCCCCTTCGCCTCCCAGCCCGCCGAGGGAATCTTCACCTGGGGGAGTGGCACCGACGACCCGCCGGCCCTGCAACTGACCGCCCGCTCCGACGCCCCCGAGGGCGCCGAGGTCCTCACCGGCAGCTACGACATCAGCGGCTACGGCGGCTTCACCCACGACTACGCCTCGACCGAACCCGCCCACGACTGGTCCGCTCGCAAGGGCATCCGCTTCTGGTGGGACGGCCAGGACAACGGGAAGAAGGTTGCCTTCGAGATCAAGGACGGCGGCGCGAACGGCGAGGCCTCCGAGCTGTGGACGACCTCCTTCACCGACGACTGGACCGGCTGGAGACAGGTCGAGATCCCCTTCACCGACTTCGTCTACCGCACGGACTATCAGCCCGTCGGCGGCATCGACCACGTCCTCGGGCTCACCGGGATGTGGGGCTACGCCGTCACGCTCCCGGTCGGCGTCAAGGGCCGGTTCGCCATGGACGACGTCGAGTTGTACGGCAGGGCCGACCAGTCCTTGCGGGCGAACGTCACCACCGACGCCGCCGTGTACCCCGTCAAGGAGGGCGGTACGGCGGCCGTCAAGGTCACCGTCGCCACCACCGGCTCCGCGCCGATCGACGACCCGGTGACCGTCGCCTACGAGACCGCGGGCGGCACCGCCGACCCCGGCAAGGACTACACCCCGGTCTCCGGCACCCTCACCTTCCCGGCCGGCACGGCCTCCGGCACTTCGAAGACCATCGAGGTGCCCACCCTCCGGGACAAGGCCGCCGAGTCCGCCGAGACCGTCCCGCTCAAGCTCACGGTGACCGGCGCCAAGGCACCCGCCGAGACCCCGCAGGTCGTCGTCGACGCCCACGGACTGCCGTACCTGGATGCGAAGTTGCCGGTCAGGAAGCGCGTCGCCGACCTCGTGTCCCGCATGTCCCTGGCGGAGAAGGCCGGCCAGATGACCCAGGCCGAGCGCGGAGCCGTCGGGGACGGCGGCGACATCGCGACGTACGCCCTCGGGTCACTCCTCTCCGGCGGCGGCTCGACGCCCACGCCCAACACCCCCGAGGCGTGGGCGAAGATGATCGACGCCTTCCAGTTGCGCGCCCGGGCGACCCGCTTCCAGATCCCGCTGATCTACGGCGTCGACGCGGTCCACGGCCACAACAACCTGTCCGGCGCCACGGTCATGCCGCACAACATCGGCATCGGCGCCACCCGCGACCCCCGGCTCGCCGAGCAGGCGGGTGCGGTGACCGCCGCCGAGGTGCGGGCCACCGGCATCCCCTGGGACTTCGCACCCTGCCTGTGCGTGAGCCGCGACGAACGCTGGGGCCGCTCCTACGAGTCCTTCGGCGAGGACCCGGCGCTGGTCCAGTCCATGGAGACCGTCATCCAGGGCCTCCAGGGCCGCGCGAACGGCAGGGACCTGAGCCGGAACGACAAGGTCCTCGCCACCGCCAAGCACTTCGTCGGCGACGGCGGAACCGAGTACGGCTCCTCCACCACCGGGACGTACAAGATCGACCAGGGCGTCACCAAGGTCACCCGGCAGCAGTTGGAGGCCGTCCACCTCGCGCCGTTCGAGACCGCCGTCGACCGCGGCATCGGCACGGTCATGCCGTCGTACTCCTCCCTGGACGTGCTCGGCGACGGGCAGGGCCCGGTGAAGATGCACGCCCGGGCCGACATGATCAACGGCGTCCTCAAGGACCGCATGGGCTTCGACGGCTTCGTCATCAGCGACTGGAACGCCATCGACCAGCTCCCCGGCGACTACGCGTCCCACGTCCGCACCTCGGTAGACGCGGGCCTGGACATGATGATGGTGCCGTACACGTACAAGGACTTCACCGGCACCCTCGTCGACGAGGTGAAGGCCGGCCGGATCAGCGAGCGGCGGATCGACGACGCCGTCTCCCGCATCCTGACCCAGAAGTTCAGGCTCGGCCTCTTCGAACACCCCTACGCCGACACGACCGGCGCTGCCGCGATCGGCTCCCCGGAACATCGGGCCGTGGCCCGCCGGGCCGCCGCCGAGTCCCAGGTGCTGCTGAAGAACAGCGGCGGGCTGCTGCCCCTGAAGAAGAGCGAGAAGGTGTACGTCGCCGGGTCCGACGCCGATGACATCGGCAACCAGTCCGGCGGCTGGACCCTCACCTGGCAGGGCTCCTCCGGGAACATCACCCCGGGCACGACCATCCTCCAGGGCATGCGCGAGGCCGGCGGGAACCTCACCTACTCCAAGGACGCCTCCGCACCGACCGACGGCTACGACGTCGGCGTGGTCGTCGTCGGCGAGACCCCGTACGCCGAGGGCGTCGGCGACGTCGGCAACGGCCACTCCCTGCAGCTGTCCGCCGCCGACCGGGCCACCGTGGACAAGGTGTGCGCGGCCATGAAGTGCGCGGTGCTGATCGTCTCCGGGCGCCCGCAGCTGATCGGCGACCGGCTCGACGGGATCGACGCGCTCGTGGCCTCCTGGCTGCCCGGCACCGAGGGTGAGGGTGTCGCCGACGTCCTCTACGGCAAGCTCCCCTTCACCGGGCAGCTCCCGGTCACCTGGCCCAGGTCCGAGTCCCAGCTGCCGATCAACGTCGGCGACGCGTCGTACGACCCGCAGTTCCCCTACGGCTGGGGCCTGACCACGCTCACCCGGGTCCCGCAGGGCGGCGCCACCACCCTGCGCGCGCTCGCCCTGGCGGCGACGGCGGCCGAGCGGGCGGGCGCCGACCGGACCGGACGCGAGCTGGTCGCCGAGGCGCGGCTGCTCGTCCAGCAGAAGGTGGGGCAGCGGATCACGGAGCCCGTGGCGAAGCCCTTCGCCGACGCGGACCATCTGCTGCTGACCGGCAGGTACGGAGAGGCGGTGCAGAAGCTGACGGAGGCGTACCGGGCCGCGTAGGCACATCCGTCCGATCCGGAGGGATGCCCAATTTTGGGAGGCTTCGGGTAGCTTCGAAGGATGAAGGCCGTCCTGCGGACCCGAAGCCTCCCAGCGCTGCTGCTGGCCGTCCTCACCCTGGTGATCGTGACCGTGCTGACCCCCGGCGCGATGGCGGCCACCAGCATCTCCACCGTCGCCGAGGCTCTCCGCAAGAGCCCGGTCTACGTAGACCCGGCGGCCTCCGCCCAGCTGTCCGCCACCGACGCCGACACACTCGCCCAACAGATCAAGGGTGCGAACAAACCCCTGTTCATCGCGGTCCTGCCCGCCGACTACCCCACCCAGAACCTCTTCTCCGAGCTGCGCACGGCCACCGGCGTCACCGGCCTGTACGCCATCCGCCTCGGCGACCGCTTCGACGCCCGCGCCGACTCCTCGGTGCTCCCGCGCAGCGCCGTGCAGAACCTGGTCACCAGCGTCCAGGGGGAGGACGCCAAGACCCAGCTCACCGACTTCACCGACCGCGCCCTGGCCAACATGGGCGGCCGTGCCCCCGCGTCCTGGGGCTCCTCCGGCAAGGGCGGCGGAGTGTCCACCACGGCACTGGTCACCACGGTCGCGGTCCTCGTGGCCGGCGGCGCGGGCGCCTACGCCCTGGTCCGCCGCAACCGCCGCCGCCACGCCGAGGAGCAGCGGGCCGCCCTGGACCGCCTGCGGGTCGTCGTCGACGAGGACATCACCGCTTTCGGCGAGGAACTCGACCGGCTGGACTTCCACCCGGCCGAGGCGGGCGCCGACGACGCCATGCGCGGGGACTACGAACGGGCCCTGGACGCCTATGACAAGGCCAAGCAGTACATGGCCGACGCCCGGAGACCCGAGGACGTCCGCGCGGTCACCGAGGCCCTCGAGGACGGTCGCTTCTCCCTGGCCCAACTGGCCGCCCGCCGCGAGGGACGCCCCCTCCCGGAGCGCCGCCCGCCCTGCTTCTTCGACCCCCGTCACGGCCCCTCGGTCACCGACGCCGCCTGGACCCCGCCCGGCGGCGCACCCCGCGAGGTCCCGGTCTGCGCGGCCGACGCCACCCGTCTGGCCGACGGCCGCGACCCCGTGATCCGCGAGGTGGACACCGACTACGGCCGCCGCCCCTACTGGGACGCGGGCCCGGCCTACGGCCCCTGGGCGGGCGGCTACTTCGGCGGCGGCATCCTCCCCGGCCTGCTCGTCGGCACCCTGCTCGGCAGCGTGATGGCGACACCGTCGTACGCGGCCGACTACGGCACCGGGTACGGCGACTTCGGCGGCGCGGACTTCGGCAGCGGCGGCTACGAGGGCGGCGACGTGTCCGGCGCGGACTTCGACCCCGGCGACTTCGGCGGCGGCTTCGGCGACGGAGGGGGCTTCGACGGCGGCGGGGGCGGCGGAGGGGACTTCGGCGGGGGCTTCTGAGCGCGTCAGTCGTGCCGCGCGGGCACGTCCATCGTGCCCAGCCGCTCCATCACCGCAGCGGCCAGCGCCAGCACCCCGCGCTCCGTCTCGCCCAGCGCCCCGAGCGCCTCGGCCAGCCATGCGTCCCGCTCGGCCATGTCCCGCTCCAGCGCCCGCCGCCCCGGCTCGGTAAGTGTGAGCACGGCCTGACGCCGGTCCACCGTGCCCGTCTCCCGCACGATCAGCCCATCGGCCTCCAGCTCGGCGAAGACCCGGGTGAGCGACTGCGGCCGCTGCCGCTCCTCCGCCGCGACCTCACCGGGCGTGGCCGACCCGTGCCGGTGCAGATGGCCGAGCACCGCGAGCTGATTGGGGCTGAGACTCCCGTCCCCGCGCTCCTGCCTGAGCCGCCGGTTCAGCCGGACGACGGCACGCCGGAGGAGGGCGGCCTCGGAAAGGTGATCCATGACGAAGAATGATACGCAGATACGTACTGTCTCTGCTTGAGTCGCCCCCATAATCTGGGCTGGTGGCTGACAAACTGATACGCAATGCGTATGAAGCTGCCGTGACGATGACGGCTGTCCTGCTCTCCTGGTCGATCGCCCTGTGGCTGGAGGGTGCGGCCGGACTGCACACCGACTCGGTCGTCCTCGCGGTGGTCCTGACCGTCACGCTCGCCCGGACCCAGCGGACGGCGGACACCCGGAGCCGCCTCAGGGCGCTGGCCCTGCTGCCGGCGGTGTCGGCGGTCTGCGCCCTGGTCGGCCGACTGATCGCCACCCACTACTGTCTGGGCGCGGCCGTCTTCACCGCGGGCATCTCCCTGGCGATCTGGATCCGCCGCTACGGCCCGGTGGCGACCGGGGCAGGCACCCTGATCACCCTTCCGCTGGTGGCGCTCCTGGTGGTCCCCGGCCCTGCCCTCCCGCCCAAGGCGCAAGGGGAGCTGGTGAGCTGGGCATGGTCGGCGCTCATCGGCGCACTGGCGTGGGCGAGCGTGTGGCTGGTGCAGACTGCGGCCGACCGGTACGGCCCCTGGCCGGCCGTAGCCGACCCGGGCACCCCGCGCAGGCCCTCCCGGCTGCGCCCCCGCCCCAGCACACGGATGGCCGTACAGATGGCGGTGGGGGTGGCCGCGTCCTTCGCACTCGGCCGACTGCTCTACGGCGACCACTGGCCGTGGCTGGTCCTGACGGCGTACGTCGTGGCAAGCGGCAACCGGGGCCGAACCGACGTACTGCGCAAGGGAGTCGAGCGATTCGTGGGCGCCTGCGCCGGCACCCTGCTCGCCACGGGCGTGGCGGCGGCCGGCATCACAGGTCACACGGCGATGGTCGTGCTGTTCGCCGTGCTGCCCGTGGCGCTGTGGCTGCGCCCGCTCACCTACGCCTCCTGGGCGGCCGGCATGACCACGGCCCTGTCCCTGCTCCTCGGCTACTTCGGCCAGGACGCGCAGAGCCTGCTGTCCACGCGCCTGGCCGCGATCGCCTTCGGCGCGGTGCTGTCCGTGGGGGTGTCCTGGTTCCTGCTGCCGGTTCAGCGGAAGTCGTGGCGTCGGCGTACGGCACGACGGCCTGCGTAACGCTCACCGGCGGCGTGCCACCAGGCGGGCGGGGAAGGTCCGTCGACGACGGAGGTCGGCTGAGCGGGATGCAACCCGAGCCGCCACAGCGCCCGGGCGTCCACGTTCAGGGCGAGCGTGCCGTGCCAGTGCCCGTCCTCGTCCATGCGGCACATGAGGTCGACCCGCACCTCTTCCCACCCGAACGGCATCCAGTCGATACCGCGCTCGCGCAGTCAACCGAGCAGGAACCGGCCCGGGTTGGGACGTCCCGGCAGGTTCGGGAACGAGGCGAGGAGGACCCAGTCGGTCTGTCCGTGCGCGGAGAGTGCTGCCATCGGACCACTCTGACACGAACAGGCGAACGCCCGCCCTCTCTTTTCGGGGGAGTGGAGGGCGGGCGCGCTCAGGGTGCGGAGGTCTCGGGGGCGGCTGAAGCGCCGGAGGCTCACGCGTTCTTGATCGCCGAGATGTCGAAGTTCAGCTTGATCTTGTCGGAGACCAGAAAGCCGCCGGTCTCCAGCGCCGCGTTCCAGGTCAGGCCCCACTCGGAGCGCAGGATCTCGGTCTTGCCCTCGAAACCGACGCGCTCGTTGCCGAACGGGTCCTTCGCGGCACCGTTGAACTCCAGGTCGATGGTGATCGGCTTGGTCACGCCGAGGATGGAGAGGTCGCCGGTGATGCGGTAGTCGTCGCCGCCCAGGGCCTCGGCCTTGGTGGAGCGGAAGGTCATCGTCGGGAACTCGTCGGTCTTGAAGAAGTCCGAGGACTTCAGGTGGCCGTCACGGTCGGCGTTGCCGGTCTCGACGCTCTCCATCCGGACGTCGATCGTGGCGGTGGACTTGGTGGGGTCGGCGCCGTCCAGGTGCAGCGTGCCCGTGAAGTCCAGGAAGCTGCCCTTGACGTTGGTGACCATCGCGTGGCGCGCCACGAAGCCGATCGTGGTGTGTGCGGGGTCGAGCGTGTAGTCACCGGTCAGCGCGGCCAGGTCGGGGCTGACGGTGGCGGGCGCAGAGGCGGGGGCGGGGGTGCTTTCCTTGCGGCCGAAAATGCCCATGACGTGCTCCTTGGGGACGGGCGCGGTCGGCAGGGCCGAAGCCGCGGCTTTCTGTTTAACGTTCAACGAAGCTAACGACTCCGAAGGTAGACCTATTCCGTTCAGTTTTCAACTTCATCCGCACCGTGTCTCTACGGTAACCGGGAGTCACCGTGTGTGCCCTCTGGTGGGCCCGTGCAGGGCTCGGGCACCATCGGCATGCACCACCTGCACAGCCGCCCCACAGGAAGCACGGCCATCCGCAGGAAGGGTCCCCATGAAGGCCACGAAGGTCCGCTCCGTCCTGACCGCGCTCGCCCTCGTCGTCGCCCCCGGCGTCGCCGTCGTCGGCACCGCCACCGACGCCTTCGCCGTCACCAAGATCAGCCATGCGACCGCCACCCAGATGTTCCGCGACGTCGGCATCACCTGGTCCTCCTCGGGCAACTGCTCCGACCGGAACAACGCCACCTGTACGTCCTTCGAGCAGCTCAACCTCGCCACCGCGCAGGGCGCCCAGACCCTCAAGCGGGCCAGCGGCTGCGCTCTCAACATCACCGGCGGCACCGAGACCGGGCACGCCTCCGGCACCTACTCCCACTGGAACGGCTACAAGCTCGACTACGGCAAGAACACCTGCGTCACGTCGTACATCAAGGGCAAGTTCACCTATATCGGTCTGCGCGGGGACGGCGCCCCGCAGTACCAGTCCGGCTCCGGAAACATCTATGCCGACGAGGGCAGCCACTGGGACGTCCTCTACTACAACTGCGGCGGCTGCTGAGCAGGGGCGGTGACCACCGGCATGGGTACGACCGGACCGACGCGGCGCGCCCTGCTGCTGGCCGCCGCCCTCACCGCCGCCCTGGCGCCCCGGGCCCGGGCGGCACCCGCTGCCGACCCCTACGACACCCTCCGCCACCGCTGGCTCGACATCGCCCTCGGCACCGGATACGACCCGGCCGCCGAGCCGTACGCCTCCCGGCTCGCCCAACTCGGTTCGCTGGCCAGGGAATTCCGGGGCAGCATGGCCCCTGCCCCGGTCTCCCTCTGGCCCGGCCACCCCTTCGACCCGCCCGCCGGCATCACCTTCAGCTACGGCCGCCTGTGGACCATGGCCCAGGCCTACGTCCAGCCCGGCACCGGCTCCACCGGCGACGACACCCTCCTCGCCGACGTGCTGCGCGGACTCGACCACCTCTCCGCCACCGTCTACAACCCGGCCACCACCCGCTACGGCAACTGGTGGGAATGGCAGATCGGCAGCCCCCGGCTCCTCATGGACCTCACGGCCTCCCTGTACGACCACCTCGGCGAGACCCGGGTCGCGGCCGCCTGCGCCGCCGTCGACCACTTCATCCCCGACACGCTGCTCACCGACTACTCCGGCACCTCCACCGGCGCCAACCGCGTCGACCTGTGCCGCTCCGTCGCCCTGCGCGGCATCCTCGGCCGGGCGGGCGACCGCGTCGCGCTCGCCCGGGACGCCCTCTCACCGGTCTTCCCGTACGTCACCCGGGGCGACGGCCTCTACCCCGACGGCTCCTTCGTCCAGCACACCTGGGTCGCCTACTCCGGCACGTACGGCCAGGTGCTGCTCGACGGCCTCGGGCGGCTGTTCGCCCTGCTCGCCGGGTCGCCGTGGGAGGTCACCGACCCGGCCCGGCAGAACGTCCTGGACAGCGTCGAGCACGCCTACGCCCCCCTGATCCACGACGGGTTGGTGATGGACTGCGTCAACGGCCGTGCCATAAGCCGGGGTTACCTGCTCAGCGACGACCTGCACATCATGCGCAGCGACCATTTCCACGGCCAGGCCCTGATCGCGGCCATCACCCTGCTCGCGGGCGGCGCGAGCGAGGCGGAGCGGGAGCGGTGGCACGGCCGGATCAAGGGCTGGATCCAACGAGACACCGTGACACCCGTCCTGACGGCAGGTCAGTTCGAGGTGGCCGACCTCGCCCGGCTGCACGCCGTCGCCGAAGCGACCGTACCCGCGAGCCCGGAACCCGTCGGACACCGCCTCTTTCCGGCCATGGACCGGGCCGTCCACCGCCGCCCCCGTTTCACCGCCGCGCTCTCCATGGCCTCCGACCGCATCGCCCACTACGAGTGCGGCAACGGCGAGAACCCGCGCGGCTGGCACACCGGCGCCGGGATGCTCTCCTGGTGGCCTGCCGGGCGCGGCGACCGGTCCGATCAGTACACAGACTGGTTCTGGCCGACCGTGGACTGGTACCGCCTCCCCGGCACGACCGTGTCGACCAGGCGCCTCGCCGACCGGGCCGGCGGCGAGTGGGGTGCCCCCAAACCGGACGTCCGCTGGGTCGGCGGCGCGACCGACGGCGAGTACGCGGCCGTCGGCCAGCACCTCAAGGGGCTCGGGTCGACGCTGGAGGCCCGCAAGTCCTGGTTCTTCCTCGACGACGCCGTCGTCTGCCTGGGCGCCGGGATCACCTGCGCCGACGGCGCCCCCGTCCAGACGGTCGTGGACAACCGCAACCTCGGCGAGAACGGCGCCCAGACCCTCGTGCGCGGCCTTGGCTGGGCCCATCTGGAGGGCCACGGCGGCTGGATCCTGCCCTGCGGCGGCGAGCTGCGCACCCTGCGCGAGGACCGCACCGGCGCCTGGTCCGACATCAACACCACCAGTACGGCCGAGCGCCGCACCCGCCGCTGGCAGACCCTGTGGCTCGACCACGGCACCGACCCGGCCGCCGCCGCGTACGCCTATGTCCTGCTGCCGGGCGCCTCTCGCGGCGAGGTCGCCGCCCGGGCCGCCGACCGTCACTGGCTGTGCGTCCTCGCCAACGACGCCCGCCGCCAGGCCGTCGCCGTGCCCACGCTCGGCCTGACCGCGGCGAACCTGTGGGAAGCCGGTACTGTGGGTGGCCTGAGCGCCTCCGCAGGCGCGAGCGTGCTCGTCCGGCGCCGGGGCGCGACCGTTACCCTCTGTGTCAGCGAGCCGCCCCGAACGGGCACCCCTCTGGAGATCGTCTGGGACCACCCCGTGCGCTCGGTCGTCCGCGCCGACGACACCGTGGAAGTCCTCTCGGCGGGGCGCCGTCTGAGGGTCCGTGTCACTCCAGGGATGGCATGTTCCACACACGAATGTGAGCTGGCTCTCAGGTGACCCCTTTGTGGCTTCCCTACAACGCCGACGCCCCCTGAGCAGTCGGAACGGCTGCATGCCGCTGTGGTTCTGTTCGGTGGCACCAGGAAAACGGGCTGGAGACTGTACGGAGTCGACGGCTCGCTTTCCTTGGTCTCCTTCGTAAGGTCGCTACATGACCGTTTTGGAAGAGACGACGGGTGAGCCGACCGGCGAGCCGACGGACGCGCGCGGACGGGTCGCCGAGCTGCACGAGATCCGTGCGCAGGCCGTGGCAGGCCCCAGCGAGAAGGCGACCGAGGCGCAGCACGCCAAGGGCAAGCTGACGGCGCGGGAGCGCATCGAGCTGCTCCTGGACCCGGGGTCCTTCCAGGAGGTCGAGCAGCTGCGCCGGCACCGGGCGACCGGGTTCGGCCTGGAGGCGAAGAAGCCGTACACCGACGGTGTCATCACCGGCTGGGGCACGGTGGAGGGCCGCACGGTCTTCGTGTACGCCCATGACTTCCGGATCTTCGGCGGTGCGCTGGGCGAGGCCCACGCCACCAAGATCCACAAGATCATGGACATGGCCATCGCGGCCGGTGCGCCGCTGGTCTCCCTGAACGACGGCGCGGGTGCCCGTATCCAGGAGGGCGTCTCGGCCCTCGCCGGCTACGGCGGCATCTTCCAGCGCAACACGAAGGCCTCGGGTGTCATCCCGCAGATCTCCGTGATGCTGGGCCCGTGCGCGGGCGGCGCGGCGTACTCCCCGGCGCTGACGGACTTCGTGTTCATGGTCCGCGAGACCTCCCAGATGTTCATCACCGGACCGGACGTGGTCAAGGCGGTGACGGGCGAGGAGATCACCCAGAACGGCCTCGGCGGCGCGGACGTGCACGCCGAGACGAGCGGTGTCTGCCACTTCGCGTACGACGACGAGGAGACCTGCATCGCCGAGGTGCGCTACCTCCTCTCGCTGCTGCCGCAGAACAACCGCGAGAACCCGCCCCGGGTGGAGTCCAGCGACCCGGTGGACCGCCGCAGCGACGTCCTGCTCGACCTGGTCCCGGCGGACGGCAACCGGCCGTACGACATGGCCAAGGTCATCGAGGAGATCGTCGACGACGGCGAGTACCTGGAGGTCCACGAGCGCTGGGCGCGGAACATCATCTGCGCGCTGGCCCGCCTGGACGGCCAGGTGGTCGGCATCATCGCCAACCAGCCCCAGGTCCTGGCCGGCGTCCTGGACATCGAGGCCAGTGAAAAAGCTGCGCGCTTTGTCCAGATGTGTGACGCTTTCAATGTCCCGATCGTGACCTTCCTGGACGTACCGGGGTTCCTGCCCGGTGTCGACCAGGAGCACGGCGGAATCATCCGCCACGGCGCGAAGCTGCTGTACGCCTACTGCAACGCGACCGTGCCGAGGATTTCGCTCATCCTGCGCAAGGCGTACGGAGGTGCCTACATCGTCATGGACTCCCAGTCGATCGGCGCCGACCTCACCTACGCCTGGCCCACCAACGAGATCGCCGTGATGGGCGCGGAGGGCGCGGCCAACGTCATCTTCCGCCGTCAGATCGCCGACGCCGAGGACCCCGAGGCCATGCGCCAGAAGATGGTCAAGGAGTACAAGGCCGAGCTGATGCACCCGTACTACGCGGCGGAGCGCGGCCTGGTGGACGACGTCATCGACCCCGCCGAGACCCGCGAGGTCCTGGTCAAGTCCCTGGCGATGCTGCAGTCCAAGCACGCCGACCTGCCCTCCCGCAAGCACGGCAACCCCCCGCAGTAACCGAGCGGACCCGTCGCGGCAACCCCGCGGACCTCTCTCTCACGGAGACTGACATCCATGAACACGCCTGACATCCGCGTCGAGAAGGGCCACGCCGAGCCCGAGGAAGTCGCCGCCATCACGGCCGTCCTCCTGGCCCGTGCGGCCGCCCAGCCGGCGGCTTCGTCCCAGACCCACCGAGGCCGTGCCAAGGCCGGCTGGCGCCGCCTCGAGCGCGAGCCCGGCTTCCGGGCGCCGCACAGCTGGCACTGAGTTTCTGCGCGTGACCTGGGCCCCGCCTCTCCTCCGGGAGGGCGGGGCCCAGGTGTGTGTTCCGACGCCACGGGTGCGCCCACACAGGGAAGTACGCGCACGACAAAGGCCCCTGTCCCTCACGAGGAGGGACAGGGGCCGAAGTCTGTTGTGCCGAGCGGCAGTCCTAGCGCAGGCGCGCCATCAGCGCGTGCTCCACCAGGGTGATCAGAGCCGACTTGGCGTCCGCGCGGTGGCGGGCGTCCGTCGTGATGATCGGGGTGTCGGGACCGATCTGCAGGGCCTCGCGCACCTCGTCCGGATTGTACGGCTGGTTGCCGTCGAAGCCGTTGAGGGCGATGACGAAGGGCAGGCCCGAGTTCTCGAAGTAGTCGACCGCGGGGAAGCAGTCGGCGAGGCGGCGGGTGTCGACCAGGACGATCGCGCCGATGGCGCCGCGCACCAGGTCGTCCCACATGAACCAGAAGCGGTCCTGACCGGGCGTACCGAAGAGGTACAGGATCAGGTCCTGGTCCAGGGTGATACGGCCGAAGTCCATGGCCACCGTGGTGGTGGTCTTGTCTCCGGTGTGGGTGAGGTCGTCGATGCCTGCCGAAGCGGACGTCATGACGGCCTCTGTGCGCAGCGGGTTGATCTCCGAGACGGCGCCGACGAACGTGGTCTTGCCCACGCCGAAGCCGCCCGCCACCACGATCTTCGCGGAGGTGGTGGAGCGGGAAGGACCGCCGCTAGAGCTTGCGAAGTCCACTGAGCACCCTTTCGAGCAGTGTCACGTCTGGCTGGCCACCGGCGTTCTCGTCGCCGCCGGGCTGATGGATGGCGACCAGGCCCGCCTCCGCCAAGTCGGCGACGAGGATCCTGGCCACGCCGAGGGGGATCGTGAGCAGGGCCGAGACCTCGGCCACCGACTTGATCTCCCGGCACAGGTTGCAGATCCGCTGATGCTCGGGCAGCTGGCCCTGCATCTGGTGCGGCTGCGCGGTGGTGTGCACCAGTGCCTCGATGGCGAGCTGGTAGCGCGGGCGGGTCCGGCCGCCGGTCATGGCGTACGGACGCACCAGGGGGTTGTTGGACGCCGTGGCCGGCGCCGGCTCGGGGCGGCGCTGGGGCTGCACCGGCTGGATACGCGGGGCCGACGGCTGGTCGTACGGCGACGGACCGGGGCCCTGCGGCGCGTACGGCTGCCGGTGGCTCGGGGCGGAGGGGAAGTTGTACCGGTTCGCGGAACCGTCGCCCTGGCCCTGGGCAGGGCCGTACGACCAGTTGCCGTTATTCGAACCGCCTGGGGGTGTTGCCACTTTCTCTCCTCCTCCGACTGCGCCGGGCACCCATCCCTGTGGAGCCGCGTCCCGAAACCTTACGGCCCCGGGACGCGTATACGCACCGTTCGTCTGTTAGTTGAGAAGGCTTCCCTGGAGTTCTGCACGCAGATCCGGGGTGAGGACCGTGCCGGCGCGGTCCACCAGAAGGGCCATCTCGTACCCGATGAGGCCGATGTCCGCCTCCGGGTGGGCCAGAACGGCGAGTGACGAACCATCAGAGATGGACATGATGAACAGGAATCCCCGCTCCATCTCCACAACCGTCTGGTTCACGCTGCCCCCCTCGAAGATCCGGGAGGCGCCTGCCGTCAGAGACGTCAGACCGGAGGCGACGGCCGCGAGCTGGTCGGCGCGGTCGCGGGGGAAGCCTTCGGACATCGCCAGAAGGAGTCCGTCGGCGGAGACCACCACCGTGTGGGACACCCCCGGGGTGTTGTCCACGAAGTTGGTGATCAACCAGTTCAGGTTCTGTGCCGCCTGGCTCATCGGGCTCACACTAACGCTCCTGGTTGTAGGTGCTGTCAGGACCGAAGCCCTGGCCGTTCGTTTCACTGCCTGCGCTGCGTCCGCGCTGGACGCCCCGACGCAGGTTGCTCAGCCTGCCCCGGACATCCTCCGGGGCGCGGGAGACCTGTGGGCCTCCCTGAGGGGTGCTCTCGGCGGTGCCCTCGACCAGGTTGGCCTTGGGTACCCGCCGCGGCAGGCCGGAGGAGGTGACCCCGCCCGCCTTGGGCTTCCGGAGCTGCGAGGCCTGCTGCCAGCGCTCGTCGTTCGCCGAACGCCAGCCGCTGTCACCGTTCTGCCCCGGGGCGTTGCCCGGTGCGGGAGCCGGCGCTTCCTGCTGCACGCGTGCCGTGCCGTTGGTGGCGCTCGAGCCGTTGGAGCCGCTCGGGACGGATCCACGGCGGGGGAGCCCGGCGTCGGTCAGCTGGTGGGAGGCGGGAGTGGCCGGTCCCGGACGGTCGAAGCCTACGTGGTTCCGCTCATCTGCGTCACCGGCCTGCGCGGATTCCGTTTCCGGAGCGTACTGGGCCGGATAGCCGTTCTGGTAACCGTGCTGCTGCGGCTGCTGCGGCTGCTGCGGCTGCTGCGGCCAGTCGTCCTGGTAGGACTGGCTCTCGTAGGAGCCGAATCCGTCGGACGCGGAGGCGTGCGCGGGCGCGTGCTCGTCCTGAGCGGGCTCCGAATACGCGGGCTCGGGGTAGCCGCTGCCGTTCTGGGAGAAGTCGTCGCGCTGCGGCAGACCGTCGTTCGGCGAGTAGTACTGGTCGTCGTACGCCTTCTCGTACGAGGTGTGCTGCTGCTCCTCGTACGTCTGCTCCTGGTACGCCTGCTGCGGCTGCTCCTGGTACGACGGCTGCTCGGTGTAACCCGTGCTGCTGCCGTCGTAGCCCTGCTGCGTGTCGAAGTCGTCCCGGAACGCGGGCTGCTCGGCGGCCTCCTGCGGCTGGCCGTGGTTCTGGGCCTCCAGGGCCGCCCGGCGCCCCTCGCGCATCAGGGAGCGGCCGACGGGGTCCAGTCCGCGGATGTCGTCGGGGACCTCGGAGTACCGGCTGTCGTCGAAGCCCAGCTCGGCGGCGGTGCGCATGGGCGCCACCTGGCCGAAGCTCTCACCCTGGAACTGCTGGTCCGGGATGATCTGGGAGACCGTGAACTCCTCGTGGTCCAGCGGCGCCTCGGCGCCACCGCCGTGCGTGATGGCGTCCGGCAGCATGACCAGGGAGGTCGTGCCCGCCTGCTCGCCCGAGGGACGCAGCTGGACGCGGATGCCGTGCCGGTCGGACAGCCGGCCGACCACGAAGAGGCCCATGCGCTGCGAGATCGCGGCGTCCACGGTCGGCGGGTTGGCCAGCTTGTGGTTGATGTCCGCGAAGTCCTCGGCGGTGAGGCCGATGCCCTTGTCGTGGATCTCGATCATCACGCGGCCGTCGGGGAGACGGGTCGCGGTGACGCGGACCTTGGTCTGCGGGGAGGAGAACGTCGTGGCGTTCTCCAGCAGCTCGGCGAGCAGGTGCACGAGGTCGGTCACGGCACGGCCGTGGATCTCGGCCTCCGGGACACCGGACAGCTCGATGCGCTCGTACTGCTCCACCTCGGAGGAGGCGGCGCGCAGGACGTCGACCAGCGGGACCGGCTGGTCCCAGCGGCGGCCCGGCTCCTCGCCGGCGAGGACCAGGAGGTTCTCGCCGTTGCGGCGCATACGGGTCGCGAGGTGGTCCAGGCGGAAGAGGTTCTCCAGCTGGTCCGGGTCGGCCTCGTTGTTCTCCAGGTCGGTGATCAGGGTCAGCTGGCCCTCGATCAGCGACTGGTTGCGGCGCGACAGGTTGGTGAAGATCGCGTTGATGTTGCCCCGCAGCAGGGCCTGCTCGGCGGCGAGCCGGACGGCCTCGCGGTGGACCTGGTCGAAGGCGCGGGCGACCTCACCGATCTCGTCGGTCGAGTTGATCGGGATCGGTGCGACGCGGGTGTCGACGCGGCCGGGGTCGGTGCGCGAGAGCTGGTCGACCAGCATCGGCAGGCGCTGCTCGGCGATGCCGAAGGCGGCGTTGCGCAGCTGGCGCATCGACCGGCTCATCTGGCGGGCGACCGTACCGGCCAGGATGAACGCGAGGAGCAGGGCGACGACGACCACGGCGCCGGTGATGATCGCGGAGGTCTTGGCGTCGTCAGCGATGCTCGACGCCTCGCTCACGGCCTTGTCGGCCATGTCCGACTCGATCGTGCGGTATGCGTTGAACTTGAGGGTGTTGACCGCCCACCAGTTCTCCGCGCTGATGCCGCCCAGAGCGAGCTGCTGGCGCGCGGCGGGAGCCGTGGAGTCCAGCTGGGCGAGCGCTCCGATCATCTTCGTCGGGGCCGGCGGGGGCACGTAGTTCGGGTTCTTGGCCTTGGCCTGCTGGGCCATGGCCGCGGCCTTGGTCTGGATGTCCTTCTTCAGCTGGTCGAGCTTGTCCGCGTCGGCCTGGGTGCCACCGCCCTCGTACTCCTCGACGGCGATGCCCTCGAGATAGGCGTACGAGGACAGGGCAACACGCTGGCTCGCCAGGTTCGGGGCGTCCGGACCCGGCTTCTCCAGGATGTGCATGCCGATGGAGCGCTCCAGCGACAGTGCCGCCTTGGTGAGCGAGATGGCGTAGACGGTACGGCCGTAGGAGGTGATGTTTCCGGTGCCGAGGCCCAGCTCGTTGGCGAACTCCATGAGCGGGTGGGCGACCTTGACGTAGCCCTCCTCGGTCTGCACACCGGTGAACTTGGAGGTGTACGCGCCGGCGCGCAGCGTCTGCAGGAAGGGCTCGGCCTTGCGGAACAGCGTCAGCCGGCGATTGAGTCCGGACTTGTCCGGCATGCTCTGCGCCGCGTCGTCGAAGGCCTGGGCGGCGCGGTCGGTGGCGGCGCGGGCCTGCTTGACGGTGAGCTTGTCCTCGGGGGACTGGCTCTTGCCCTTCAGCAGGGGCGTGGCCGTGATGTCCCGCTCGTTGTAGAGGGCATCGGCGTAGGACAGCGAGGCCCGGACCAGGCGGGCGGTGTTCTCCGCGTCCTGAGCGTCCTGCCAGGTGTCGATCGAGTTCTTCACCTGGAAGCCGCCCATGACGAGACCCACCGCCACGGGTATGAGCAGAATCGCGTTCAGCCTGGTCGGCACGCGCCAGTTGCGCGGGGAGAAACGGCCGCCGCTCTTCGCGGGAGTGGCCGCCGGCTCCGAGCCGGGCACAGGGGTGGGCGCCGCAGCGCGCGGCGGCGGGGTGAAGTTGCCCCGCGCCGACGGCTCGGGACCGTTCTTGCTTCGCCTCACTCGACCAACAACCTCTCGGCGGTCGGCACCTTCGTCGTGCCGCAGTCTCTCAGAGCCCCGTTCGTCATCGACCACTAGGTACGTCTTTGACTATTGGGCAGTTCAGGCATTCCAGCACGTGGACCAGCGCACTTCCAAACAGTGGAAACCCCCGGACGGTGCACATGTAAGCCCTAGATAAAACGGTCATAAAGAGCGAGCCCCGCCAAAAGGCGGGGCGTTTGTGAGCACAGCGGCACCGCTCGACCGCGTCGCGTGGTGATGCCGGGGGATTCCTCTGCCGAACTGTTATGAACAGCGGAGCCGACCGTGTCAAAGGCCACAGTCGGCTCCGATGGCTTTACGGCAACTGCCGTACGGCACGTTGTACTTGGGTGCTACCGCAGGCGGGCCATCAAGGCGTGCTCCACGAGCGTGATCAGCGCACTCTTGGCGTCCGCGCGGTGGCGGGCGTCCGTCGTGATGATCGGCGAGTCCGGCCCGATCTGCAGGGCCTCGCGCACCTCGTCGGGGGTGTACGGCTGATGGCCGTCGAAGCCGTTGAGGGCGATGACGAACGGCAGACCGCTGTTCTCGAAGTAGTCCACGGCCGGGAAGCAGTCGGCGAGGCGCCGGGTGTCCACGAGCACCACCGCGCCGATGGCGCCGCGCACCAGGTCGTCCCACATGAACCAGAAGCGGTCCTGACCGGGCGTACCGAAGAGGTACAGGATCAGGTCCTGGTCCAGGGTGATACGGCCGAAGTCCATGGCCACCGTGGTGGTGGTCTTGTCCCCGGTGTGGGTGAGGTCGTCGATGCCTGCCGAAGCGGACGTCATGACGGCCTCTGTGCGCAGCGGGTTGATCTCCGAGACGGCGCCGACGAACGTGGTCTTGCCCACGCCGAAGCCGCCCGCCACCACGATCTTCGCCGAGGTGGTGGCCCGGCCCGCGTCAGAGCTTGCGAAGTCCACTGAGCACCCTTTCGAGCAGCGTCACGTCCGGAGCGCCGCCGTTGTTCTCGTCGCCACCCGGCTGGTGAATGGCGACCAGGCCGGCCTCGGCGAGGTCGGCCACCAGGATCCGGGCCACGCCGAGCGGCATGGCCAGCAGCGCCGACACCTCCGCGACCGACTTGACCTCACGGCACAGGTGGCAGATGCGCTGGTGCTCCGGGAGCAGCCCCATGAGCGCTGCCGGGTCGGCCGTGGTGCTGATCAGCGCCTCGATGGCGAGCTGATAGCGCGGCCGGGTCCGGCCACCGGTCATCGCGTACGGACGTACCAGCGGCTGGTCGCCCTCATCCCCGTACGGCTCCGCGTACGGATCATGAGAGGCGGTGGGCGGGGTCATGAATCCTCCGGGCGGGACAGCAAGTCGGTCAGTCAAGCCGTCTGACGGGGCCGGTGGGGGGATTGTGGCGGCCGGACGGTGTTTTCGTGAGGTGGGTGGTGCCGGGGCGGGTCAGTGGAGCAGACTGCCCTGGAGTTCGGCGCGCAGGTCCGGGGTGAGTACCGCACCCGCGCGGTCGACGAGCAGTGCCATCTCGTAGCCGACGAGACCGATGTCGCACTCCGGGTGGGCCAGGACCGCGAGGGACGACCCGTCCGAGACGGACATCAGGAAGAGGAAACCGCGCTCCATCTCGACGACCGTCTGCGCCACGTTGCCGCCCTCGAAGATCCGGGACGCCCCGGCCGTGAGGGAGGTCAACCCGGAGGCGACGGCGGCGAGCTGGTCGGCGCGGTCCCGCGGGAAGCCTTCGGACATCGCCAGCAGAAGGCCGTCGGCGGAGACCACCACCGTGTGCGACACCCCGGGGGTGTTGTCCACGAAGTTGGTGATCAACCAGTTCAGGTTCTGTGCCGCCTGGCTCATCGGACTCAACTAACGCTCCTGCTGGTGAGTGGGGTTCGGGTAGCTGCCGGTCTGGCCGTTGCCGACCTGACGACCCTGTGCGATACCCCGACGGAGATTGGTCAGCCGGCCGCGTACGTCGTCAGGCGCACGCGAGACCTGCGGACCGGCTTGGTGCTGTTGCTGCTGAGCCGTACCCGGGACGAGGTTCGCCCGGGGCACCCGGCGCGGCAGGCCGGAGGTGGTGATGCCACCCGCCGCGGGCTGCCGGACACGCTCCGCCTGACGGACGAGTTCGTCGTTGGGCGAGGTGCGCCAGGAGCCGGTGGCGGGAGAGCGCTGCGGAGCAGGCGCGGGCGCCTGCTGCTGCGGTGCCGGGGACGGAGCCGGGGGGTTGTCCGGCTGCCGCTCCGGCTGGTTGCCGTGGAACCAGTTGGTTTCCAACGTGTCGTACAGCGGGGTACGACCGTCGACCGGGCCGGTGGCCGGCGGCAGTGCCTCCGGCTCCCGGCGGGCCGGACGCTGCTGCGGGGCCGGCGGGCGCGAGGCGCCGAAGTCGCCGCGGTTGCCCTGCTGGGGCCGCTCGAACTGGCCGGTGTTCGCCGGGCTCTGGCCCGGGCGGCCGGGCAGCGCGTGCCGGCCGGTGGAGCTGCCGTCGAAGCCGGCGTCGTAGGCCTGCGGGGCCGCGAACTGGCCGGTGCTCTGCGGGTTCTGCTGCCCGGGCGCCGACGTGCCGTACACGTCGGGGCGGACGAACCCGTTGGCGTCCTGCTGGCCGTACTGGCCGTTGCCCTGCTGGGTGCCGGGACGCTGGAACTGGCCCGTCGAGCTGCTCGTGCCGTTCAGGTCCGGGCGCGGGAACTGGCCCGTGGAACCGTTGGCGCCGAAGTCCGGGCGGGGGAACTCGCCCGTGGCGGCCGGGCCCTGCGCGTCGATGCGGGGCATCTCGGCGGTCGCGCCCGGGCCCTGCCGGTCGTCGACACGCGGCATGCGCGAGGTCTGCGCCGGGTCCTGCTCGTCATGGCCGCGCGGGGTGTCCAGCGAGGCGCGTGACAGCGAGGCCTGGGAGCTGTCGCTCCAGTCCTGGGTGCGCGGCGGGTTGCTGCCGGGCAGCTCGGCCCGCGGACCGCCGCGCGGCGGCAGCTGCGGCTGACGGCCCTGGTCGGCAGCGCCCGCGCCGGCGCGCGGCTGCGCCGGACCACGACCACCGAAGGCGTCCTGCTGCGATCCGCCGAGGCCCGCGGACTGCAGGCCCTGCGTGGCACCGGGACCGCCGAAGCCGCCCGCACCCGCCCCGGCCGGCGCCTGCCGGCCCTGCTGCGAGGCACCCGGACCCTGCTGCGGACCACGCGCACCACCCGGCGCACCGGGACGGCCGCCCTGGCCGGCGCCGGGCAGCGCGGCCCGGGGACCCTGGGCGGAGCCGACCTGGCCACGCGGGGACGGACCGGCGCCGAGGAGGCCGCCGCCGGACGGGGCGCCGCCGAGGGCACCGCCCGAGCCGTTGCCGCCGTTGTTGCGGCGGGCGGCGGCAGCACCGGCCGCGGCCTGCGCGGCGGCCGGACCACCGGTCGGCGCGGGGGCGCCGGGCTTGCCCGCGGGCTTCTTGCCGCCCTGGGCGACGTCGACGGGGAGCATGACCAGCGCGGTCGTACCACCGGAGTCGGAGGGGCGCAGCTGGATGCGGATGCCGTGGCGCTGGGACAGACGACCGACCACGAACAGACCCATGCGGCGGGACACCGAGACGTCCACGGTGGGCGGCGAAGCGAGCCGCTCGTTGATCGCCGCGAGGTCCTCGGGGGAGAGGCCGATACCGGTGTCGTGGATCTCGATCAGCACACGGCCGTCGGGCAGCGCGTGACCGGTGACCTTGACCTTGGTCTGCGGCGAGGAGAAGGAGGTGGCGTTCTCGAGCAGCTCGGCGAGGAGGTGCACGAGGTCGTTGACGACGCGGCCGGCAACCTCGGTGGTCGGGACCGCGGCCAGCTCGATGCGCTCGTACTGCTCCACCTCGGACGCTGCGGCGCGGAGCACGTCGACCAGCGGGACCGGGCGGGTCCAGCGGCGGCCGGGCTCTTCACCGGCGAGAACGAGGAGGTTCTCACCGTTACGGCGCATACGCGTCGCGAGGTGGTCGAGCTTGAAGAGGGAGGACAGCTGGTCCGGGTCGGCCTCGCGGGACTCCAGTTCGGAGATGAGCGAGAGCTGACGCTGGATGAGGCCCTGGGAGCGGCGCGAGAGGTTGGTGAACATCGCGTTGACGTTGCCCCGCAGAAGGGCCTGCTCGGCGGCGAGGCGGACCGCCTCGCGGTGCACGTCGTCGAAGGCCGCGGCCACCTGGCCGATCTCGTCCCGGGAGTGCACACCGACCGACTCCACGGACGTGTCGACGTCCTGCGGGTCGGACTCGGACAGCTGCTTGACCAGCTCGGGCAGGCGGTCCTGGGCGACCTTGGTGGCGGTCTCCTGCAGACGGCGCAGCGAGCGGATCATGGAGCGGGCCACGACGAACGCGCCGACGAGCGAGATGCCGAGGACGATCAGGATCAGCGCACCGGAGATGATCGCGTCGCGCTCGGAGGCGCTGCGCAGCTCGCGGGCCTTCTGCTCCATGTCCTCGAGCAGCGTGTGCTCGATCTTCTTCATCTGGTCGATCTTGGTGGTGCTGTCGTCCACCCAGTCGCGGTACGAGCGGGGCGGCAGTCCGTCCAGGCCGGTGGGGGACTCGAAGGTCCGCTTGGCGTAGAGGTCGGCGCCCTGGATCGTCGGGTTGTTCTCCTCGATCGGCTTGAGCAGCTCGTCCGGGTTCTGGCTGCTGTAGATCTTCCGGAAGATCGCGATCTCGGAGTTCTCGCTCTCGTACGCCGACTGGCCGTAGAGGCGGTCGTTCGAGGAGAGCGTGCCCTTGGTGTTGCCACTGGTGGTCAGCGCCGCGGCGATGACGGCACGCTGCACGGAGGCGTACTCCTTGGCGCTGGAGAAGGCCGCCAGGGCGCGGGTGCGCGTGATCATCTCGGGGTTGCTGGACGCCTCGGCCATGGCCTGGGAGAGGTCAACCAGCTGGGTGATCAGCCGGTGGTACGACTCGACGGTCTGCGTCGAGTTGCCCTTCGCCTGGTAGGCGGACCGGCGGATCTTGGCCAGGTCGTCCAGCTGGTTGGCGAGGCTCACCAGGGTGTCGCGGACGCCCTGGAGGTTGCCGTTCTTGCTCGCCTCGTCGATCTCCTCGGAGGCGTTGAGGAAGTTCTCGCGGGCCCGGTCGGTCTTGTCCTGGAAGCCCTTGATCTGGTAGTCGGTCGACTTCAGGCCGTGCGACAGGGGACCGGCCGACTGGTCGCGCTCGTCCTGGAGCGCCTGGGCCAGTTCGGTGGCCTGCTTGGTCATCTCCGTCAGCAGCTTCATGTTGTCGAGCTGCTGGATGTCGGTGATGTTCTGGTCGATGCGCAGTGCGCCCAGCGAGGTGGCTGCCACCACGGGGAGCGCGAGCAGCGAGACCAGACGCGTGGAGATGCGCCAGTTGCGCAGGGCCACACGCGAACCGGGGCCGGTCGGGCCCTGGGTGGGCTTCACGGTCGGGGTGGGGTTCCCGGTCTTCGTGGGGCCCGCCGAGGAGGACGCGCCGGGGCGCCCGGGGCGCTCACCGCTGTCTCCGGACGGGGCCGGGCCCGGGATCTGGGCGTGCTGGGGCGTGGAGCCGCGGTCGGTCCCGCCGTGCGCATCCGGCTCCGCCGAAGCGCTGCCATCCCTCTTGAAACGTCCCTGCACTAGCGTCGCAACCTCTGGACCAGGCACCCCTCCGCGTGAACGGAGGGACACGGTGTCGGCGTATTGGAGAACGCCCTGAATGCGCTCTCCGATTGGTCTGGAGTGACCGGCGCAGGTTCCCCCCTATCTCGCCGCCACTTGGCGCTGCGTTGCGCCCCCTGCGCGCCGGCTCGATCCCGCGGCGGTCCGTGGAATTCCAGCACAGTGCCGGATCTCCAACAAGGGCCGTGTCCCGAGCTGTGACCTACGTGACGGGCTGTGAGGCATGGGTTACCAACTGTGGTGTGTAATCCAGGTCAAAGTGGACTTATGCCTGCGAGTCGCCCCCTGGTGTCACGTGTCCCAGTCGCCATGATCAGGAGCGGAATGACAGCTTCAGGGGGTCAATGTCCGTTTCGGCGGGAAGAGTTGTCGGCCGGAATTGACCGGTTTGCCCGTGGATCCGTGAGCAAACTCACATGCAGATCACGGGGAGTTCAGGTCTGAGGCGGGGAATCGCATGTTTAGCCTGGCGCTTTACAAGATGGGCGACTCTGCCAACTCCGACACGAGGCCACAGGACGTACAACGGTGAAGACGACGATGATGTTCCGCAACATAGCCAACCCGCGGCGCACGACTCTGGCGCACCTCGAGGACGCCGACGAGCTGCAGACGCCCGAGCTGCCGGAGCACGCCGTCGACCTCCCCGCCCAGACGGCGAACCCGAGGCGCACCGTTCTCATGGAGATCCCGGTGGCCGCGGCGGTCGCGGCCGGCGAGTAGCCGAGC
The DNA here is from genome assembly GCF_044541035.1 of Streptomyces sp. NPDC085866. Classification (NCBI taxonomy): domain Bacteria; kingdom Bacillati; phylum Actinomycetota; class Actinomycetes; order Kitasatosporales; family Streptomycetaceae; genus Streptomyces; species Streptomyces sp. NPDC085866. The sequence goes on from NZ_JBITSQ010000015.1 coordinate 143,182, forward strand.
GGGCACCGCACACGCACGGCGAGCGCGGCCCGGAAGATCGTCGCAGGCACGACGATCTTCCGGGCCGCGCTCGTCCCCGGCGCCCGTCGCCTTCCCGAACGCGGGAGGCCCGACCGGTTAACCTGGGGCGTCAGTACGCCGGTACTCAGTGAGGGGCGCAGGATCCCGTGCGCATCGCCAGGTTCTCCATCGACGGGAACGTAGCCTTCGGCGCGGTCGAGGGCGAGAAGCAGGACGAACTCGTCCTCGACATCATCAAGGGCATCCCGTTCGCGGACTACGAGCTGTCCGGGACGAAGGTGCCGCTGAGCAAGGTCAGACTGCTCCCGCCGGTCCTCCCCAACAAGGTCGTGGCGTTCGGCCGCAACTACGCCGACCACGCCAAGGAGCTGGGCAACGAGGTGCCCGAGGCCCCGTTCGCCTTCTTCAAGCCGTCCACCTCGGTGATCGGCCCCGGGGACGAGATCCAGTACCCGTCCTTCTCGCAGGAGCTGCACCACGAGGCCGAGCTGGCCGTCGTCATCGGCCGCATGTGCCGCGAGGTGCCGCGCGAGCGCGTCAAGGACGTGATCCTCGGCTACACCTGCGCCAACGACGTCACCGCCCGCGACGTGCAGAAGCGTGAGAAGCAGTGGGCTCGGGCCAAGGGCTTCGACACCTCCTGCCCGCTCGGCCCCTGGGTGGAGACGGGCCTGGACCTCGACCGCGCGAACGACCTGACCATCCAGCTCACGGTCAACGGCGAACAGCGCCAGCTGGGCCGCACGAGCGAGATGATCCACTCCATCGAGGACCTGATCGTCAACATCAGCGAGGCCATGACCCTGCTGCCCGGCGACGTCATCCTCACCGGCACCCCCGCAGGGGTCGGCCCCCTGAACGTCGGCGACGAGGTCGCCGTCACCATCGAAGGCATCGGCACTCTCACCAACAAGGTTGTCAAGCGTGGCTAGCGCATCCGGCTCCCCCGTACGCGTACGTTTCTGCCCCTCGCCCACCGGTAACCCCCACGTGGGCCTGGTCCGCACCGCCCTGTTCAACTGGGCGTTCGCCCGGCACCACCAGGGCGCCCTGGTCTTCCGCATCGAGGACACCGACGCGGCCCGCGACTCCGAGGAGTCGTACAACCAGCTGCTGGACGCGATGCGCTGGCTGGGCTTCGACTGGGACGAGGGCCCCGAGATCGGCGGCCCGCACGCGCCGTACCGCCAGTCGCAGCGCATGGACCTCTACAAGGACGTCGCCCAGAAGCTCCTGGACGCCGGCCACGCCTACCACTGCTACTGCTCCCAGGAGGAGCTGGACACCCGCCGCGAGGCCGCCCGCGCCGCCGGCAAGCCGTCCGGCTACGACGGCCACTGCCGCGACCTGAGCGCCGAGCAGGTCGAGCAGTACAAGGCCCAGGGCCGCACCCCGATCGTCCGCTTCCGGATGCCCGACGAGACGATCACCTTCACGGACCTGGTCCGCGGCGAGCTGACCTTCACCCCGGAGAACGTCCCGGACTACGGCATCGTCCGCGCCAACGGCGCCCCGCTGTACACGCTGGTCAACCCGGTCGACGACGCCCTGATGGAGATCACCCACGTCCTGCGCGGCGAGGACCTGCTCTCCTCCACCCCGCGCCAGATCGCCCTGTACAAGGCCCTGACCGAGCTGGGCATCGCCAAGCAGACCCCGGCCTTCGGTCATCTGCCGTACGTCATGGGCGAGGGCAACAAGAAGCTCTCCAAGCGTGACCCGCAGTCGTCCCTCAACCTCTACCGCGAGCGGGGCTTCCTGCCCGAGGGCCTGCTCAACTACCTGTCGCTGCTCGGCTGGTCGCTCTCGGCCGACAAGGACATCTTCACCATCGACGAGATGGTCGCCGCCTTCGACATCGCCGACGTGAACCCCAACCCGGCGCGCTTCGACCTCAAGAAGTGCGAGGCGATCAACGCCGACCACATCCGCATGCTGGATGCGAAGGAGTTCACGGAGCGCTGCCGCACCTGGCTGAAGGCGCCGTTCGCCCCCTGGGCGCCGGAGGACTTCGACGAGGCCAAGTGGCAGGCGATCGCCCCGCACGCCCAGACCCGGCTGAAGGTGCTCTCCGAGATCACCGACAACGTCGACTTCCTCTTCCTCGCCGAGCCGGTCTTCGACGAGGCGAGCTGGACGAAGGCGATGAAGGAGGGCTCGGACGCCCTGCTGCGCACGGCCCGCGAGAAGCTGGACTCGGCGGACTGGACGTCGGCCGAGGCCCTCAAGGAGGCCGTCCTGGCCGCCGGCGAGGCCCACGGCCTCAAGCTCGGCAAGGCCCAGGCCCCGGTCCGCGTGGCCGTCACCGGCCGCACGGTCGGTCTGCCCCTGTTCGAGTCCCTCGAGGTCCTCGGCAAGGAGAAGACGCTGGACCGCATCGACGCGGCGCTGGCCAAGCTCTCCGCGTAGCGACTCCTCGTACAGCGTCTCTTCGCAGAACACGGCGGAGACAGGGCGGCGTCCGGTTCGGGCGCCGCCCTGCGTACGTCCACCGAGCCGTCCTCCGGCGTTCACCCCTGCGGCCGAGCTCCGCTTCCCGGACGGACGCCGCATCGCCGGTGGCACCGGCCGCTACGTGCTCCTCGACGGCGGCACGCCCGGCGTGCAGATCGTCGGCTTCCCGCGCGGCGCCGCCTCCGGCGCGGTCGTGCTCAGCCGCGGCCGCACCACCGCGGCCGTCCGGGGCCAGGTCCTGTGGACACCCGGCAGCGCCAGGGGGTCGATCACCGGCCGCGATCCGAAGACCGGCCGGACCACGACCACCGGGGCCACCGGCGCCCCGTGCGTGCCCACCGACATCCAGGCCGTCGACACCTGGCTCCACCGGAGCCGCGGCTTCGACCGGTACCGCGCACACCCGCACCGTGGCCGTCCTGCCCAGGACGGACCGGAACACCGGCGGCAGCAGCGGACGGTGGGCCGTGGACCGCTTCGGCGGCCGGATCGCCCACCTCACCGCGACCTACGGCCAGGTGGTGACCGTCCCCAGCGGCGTCCCCACCTCGCCGTTCACACAGACGGAGGCACAGGTCTCCTCGCCCTCCGTCGTCGCCCTGACGCTCCCAGGTGCACCTGGAAGCTCACCGCCGCCCGGCCCCGCGACGGTCCGGGCAGGAACCCGGCCCTGACCGGCACGACGACCCTCGGCTGACGGCGCGCGGAAGGTACGGTCGCTCTCATGACGATCAGAGCTGTGGTCTGGGACGTGGACGACACCCTTTTCGACTACACGAGTGCGGACCGCGAGGGCATGCGGGCCCATCTGGCGGCGGAGGGCCTGCTCTCCGGGTACGACAGCCCGGAGCAGGCGCTCGTGCGGTGGCGGGAGGTCACCGATCAGCAGTGGGCGCGCTTCTCGGCGGGGGAGGTGTCCTTCGAGGGGCAGCGGCGCGACCGCGTACGGGTCTTCCTGGGGCAGGAGCTGTCCGACGCCGAGGCCGACGTCTGGTTCCGGCGTTACATCGCTCACTACGAGGCCGCCTGGAGCCTGTTCCCGGACGTGCTGCCCGCCCTGGACGCCCTCGCCGCCAGCCACCGGCACGGGGTGCTGTCCAACTCCAGCCTCACGGTCCAGGAGCACAAGCTGCGCACCCTCGGCGTGCGCGACCGCTTCGAGAGCCTGCTGTGCGCCGCCGAGCTGGGCGTCTCCAAGCCGGAGGCCGGCGCGTTCCTCGCGGCCTGCGAGGCACTCGACCTGTCCCCGCACGAGGTGGCGTACGTCGGTGATCACCCGGAGATCGACGGGCGGGGCGCGGCCGAGGCCGGGCTGTTGTCCGTCTGGATCGACCGCGGCGGGGTGTACGCGCAGGGCCCGGACGCGGTGGCCGCACACCGGATCTCGACCCTCGCCGAACTCCCAGCGCTCGTCCATGCGGATACCCGTTTTGGAGCCCCGTCCACCTTCGGGTAATGTTCTTCCTGCGCCGCCGGAGAGCGGGCCGAAAGGCCAGGAACCGGAGGCGCGAACTAGAACGAGATCCCCGCAGGGGCTTGAGTTCCAGTGGCCTATGGTGTAATTGGCAGCACGACTGATTCTGGTTCAGTTAGTCTTGGTTCGAGTCCAGGTAGGCCAGCTCGCAGAGCTCATCTGCAAAGCCCCCGTTGTGTAGCGGCCTAGCACGCTGCCCTCTCAAGGCAGTAGCGCCGGTTCGAATCCGGTCGGGGGTACTGATCTCGATCATCTCGGGATCGCTAGGGCCCCCGTTGTGTAGCGGCCTAGCACGCCGCCCTCTCAAGGCGGTAGCGCCGGTTCGAATCCGGTCGGGGGTACGACTGGTCTAAACCATCATTGGTCTATGGTGTAATTGGCAGCACGACTGATTCTGGTTCAGTTAGTCTTGGTTCGAGTCCAGGTAGACCAGCTCGGACCTGCGGAAACGCAGTGTCCAGGCCCCCGTTGTGTAGCGGCCTAGCACGCCGCCCTCTCAAGGCGGTAGCGCCGGTTCGAATCCGGTCGGGGGTACAAGAGGAAGGCCCTCCGCTTCTGCGGAGGGCCTTCGTCGTGTCCCGCGCCGGCTACTCGAACCCGTACCGCCGTGTCGTCTCCTCCTCCTGGGCCAGCCGGTGCAGCGCCTGCAGCACCGGCTCGTTGAGGATCGCCCCCAGGACCGCGAACTCGATCCGCTCCGCCTGCGACGTGTACGTCTCCATGTTGTCCAGGTCGAGGACGGCTGTCCGATACATCAACTCGGCGTACGGAGCGAGCAGTTCGGCCCCGAAGGTGTAGCCGATCCGGCGGAACGCGGCCACCGCCACCACCAGCGAGCGGTACGCGGGGGAGATGGTCGTGAGCCGCTTGGCGTTCTCCCAGCCGAGCTCGTCCAGGAGCTTGTCGACCTCCTGGTGTGCGGCCTGGACGTACTCGTCCTCCTCGTCCGGCTCCGGCACCTGCGGCAGCGCCCACAGCGCCGCGCCCAGGCGAATCGAGCGGCCCAGGGAGTCGTCGTCCACGTGCCCGAGCACCTCGCGCACCTTCGCCACCGGCACCCGGCCCACCTGGATCATCGCCCGCACCAGCCGCAGCCGGCGCAGATGCTCCTCGTCGTACTCGGCCGTCGTGGCGTTGACCTGGCGGCCCGGCGGCAACAGCCCTTCGCGCAGGTAGTACTTGATCGTCGCGGTGGACACACCGCTGTGTCTGCTCAGTTCGGCGAGCCGCATGTCTTGCGCTCCTTCTCGGATAACGGCACTATCCAAGCATTGCTACTTGGATAGCTTCGCTCACCAACGAGGGGACGTCGTCATGGTGACCCGTACGACTGCCGATGCGAAGGGCGAGGTCGTCGTCCTGCTGATCGGCATGCGCATCAACCGATTCTGGGCGGTGCACCTGTGGCTGCCGGTGATGCTCGCGATGCTCCGCATGCTGAGGGACCTGCGGAAGGAACCCGAGCGGGGTCTGCTCAGCCACGTCCTGCTGACGGCCTCGCCGCGGACGTACTACGTCGTGCAGTACTGGGAGTCCAAGGACAAGCTGTACGGCTACGCGACGGCACCGGACGCTTTCCATCACAAGGCCTGGGCGCGCCTCAACCGCAAGGAGCGGGCCGGGAAGCTGCGCGGGCAGGTCGGCATCTGGCACGAGTCGTACGTCGTGCCCGAGGGGTCGTACGAGACGATCTACGGCGATATGCCCGCGTTCGGGCTGGCCGCAGCGCATGGGCAGATACCGCTGGAGAGGCGGGGTCGGTACGCGAAGGACCGGTTCGCCTACCGGTCGCAGCGGGCATCGGCGGCCGAGAAGGCCGGCTGACCGGGGGGATCGGGGGACCGGGGAGGGCCTGCCGCGGCGTTGAGGCGGGCCCTCTCCGGGTGCGTCCGAGGCGCTCGGGCGTTCCTGCCGTCAGCCCGAGCGGCGCAGGGCCTCCGACAGGCGGGCCGCCGCGTCGATGACCGCCTGGGCGTGCATGCGGCCCGGGTGGCGCGTCAGGCGCTCGATGGGGCCGGAGACGGACACCGCGGCCACCACGCGGTTGGAGGGGCCGCGTACGGGCGCCGAGACGGACGCCACGCCCGGCTCGCGCTCGCCGATGGACTGGGCCCAGCCGCGGCGTCGTACGCCCGACAGTGCCGTCGCCGTGAAGCGGGCGCCCTGGAGGCCGCGGTGCAGGCGCTCGGGCTCCTCCCAGGCCATCAGGATCTGCGCCGAGGAGCCCGCCTTCATGGTCAGCGTGGATCCGACCGGGACCGTGTCCCGCAGGCCGGACAGGCGTTCCGCCGCGGCCACACAGATCCGCATGTCACCCTGGCGTCGGTAGAGCTGTGCGCTCTCGCCGGTGACATCGCGGAGGTGGGTGAGCACGGGGCCCGCCGTCGCGAGCAGGCGGTCCTCGCCGGCCGCCGCCGCCAGTTCCGCGAGGCGCGGGCCGAGGATGAACCGGCCCTGCATGTCGCGTGCCACCATGCGGTGGTGTTCCAGGGCCACGGCCAGGCGGTGGGCCGTGGGTCTTGCCAGTCCGGTGGCTCCGACCAGACCCGCGAGGGTGGCCGGACCGGACTCCAGAGCGCTCAGGACGAGGGCCGCCTTGTCCAGAACGCCGACGCCGCTACTGTTGTCCATGCAACGATACTCACGTCTCACTCTGTGAAACGCAAGTTCAATTTTCCGTGGAACGCGCCACCCTGGAATCACACAGCGGCCCGCAGACCAACGGGCCTGGCGGTGGACGCCCGGAATCACGACTTCAGGGGCCCCTAAAAAGGCAGTCGCCGCTTCCTCAAGATCTCTAGTTGGGCCGGTGGACGTTTGCCGGTCGGAGGGAAAGCGATGGGTAGGACACTCGCGGAGAAGGTCTGGGACGACCACGTCGTCCGGCGCGCCGAGGGCGAGCCCGACCTCCTCTACATCGATCTGCACCTGCTGCACGAGGTGACCAGCCCGCAGGCCTTCGACGGTCTGCGTCAGAACGGTCGCAAGGTGCGCCGTCTCGACCTCACCATCGCGACCGAGGACCACAACACCCCGACCCTCGACATCGACAAGCCCATCGCCGACCCGGTCTCCCGCGCCCAGCTGGAGACGCTGCGCAAGAACTGCGCCGAGTTCGGGGTGCGCCTGCACCCGCTGGGCGACGTCGAGCAGGGCGTCGTGCACGTCGTGGGTCCGCAGCTGGGTCTGACCCAGCCGGGCACCACCGTCGTCTGCGGTGACTCGCACACCTCCACGCACGGTGCCTTCGGTGCGCTGGCGTTCGGCATCGGCACCTCCCAGGTGGAGCACGTGCTGGCCACCCAGACGCTGCCGCTGGCCCGCCCCAAGACCATGGCCATCACCGTCGAGGGCGAGCTGCCCGAGGGCGTCACCGCCAAGGACCTGATCCTGGCGATCATCGCCAGGATCGGTACGGGCGGCGGCCAGGGCTACATCCTGGAGTACCGCGGCTCCGCCATCGAGAAGCTCTCGATGGAAGCCCGGATGACCATCTGCAACATGTCGATCGAGGCCGGTGCCCGCGCGGGCATGATCGCCCCCGACGAGACCACCTTCGCGTACCTCAAGGGCCGTCCGCACGCCCCCGAGGGCGCCGACTGGGACGCCGCGGTCGAGTACTGGAAGACCCTGAAGACGGACGAGGACGCCGTCTTCGACGCCGAGGTCGTCATCAACGCCGACGAGCTGTCGCCGTTCGTCACCTGGGGTACCAACCCCGGCCAGGGCGCGCCGCTTTCGGCGTCCGTCCCCGACCCGGCTTCGTACGAAGACGCTTCGGAGCGCCTGGCCGCCGAAAAGGCTCTGGAGTACATGGGGTTGGAGGCCGGTCAGCCGCTGCGCTCCATCAACGTGGACACCGTCTTCGTAGGCTCCTGCACCAACGGCCGTATCGAGGACCTGCGCGCCGCCGCGGACCTGCTGCGCGGCCGTAAAGTCGCCGACGGCGTACGGATGCTGGTCGTCCCGGGCTCCGCGCGGGTCGGTCTGCAGGCCGTCTCCGAAGGCCTGGACGTGGTCTTCAAGGAGGCCGGCGCCGAATGGCGGCACGCGGGCTGCTCGATGTGCCTCGGCATGAACCCCGACCAGCTGGCCCCGGGTGAGCGCTCCGCGTCCACCTCCAACCGCAACTTCGAGGGCCGGCAGGGCAAGGGCGGCCGTACCCACCTGGTGTCGCCGCAGGTCGCGGCCGCGACCGCCGTCCTGGGCCACCTGGCCTCGCCCGCCGACCTGTCCGACGCCCCTGCGCCCGCTGGAGTCTGAGAATCATGGAAGCCTTCACCACCCACACCGGCCGGGCCGTCCCGCTGCGCCGCAGCAACGTCGACACCGACCAGATCATCCCTGCTCACTGGCTCAAGAAGGTGACCCGGGACGGCTTCGAGGACGGGCTGTTCGAGGCCTGGCGCAAGGACGAGTCCTTCATCCTCAACCGGCCCGAGCGGCAGGGCGCCACCGTCCTGGTCGCCGGCCCCGACTTCGGCACCGGCTCCTCCCGTGAGCACGCCGTCTGGGCGCTGCAGAACTACGGCTTCAAGACCGTGATCTCCTCCCGCTTCGCGGACATCTTCCGGGGCAACTCGCTGAAGAACGGCCTGCTCACCGTGGTTCTCGACCAGAAGGTCGTGGACGCGCTGTGGGAGCTGACCGAGCGGGACCCGCAGGCCGAGATCACCGTCGACCTGGAGGCCCGCGAGGTGCGCGCCGAGGGGGTCACCGCCTCCTTCGAGCTGGACGAGAACTCCCGCTGGCGGCTGCTGAACGGCCTGGACGACATCTCCATCACCCTCCAGAACGAGGGCGACATCGCCGATTACGAGACCAAGCGGCCGGGCTACAAGCCGCGCACGCTCCAGATCTGATCCAGGTCCCCCGACCGGGTCGAGATCCGGCCACCTCAACACCCTCTCCGTACCCCCGATCGCCACGATCGGGGGTACGGCCGTTTCTGCACCCGAACGGCTCCGCGCGTTCTCGCAGGTCCGCTCAACTCCCCACGTTACGAAGGCCGTTGCCGGGGTACGCGAGTGTTGTGAACGCGGCTTTGGCAAGTGCCCGGAAGGCCGTTTGAGGCGGCAGTTGCACCCTGGGCAGGCGACAACTCGCCCCAGATGGCACAATCTGTGCATGGAACACGACGGCCAACTCGAGCTCTATGCGGCGGTCGCGGACCAACTGAAGGAAGCGCACACAAGAGTGCGCGCACTGCAAGTCCCGGAGGGCGTACGGATGGCGCTGAACCGGAAGCTGCTGGTCATTACGGCCGCGGCCAAGCACGACATCGCCGATGCGGCAAGGCGGCTCGAGCGGTTCACCAAGGACCTCGACGAGGGTCGGATCCCCGACGAGGACCGCTGAACAGCCCGGGCAACCGAGTCCGTTGCGGCACAAGGGTGATAAGCCCGTTTCGTGTTTGATTTGCGGTATATATCTGCCTAACGTGCGAAAAAGCTTGAACACTTTCGTTCTGGCGATGTCTCCGAAGGGGAAGACGTGAACAAGGCGCAGCTCGTAGAAGCGATTGCCGACAAGATGGGCGGCCGCCAGCAGGCCGCCGATGCTGTCGATCATGTCCTGGACGCCATCGTCCGCGCGGTCGTCGCGGGTGAGCGGGTCTCGGTCACCGGCTTCGGGTCCTTCGAGAAGGTGGACCGCCCCGCCCGCTACGCCCGTAACCCCCAGACGGGCGAGCGGGTTCGGGTCAAGAAGACGTCCGTGCCGCGCTTCCGCGCGGGCCAGGGCTTCAAGGACCTGGTCAGCGGCTCGAAGAAGCTCCCGCGCGGCGGCGAGGTCGCCGTCAAGAAGGCGCCCAAGGGCAGCCTGACCGGCGGGGCTGCCGCGACGGTCAAGAAGGCCGCGGCCAAGAAGACCACCAAGGCGGCCGCGAAGAAGGTCACCGCCAAGAAGGCGGCGCCCGCGAAGAAGGTCACGGCGAAGAAGGTCACGGCGAAGAAGACCACCGCCAAGAAGACGACGGCCGCCGCGAAGAAGACCACGGCGAAGGCCGCCGCGAAGAAGACGACGGCCAAGAAGGCCCCGGCGAAGAAGGTCACCGCCAAGAAGGCCCCGGCCAAGAAGTCGACGGCCCGCAAGACCACCGCGAAGAAGGCCACTGCCCGCAAGGCGTCGTAAGTCGCCAGGGCATTCACGCGCCGGGCCGGACTCCTCTGGGGAGCCCGGCCCGCGGCGTTTTTCGGAAGCCTCAGAGCGTCTGCAGGGTCACCAGCGTGATCCGCAGGCCGTCTCCGGCACCTTCCGTCTCGATGCGCACCCGCTGCCCGGGGCGCAGCAGCCGCAGCCCGCCCGCGTCGAACGCAGCCGCGTCGAAGGGGACCGGGGTGCCGTCGTCGAGGAGCACCTGCCCGGCGCGGGTTTCGGGGTCGTACGTGTATGCGGTCGCCTGCATGGCAGCCAGCCTAATGCCCGCCGTGGTTCGGGGCGCGCCGTTGGTCTGCGGGCCGTCGCCCGAGTGCGGGGGCGTGGGGGCCGGTCTCGCCCACGCGGCGGAGCCGCATATCGATACGGCCCCGCGCCCCTGGGGAGTTGCGGCGCCGTCGGCCGCAAAGGTGCCGTCCGTAGCTGCGGGTAGTCGTGCACCTGGGGCGATGGGGCCCTGCATGAGCGAAGTCGAGAGCTTGGGGGAGGGCGGGTGCAGCGGCACCCCGCCGGCGCGGGCGAGCGGAATCCACCCCCGCCCAGACCCCGCCCCGGGCACCTCAGGTCCCCGGAATCAGTAACCCCGCCGATACCGCCGCCGTGTACCGGCCCACGCCCAGTGCCAGCGCCGCGCGCAGGTCCTCGCCGGTGTCCACGTCCTGGCGTACCGAATCGACCTCGGTGAGGGCGAGTTCCGTCGCGCCCGAGGTGCGGTGGCGAGCCCGGGAATCCGTGCCGAAAGCGGGCCGCAATTCCTGGTCGGGGGCCGCGGCCAGCAGAGTGGTGCCGAGGGCGGCCGCGTCCGCGAGAAAGGCGCGCGGGAATTCGGCCGCGGCATCCAGCACCCGGGACAATTCCAGCGGGCGCAGGGCCGGGAGATCGGCGTTCAGGGCCGCCAACGCGGCGCGGTGGCGCATTCCCCGTACAGCGGCCGCCCCGTGCGCCAGAGCGGCGTTCAGGCCGCTTGCCGGTGCGTCCGGGACGATTCGGGCGCCCAGCGCCGCCAGTTCCCGGCCGGCCAGCACGTCGTCCGTGACTACCGCCACATCCGTGACCGCCGGACACGCCAGCGCCGCGGACACCGTGTCCTGCGCGAACGCGAGGGCCAGCCCGGGGCGCACCCCGTCGCCGGCGGTGTCGGAGAGCCTGCTCTTGGCCCGCGCCAGAGGCTTCAGGGGGATGACCAAGGTCCACTGCACCGGCGTACCGCCCCTCTCTTGTCGCGCTCATTGTCCCCCGTGGCATCCGGCGCGCCGGGGGGTGGGGCGTACGGTGTTCTCGACAGACCGGCGGCCTGGGGCGACACTTGTGCGGCCCCCGGGCCCGGAGCAAGTCCTAGAGGAAGGTGTCCGCGTGTCCCGCCGCAGAATCGGGTTCTGGTACCGCTTCGCAGCGGTCCTCTGCAAACCGCCGCTGGTGGTTCTGATCAAGCGGGACTGGCGTGGAATGGAGCACATTCCGGCCGACGGCGGATTTATCACCGCGGTCAACCACAATTCCCACGTGGACCCCTTCGCGTACGCGCACTATCAGTACAACACCGGACGGGTCCCGCGATTCCTGGCGAAGAGCGGACTTTTCAAGAAGGGATTCGTCGGTGCCGCGATGCGCGGCACCGGACAGATCCCGGTCTATCGCGAGAGCACGGACGCGCTCAGCGCCTTCCGTGCCGCCATCGAGGCCGTGGAACGCGGCGAGTGCGTCGCGTTCTACCCCGAGGGCACCCTCACCCGCGACCCGGACGGCTGGCCGATGACCGCCAAGACCGGTGCCGCCCGGGTGGCCCTGCAGACCAAGTGCCCGGTGATCCCGGTCGCCCAGTGGGGCTGCAACGAACTGCTGCCGCCCTACGCCAAGAAGCCCCACCTCTTCCCGCGCAAGACCCACCGGGTCCTCGCGGGCCCGCCGGTGGACCTCTCGCGCTTCTACGACCAGGAGATGACCCCGGAACTCCTCAAGGAGGCCACCGAGGTCATCATGGCCGCCATCACCCGCCAGCTGGAGGAGATCCGCGGCGAGAAGGCCCCTGCGACCCCGTACGACCCGCGCCAGGAGCGGCTGGAGCAGCGGCGCCGCACCCAGGCGCAGGCGAAGCCGCTGGTGCAGGAGAACACGCAGGACAAGCAGACAGAAGGGCACGGTAAGTGAGCAAGCCTGTCCGGGCTGCCGTCATGGGCACCGGCTCGTGGGGCACCGCTTTCGGCATGGTCCTCGCCGACGCGGGCTGCGAGGTCACCCTGTGGGCCCGCCGCCCCGAACTGGCCGAGGCGGTCAACTCGACGCGGACCAACCCCGACTACCTGCCCGGTGTCGAACTCCCGGAGAACCTGCGCGCCACCGCGGACGCCGCCGAGGCCCTGCGGGACGCGGACTTCACCGTCCTCGCCGTCCCCTCCCAGACCCTGCGCGCCAACCTCGCCGAGTGGACCCCGCTGCTCGCGCCGGGCACCGTGCTCGTCTCCCTGATGAAGGGCGTCGAACTCGGCTCCACCATGCGCATGAGCGAGGTGATCGACGACGTCGCCAAGGTCGGCGCCGACCGCATCGCCGTGGTCACCGGCCCCAACCTGGCCCGGGAGATCGCCGCCCGCATGCCGGCCGCCGCCGTGGTCGCCTGCACCGACGAGACGGTCGCCCAGCGGCTCCAGGCCGCCTGCCACACGCCGTACTTCCGGCCGTACACCAACACCGACGTGGTCGGCTGCGAACTCGGCGGCGCGGTCAAGAACGTCATCGGCCTCGCGGTCGGCATCGCCGACGGCATGGGCCTGGGCGACAACGCCAAGGGCTCGCTCATCACCCGCGGCCTCGCCGAGACCACCCGGCTCGGCATGGCGCTCGGCGCCGACCCGCTGACCTTCTCCGGCCTCGCGGGCCTCGGCGACCTGGTGGCCACCTGCTCCTCGCCGCTGTCCCGCAACCACACCTTCGGCACCAACCTCGGCAAGGGCATGACCCTCGAGGAGACCATCGCGGTCACCAAGCAGACCGCCGAGGGCGTCAAGTCCTGTGAGTCCGTGGCCGATCTGGCCCGCAGGCACGGTGTGGAGATGCCCATCGCCGAGACGGTCGTGGACATCGTGCACGAGGGCAAGCCGCCGGTGGTCGCCCTGAAGGAGCTGATGTCGCGCAGCGCGAAGCCCGAGCGACGCTGAGCGAACCCCCTGAGTCGACGCTGTATCCGGGCTCTACCAACGGGTACTCTCAACGCGATATGAGCAGCGAGAACCTCCCCCAGAGCCCTGAGCAGCCGTCCCGCAAGCCGCGCGTGGCCGTCGTGTTCGGCGGGCGCAGCTCCGAACACGGGATCTCCGTGGTCACCGCCGGCGCCGTCCTCAAGGCCATCGACCGGACGAAGTACGACGTCCTGCCGATCGGTATCACCGCGGACGGCCGCTGGGCCCTGACGGCGGACGAGCCGGAGCGGATGGCCATCACCGACCGCCGTACCCCCAACGTGGCGGAACTGGCGGAGTCGAGCGAGGGCGGCGTGGTGCTCCCCGTCGACCCCGCCAGCCGCGAGGTCGTCTACAGCGAGCCCGGTTCCGTGCCCAAGGCCCTCGGCGAGGTCGACGTGGTCTTCCCGGTGCTGCACGGCCCGTACGGCGAGGACGGCACCCTCCAGGGCCTCCTGGAGCTCTCCGGCATCCCGTACGTGGGCGCGGGTGTGCTCGCCTCGGCCGTCGGCCAGGACAAGGAGTACATGAAGCGGGTGTTCACCTCCTTCGGGCTCAAGGTCGGCCCGTACGTGGTGATCCGGCCCCGTGAGTGGGCGCAGGACGAGTCCGCGGCCCGCAAGAAGATCATCGACTTCGCCGGCGAGCACGGCTGGCCGCTGTTCGTGAAGCCCGCGCGCGCGGGTTCGTCGATCGGCATCACCAAGGTCGAGGACCTCTCCGGCCTGGACGAGGCGATCGCCGAGGCACAGCGGCACGACCCGAAGATCCTGGTGGAGGCCGCGGTGCGCGGCCGCGAGATCGAGTGCGGCGTCCTGGAGTTCGAGGACGGGCCGCGCGCCTCCGTCCCGGCCGAGATCCCGCCGCCGGACGCGCACGCGTACTACGACTTCGAGGCCAAGTACATCGACTCCACGCCCGGCATCGTCCCGGCGCCGCTCACCGACGAGGAGACCGCCGAGGTGCGGCGTCTCGCGGTCGAGGCGTTCGACGCGGCCTCCTGCGAGGGCCTGGTCCGCGCGGACTTCTTCCTCACCGAGGACGGCGAGTTCGTCATCAACGAGATCAACACCATGCCCGGCTTCACGCCCATCTCGATGTACCCGCAGATGTGGCAGGCCACCGGCATCAGCTACCCGGAGCTGGTGGACCGCCTGGTGCAGGCCGCGCTGCGCCGCTCGACCGGGCTTCGCTGACCCGTACCACCGCTGTCACCGCTGTCACCGCTGTCACCGCATGGAGGCGATCCCCTCGGGGATCGCCTTCTTCACGGCCGACGCGAGTCCGGTGAGCACCGGAGTGCCGTCCGGCCCGGACATCCCCTCGGGCAGGCTCACCTGCACATAGGCCACTCGGTTGGCGGTGGTGAACCGCCAGGTGCCGTCGCCCTGCTTCTCCATCAGCCAGTCGACGCCGTCGACCCCGCCGGCCACGGCGTCCCGGTCCCCGCCCTCGGCCACCTTCGGATCGACCATCTTCGGCGGCCGTGCGACACCGCAGCGCAGTATGATCGCCGGGCTTCCCCAGCCTGCCGTGTAGGCGGACCGGGGCTCGGGGTCGTGACGTCCCCGTCCGTCCAGCTTCTCGGGCAGCACCCGGTGCAGATCCCGGCACGCCTTCGCCGTCTTCGCGTCGGGGCTGGGAACCGCCACCGTGGCGCTGTCGTCTGCGCTTGAGCAGCCCGCGACCGCGATCAGCAGCACGGGCGCGAGCAGGCCGAGAGGCCGGTGACGGAAGATGTTCACCGGCCAAGCGTAGACGGGGGCTACAGATGCACGACCGGGCAGGTCAGGGTGCGGGTGATGCCGTCCACTTGCTGGACCTTCGCGACCACCATGCGACCGAGGTCGTCGACGGTGTCGGCCTGAGCGCGCACGATGACGTCGTACGGACCCGTCACGTCCTCGGCCTGGATCACTCCAGGGATCTTGTTGATCGTCTCGGCGACGGTCGACGCCTTGCCGACCTCCGTCTGGATCAGGATGTACGCCTGTACCACGGAACCTCCAGGGCGGCCACGAGGATCATGTGGGGAAAAGGAACGCCACGGTATCGCGTCGCCGCTCCCCGGGGGGAGACCTGCGGGAACCGGGCTTGCGCGCCAGGGTGCAGGCACGACAGAAGTTGACGGTCACCTTGACCGTATCGGGGACACTGATGACGCGCGAGCGGGCACAGGGCAAGGGACAGAAGGGGAGCAAGGGTCATGAAGGGCACTGTCGGTGAGCTAGGGGAGTTCGGGCTCATCAGGGAGCTCACCTCCCGTCTCACCACCACCCCGGCGGTCCGGATCGGCCCCGGCGACGACGCCGCGGTGGTCGCCGCGCCCGACCGCCGGGTGGTGGCGAGCACCGACATCCTGCTGGAGGGGCGGCACTTCCGCCGCGACTGGTCCACGGCCTACGACGTCGGCCGCAAGGCGGCGGCGCAGAACCTCGCGGACATCGCCGCGATGGGCGCCGTACCGACCGCGCTGCTGCTCGGCCTGGTCGTCCCGGCCGAACTCCCGGTCACCTGGCCCAGCGAGCTGATGGACGGCCTGCGCGACGAGTGCCAGGTCGCGGGCGCCTCCGTGGTCGGCGGGGACGTCGTACGCGGCGACACGATCATGGTGTCGATCACCGCGCTCGGTGATCTGCGCAACCAGGAGCCGGTGACCCGCGCCGGAGCCCAGCCCGGCGACCTCGTGGCCGTCACGGGCTGGCTGGGCTGGTCCGCGGCCGGCTACGCGGTGCTCTCCCGCGGCTTCCGCTCCCCGCGCGCCTTCGTCGAGGCCCACCGGCGCCCCGAGCCGCCGTACCACGCGGGCCCGGCGGCCGCCGCGCTCGGCGCGACCGCGATGTGCGACGTGAGCGACGGACTGATCGCCGATCTCGGGCACATCGCCGAGGCCAGCAAGGTCCGCATCGACATCCGCTCCGGCGCGATCGACATCCCCACGCAGATGAACGACATCGGGCAGGCCGTCGGCGTGGACCCGCTGCAGTGGGTGCTGACCGGGGGAGAGGACCACGCGATCGTGGCGACCTTCCCGCCGGACGCCAAGCTGCCGGCCCGCTGGAAGGTCATCGGCGAGGTCCTCAACCCCTCGGCGCTGCCTCAGGTGACGGTCGACGGGGCGCCCTGGACCAGCAAGGGCGGCTGGGACCACTTCGGGGACATGGAGTCATGATTCCCCGGGTTCTCACGGTGGCCGGCTCCGACTCCGGCGGCGGCGCGGGCATCCAGGCCGACCTGAAGACGATGCTGGCGCTCGGCGTGCACGGGATGAGCGTGATCACGGCCGTGACCGCGCAGAACTCCCTGGGCGTGCAGGGCGCCTGGGAGCTGCCGGTGGAGGCCGTGCGGGCCCAGTACCGCAGCGTCGTGGACGACATCGGCGTACAGGCCGTGAAGACCGGGATGCTGGCCTCGGCCGAACTGGTGGAGGCGGTCGCCGAATTGATCTCCGGCACGGACGCGCCGGCCGTGGTGGACCCGGTGGGCGTCTCCAAGCACGGCGACCCGCTGCTGGCCGCCTCCGCGCTGGACTCGGTCCGCACGAAGCTCCTGCCTGCGGCGACCGTGGCGACGCCGAACCTCGACGAAGTGGCCCAACTCACGGGGGTGCATGTCGAGTCCGAGGGCGATCTACGACGGGCCGCGGCGGCCGTGCTGGAGTACGGGCCGCGGTGGGTGCTGATCAAGGGCGGGCATCTGTCCGGGGACGCAGGGCGGGCGGGCGGGACCGAGGCGGTGGACCTGCTGACGGACGGCTCCGCGGAGCACTGGCTGCGGGCACCCCGTCACGACAACCGGCACACGCACGGCACGGGCTGCACGCTCGCCTCGGCGGTCGCCTCGGGGCTGGCGAAGGGGCTGGCCGTGCCGGAGGCCGTCACGGCGGCCAAGGAGTACGTCACCGGGGCGATCGCCGCCGGGTTCGCGCTGGGGGCGGGGATCGGGCCGGTGGATCACGGGTGGCGGTTCAGGAACTGAGCCGTCCAGAAACCGAACCGATCAGGAAGCAAACCGATCAGGAACTGAAACGGGCGCGGGTACGGCAAAAAGCCGGTCCACCCTCAGGTGGACCGGCTCTGTGCAGCGAACCAGGCAGTGGCCGCGCGCTCAGCTGTAGCGTCAGCGCGAGACCTTGCCGGCCTTGATGCACGAGGTGCAAGCGTTCACGCGCTTCGGCGTCCCGCCGACCACGGTACGCACACGCTGGATGTTCGGGTTCCAGCGACGGGACGTACGGCGGTGCGAAAACGAGATGTTGTTGCCGAAGCCCGGCCCCTTGCCGCAGACGTCGCAGTTGGCAGCCACGGGTCACTCCAAAGACTTCAGATGCACTTACGGATAATCCCGGCATGCCGGGATCGAGATCGCAGGATCAGAGATCTGAGTGGCGCTGCCAGGGGAACGGCCCGATCTGGATCGGGCAACCGGAGCAGCATACAACGACTGCGCCAGCACCACGAAACTACCATGGCTGCTCAGGGGCCCGCTCCCGGCCCTCTTCCGGAGCACACCACTCCGGGGTCTACGCTGCGTCCACGTCCAGCCAGCCAGGGAGGCGCAGGTGGCGCAGGTGCCGCAGACATTCTTCGATGCTCTCGCGGTGCGCACCTGGTGCGGTCTGGCGCTGGGGGCGCTGGGACGGGCGCGCGAGGAGATCGACGCGATCAACGTCTATCCCGTGGCCGACGGGGACACGGGGACCAACCTCTACCTGACGCTGGAGTCGGCGGCGACCGCCGTGGAGGCAGTGTTCGCCGGGTACGGGACGGGGGCGCGGGAGCCCTCGCTCGCGGACGCCGTGCACGCGATGGCCCACGGCGCGCTCATCGGGGCCCGGGGCAACTCCGGGACCATCCTCGCCCAGCTGCTGCGCGGCATGGCCCAGGTTCTCGCCGAGGCGGAGGCAGATGACGGGTCCCGCATCGACGGCGTCGGGCTGCGGCTGGCCCTGCGGCAGGCCGCCGACTCCGCCCGCGAGGCCGTGGCCCACCCGGTCGAGGGCACGGTGCTGACGGTCGCCTCGGCCGCGGCGGACGCCGCCGAGGGAGCCGAGGGCGACTGCGGGACGGTCGCGCGGGCCGCCTACGAGGGCGCCAGGGCCGCCCTGGCGGCGACTCCGGGGCAGCTGGCCGTGCTGGCGCGGGCCGGGGTGGTCGACGCGGGCGGCCGAGGGCTCGTGGCCGTGCTGGGGGCGCTGGTGGAGGCATGCACGGGGGAGGTGGTGCGCGAGGCCCCGAAGGCAGCGGAAGGCGTCCCGGTCTCCGTGGCCGTTTCCGAGGCACCCGCGCGCGTGGGGGCCGTTTCCGAGGCGGACCTGTGCGCCGAGGGCGCCGAGGACGGCGGACCGGCCTACGAGGTGATCTATCTCCTGGAGGCCGGCGACGAGGCCGTGGCCCGGCTGCGGGAGCGACTCGACACCCTCGGGGACTCCCTCGTCGTGGTCGGCGGCGACGGGCTGTGGAACGTCCACGTGCACGTCGACGACGCGGGCGCCGCCGTGGAGGCGGGCGTCGAGGCCGGCCGGCCGTACCGGATCCGGATCACGCACTTCGGGCTCGGCGACGTGCACACCGGCGGTGAGCGACCGCCGCGGGAGCGCGCCCAGCGGGCGGTCGTCGCCGTCGTGCCCGGCGAGGGCCTGGCGGGGCTGTACACCGAGGCCGGCGCGACCGCCGTCCTCGCGCGCCCGGGGGAGCCGCCCGCCAGCGGGGAGCTGGTGCAGGCCGTCCGGCGGGCCCACGCGCGCGAGGTCGTGCTGCTGCCCAACGACGCCGAGCTGCGCCACACGGCCGCCGCGGCCGCCGAGCAGGCCCGCACCGAAGGCATCCGGGTCGCTCTGATCCCGACCCGCTCGGCCGTGCAGGGCATCGCCGCACTCGCCGTGCACGAGCCGGAGCGCCGGTTCGACGAGGACGTCGTCCAGATGACCTCGGCGGCGGGCGCCACCCGGTACGCCGAGGTCGTCGTCGCGGAACGGCAGTCCTGGACGACGGCCGGCATCTGCCAGGCCGGGGACGTCCTGGGCCTGATCGACGGGGACGTGGCGGTGATCGGGCCGGACGTCACCGCCACCGCCGAGACCGTCCTGGACCGCATGCTCCAGGCCGGCGGCGAGCTGGTCACCCTCGTCGTGGGCGACGAGGCGCCCGAGAGCGTCGCCGACCGCCTGGAGGCACGCGTCCGTGAGTCCTACCTCGCGGTGGACACGGTGGTGTACCGGGGCGGCCGGCAGGGGGCGCTGCTGCTCATCGGCGTGGAGTGAACCGGCTCCGGGTCATTCCCCGGCCCGGTCCAGCCGGAGCATCTGTGTCGCCTCCGCCCGCCGCTCCTGCACGGTCTCGTCCGTGCCGTCGGCGCCCGTGTAGGCCGCGAGCACGCCACGCGCGCGTGCCACCGCCTCGGCGCGGCGGCCGAGCTCGGCCTCCAGCCAGCCCGCGGCGAGCTCGGCACCGGTACGGCCGTGCAGCCCCTCCGCGCCGAGCGTGCCGAACACCGCGGCCGCGCGGTCCAGCTGGGTCACCGCGGCCTCGAACGCGCCCTGGATCACCCCGCCCCGCTCTTCGTCCTCCTCGGCCGCCGAGCGGGCCAGCAGGTCGCCGAACTGGCGGTGGGTGTGGCCGAGTTCCGCCGAGAGCTGCTCCCGGGCCGCCGGGTCCGCCGCGGCCTCCCGCGCACGCTCGCAGGCGCGCACCGCCTCCGTCATCAGCTCCCGCGCGCCCTCCACCCCGGCCTCCCCGCGCAGCGCCAGCCAGCCGCGGGCGCGCAGCGAGCGGACGAGGAAGTGCGGGTTGCCGAGCGAGCGCCACAGCTCACCCGCGCGCGCGTAGGCCTGATCGGCCTCCTCCGGCAGTCCGGCGTTGCTCAGGGACTCGGCGGCGAGATGGGCGAGCGTGGCGTGGTCCTGCTGCTCGGGCCAGTGCCGGGCGATCTCGGCGGCCTGCAGCCGGTGTTCGGCCGCCTCCCGGTGCTCGCCCAGCTCGCTCAGGCAGTCCCCGAGCCACCACTGCGCCTGTACGACGGCCCCGTCGCCGTGCGTCTCGGCGGACACGTCGGGCAGCGCCGACTCCAGCACCTCGGCGGCCTCCGCGCACCGCCCCTGGCGCAGCAGGAAGCCGCCCAGCTGGTGCCGCGCCCAGGCGCCCAGTGTGGTGCTCTCGCCCGCGTCGTCGGCCCAGTGCGCGGCCTCCAGGGCGTGCTCCGCCGCCTCCACGACCTCGTCCCGGAGGCCGAGCACCTCGGCGAGCTGGAGATGCAGCTGGGCCCGCCCGACGGGCTCCACGTACGGCCCCCCGTGCTCCAGGGCGGCCCGCAGCGCCCGCTCGGCCTCGGCCGCATCGCCGAGCTGATGCGCCAGTGCCGCGATCCGCACCTCGTACTCCACCGCGAACCACGGCAGCCCGGCGCCCACGTACTCGGCGGCGGCCTGCCGGAACAGGTCCGCCGTCCGCACGACGTCCCCGGACTCCCCGGCCAGCTCGGCGAGCATCGCCCGCGCCTCGGCGATCCGCGCGGCCAGGCGCACGTCGTCGCCCGCCCGCCCGTCGACGAGCGCCAGCACTTCGAGCACGGCCCGTTCGGCCGCCGCCCGCACCTCCCGGCCCGCCGCGCCCTCGGCGCCTTCGTGCACCCCCCGCATCAGGATCCGCGCCCGGCTCATCACCACCGACGCCGTCTGCCGTACTCCGGTGGCGTCCTCGGCGTACAGCGCGAGGGCCTCGTCGTACAGTGCGGCGACCGTGGTCAGGGCCTCGTCCACCTCGCCCGTCAGCGCGCGGACGTACGCCCCGCGCGCGCGTGCCGCCAGGGCCTCGCCGGGGTCGCCCGCCTCCGCGTACAGCGCGGCGGCCTGTTCGAACAGGGGGATGCCCTCGGAGCCCTGGGCCATCGCCTCGTGGTCGGCGATCTCCGCGCGGTCCCGGGCGTCCAGCCCGGCCCCCTCGGCGGCCCGTGCGACCGCCGCCCAGGCCTCCAGGGCGTGCGGCTGCAGGGTGTCCGACAGCCGGCGTGCCTCGGTGAGCAGGGCGGACAGGTCGGGCTGAGCGGGAACCTCGGGCGCCTCGGGTGCCGGGGGCGGGACCGCGGGCCGCTGCGTGGAGCGCACCGTGCGCACGCCCAGCGGCAGCCGGTCCACCAGCGGGCGCTGGGCCATGCGCGCGCGGACGCGGTCGCCGACGTACGACGTGCCGTTGCGCCGGTCGAACTGCCCGGCCAGGTCCAGCGCCTCCGCGCGCACGTGGGCGGCCAGTTCCCGCGCCGTCCAGGACCGTCCGGCAGGCCCCGGCACCTGCCGTTCGCCGAGCCCCAGCTCGGTCAGCCGGTCCGTCAGCAGCGTCACCACGGCCAAGAAGTCCAGCCGGCTGCGCGGATGCCCGGTGTCCGTGAAGTACGCCGGCCGCTGCGCGAGCAGCTCCAGACCGCGCGCCTCGTTGCCGGTGAGCGCGCAGAACTCCACGTGGTCCGCGTAGGCGCCCCGCATGCTCTCCATGGGGCGTACGAGACGGAAGCCCCGCAGATGGTGGGCGCGGGCCTCGTCCAGGCGGCCCAGGCGCAGCAGGGGAGTCAGCGAGGAGGCGAGGACCGTGTGCGGCTCGTGGGCGCAGCT
Organism: Streptomyces sp. NPDC085866; assembly: GCF_044541035.1. Classification (NCBI taxonomy): domain Bacteria; kingdom Bacillati; phylum Actinomycetota; class Actinomycetes; order Kitasatosporales; family Streptomycetaceae; genus Streptomyces; species Streptomyces sp. NPDC085866. The sequence continues at coordinate 165,065 of NZ_JBITSQ010000015.1, forward strand.
GTACTCGCCCTCCAGCACCGGCCGCCACAACCCCAGCGCGTCCTCGTCCCGGCCGCGCTTGACCTGCCAGGTGCCCTGCCCGTGCAGCTCGCACGCGTGGCAGTCGGCCATCCGGTCCCGGTCCGCGGCCAGCCAGGCCCCGTACGCCCGCTCCGCGCGCTCCAGGTCGCCTATGTGCGCCGCGACGCTGAACTCGGCGCTGCGCACCGCCCGTTCCGAGTGACCGGCGAGCCGGTAGCGGTGCTCCATCTCGCCGAGCCACTTCTCGATCGAGGCGAGCGGGATGTGCGGCTGGTCCAGCATGCCCGCCGACACCCACTTGAAGACCCAGTGCAGCGAGTGCGCCTCGTACTCGTCGAAGTCCTCCGGCCGTTCGTCCCACAGGCGCAGCAGCCGCGCGAACGGGACGAACATCCGGTCCTTCTCGGAGCTGTAGTTGTAGACCTTCAGCTGGTGCCCGAGTGCCTCGATCACGGCGAGCGGGATGTTCAGCCTCTCGGCCTCGGCGAGCAGCTGCTCCGCGCGCGCGTTGCGCGCGGGACCCTCCGGCTGCTCGGAGTTCTCCGCCATCGCCCGACGCAGCGCGTCGAAGTCCGTGCTCCCGTCGATTTCACCCATCAGCGACCGTTCTCCCCGTGTGTGGCCCACTCCAGGAGGCCGATGAACGCCCGGTTGAGCAGCGCCGAGTCGGCGGGCCTGAGCGGCCGCTGCGCCATCAGCAGAGCCTGCCCGTACAGCGACTCGGTGGCGGTGCCGATCAGCTCCGGGTCCCGCAGCGAACTGATCCTGCGGATCAGCGGGTTGAGATGGTTGAGCACCAGACGCGCGCGGGGGGCGCTGCCGCGCAGCGAGCCCAGGATGCCCGCCCACAGGTCGTCGGCCTGCTCCTCGGCCTCGGCCCGTGCCTGCTCGTGCCGGGCGGCCCGGTCGTCCAGGTGCAGCGCGGGCACGGACAGCGGGTGGAAGGCGCGCAGCACGACGTCGCAGCCCAGCGGGTCGAGCTTCGCGCGCGCGGCCGCCAGGAAGCCGGACAGCGCCAGCTCCTCGGCCGGGTCCACCGCGTCCAGGTGAGCGGTCACGGTGTCCGCGTCCAGCTCGGCGACCACCGTCCCCGGCCGCACCGACGGCAGCGCCTCGACCAGCTCGCTGTCGTACGTGTAACCGCCGTTGACCACCCCGACACCCTGCGCCGAGGCGATCGGCGCCACCTGCCGGTACTCCTCGACCGTCCGCGTGAAGTGCACCACCGGGTGCCGCCCCGCGAACTCCTCCAGGGACAGCTGCCCGTCGGTCGTCTCGAACGGCAGCCACGGCAGCATCGTGCGCAGCATGTCGCCGTCGTGCCGGGCCAGCGACTTCACACCCAGGTGGTGCACGGCGAGGAACGCGGCCAGCCGCTCCGGATCGCCGGCCGCGAGCCCCGTGAGCCAGGACCGGATCCGCTCGCCGAGCGCCTCCCGTACGGCCGCCAGGGTCTCGTCCTCGTACAGCGACTCGCGCGAGGCCGTGGGCCGCAGGCTGTCGGTGTCCAGGACGCAGCGCACGAAGAACGCCCAGTCGGGCAGCAGCTGTTCGGCCCGCTCGGTCAGCAGCATGCCCTTGAGGTGCACGCGGTGCGTGGCCCGCTGGGCCGGGCTGACCGCCGACGGCAGCACGTACGCCACGCCGCGGATCCCGGCCAGCGGCACGTCCAGGTCGATCGAGTCCAGCGGGGTGAAACCGAAGAGTTCGTGGCAGTGCCGGGCCAGCGCCACCCTTCGCGTCGCGGGACTCGGATGGGCACGGTCCCAGGGCGCCGGGAGGTCCGTGACCGCTTCCTCGTCCACCCGGACGTCGTAGGGCAGCAGCGAGCCGAAATCCCGGGCCAGGGCGCGGACCCGCTCGGGCGCCAGCCACTCGGCCGCGCCGGCCCGGGCCACCAGGTGCACGGTGGTGCCCGGCTCGGGCCGCTCGGCGTCGGGCAGTGTCCGCACGGTGTACGAGCCGTCGTCGCGGGCCGTCCACTCCACGGGCGGGGCCTCGGGCGTACGGGCGCTGCGGCTGACCACCCGGATCCGCTCGGCGACCACGAAACAGGCCAGCAGGCCGATGCCGAACTGGCCGAGGAAGTCGGACCGGGCCGCCTGCAGGCCGTCCGCCCGCTTGGAACTGCGGCCGATCGTCGCCAGCAGGCTGTGCACGTCCGACTCGGTGAGCCCGATGCCGCTGTCCTCCACCCGCAGGGCGCCGTCCGCGGCGTGCAGGCGTACCCGGGCCGGGGCACCCGGATCCTCGGCCCGGCGGGCGGTGATCGCGTCCACCGCGTTCTGCAGCAGTTCGCGCAGGTAGACCTTGGGGCTGGAGTAGAGGTGATGGGAGAGCAGGTCCACCAAACCACGCAGGTCGACCTGGAACGTATGAGGTGACTGTGATGCCTGGGATGACTGTGGGGTCTGGGAGTCCATCGTCGCAGCGCCGGTGGGGGGAGCGTGCGTTCGGCGCGGGGTCGGGCGGTCCCGGATGGGGCGGTGACCGCGGGGGATGGCCGGAGCGCGCCATCCTAGGCCCGGAACAGCACCCCTGACCAGCGCTTCCGAGTACGTTTACGGCAAGAGCGAGCCGACCTGAGGGGGCACGTCTTCGGCATTGTCAGTGCCGTGGTGTGCAATGGATCTCGTGCCCGCACTGGAAGAACCACTGAAGAAGGTGCTCGGCCCCGCCACCGCGAAGGTGATGGCCGAGCACCTCGGCCTGCAGACCGTCGGCGACCTGCTGCACCACTACCCGCGCAGATACGAGGAGCGCGGCCAGCTCACACACCTCGCCGACCTCCCCATGGACGAACACGTCACGGTGGTCGCCCAGGTCGCCGACGCCCGCCTGCACACCTTCGCCTCCGCCAAGGCCCCGCGCGGCAAGGGCCAGCGGCTGGAGGTCACCATCACGGACGGCAACGGCCGGCTCCAACTGGTCTTCTTCGGCAACGGCGTTCACAAGCCCCACAAGGAGCTGCTGCCGGGCACCCGCGCGATGTTCGCGGGCAAGGTCTCCGTCTTCAACCGCCGCCTCCAACTCGCCCACCCCGCCTACGAGTTGCTGCGCGGCGACAGCGACGAGACCGTCGAGACCTGGGCCGGCGCCCTGATCCCCATCTATCCGGCCACCGCCAAGCTGGAGTCCTGGAAGATCGGCAAGGCCGTCCAGACGGTGCTGCCCAGCGCCCAGGAGGCCCTCGACCCGCTGCCGCCCGCCCTCCGGGAGGGCCGGGGCCTGGTCACCCTCCCCGAGGCCCTGCTCAAGATCCACCGCCCGCACACCAAGGCCGACATCGCCGACGCCCGCGCCCGGCTGAAGTGGGACGAGGCCTTCGTCCTCCAGGTCGCCCTGGCCCGCCGCCGCCACGCCGACGCCCAACTCCCCGCCGTGCCACGCCGGCCGAAGCCCGACGGCATCCTCACGGCCTTCGACGACCGCCTGCCCTTCACCCTCACCGAGGGCCAGCAGAAGGTCTCCAAGGAGATCTTCGACGACCTGGCGACGGAGCATCCGATGCACCGGTTGCTGCAGGGGGAGGTCGGATCGGGAAAGGCGCAGCCGCTGGACTCGCTTGTCCTGACACCGGCGGGTTTCCGGCGGATGGGCGACATGCAGGTGGGGGATGAGGTCGTCGTGCCCGCCGGAGAGATCGCCCTCATCGACGGAGTCTTTCCGCAGGGCGAGCGAGATGTGTGGCGTGTCGTGCTTTCCGACGACAGTTCCGTGGAATGCGACGACGAACACCTCTGGATCGTTGGCACGAGTTGTGCCTGGCATCGCGGTCAGCAGCCCAAGGTGATGACCACACGGGAAATCCGTCACGACCTGTTGAAGGCCAACGGATCGTCGAAGTGGTACCTCCCGGCGGCGACTCCCGTGGACCTGGGCGACGACTCCGTACTCCCTCTCGACCCCTATCTGTTCGGGCTCCTGCTCGGTGACGGCTCATTCCGGCACGAGCTGCGGATCTCCACCATCGACACGGAGATCCGTGACGCGGTGGGAGCTTCTGTGGGGCCTGAGTGTCGGCTCGTTCCGGTAACTGGTTCCCGATGTGACTACACGATTCAGCTGACTCAGTGCTCGGGTGGAGTCCGCAATCCCGTCATTCAGATCCTGCGCGACCTGGGCCTGTGGGGCCGGACTTCGCACGGCAAGTTCATCCCCGAAGAATTCAAGAACACATCGATCAAGAACCGTCTCGCTCTCCTGCAGGGCCTCCTGGACACCGACGGCACTGTTGACGCAAACGGCATGAGTATTTCCCTGTGCTCGGCATCGGTGAGGCTGGCGGAGGACGTCGCCTGGCTTGTGCGGTCGCTGGGCGGCCGGGCGCGCATCCTGCCCAAGAAGTCCGCCTTCAACGTCTCTGTGGCACTGCCGGACGAGTACGCCCCCTTCAGGCTCACCCGCAAGGCAGAGCGCGTCGGCCCGCGGCCGAAGTGCGACACTTTCCGGCGCGGGATCCGGGCGGTCGAGTACGTGGGGCGCAAGCCGGTCCAGTGCATCAGCGTCGCGCACCCCAGCCATGCCTATGTCACCGACCACTTCGCGGTGACGCACAACACGATGGTGGCCCTCCGTGCCATGCTCGCCGTGGTCGACGCCGGCGGCCAGGCGGCGATGCTCGCGCCCACCGAGGTCCTCGCCCAGCAGCACCACCGGTCCGTCGTCGAGATGATGGGCGAGCTGGCCGAGGGCGGAATGCTGGGCGGCGCCGAGCACGCCACCAAGGTCGTGCTGCTCACCGGCTCCATGGGCGCCGCCGCACGCCGTCAGGCGCTGCTCGATCTCGTCACCGCGGACGCCGGGATCGTGATCGGCACGCACGCCCTGATCGAGGACAAGGTGCAGTTCCACGACCTCGGCCTGGTCGTCGTCGACGAACAGCACCGCTTCGGCGTGGAACAGCGCGACGCCCTGCGCGGCAAGGGCAAGCAGCCCCCGCACCTGCTGGTCATGACGGCCACCCCCATCCCGCGCACGGTCGCGATGACCGTCTTCGGCGACCTGGAGACCTCCGTCCTGGACCAGCTCCCGGCCGGCCGCTCCCCGATCGCCACCCACGTGGTCCCTGCCGCCGACAAGCCGCACTTCCTGGCCCGCGCCTGGGAGCGGGTGCGCGAGGAGGTGGAGAACGGCCATCAGGCGTACGTCGTCTGCCCCCGGATCGGCGACGACATCGACGAGGCGGCCGACCCGAAGAAGGCGAAGAAGTCCCCGGAGGACGAGGCCGAGAAGCGCCCGCCCCTGGCCGTCCTCGACGTGGCCGATCACCTGGCCAAGGGCCCCCTCCAGGGCCTGAAGGTCGAGGTCCTCCACGGCCGTATGCACCCCGACGACAAGGACGCGGTCATGCGCCGCTTCGCCGCCGCCGAGACCGACGTCCTGGTCGCCACCACGGTCATCGAGGTCGGCGTGAACGTCCCGAACGCCACCGCCATGGTGATCATGGACGCCGACCGCTTCGGCGTCTCCCAGCTGCACCAGCTCCGCGGCCGCGTGGGCCGCGGCTCGGCCCCCGGCCTGTGCCTGCTCGTCACCGAGATGCCCGAGGCCAGCGCCGCCCGCCAGCGGCTGAACGCGGTGGCGTCCACCCTCGACGGCTTCGAACTCTCCCGCATCGACCTGGAACAGCGCCGCGAGGGCGACGTTCTCGGCCAGGCCCAGTCCGGCGCCCGTACCAGCCTCCGGGTCCTGGCGGTCATCGAGGACGAGGAGGTCATCGCCGAGGCGAGGGAGGAGGCAGCGGCGGTCGTGGCGGCAGACCCGGAGCTGACCAACCTGCCCGCCCTGCGCACGGCCCTGGACGCCCTCTTGGACGAGGAGAGAGAGCAGTACCTGGAAAAGGGCTAGAGGTGAGTACGTAGGGGTGCGGGGCTGTATCGACGTGCGGCTCCGCCGCGGGGCGCGACAAGCCTTCCACGGACCGTCGGTGGCCGACAGCGATAAGGCCCCACCCCCTTTCGCCTGCCAGACTGAACCGTAAAGCCGCCCACGACGAAGGACCCCCAAATGACCCGCGTGATCGCCGGCCGAGCTGGCGGACGCCGCCTGTCAGTGCCGCCCGGCACCGGAACCCGGCCGACATCAGACCGCGCACGCGAGGGCCTCTTCTCCACCTGGCAATCCCTCCTGGGCGGCCCCCTGGACGGCGAACGGGTCCTCGACCTCTACGCCGGCTCCGGCGCCGTAGGCCTGGAGGCGCTGTCCCGAGGCGCGAGCCACACCCTCCTGGTCGAGGCGGACGCCCGCGCAGCGAAGATCGTCCGCGAGAACGTGAAAAACCTGGACCTTCCCGGCGCGGAGGTGAGGGCAGGCAAAGCGGAACAGATCATCAGAACAGCACCCCCGGCAGAGCCGTACGACCTCGTCTTCCTGGACCCCCCGTACGCCGTCGGGGACGACGATCTTCGGGAGATTCTGCTCACACTCCGTTCGGAGGGCTGGCTCGCAGAGGAAGCCCTCGTCACCGTGGAGCGCAGCACCAGAGGCGGTGAATTCCACTGGCCGGACGGCTTCGAGGCCCTCCGGTCCCGTCGTTACGGCGAGGGAACGTTTTGGTACGGTCGCGCCGCCTCTACGTGCGAAGACGCACGATGACCGGACCGGAGAGCGAGGGATCACAAGTGCGCCGCGCCGTCTGTCCCGGGTCGTTCGACCCGATCACCAACGGACACCTCGACATCATCGCCCGCGCTTCCCGTCTGTATGACGAGGTCTATGTCGCGGTGATGATCAACAAGTCCAAGAAGGGCCTGTTCGAGATCGACGAGCGGATCGAGCTGATCCGCGAGGTCACCGCCGAGTACGGCAACGTGATCGTCGAGTCCTTCCACGGTCTCCTCGTCGACTACTGCAAGCAGCGCGACATCCCGGCCATCGTGAAGGGCCTGCGCGCGGTCAGCGACTTCGACTACGAGCTCCAGATGGCCCAGATGAACATCGGCCTCACAGGAGTCGAGACGCTGTTCGTACCGACCAACCCGACCTACAGCTTCCTGTCCTCCTCGCTCGTCAAGGAGGTCGCGGCCTGGGGCGGCGACGTCTCCCACCTGGTGCCGCCTTCCGTCCTCGAGGCCCTCAACGCGCGTCTGCGCAAGGACTGAACGGGCTACAGTCGTCCCGTCCGTCTCCAACACAGCTGTAGAGAGTGGCGAGCACAGGTGGACGTCCAGAAGAAGCTCGACGAGATCGTCTCCGCGGTCTCCGGCGCCCGGTCCATGCCCATGTCGGCGTCGTGCGTGGTCAACCGCGCCGAGCTGCTCGCGATGCTCGAACAGGTGCGCCAGGCCCTGCCCGGCTCCCTCGCGCAGGCGCAGGAGCTGATCGGCGACCGTGAGCAGATGGTCGAGCAGGCCCGGCAGGAGGCCGAGCGGATCATCGGGAACGCGCACGCCGAACGCGGCTCGCTGATCTCCGACACCGAGATCGCCCGGCGCTCCCAGGCCGAGGCCGATCGGATCCTCGCCGAGGCCCGCACGGAGGCCGAGGAGGTCCGCGCCGAGGCCGACGACTACGTCGACTCCAAGCTCGCCAACTTCGAGGTCGTCCTCACCAAGACTCTCGGCTCGGTCGGCCGGGGCCGCGAGAAGCTGCTCGGCACCGGGCCCGGCCTGGACGAGAACGGCTACGAGGACGAGGACGCCCCCGAGCGCAGCCAGGACCCCGAGACCCTGCGCCACAACGCGGACGCCTACGTCGACGCCAAACTGGGCGCCTTCGAGGCGGTCCTCGCCAAGACCCTGGAGGCCGTCGGCCGCGGCCGGCAGAAGCTGCACGGCCGGATCGCCACGGACGACCTCGGCGCGCTCGCCGACGACACCACGACGTTCCAGCACTCCAGCGACGCCGACTACCTCGCCGACCTGGCGGCCCTCGCCGAGACCCCGGCCGAGCGCCCGGCCCAGTCCCAGCCTGCCCAGCCACCGCAGCCGTCGTACGAGCCGCAGCCGGCCTACGGCTACCAGCAGCAGCCGGACCCGTACGCGGGCTTCCCGCAGCAGCCCGACTACGCCCAGCAGGACCCGTACGGCTACCAGCAGGCCGATCCCTACGCCTTCCAGGGCTACGAGGTCCAGCAGGCCGCCTACGAGCCCCAGCAGCCTCAGCAGCAGCCCCAGTCCCAGCAGGGCTACGCTCTCGACGAGACGAGCCTCTTCGACACGAGCATGATCAGTGCGGAGCAGCTGCGCGCCTACGAGCAGGGCCGGGGCCTGTAGGGCCGGTCCGACAGGTCGTAAGGCCGGGTACCGGATTGGGTCCTGAGCGAAAGGTCCAGTATCCTGGCTCTTCGGTCGCGCGTACGTCCGCGATCAACGCTGCCCGGGAACACCGACGGGTGACGTCCCTCCGAGTTTGAAGATCGAAAGCAGGAATGGCTCCCAACGCCCGCCTCGACCACCGCAACCCCCTCGTGTTCGACACGCACGAGCTGGGTCGGCGTCCTGGCGCGCTGCAGCGCCTGACCCGCGAGATCGACGCTCCCGCGGATCTCGGTATCCAGGGAGTCATCGGAGTGCCGGAAGGCGCCCCGCTGGAGCTCGAACTCCGACTCGAGTCGGTCATGGAAGGGGTGCTCGTCACAGGCACCGCCCGTGCACAGGCCGAGGGGGAGTGCGTAAGGTGTCTGGAGCCGGTCGGGCTGGAGCTCGAAGCGGACTTCCAGGAACTGTTCTCGTACCCTGACGCCGACGACCGGGGCCGCGTGATCGCGGAACCGGGCGACGACGCCGAGGACGACGAGGACAGGTTCTTCCTCGAGGACGGACTTTTCGACCTCGAACCTCTGCTGCGCGATGCGGTGGTGCTCGCACTGCCGATGCAGCCGGTGTGCCAGGACGACTGCCCCGGTCTGTGCTCCGAGTGTGGAGCGCGGCTCGTGGACGACCCGGACCACCACCACGACGCCGTCGACATCCGTTGGGCGGCTTTGCAGGGACTCGCCGGTTCACTCGAAGACGGCGAGAAGGACGAGATGAGCGGCGCCGAAGCGGGCGTCGACGAGAAGCAGGAGAAGTAGCCGTGGCTGTTCCGAAGCGGAAGATGTCGCGCAGCAACACGCGCCACCGCCGGTCGCAGTGGAAGGCTGCGGTCCCCACCCTGGTTGCGTGCGAGCGCTGCCACGAGCCCAAGCAGCAGCACATTGCGTGCCCGTCTTGCGGCACCTACAACAAGCGCCAGGTCCTCGAAGTCTGAGCGGGCTGGTGAGAGGCACTGTGTCCAGTCCCAAGAAGGCGGAAGACGCCAAGGCGGACGCACCCGCCAAGAAGAAGGCGGACAACACGGCCTCGTCCCACACGCTTCTGGAAGGGCGGCTCGGCTACCAGGTCGAGTCCGCCCTTCTGGTGCGTGCGCTGACCCACCGTTCCTACGCGTACGAGAACGGCGGTCTGCCGACGAACGAGCGGCTGGAGTTCCTCGGGGACTCCGTGCTCGGCCTCGTCGTCACGGACACGCTGTACCGCATCCACCCCGACCTGCCCGAGGGCCAGCTGGCCAAGCTGCGGGCCGCGGTGGTCAACTCGCGTGCGCTGGCGGAAGTGGGCCGCGGCCTCGACCTGGGCGCCTTCATCCGGCTCGGCCGGGGTGAAGAGGGCACGGGCGGCCGGGACAAGGCGTCCATCCTTGCCGACACCCTTGAAGCGGTGATCGGCGCGGTCTATCTCGATCGGGGCCTCGATGCGGCGTCCGAGCTGGTGCACCGGCTCTTCGACCCGCTGATCGAGAAGTCCTCGAACCTCGGAGCCGGCCTGGACTGGAAGACCAGTCTCCAGGAGCTCACCGCGATCGAGGGGCTCGGCGTGCCCGAGTACCTGGTCACGGAGACCGGCCCCGACCACGAGAAGACCTTCACTGCTGCCGCCCGCGTCGGAGGCGTCTCGTACGGCACCGGCACCGGCCGCAGCAAGAAGGAGGCGGAGCAGCAGGCCGCCGAGTCCGCCTGGCGGTCCATCCGGGCCGCGGCGGACGAGCGCGCCAAGGAGGCCACGAAGGACGACACGTCGTCCGCCACCGCCTGACCTACAAGAGCACAACACCGAGCGCCCGTCCGAAGCCTGTCTCCGGGCGGGCGCTCGGTTCATCCACCGGTCCGTACGGGGGGTCCAGATGCCAGAGTTGCCCGAGGTCGAGGTCGTCCGGCGGGGTCTTGCGCGGTGGGTCGCCCATCGCACCGTCGCCGACGTCGAGGTGCTGCACCCGCGCGCCGTGCGCCGGCACATCGCGGGCGCCGACGACTTCGCGCACCGCCTCAAGGGCCACCACATCGGCACCCCCAGCCGGCGCGGCAAGTACCTGTGGCTGCCGCTGGAGGAGACGAACCAGTCCGTCCTGGCCCACCTCGGCATGAGCGGCCAGCTGCTGGTGCAGCCGCACGAGACGCCGGACGAGAAGCATCTGCGCATCCGCGTCCGCTTCGCCGACTCCCTGGGCACCGAGCTGCGCTTCGTGGACCAGCGCACCTTCGGCGGCCTCTCGCTGCACGACAACACCCCCGAGGGCCTGCCCGACGTCATCGCGCACATCGCCCGCGACCCCCTCGACCCGCTGTTCGACGACGAGGCCTTCCATCTGGCCCTGCGGCGCAAGCGGACCACCATCAAGCGGGCCCTGCTGGACCAGTCGCTGATCAGCGGGGTCGGGAACATCTACGCGGACGAGGCCCTGTGGCGCGCCCGCATCCACTACGAGCGCCCCACGGCCAACTTCACCCGCCCGGTCACGACGGAACTGCTGGGCCACGTCCGCGACGTGATGAATGCGGCCCTCTCCGTCGGCGGCACCAGCTTCGACAGCCTGTACGTCAACGTCAACGGCGAGTCGGGCTACTTCGACCGGTCCCTGGACGCGTACGGCCGTGAGGGCCTGCCCTGCAAACGGTGCGGCACCCCCATGCGCCGCCGCCCCTGGATGAACCGGTCCAGCTACTTCTGCCCGAAGTGCCAGCGGCCACCGCGGAAGGGCTGACCCGAGCCCCCGTGGCGCTGCCCGGGGACGGCGACGAGGACTGAATTCCCGGTCGGGCTACGACGGCTGCCGGGTGTCGTACGCCTCGCGGGCCGCGAGGACGTCGTCCATCGAGCCCTCCACACAGTGGATGAGGGCGAGCAGCCGCTCGGCGACCCGGCGGCCCAGGGGCGTGAGGTAGTAGTCCACGCGGGGCGGGTTGGTCGGCTGGGCCTCGCGGTGCACCAGGCCGTCGCGCTCCAGCGCATGCAGGGTCTGGGACAGCATCTTCTCGCTCACGCCGTCGACGCGGCGGCGCAGCTCGTTGAAGCGCAGCGAGCCCTCGTACAGCGCGCCGAGCGTCAGGCCGCCCCAACGGCCCGTGACGTGCTCCAGCGTGCCGCGCGACGGGCACGCCTTGGCGAACACGTTGTACGCGAGGTCGTCCTGATCCTGGGTCATGCCGGTCATGCCGCAAGGGTACGCGAGCGCAGCGCTAACCACCAGGTTGCACTATCCAGAAGTTAGTGCTTTCCTATGGTCACTGCTTATGAGCTGCCCGTTCGGGCTGTTCGAGTGCTTGGCTTGCCTAAGAGGAGCAATCATCGTGACCACCCCCGTTGTGTCCATCGCTTACCACTCCGGCTACGGCCACACCGCTGTGCTCGCCGAGGCCGTCCGCGCCGGCGCCGCGGAAGCCGGTGCCGAGGTGCACCTGATCAAGGTGGACGAGATCACCGACGAGCAGTGGGAGACCCTGGACCGTTCCGACGCGATCGTCTTCGGTTCGCCCACCTACATGGGCACCGCCTCCGGCGCCTTCCACGTCTTCGCCGAGGCGTCCTCCAAGCGCTGGTTCGGCCAGGACTGGAAGGACAAGCTGGGGGCCGGCTTCACCAACTCCGGCTCCAAGAGCGGGGACAAGCTGCACACCCTGCAGTTCTTCCAGATCCTCGCCGCCCAGCACGGCATGAACTGGGTCAACCTCGGTCTGCACCCCGGCTGGAACAACAGCGAGGGCTCCGAGCACGACCTCAACCGCCTCGGCGTCTTCGCGGGCGCGGCCGCCCAGACCAACGTGGACGAGGGCCCGGAGGGCGTGCACAAGGCAGACGTGGCCACGGCGGAGCACCTGGGCCGCCGGGTGGCGGAGACGGCGAAGGTGTTCGCACTGGGCCGCGCCGCCGCGTAAGGCGCTCAGCGCCCGACGGGCTGTCTCGGCAACCGAAGAAGTGAAGGGCCGGGTCCGTGACCTGCGGCCGTGTCATCTGCCTGCCTCACCGCGCGGTTTGCTGAACGTGGGGGTGCGGTACCCGGGCAACGACCGTACGGTGTGACACGTGGCCGGAGGGCCGAAGACCGCAAGAAACGGTATTCGGCCCTCCGGCTGGGTGCAGCGGCTGTGCCGGTCATGACGACGGGTGGCGGAGGGTGCGAGCCTCCGCGTCGCAGCACAGCCTCCAGGGTGGATTAGCGGTGGCCGAGCGGGCGGTCGTAATCCCGGTCCCAGCCGTGGTGCCAGCCACGGTCCCGGTCCCGGTCGTGGCCCCAGCCGCGGTCGCGGTCCCAACCGTGGTGCCAGCCACGGTCGCGGTCCCAGCCGTGGTGCCAGCCACGGTCCCGGTCCCGGTCGTGGCCCCAGCCACGGTCACGGTCCCAGCCCCGGTCGCCGAAGTGGCCGTCGTGGTCACCCCTGTGGCTGTCCGAGTAGACCCTCCCGTTGTCGCGGTCATGGCCGACTCCGGCGGCCAGGGCCGGCATGGCGGCCGCGCCGACGAGCGCGCCCGAAGCCACACAGGTGGCGATCAGGCGGGCCGCCGTACGAGAAACAGACATGAATCTGTCACCTCACGTTCGTGCACACCGACCCTGGTCGGGCCGGGCGTGCTTTCCGAAGTTCCCGGCTCGGTGCCGAGGCCCCACACTGTGGCCCTCCACGGCGACACCGAGCCAGGGACAGGATTCGCGTTACAAAGTGCAGATATATCCGTAACTCTCCCTTGTATGGGCCATTGACACCGGGGAGGGGCCTGGGCGCCACCTCTGTCCCGGCTTGGAATCACGCCGAGAGCAGGAAAAAGAGCAACTGACGGCCCGTGACACCCTTGGCTGTCTTCGCTGCCCCAACTCCTTCGAACGGCCCAATGGCTTCGGTAACGACGGGGGACCTCTGTTCGGGGGACCCGCTGCGAGGCGGGCCGTGTCGATCCGGTCGAGCGGTGGCAGGGCGTGGTCGTGACAGCGCGGACCCGCCGGTGCGCCGGTGCTCGTCGCACGGGACGCTCGCACCCGGACCGGTTGATCAGGCGTCGAAGTCGCACTCCGACACGTGGGCGGCAGAGGCGAGGATCATCTCGTCGCCCTCGTCGCCCTCGTCGCCCTCGTCGCCCTCGTCGCCCTCGTCGCCCTCGTCGCCCTCGTCGCCCTCGTCGCCCTCGTCGCCCTCGTCGCCCTCGACGCCCTCGACGCCCTCGACGCCCTCGACGGGGCGCCCCTCATCCGCGCTCAGGCCTGTGACCTGGGAATCTCTCAGTAGCCGAAGTCCTGCGTCCACCAAGGGCCGTCCGACCCGATGTGCACGCCGACTCCGAGGGTCTTGAAGTCGCAGTTCAGGATGTTGGCCCGGTGGCCGGGGCTGTTCATCCAGGCCTGCATCACGGCCGCCGCGTCCGCCTGGCCGCGGGCTATGTTCTCGCCGCCGAGGCCGGTGATGCCTGCCTTCGCTGCCCGGTCCCACGGGGTCGCCCCGTCCGGGTCGGTGTGGTCGAAGAAGTTGCGCGCGGCCATGTCGTCGCTGAACGCCTCGGCCAGCCTGGTCAGCGAGGAGTTCGCCGCCAGCGCGCTGCAGCCGACCTTCGCCCGCTCCTCGTTGACGAGCTTCAGCACCTCCGCCTCGGCGGCGGCCTGGGCCGACACCGTCACCGGCGCGGAGGACGCGGTCGGTGCCTTGGGCGCCTTGGGTGCCTTGGGCGACGGGGTGTGCTTCGGCTTGGCGGCCGGCTTCGGCTTCTTCGTCGGGGTGGCCGAGGCCGAGGCGGACTCGGAGGCGGAGGCCGACGCCGACGGGGTCGGCGACGACGAGGGCTCCGTGTCACGGCTCGAGGGCGAGCCACCGACCGGGCTGTCCGCGCTGCCCGAGGTGCCACCCTGCTCGGTGGTGGTGTTGCTGGGGGAGTCCGCGGCCTGCACCCGGTCGCCGCCGGTGGTGTGCGAGCCGCCGCCGAGCTGGTAGTGCTGCAGGCCCGGCACCGCACCGGTGGTCACCGCGACCGTACCGAGGGCAACGGCGGCGGAGATCCCGAGCAGACCCGTGCGCACCGGCTTCGCGACCTTCTTGCGGTGCCGGTGGCCATGGGACGGACCGCCGGCCGGGCTGAACCCACTGCTGCCGGAGGCGTCCCACGACGGCTCGCCGTCCATCGCGTACAGGTAGGCCGTGCTCCTGGCGTTGGCCTCGGCGTACGCCTCCGGGTTCAGGTACGGCGCGATGCCCATGGGGGCGCGGTGGCCCGCGTACGAGTTCAGCGGGTCTTCGTCGCCCGTGACGGGGCGGGTCGTGTGGGTGACCCCCGTGGCGCGGCCCGGGGCGGCGCGGCCGGCGGCGGAGCGTCGGTGGCGTCCCATGTCCTTGCCCTCTCTCGTCTCGCGGGGTCGACCCGGCGCGCGGCGCCTCGGTGGCGATTGACCTCCGGTCAACCCAACTCACTCGATCCAGTGAGTTTCATATGAGATGCATTGGGTCGGGACGGTACCCCATACGGGTGAGGGGGGAAGTGTTCCGAGTGACTTTGGTCCATTAGGTTGCACGCATGAGCGAGGATGTTCGACTGGTTGCCTGGGTCCGTGGGCGCGTCCAAGGTGTGGGTTTTCGCTGGTTCACGCGGGCCAAGGCGCTGGAGATCGGCGGTCTGAGTGGTTTTGCTCTCAATTTGGGCGACGGCCGCGTCCAGGTGGTTGCGGAAGGGCCGCGCTCGGGTTGCGAGGGTCTGCTGGACTGGCTGGGGGGCGGCGACACGCCCGGGTATGTGGACGGTGTCACCGAGATCTGGGACACACCCCGCGGGGGCTACGACGGCTTCGCCATCCGCTGACCCGATTCTGTAAAGCCCCGCAGGCCGACCCGCGGCGATCTGCCCCGGGCACATGCCCGGAGCAGAAATGGGCTGGTGGTTGCCAAGAAGGGCGAGGCATGGCAGGCTCCACCGATACAGCTGATCGTCACGCCCTGAGGGCCCCGCAGGAGCAGCAGCGCCGCCGTTCGTAGGCCGCGCGCCCCGGGTTTGCCCGCCAATACAGGGTGTGATCGTGTTGACCGTCAAACTTTTTGGTGAGACGCTGAAAGCCCCGCGCACCTTAGCTGTTTGGCATGTAAGAACGGCAGAGCAACACTCGAGTGTGTCAAGCACCGCGGGTGCGATCCCTCACGACCCACACCGCATCGGTCGGTCACTCAGTGTGGAGGACCATCCATCATGGCAAAGGCGCTTCTCGGTTACGTCGGCGGCTCCGACCCTCGACTCCTCGCCGAGATGCGACGGCTGCAGCAGCGTGTCCAGGACCTGGAGTCCGAGCTCGTACGGATCCAGGCGGAGAACGACGCGCTGACGGCTGCCGCCTCTCAGGACAGGATCATGGAGAGCATCGACGCACACCAGGCGGAGCCTGCGCTCACCTGATCGCTGCATCAGCTCCACAACAGCAGTCGCAGCGGTTGGGCTGCCCGTAATCAACCGCACAGTTGTCAGACGACTGAGACCCAGCCGTCAGAGTTGCAAGGGACGCTTCGGCGTCCCTTCTTTCTTTCCCCCGCATCCTTTCACTGTCTTTAACGTCTGGTGTGCCCTGCATGTTCAACGGCGAAACCGTGGGGTTGCGAGTGTTCGTGGAGTGAGATAGCGGCGGAAGGTAGAGTCCAGCGGCGTGCACCTCAAGGCCCTGACCCTCCGCGGGTTCAAGTCGTTCGCCTCGGCGACCACGCTCCGGTTCGAACCGGGTATCACGTGTGTCGTCGGCCCGAACGGCTCGGGCAAGTCCAACGTCGTGGACGCGCTCAGCTGGGTCATGGGCGAGCAGGGCGCCAAGTCGCTGCGCGGCGGCAAGATGGAGGACGTCATCTTCGCCGGCACCACCGGCCGCCCGCCGCTGGGCCGCGCCGAGGTGTCCCTGACCATCGACAACTCCGACGGGGCGCTGCCCATCGAGTACGCAGAGGTCACCATCACGCGGATCATGTTCCGCAACGGCGGCAGCGAGTACCAGATCAACGGCGACACCTGCCGTCTCCTGGACATCCAGGATCTGCTGTCCGACTCCGGCATCGGCCGCGAGATGCACGTCATCGTCGGCCAGGGCCAGCTCGACTCCGTCCTGCACGCGGACCCGATGGGCCGCCGCGCCTTCATCGAGGAGGCCGCGGGTGTGCTGAAGCACCGCAAGCGCAAGGAGAAGGCGCTGCGGAAGCTGGACGCGATGCAGGCCAACCTCGCGCGCGTGCAGGACCTCACCGACGAGCTGCGCCGCCAGCTCAAGCCGCTCGGCCGCCAGGCCGCGGTCGCCCGCCGGGCCGCCGTCATCCAGGCCGACCTGCGCGATGCGCGCCTGCGCCTGCTCGCCGACGACCTCGTACGACTGCGCGAGGCCCTCAAGACCGAGATCGCCGACGAGGCGGCCCTCAAGGAGCGCAGGGAAGCCGCCGAGCAGGAGCTGAAGAAGGCGCTCCAGCGGGAGGCCCTGCTGGAGGACGAGGTGCGGCAGCTCGCGCCGCGCCTCCAGGGCGCCCAGCAGACCTGGTACGAACTGTCCCAGCTGGCCGAGCGGGTGCGCGGCACGATCTCGCTGGCCGACGCCCGGGTGAAGAGCGCCACCTCCGCACCTCCTGAGGAGCGGCGCGGCCGCGACCCCGAGGACATGGAGCGCGAGGCCGCCCGCATCCGTGAGCAGGAGGCCGAGCTGGAGGCGGCCCTGGAGGCGGCCGAGCGGGCCCTGGAGGACACGGTCGCGCACCGCGCCGAGCTGGAGCGTGAACTGGCCGTCGAGGAGCGGCGCCTGAAGGACGTGGCCCGCGCGATCGCCGACCGCCGCGAGGGTCTGGCCCGGCTCAACGGCCAGGTCAACGCTGCCCGTTCGCGAGCCGCCGCCGCCCAGTCAGAGATCGACCGCCTGGCCGCCGCCCGCGACGAGGCACAGGAACGTGCCGTCGCCGCCCAGGAGGAGTACGAGGCCCTCAGGGCCGAGGTCGACGGCCTCGACGCCGGCGACGCGGACCTGGCCGAGCAGCACGAGGCGGCGAAGCGGCAGCTCGCCGAGGCCGAGTCCGCGTTGAGCGCGGCCCGCGAGGCGGCGACCGCGGCCGAACGCAGGCGCGCCGCGACCCAGGCCCGTCACGAGGCGCTGGCGCTGGGACTCCGGCGCAAGGACGGCACCGGCATACTGCTGGGAGCCCGGGACCGCCTCACCGGACTCCTGGGCCCGGCCGCGGAACTGCTGACGGTGACCCCGGGCCACGAGATTCCCCTGGCCGCAGCCTTCGGTGCGGCGGCCGACGCCATCGCCGTGACGACACCGGCATCCGCGGCCGAGGCGATCCGGCTCCTGCGCAAGCAGGACGGCGGCCGTGCGGCGCTGCTGCTGGCGGGGGCGCCGGAGGAAACCGGCGGCGGGACAGCGCCCCAGAGGGGCGCGGCGGACTACGCGACCAGCCACGACGAACCCGCGGCCGACCAACTGCCCACCACGGCGCCTCCTGCGGCGGATCTCGTCCGAGGCCCCGCCGAACTCATGCCCGCCGTGCGCCGCCTGCTGCGCGGCATCGTCGTCGTGGGCACGCTCGAAGACGCCGAGGACCTTGTTTACGCCCACCCCGAGCTGACCGCCGTCACCGCCGAGGGCGACCTGCTCGGCGCGCACTTCGCGCACGGCGGGTCGGCCGGAGCGCCCAGTCTGCTGGAGGTACAGGCCTCCGTGGACGAGGCCGCCGCGGAGCTGGAGGAGCTCGCGGTGCGGTGCGAGGAACTCAGCGAGGCGCAGCACGCGGCGGCCGCGCGGCGCACCGAGGCCGCCGCGCTGGTGGAGGAGCTGGGGGAGCGGCGCCGGGCCGCCGACCGGGAGAAGTCGGCCGTGGCTCAGCAGCTGGGGCGGCTCGCGGGGCAGGCGCGCGGTGCCGCCGGGGAGGCCGAGCGGTCCACGGCAGCGGCGGCTCGCTCGCAGGAGGCGCTCGACAAGGCCGTACAGGACGCCGAGGAGCTGGCCGAACGGCTGGCCGTGGCCGAGGAGATGCCGGTCGAGGAGGAGCCGGACACCTCGGTGCGGGACCGGCTCGCGGCCGACGGCGCCAACGCCCGGCAGACCGAGATGGAGGCCCGGCTCCAGGTCCGTACGCACGAGGAGCGGGTGAAGGGGCTCGCCGGGCGGGCCGACTCGCTGGACCGCGCCGCCCGCGCGGAGCGCGAGGCACGCGTGCGTGCCGAGCAGCGGCGGGCGCGGCTGCGGCACGAGGCGGCGGTGGCGGAGGCTGTCGCCTCCGGTGCACGCCAGCTGCTCGCGCATGTCGAGGTGTCCCTGGCCCGCGCCGAGCAGGAGCGGGCCGCGGCCGAGGCAGCCAAGGCCGCGCGGGAGCGGGAGCTGACCGCCGCGCGCACCGCCGGCCGCGACCTCAAGGCCGAGCTCGACAAGCTCACCGACTCCGTCCACCGCGGCGAGGTGCTCGGCGCCGAGAAGCGGCTGCGGATCGAGCAGTTGGAGACCCGGGCGCTGGAGGAACTGGGTGTGGAGCCCGCGGGGCTCATGTCCGAGTACGGCCCCCATCAGCTCGTACCGCCGTCCCCGCCCGCCGAGGGCGAGGAGCTGCCGGAGGACCCCGAGCACCCGCGCAACCAGCCGAGGCCGTTCGTGCGCGGTGAGCAGGAGAAGCGGCTCAAGGCCGCCGAGCGCGCCTACCAGCAGCTCGGCAAGGTGAACCCGCTCGCCCTGGAGGAATTCGCCGCGCTGGAGGAGCGCCACAAGTTCCTCAGTGAGCAGCTCGAAGACCTGAAGAAGACCCGAGCCGACCTGCTCCAGGTGGTGAAGGAGGTCGACGAGCGCGTCGAGCAGGTCTTCACCGAGGCCTACCGGGACACCGCCCGCGAGTTCGAGGGCGTCTTCAGCCGGCTGTTCCCGGGCGGCGAGGGACGGCTGATCCTGACCGACCCCGACAACATGCTCACCACGGGCGTCGACGTCGAGGCCCGCCCGCCGGGCAAGAAGGTCAAGCGGCTGTCCCTGCTCTCCGGCGGCGAGCGGTCGTTGACCGCGGTGGCGATGCTGGTGTCGATCTTCAAGGCCCGGCCGAGCCCGTTCTACGTCATGGACGAGGTCGAGGCCGCCCTGGACGACACCAACCTCCAGCGGCTGATCCGGATCATGCAGGAGCTGCAGGAGTCCTCGCAGCTGATCGTGATCACGCACCAGAAGCGCACGATGGAGGTCGCCGACGCGCTCTACGGCGTGTCCATGCAGGGCGACGGCGTGTCGAAGGTCATCTCTCAGCGCCTCCGTTAGGCAAACCCTCAAGATCAACTGACCCTGTGTTCACTTATTGAACACAGAACCCTTGGGCCTATCTCAAAACTCACAGCAGTCGAACTATTGACTTCGAAACTTGAAGGCATAGTCTCTGCAACGTTGCTTTTACCTTCAGGTGTCACCACCTGAGAGGGCTCACCCCCACCCGGCAGCGTTGCCGTGGCCCGAGGAGTTTTTTCGTGACCAGCACAGCGCAGGCACCTCAGCAAGGAGCCAGGACGGCTCAGCCCGAGCATCTCGGGCATGTCATCTTCATCGCGGCGGCGGCCGCGATGGGCGGCTTCCTGTTCGGCTACGACAGCTCCGTGATCAACGGTGCCGTCGAGGCCATCCGCGACCGCTACGACATCGGCTCCGCGGCCCTTGCCCAGGTCATCGCCATCGCCCTGATCGGCTGTGCCATCGGCGCCGCGACCGCCGGCCGCATGGCCGACCGGATCGGCCGCATCCGCGTGATGCAGATCGCCGCCCTGCTGTTCACGGTCAGCGCCGTCGGCTCGGCCCTGCCCTTCTCGCTGTGGGACTTCGCCCTCTGGCGCGTCGTCGGCGGCTTCGCCATCGGCATGGCCTCGGTCATCGGCCCCGCCTACATAGCCGAGGTCGCCCCGCCGGCGTACCGCGGCCGCCTCGGCTCCTTCCAGCAGGCCGCGATCGTCATCGGCATCGCCATCTCGCAGCTGGTCAACTGGGGCCTGCTCAACGCCGCCGGCGGCGACCAGCGCGGCAAGCTGATGGGCCTGGAGGCCTGGCAGGTCATGCTCGGTGTCATGGTGGTCCCGGCCGCGCTGTACGGCCTGCTCTCCTTCGCGATCCCCGAGTCCCCGCGCTTCCTGATCTCCGTCGGCAAGCGTGACCGCGCCCGCGAGATCCTCGCCGAGGTCGAGGGTCACAACCGTGACCTGGACGCCCGTGTCGCCGAGATCGAGCAGGCGATGAACAGCGAGCACAAGTCCACCTTCAAGGACCTGCTCGGGGGTGGCTTCTTCTTCAAGCCGATCGTCTGGATCGGTATCGGCCTCTCCGTGTTCCAGCAGTTCGTCGGCATCAACGTCGCGTTCTACTACTCCTCGACGCTGTGGCAGTCGGTCGGTGTCGACCCGACGGACTCGTTCTTCTACTCCTTCACGACGTCGATCATCAACATCGTCGGCACCGTGATCGCGATGATCTTCGTGGACCGCATCGGCCGCAGGCCGCTCGCGCTCATCGGCTCGGTCGGCATGGCCGTCGGCCTCGCGCTCGAGGCCTGGGCGTTCTCCCACCACCTGGTCGACGGCAAGCTGCCCGCGACCCAGGGCTGGATCGCCCTGGTCGCCGCCCACCTGTTCGTCCTCTTCTTCGCCCTGTCCTGGGGTGTGGTCGTCTGGGTCATGCTCGGCGAGATGTTCCCGAACAAGATCCGCGCCGCCGCCCTGGGCGTGGCCGCCGCCGCGCAGTGGATCGCCAACTGGGCCATCACCGCGAGCTTCCCGTCGCTGGCCGACTGGAACCTGTCCGGCACCTACGTGATCTACACGGTCTTCGCCGCGCTCTCCATCCCGTTCGTCCTGAAGTTCGTCAAGGAGACGAAGGGCAAGGCGCTGGAGGAGATGGGCTAGGCCCCACAATCCCGAGGAGACGGGCCAAGTCCCCGCTGCCCGGCTCCTCGTACCGTCCGTCGCCCCCGCTCGGCCACTGCCCGAGCGGGGGCGACGGTGTGTCGTACGGGCGTGGTCACCGGATGAGGATGCGGGCTCCGAGCCGCTGGGCACGCAGTGTCGCCGCCTCGATGTTGTTCGGGCGGCCCTCGATCCACGACGGATGCAACCCGATCACCCCGGCGATCATGTCCAGGTGGGTGCGCAACAGGGCGACCTCCTCCAGGAACAGGGGCAGCTCCTCGGTCGGGACCTCCATCCAGTCGCCGTTCAGCAGGGGGAGGTAACGGGCGCCCAGCGAGCGCACCACGTCCGATCCCCACACCTCCCAGCGCCAGGACTCGAAGCCGGCCGAGTCGTCGCACCTCTCGGGCACGTCGAGCACGTCGAACTCCCCGTTCGGACCCCGGGCGACCACGTCCACGCCAAGCGTCATGGGTCCAGTGGATCACCGCCGGACCAGGCCGGCCCACCAGTTGTCGCATCAGCTCAGCCCCCCAGCGCCGGAAGCACCCGCTCCGCGAACAACCGCAGGCTGCGCCAGCCCTCCACCACCGGCATCCCGCCCGCCAGCGGATGCAGGACGAGACTGTCCAGACCCTGCGCCACGCACTGCTCCGGCGTGAGGATCCGGTACACGCCCTCGGCGCGCAGCTCCTCGACCGTCGTGGCCGCCGACCGCACCGCCGAGCGGATGTCGCCGGACTGCCAGGAGGCATAGGTGCGGGCCTCGTGCAGGAAGTGCTCGCCGTACTCGGACCACGCCCGGTCCGGATCCTCGGCGAGGTGCAGCAGCGGGGTCTCGGCCGCCGGCATCATCGTCCAGCCCTCGGTGCCGAACACGGTGAGCTGTTCCTTGTAGTACGCCTCCAGCTCCGGCAGATGAGCGCTCGGGAAGAACGGCAGGCCGAGCCGGGCGGCCCGGCGGGCGGCGGCCTTCGAGGAACCGCCGACCAGCAGCAGGGGGTGCGGATCGGTGTACGGGCGCGGGGTGAGCCGTACCGTACGGCCCCGGTACGTGAACTCCTCGCCGGTCCACGCCTTCAGCAGGGTCTCCAGCAACTCGTCCTGCAGCCGGCCGCGCCGCTTCCAGTCCACGTCGAACAGCGCGTATTCCTCGGGCCGATAGCCGATGCCGGCCACCGTCACCAGCCGACCGCCGCTGAGCAGATCCAGTACGGCCATCTCCTCGGCCAGCCGCAGCGGATCGTGCAGCGGGCCGATCACCGCCGACACCGTCACCGCGATGTTCCGGGTCGCCCCGAACACCGCGCCCGCGAAGGCGAACGGCGACGGCAGCCAATTGTTGTCGGCGCCGTGGTGCTCCTCGGTCTGCACCGTGCTGATCCCGTGCTCGTCCGCGTACGAGGCCATCTCCAGGGCGGCCCGGTAGCGGGCGGCGAGGGAGGCGGGGGCGGCGCCGGGAGCGACGAGGTTGAAACGCACGACCGTGACGGGCATGGGAAGTCCCCCTCCGGTACTACTCGGTGGAGAGGGACGGTAACTGACGAGGCGTCAGACGGCCAGGGGCTCGGCCTTCTCGGTCTCCTCCGCCGCCTGCGGGGTGACCACCGCCGGCTTCGGCAGGGCCAGGTACAGCAGGCCGGAGATCACGATCGTGGCGACCCAGCCGAGGCCGTACTCGCCGATGACGTTGTTCTTGGCCAGCGGGCCGGTGAACCAGTCCGAGGTGGTGAACATCAGGCCCGCCATCAGGCCGATCGCCCAGGCGGCCACGGCGGCCGGGGAGAAGCCGCCCCGGTACCAGTAGGCGCTGGTGCGGGCGGTGTCGGTGATGGCCGCGCCGTAGTACTCGGTCCGGCGGATCATGTCCGCGCCGAACACGCCGACCCACGCGGAGAAGGCCACCGCGAGCAGGGAGAGGAAGGCGATGAAGGAACCCAGGAAGCTGGTCGCCACCAGCATCAGCACCCCGCCGAAGACCAGCGAGATCACGGCGTTGACCGAGACCGCCCAGTGCCTGGGCACCTTGATGCCGAGGGTCTGCGCGGTGAAGCCGGCCGAGTACATCGACATGGAGTTGATCAGCAGCATGCCGATCAGTGCGATCAGCAGGTACGGCACCGCGATCCACGTCGGCAGGATCTCGCCGAGGAAGGAGACCGGGTCGGAGGCCGAGGCCAGGTCCGGGGTGGAGACCGCCATCACCGCGCCCATCAGCACCATCGGCAGCACGACGATGCCGGCGCCGCCCACTGCCGTGCCCACGATCGCCTTCGACGACGCCGTACGCGGCAGGTAGCGGGTGAAGTCGGGTGCCGACGGGATCCAGCTGACGCCACCCGCCGCGATCATGCCGATACCGGTGATCACCGCGGCCGTGGAACCGGCGCTGTGGTCCATCACCTTCGACCAGTCGGTGTTCACGGCCAGGTACACCAGCACCAGCACCGAGAAGACGCCGAAGAAGTAGGTCGCGTACTTGTTGCACCTCTGGACGGCGTTGATGCCCAGCCCCGAGATCGCGAAGGTCGCGACCACGAACGCCAGCAGCATCACCATGTCCAGCACGCTGTTGGCCTTGATGCCGAACACGATGTCCAGGATGGTGAGCATCGCGTAGGCGCCGGTCACCGCGTTGATCGTCTCCCAGCCCCAGCGGGCGACCCAGATCAGCGAACCGGGCAGCAGATTGCCGCGCTGCCCGAACACCGCGCGCGACAGCGCCATGCCGGGTGCCCCGCCGCGCTTGCCCGCGATGCCGATCAGCCCGACCAGGCCGTACGACACGACCGGCGCGGCCACCGCGACGACGAGCGCCTGCCAGATGTTCAGGTGGTACGCCACCACCAGGCTCGCGCCCATGGTGAGCAGCAGCACGCTGATGTTGGCGCCGACCCAGGTCGGGAACAGCTCCCGGGTTCTCGCGGTGCGCTCGTGGTCGGGTACCTGCTCGATGCCGCGGGTCTCGAGAGCGCCTTCGGTCTCGGCTGTCCTGCTCATGAAAGACGGTGCCCTAAGGGTGGGGACGGGGGACGTGGGGACTCTACGCGCGTTGACCGAGTCGATGCCATCGTACTTTGATACGAGTCATGCCTTAAAGGGGTCTTTGTCCCTCAGAGGAAGCGACAAGCAGGGTTCCGCCGTAACCCATGGCTGATACTGGACGGGTTATGGAAACCGTCATCCTTGCTGTAGTCATCGCCGTGGTCGTGCTCGGCGCGCTCGGCGGGCTCATCGTCGGCAGTCGGCGCAGGAAGCCGCTGCCCCCGCCGCCGCCCGCCGCGCCCGACATCACCGCGCCCCCGGCCGAGCCGCACGTCGGCGACGAGGCCGAGACGCCGCGCGACGAACCGCGCCGGACGATCGAGGAGGTGGATCTCCCCGGCGGTTCGGCACCGGTCGCCGTGGAGGAGCCCCCCACTGTCGAGGCTCCCGAGATCGAGATCCCGGAGCCCACCGCCGGGCGGCTGGTCCGCCTGCGCGCCCGCCTGTCCCGCTCGCAGAACGCCCTCGGCAAGGGCCTGCTCACGCTGCTGTCCCGCGAGCACCTCGACGAGGACACCTGGGAGGAGGTCGAGGACACGCTGCTCACCGCCGACGTCGGCGTGCAGCCCACGCAGGAGCTGGTCGAGCGGCTGCGCGAGCGCGTGAAGGTGCTCGGTACCCGCACCACGGAGGAGCTGCGCGGCCTGCTGCGCGAAGAGCTGCTCAAGCTCGTCGGCACCGACGTCGACCGCACGGTCAAGACCGAGCCCGAGGACCGCAAGCCCGGCATCGTGATGGTCGTCGGCGTCAACGGCACCGGCAAGACCACCACCACCGGCAAGCTCGCCCGCGTCCTGGTCGCCGACGGCCGTACCGTCGTCCTCGGCGCGGCCGACACCTTCCGTGCCGCGGCCGCCGACCAGCTGCAGACCTGGGGTGAGCGCGTCGGCGCCTACACCGTGCGCGGGCCGGAGGCCGGTGACCCCGCCTCCGTCGCCTTCGACGCGGTCAAGGAAGGCAAGGAGATGGGGGTCGACGTCGTCCTCATCGACACCGCCGGCCGCCTGCACACCAAGACCGGCCTCATGGACGAGCTGGGCAAGGTCAAGCGCGTGGTCGAGAAGCACGCGCCGCTGGACGAGGTGCTGCTCGTCCTCGACGCCACCACCGGCCAGAACGGTCTGGTGCAGGCCCGGGTGTTCGCCGAGGTCGTGGACATCACCGGCATCGTGCTGACCAAGCTGGACGGCACGGCCAAGGGCGGCATCGTGGTCGCGGTCCAGCGCGAGCTGGGCGTGCCGGTCAAGCTGATCGGCCTCGGCGAGGGCGCGGACGACCTGGCGCCGTTCGAGCCCGAGGCGTTCGTGGATGCCCTTATCGGTGAGTAGGTAACGCCCAATTTCGGGAGCCGACAGCACCTAGGAACGTTCCTGGGTGCCGGTCGGGCCGCGAGAAGCCCCGCCCCCAAGGTGCAGTTGGGGACGGGGCTTCGCCATGTGCGCCGCGGATTCGACCGTCAGGCCCGCGCCCGCGACCGGTGCGCCACATACGCCAGCGTGCCCAGCAGCAGCCGTGCCGCCGGTGGCCGGGTCGCCGAGTCCAGGGCCGGTGGGCGCAGCCAGCGCACCGGGCCGAGGCCGCCCCGGTCGGAGGGCGGGGCGGTGATGTACGTGCCCGGGCCGAGGCCCCGCAGGTCCAGGGCGGACGGGTCGTCCCAGCCCATGCGGTAGAGCAGCTGGGGGAGCTCGGCGGCGGCGCCGGGGGCGACGAGGAAGTGCGCGCGGCCGTCCGGGGTCGCGGTGACCGGGCCGAGCGGGAGGCCCATGCGTTCGAGACGGACCAGGGCGCGGCGCCCGGCGGGCTCGGCGACCTCGACGACGTCGAACGCGCGGCCGACGGGCAGCATCACGGACGCGCCCGGGAACTCGGCCCATGCCTTGGACGCCTCGTCGAGCGTGGCCCCGGCCGGCACCTGCGGTGCGAAGTCGAGCGGGTGCGCGCCCGGCGCCGCGCACTCCGGGTGCCCGCAGGAGCAGGTGCCCGCCGCGGCCCGCGCGCCCGGCACCACGTCCCAGCCCCACAGTCCGGTGAACTCGGCGACGGCGGTGCACTCCGACGAGCGGCCGCGTCGACGCGTGCCGGAGCGGATCTCGCGAATGCCGCCGATCGTGAAGCCCATGCCCCCTCCAACGGGTCCAGCGCGCCGGTGGTTACGACACGGAGTGAGACGGAAGCGGAACGTGACGCTACGGCTCCGCCTTCCCTCACCCCTGTGAGGCCAAGGCGGCGCTTTGCGGCGTTGCGGGTGGTGCATGGGAGTTTGCGCGCCCCTGTGCGCATCACTCCGCCCACTTCCGGCCGTCCTATGTCAAGTGAATCGTGAGGAGGCCATCGTGAGTTCATTCGAAGGGGTGGCGAATGGTGGCGTTTCAGGGATCGCCATGGCTGGACGGGTGATCGTAGGATTACTGTGAGTGTGCGAGTCCTGGGGGCATATGCATCCGTGGGTATGCCGGAGGCGAGTCGTCAGCTCGTTCGAAGGGTGAGAACCGGCGGACGAGAGGCCGTATTTACCGGCATTCTGATAGGGCTTGGCGCATTCGGCGACAAGTGGTCTCAGGGATGGGGGCGTTCCAGTGGGCGGCAACGGCGGTAGCGGGACGAACGCTGACAAGCGCCCCAACGAGCTGCTCGGTTCGTGGTTCGTGCGCAGTGGCTGGTCCAAGGGCGAGCTGGCCCGTCAGGTGAACCGCAGAGCACGCCAGTTGGGTGCCAACCACATCTCCACGGACACCTCACGGGTGCGCCGCTGGCTCGACGGGGAGAACCCGCGCGAGCCGATCCCGCGGATCCTCTCCGAGCTGTTCTCGGAGCGCTTCGGCTGTGTCGTGTCCATCGAGGACCTCGGTCTGCGCCCCGCCCGGCAGTCACCCTCCGCGTCCGGGGTCGACCTGCCCTGGACGGGTCCGCAGGCGGTGGCCCTGCTCAGCGAGTTCTCGCGCAGCGACCTGATGCTGGCGCGGCGCGGCTTCCTCGGGACCTCGCTGGCCCTGTCCGCGGGCCCGTCCCTCATCGAGCCCATGCAGCGCTGGCTCGTGCCGGCCCCTTCCTCGCCGGTCCCGTCCGAGGTCGAGTTCGAGCCCGTCTTCGAGTCCCGCAGGCCCGGCCGGCTGTCCAAGCCCGAGCTGGACCTGCTGGAGTCCACCACCCGGATGTTCCGCCAGTGGGACGCCCAGTGCGGCGGCGGCCTGCGCCGCAAGGCGGTCGTGGGCCAGCTGCACGAGGTCACCGACCTCCTCCAGGAACCCCAGCCCGAGGCCACCACCCGCAAGCTCTTCAAGGTCGCCGCCGAGCTGGCCGAGCTGGCCGGCTGGATGTCGTACGACGTCGGGCTCCAGCCCACCGCGCAGAAGTACTTCGTCCTCGCCCTGCACGCCGCCAAGGAGGCCGGCGACAAGCCGCTCGGCTCGTACATCCTCTCCAGCATGAGCCGCCAGATGATCCATCTCGGCCGGCCCGACGACGCCCTGGAGCTGATCCACCTCGCCCAGTACGGCAGCCGCGACTGCGCGAGCCCGCGCACCCAGGCCATGCTGTATGCGATGGAGGCCCGCGCGTACGCCAACATGGGCCAGCCCGGCAAGTGCAAGCGGGCGGTCCGGATGGCCGAGGACACCTTCGCCGAGGCCGAAGAGTGGGACGAGCCCGACCCCGACTGGATCCGCTTCTTCTCCGAGGCCGAGCTGTACGGGGAGAACTCCCACTCCTTCCGCGACCTCGCCTACGTCGCCGGACGCAGCCCCACCTATGCCTCGCTGGCCGAGCCGCTGATGCGGCAGGCGGTGGACCTGTTCGCCAAGGACAGCGAGCACCAGCGGTCGTACGCGCTGAACCTGATCGGCATGGCCACCGTGCACCTGCTCCGGCGCGAGCCGGAGCGCAGCACGGAGTACGCCTCGCAGGCCATGGACATCGCCAAGAAGGTCCGCTCGGAGCGTGTGAACACTCGTATTCGAAAGACGATCGACACGGCCGTGCGCGACTTCGGTGATCTCAGCGCCGTCGTCGACCTCACCGACCAGCTCGCCGTCGACCTCCCGGAGACCGCCGAGGCGGTCTGACACCGCAGGACACGCATGCCCCGGCCGCGGCCGGTCCTCCCGAACTGCCCGACTCGGCTCCCCCATGCCAGGTCATCGGAAGGCCCGCCGCGGCCGGCCCTTTTCCGCCGGAGAGATCCTCCGGGGAAGGTTGCGCCACGATAACGATCCCGCGGCCGTACATCTCGCGCTTCATCTACGCGTAACACGCCAGGCGCCTTCGTCACCCCGGCGAAACAACGAGGGGCTTCCATCGAAACCGCGCTGCGCCAATCTCATGGCGCATAACCGGCCCACCCCTCACTGACCGGACCGCTCAGGCACCGCCCGCACGGGGCCGTACCAACCGACGAGGAGACGCCGATGGCACCAGCCATCACGCTTGCCGCGGAGGCACCCAAGCTGTCATCCGCGAACACAGGCTTCATGCTCATCTGTTCCGCCCTGGTGCTTCTCATGACCCCGGGCCTGGCCTTCTTCTACGGAGGCATGGTCCGCGTCAAGAGCACCCTCAACATGCTGATGATGAGCTTCATCAGCATGGGGATCGTCACCATCCTCTGGGTGCTCTACGGCTTCTCCCTCGCCTTCGGCACGCACAACAGCCTCATCGGCTGGAACTCCGACTGGTTCGGCCTCAGCAACATCGGACTGACGGAGCTGTGGGACGGCTACAGCATCCCGATCTTCGTCTTCATGGTCTTCCAGATGATGTTCGCGATCATCACCCCGGCCCTGATAAGCGGCGCCCTCGCGGACCGCGTCAAGTTCTCGGCCTGGTCGCTCTTCATCGCCCTGTGGCTCACGCTCGTCTACGTGCCCGTCGCCCACTGGGTCTGGGGCGCCGACGGCTGGGCCTACAAGCTCGGCGTGATCGACTTCGCCGGTGGTACGGCGGTCCACATCAACGCCGGTGCCGGAGCCCTCGGCGTGATCCTGGTCATCGGCAAGCGCGTCGGCTTCAAGAAGGACCCAATGCGCCCGCACAGCCTCCCGCTGGTCATGCTCGGTGCCGGTCTGCTGTGGTTCGGCTGGTTCGGCTTCAACGCCGGCTCGTGGCTCGGCAACGACGACGGCGTCGGCGCGCTGATGTTCGTCAACACGCAGGTCGCGACGGCCGCCGCCATGCTGGCCTGGCTCGCCTACGAGAAGATCCGGCACGGCGCGTTCACCACGCTGGGTGCCGCCTCCGGTGCGGTCGCCGGTCTGGTCGCGATCACCCCGTCCGGTGGCGCGGTCTCCCCGCTCGGCGCGATCGCCGTCGGCGCCATCGCCGGTGTCGCCTGCGCCGCGGCCGTCGGTCTGAAGTTCAAGTTCGGCTACGACGACTCGCTCGACGTCGTCGGCGTCCACATGGTCGGCGGCATCATCGGCTCCCTGCTGATCGGCTTCTTCGCCACCGGCAAGGGCCAGTCCACCGCGACCGGTGTCTTCTACGGCGACCACAGCTGGACCCAGCTGTGGAAGCAGTGCGCCGGTGTCGGCGCGGTCCTCGCCTACTCCCTGATCGTCTCCGCGGTCCTCGCCTTCCTCCTCGACAAGACCATCGGGATGCGGGTCACCGAGGACGAGGAGATCTCGGGCATCGACCAGGCGGAGCACGCCGAGACCGCATACGACTTCAGTGGCGCCGGTGGCGGTGTCATCGGATCCGCCGCCCACGCCCCGGCCGTGGCCGCCGCGCAGACCAAGAAGGTGGACGCATGAAGCTCATCACCGCCGTCGTCAAGCCGCACCGGCTGGACGAGATCAAGGAGGCCCTGCAGGCCTTCGGCGTCCACGGGCTGACGGTCACCGAGGCAAGCGGTTACGGTCGTCAGCGGGGCCACACCGAGGTCTATCGCGGTGCCGAGTACACCGTCGACCTGGTCCCGAAGATCCGCATCGAGGTGCTGGCCGAGGACGACGACGCCGAGCAGCTGATCGAGGTCGTCGTCAAGGCGGCCCGCACCGGCAAGATCGGTGACGGAAAGGTCTGGTCCCTGCCGGTCGAGACGGCCGTACGAGTCCGTACCGGCGAGCGCGGCCCGGACGCGCTCTGACACGACAGAAGGACAGGAGTCGCTGGGTGACGGGTACGGATGTGCGGAACGAAGCGGATGACTCGGGACCCAGCGGCTACGCGGCGGCCCGGCTGCGCCTCCTCACCGAGGGGGCGCGGTCCGGGCCGCCGCGCCGTGCCGCTCTCGCCGAACTGACCGACGACTGGCTCGCCGGACTCTTCACGGCGGCGGCCGGAGAAGGAGCGGGAGCGGAGCGGCTTCCTCAGAAGGGCGGCGGTGGGCGACGGGAGGGCATGAAGGGCGTCTCGCTCGTCGCCGTCGGCGGCTACGGCCGCGGTGAGCTGTCCCCGCGCAGCGATCTCGACCTTCTGCTGCTGCACGACGGGAGCGATCCCGGCGCGGTCGCCGCTCTGGCCGACCGTCTCTGGTACCCCGTCTGGGACCTGGGCCTCGCCCTCGACCACTCCGTGCGCACCCCCGCGGAGGCCCGCAAGACGGCCGGAGAGGATTTGAAAGTCCAACTCGGCCTCCTGGACGCCCGTCATCTCACCGGCGACCTCGGCCTCACCGCCGGACTGCGCACGGCCGTCCTCGCCGACTGGCGCAACCAGGCGCCCAAGCGTCTCCCCGAGCTCCAGGAACTCTGCGCCGACCGCGCCGAACGCCAGGGTGAGCTGCAGTACCTCCTGGAGCCCGACCTCAAGGAGGCCCGCGGCGGCCTCCGCGACGCCACCGCCCTGCGCGCCGTGGCCGCCTCCTGGCTGGCCGACGCCCCGCGCGAGGGCCTCGCCGACGCACGCCGGAGCCTGCTCGACGTCCGGGACGCCCTGCACCTGGCCACCGGCCGGGCCACCGACCGGCTCGCACTGCAGGAGCAGGACCAGGTCGCGGCCGAGCTGGGCCTGCTGGACGCGGACACCCTGCTGCGGCAGGTCTATGAATCGGCGCGCGTGATCTCGTACGCCAGTGACGTCACCTGGCGCGAGGTGGGGCGCGTGCTGCGCTCGCGCGCCGTCCGCCCGCGTCTGCGCGCCATGCTGGGCGGCGGCAAGCCGGTCACCGAGCGTTCCCCGCTGGCCGAGGGGGTGGTGGAGCAGGACGGCGAGGTGGTGCTCGCCCGGACCGCACGCCCCGAACGCGACCCCGTGCTCCCCCTGCGGGCCGCGGCCGCCGCCGCGCAGGCCGGGCTCCCGCTCTCCCTGCACGCCGTACGACGCATGGCCGCCACCGCGCGCCCCCTGCCCACGCCCTGGCCCGCCGAGGCCCGCGAACAGCTGGTGACCCTGCTCGGCTCCGGCCGCCCGACCGTGGACGTCTGGGAGGCCCTGGAGGCGGAGGGCCTGATCAGCCGCATCCTGCCGGACTGGGAACGGGTCCGCTGCCGCCCGCAGCGCAACGCCGTCCACATCTGGACCGTGGACCGGCACCTGATCGAGACGGCGGTCTGCGCCTCCGAGCTGACCCGTCGGGTCAGCCGCCCCGACCTGCTCCTCGTCTCCGCCCTGCTGCACGACATCGGCAAGGGCTGGCCCGGCGACCACTCCGTGGCCGGCGAGATCATCGCCAAGGACGTGGCCGCCCGGATCGGCTTCGACCGCGCGGACGTGGCGGTGCTGTCGACCCTCGTACGGCACCACCTCCTGCTCATCGAAACGGCCACCCGGCGCGACCTGGAGGACCCCGCGACCGTCCGCTCGGTCGCCGAGGCCGTCGGCACCCAGAGCACGCTGGAACTCCTGCACGCCCTCACCGAGGCGGACGCCCTGGCCACCGGCCCGGCCGCCTGGTCGTCCTGGCGCGGCTCCCTCGTCGCCGACCTGGTGCGGCGTGTCTCCGCCGTCCTCGCCGGGGACGCCCCCGAGGAACCCGAGCCCGCCGCGCCCACGGCCGAGCAGGAACGCCTCGCCATCGAGGCCTTCCGCACCGGCAGCCCGGTCCTCGCCCTGCGCGCACAGAAGGAGCCGGTGCCCGAGGAGGAGGCCTCCGGCCCGCCCGAGCCGCTCGGTGTGGAGCTGCTCATCGCCGTACCGGACCAGCCCGCCGTGCTGCCCGCGGTCGCCGGTGTCCTCGCCGTGCACCGCCTGACCGTCCGCACGGCCGAGCTGAGCGCCCTGAGCCTGCCCGACGACGTCGACGACGGCTCGGTCCTGCTGCTGAACTGGCGGGTCGCGGCCGAGTACGGCTCCCTGCCGCAGGCCGCCCGGCTGCGCGCCGACCTCGTCCGCGCCCTCGACGGCTCCCTCGACATCGCGGGCCGCCTCGCCGAGCGGGACGCGGCCTATCCGCGCCGCCGCGGCTGGGTGGCCCCGCCGCCCCGGGTGACGGTGGCCCCGGCGGCCTCCCGCCACGCCACGGTGATCGAGGTGCGGACCCAGGACGCCCCCGGACTGCTGTACCGGATCGGGATGGCCCTGGAGAAGGCCGGGGTGCGGGTGCGCAGCATGCACGTCAGCACCCTGGGCGCCAACGCCGTCGACGCGTTCTACGTCACCACCGGAGCGGGCGCACCCCTGCCGGGACCGGACGCGAACTCGCTCGCCCGGGTGCTCGAGGAGACCCTGCGGGGATGACCCTTCCCCGATGAGTTCATCGCCGGGATACCCTGGAGGGCGATTCCCAGCAGCCATCACCGACCCCGAGGACCGCGAGCGCCGTGTTCGACACTCTCTCCGATCGCCTGTCAGCGACTTTCAAGAACCTGCGCGGCAAGGGACGGCTCTCCGAGGCGGACATCGACGCCACCGCGCGCGAGATCCGGATCGCGCTCCTCGAAGCGGACGTGGCCCTGCCCGTCGTGCGCACGTTCATCAAGAACGTCAAGGAGCGCGCGCTCGGCGCCGAGGTCTCCAAGGCACTGAACCCGGCCCAGCAGGTTCTGAAGATCGTCAACGACGAACTCGTCACCATCCTCGGTGGCGAGACCCGGCGTCTGCGCTTCGCCAAGCAGCCCCCGACCGTGATCATGCTGGCTGGTCTGCAGGGCGCCGGTAAGACCACCCTCGCGGGCAAGCTCGGCAAGTGGCTCAAGGAGCAGGGCCACTCGCCGCTGCTCGTCGCCGCCGACCTCCAGCGCCCCAACGCCGTCAACCAGCTGAGCGTCGTCGCCGAGCGCGCCGGTGTCGCCGTCTACGCCCCGGAGCCGGGCAACGGCGTCGGCGACCCGGTCAAGGTCGCCAAGGACTCCATCGAGCACGCGCGGACGAAGGTCCACGACATCGTGATCGTGGACACCGCCGGCCGTCTCGGTATCGACCAGGAGATGATGCAGCAGGCCGCGGACATCCGCGACGCCGTCTCCCCGGACGAGATCCTGTTCGTCGTCGACGCGATGATCGGTCAGGACGCCGTCAACACCGCCGAGGCCTTCCGCGACGGCGTCGGCTTCGACGGCGTGGTGCTCTCCAAGCTCGACGGTGACGCCCGCGGTGGTGCCGCCCTGTCGATCCGCCAGGTCACCGGCAAGCCGATCATGTTCGCGTCGAACGGTGAGAAGCTCGAGGACTTCGACGCGTTCCACCCGGACCGCATGGCCTCCCGCATCCTCGACCTGGGTGACCTGCTCACCCTGATCGAGCAGGCGGAGAAGACGTTCAGCCAGGAAGAGGCCGCCAAGATGGCCTCCAAGCTGGCGTCGAAGAAGGGCCAGGACTTCACCCTGGACGACTTCCTGGCCCAGATGGAGCAGGTCAGGAAGATGGGCTCCATCTCCAAGCTGCTCGGCATGCTCCCGGGCATGGGCCAGATCAAGGACCAGATCAACAACCTGGACGAGCGGGACGTCGACCGCACGGCCGCGATCATCAAGTCGATGACCCCGGGCGAGCGCCAGGACCCGACGATCATCAACGGCTCGCGCCGCGCCCGTATCGCCAAGGGTTCCGGTGTCGAGGTCAGCGCGGTGAAGGGTCTCGTGGAGCGGTTCTTCGAGGCCCGCAAGATGATGTCCCGCATGGCCCAGGGCGGCGGCATGCCCGGCATGCCGGGGATCCCGGGCATGGGCGGCGGCGCCGGCCGGCAGAAGAAGCAGCCGAAGCAGGCCAAGGGCAAGCAGCGCTCCGGCAACCCGATGAAGCGCAAGCAGCAGGAGCTGGAGGCGGCCCAGCGCCGCGAGGCCGCCGCTCAGGGTGGCGGCGCCTTCGGGCTGCCGCAGCAGGGCGGTCAGGACTTCGAGCTCCCGGACGAGTTCAAGAAGTTCATGGGCTGAGTGCCGTAGTACGTCCCTGGGGGCGCCCCTCTCCGGAGGGGCGCCCCCAGTCGTATCTGCATGTGCCGGTGCCAGATCGTTGGCGTAACGTCCCGATATGACCAACCCTGCGCCGCCGCGCAAGTCGCCCGACCAGCCCTGGCGTACCGAGGGTGCTCCCGAGGAGCCGTCGAAGCAGCCGCCCGGCGGGCCGAGGCTGCGCGGCGGCTGGTGGCGGCTGATCCTCACCGCGCTGGTCGTGTACCTGATCGCCAACCTGGTGCTGTCCTTCTTCGACCGGGCCAACGAGCCGACGATCTCCTACACCGAGTTCAGCAAGCAGGTGAACGACGGCAACGTCAGCAAGATCTACGCCAAGGGCGACGCGATCCAGGGCGAGCTCAAGAAGGAGCAGGACAACCCGAGCGGCGGCGGGAAGTACACCGACTTCAACACCCAGCGGCCGTCCTTCGCCGACGACCAGCTGTGGGCGAACCTCACCAAGCACGACGTCACCGTCACGGCCGAGCCCGTCGTCCAGCACCGCAGCTTTCTCGCCAACCTGCTGATCTCGCTGGCGCCCATGCTGCTGCTGATCGCGGTGTGGGTGTTCGTCGCGCGGCGGATGAGAGCCGGGATGGGCGGCGCGGGCGGCATGCTCGGCCGCAAGGCACCGCCGAAACCGGTGGAGCTGGTACCGGGGGAGAAGCGCACCACCTTCGCCGACGTCGCCGGCATCGACGAGGTCGAGGGCGAGCTGAACGACGTCGTGGACTTCCTGAAGAACCCCGACGCCTACCGCCGTATGGGTGCCAGGATGCCGCGCGGTGTGCTGCTCGCCGGCCCGCCCGGCACCGGCAAGACCCTGCTCGCGCGGGCGGTCGCGGGGGAGGCGGGCGTGCCCTTCTTCTCCGCCTCCGCCTCCGAGTTCATCGAGATGATCGTCGGCGTGGGCGCCTCCCGGGTGCGGGAGCTGTTCGCCGAGGCCCGCAAGGTCGCCCCGTCCATCATCTTCATCGACGAGATCGACACCATCGGCCGGGCCCGCGCCGGCGGCTCCGGGGTGGGCGGGCACGACGAGCGCGAGCAGACCCTGAACCAGATCCTCACCGAGATGGACGGCTTCTCCGGCTCGGAGGGCGTCATCGTCATCGCGGCCACCAACCGCGCCGACATCCTCGACCCCGCGCTCACCCGCCCCGGCCGCTTCGACCGGGTGGTCCAGGTCTCGCCCCCGGACCGCGGCGGCCGCGAGGCCATCCTGGGGATCCACACCCGTGACATCCCCCTCGCCCAGGGCGTCGACCTCGCCCAGGTGGCCCGTACGACCCCGGGCATGACGGGCGCGGAACTGGCCAACCTCGCCAACGAGGCCGCCCTGCTCGCCGTGAAGCGCAAACAGCAGCAGGTGACGCAGACCGACCTCTCGGAGGCGCTGGAGAAGGTCCAGCTGGGCGCCGAACGCCCGCTGGTGATGCCCGAGGAGGAACGCCGACGCACCGCCTACCACGAGAGCGGCCACGCCCTGCTGGGCATGCTCCAGCCCGGCGCCGACCCGGTCCGCAAGATCACCATCGTGCCGCGCGGCCGTGCGCTCGGCGTCACGCTGTCCACACCGGAGGCGGACCGGTATGCGTACACCGAGGACTACCTGCGCGGCCGGATCATCGGCGCGCTCGGCGGCATGGCGGCCGAGCAGGTCGTCTACGGCGTGGTCACCACCGGCTCCGAGAGCGATCTGGAACAGGTCACCAACGTCGCGCGCGGAATGGTCTCCCGCTGGGGCATGAGCCGGGAGGTCGGCCGGCTCTCCGCCCTGCCCAACGACGCCCAGCAGGCCTACGGCCTCGCCGCGGCCCCGCAGACCCTCGACGTGATCGACACCGAGATGCGCCGGATCGTCGACGAGTGCTACGAGGAGGCGTGCCGCAAACTCCGCGACCACCGCGGTCAGTTGGACGCCCTGGCCCGGGCCCTGCTGGAGAACGAGACGCTGGAGGAGGCGGACGCCTACCGGATCGCCGGCATCACACGCCTCACCAAGGACATCGACAACTAGGACCCGTCGACCCGTCCGGCGGGCTCTATCGCACGCGGGCGATCAGGTAACGGAAGACGTTCGGCATCCACACGGTGCCGTCCGGGCGCCGGTACGGATGCAGCGCCTCCGTCAGCTCCTTGTCCACCTGCTTGCGGTCGGTCGCCGCGACCGCCGCGTCGAACAGGCCCGTCGACAGCAGACCGCGTACGGCGCTGTCGAGGTCGGCGTACCCGAACGGGCAGGCCACCCGCCCCGAGCCGTCCGGCTTCAGACCGGCCCGCTGGGCGACCTCCTCCAGGTCGTCGCGCAGGGCCGGGCGCCAGCTGCCCGCGCTGCGCAGGGGATCGGCCAGCTTCGTCGCCACCCGCAGCACTGAGGAGGTCGCGCAGCGCTCCGGCGGGCCCCAGCCGGCCAGCACCACGGCCGCGCCGTGCCCGGCCAGTGGCAGCGCGGCCGCCAGCAGCTCGCCGAGCCCCTCGGAGTCGCCCGCCAGACAGCCGATCGGCTCGAAGGCGGTCACCAGGGTGTACGCGGGCGTCTCCGCCTCGGCCGCGTCCTCGGGAGCACCCTCGACGAGTCGCGTGCGGGCACGCGCGCGCGTGCCGCGCGGATCGTCCGGCAGCAGGCGCTCGCGTGCGAGGGCGAGTCGCTCGGGGGAGGAGTCGACACCGGTGACCGCGGCCCCTCTGGAGGCCGCCATCAGCAGGGCGAGCCCGGAACCGCAGCGCAGGCCCAGCAGCCGCGTGGCAGGCCCCACTTCAAGTCGCTCGTAGACGGTCTCGTAGAGCGGCACCAGCATCCGCTCCTGGATCTCGGACCAGTCACGCGCGCGTGCGCACAGGTTCACCCGGGGCGGTACGGAGCCCGGATGAGACAGGTGTTCCCGCACGAGCGTAGGTGTCATAGGTAAGCGCCCCATTCCGCCGACAGTTCGCCGCAGTGCCCGATTGCGTGGCCCCCGTGCCGTGCGCTCGCACTATCCACGTATGCCAGGTAACTCCCGGCTCGCGGTGCCGTCCAGGGGTCGTGGGTCCCTGCTTGGGGGCCGGTGTCGAGTGTGGCGAGATTTCACATCCACGCAATCTGGGTGACCGTACGGTGTCCACCCGCCCGGGACGGGCCGGGGGCTGAGGGCGCTCACGGACCGGGTAACGTCACGGGCGTCGCGGACGCTGACTGAGGTGAAGGCCTCGTGCGAGAGCGACCGAAACACGCCTTGCGCATCCGCCGCCCACCGTCGTCCCGCCGCTACACGGTGGGGCGTACGTCAGACTACGCACCGGCTTGGTATGAGCTGTGCGGCTTCTCCGCAGATCAGCGCACCCGCCCTCGTCAGGACGCATCAGTGCCAACTGACGGGTAAGTGCAAATTATTTGGGATGGCCCGGAATAGGAACACAGCGGCACCCCCGCTCGTTGTCATTACGTGAGCACGACACAGACACCACCTGTTCTCGCCGCAGAGCTGGCGCAGGCGTGGGCCGACATTCAGCGGTACCACCCCGAGCTGCCGGACCTTGCCGCGCCAGAGTCCCTGATCGGGGAGTCGTCGTCCGCGTGCGGTCACGAACTCTCCTTCGAGCGACTGCTCCATGAGGCAGTCCATGGCATCGCCGCCGCCCGCGGCGTGCGCGACACCTCCCGGGCCGGCCGCTACCACAACCGCAGATTCCTCGCGATCGCCGAGGAGCTGGGCCTGGACCACCCCGAGGAACCGCACCCCAGCAGCGGCTTCTCCCTGGTCACGCTCAACCCCGAGGCCAAGCGCCGCTACCGCCCGACCATCGAGCGGCTCCAGCGCGCACTGAAGGCCCACACGGTGGCCACCTCCGCCGACACCTCCCGTACCTTCCGCGGCCCGGCAGCCCGGCACGGCTCCTCGGGCGGCGGCGTCCGCGTGAAGGCCGTCTGCGACTGCGGGCGCAACGTACGGGTGGTCCCGTCGGTCCTGGCCCAGGCTCCCATCGTGTGCGGCGGCTGCGGCAAGCCGTTCCGCATCCCGGAGGTCGTGGGGGCGGCGGCGAGCTGAGACTGCGACTGCTCGTGGCAGCCGCACTCCACTCACCCACGGCAACTTCACAACACCGGGCGGCGCACCCGACGTGACCTCACCTCCACGCCGGGTGCCGCTGACCCGTGCCCAGCCGCACCCCACCACCCTCGGCCGGAAGTGACCCGCGGGGTATGGCACAATGGCTAGCTGTACTCGACAGCCGCACAGGACCCCTCTCTCCTCCGGCTGACGCGTCCATCGGGCATTCGGGTACCGCAACCCCACGCGGCAGCTCGCCGTGCCCAACCACGTCAATTCCAGGAGAACCCACTCCCGTGGCAGTCAAGATCAAGCTGAAGCGTCTGGGCAAGATCCGTTCGCCTCACTACCGCATCGTCGTCGCCGACTCCCGCACCCGCCGTGACGGCCGTGCGATCGAGGAGATCGGCAAGTACCACCCGACCTACAACCCGTCGGTCATCGAGGTGGACGCCGACCGCGTGGCGTACTGGCTGGGTGTCGGCGCGCAGCCGACCGAGCCCGTCCTCGCCATCCTGAAGAAGACCGGCGACTGGCAGAAGTTCAAGGGCGAGCCGGCTCCCGCGCCGCTGCTCGTCGCCGAGCCGAAGCCGGCCCGTCCGTCGTTCGAGGCTCTCGGCGGTGACGACGAGGGTAAGGGTGAGGCGATCACCCAGAAGAAGAAGGCTGAGAAGAAGGACGAGGCGGCTGCCGAGTCCGAGTCGACCGAGGCCTGAGCAGCATGCTCGAAGAGGCGCTTGAGCACCTCGTGAAGGGCATCGTCGACAACCCTGACGATGTGCAGGTCGCCTCGCGCAACCTGCGCCGCGGGCGCGTGCTGGAGGTCCGGGTCCACCCCGACGACCTCGGCAAGGTGATCGGCCGCAACGGTCGTACCGCGCGCGCTCTGCGTACCGTCGTGGGCGCCATCGGCGGCCGCGGTGTCCGCGTCGACCTCGTCGACGTGGACCACGTCCGCTGACGCTTCATCGCAACCGGCTCGGGCCGGGGAGGGCCACTGGGCCGTCCCCGGCCCGCAGTCGTATGACAGGAGATCTGTACACGTGCAGCTGGTAGTCGCGCGGATCGGCCGCGCCCACGGCATCAAGGGCGAGGTCACCGTCGAGGTACGTACCGACGAGCCGGAGCTCCGGCTCGCCCCGGGTGCCGTTCTGGCCACCGACCCGGCCTCCACCGGGCCCCTCACCATCGCCACCGGCCGCGTCCACAGCGGCCGCCTGCTCCTGCGCTTCGAGGGCGTCAGCGACCGCAGCGCCGCCGAGGCGCTGCGCAACACGCTGCTGATCGCCGAGATCGACCCCGAGGAACTCCCCGAGGGCGAGGACGAGTACTACGACCACCAGCTCATCGACCTCGACGTGGTCACCGAGGACGGCTCGGAGGTCGGCCGGATCACCGAGATCTCCCACCTCCCCTCCCAGGACCTCTTCATCGTGGAGCGCCCGGACGGCAGCGAGGTGCTGATCCCCTTCGTGGAGGAGATCGTCACCGAGATCGACCTGGAGGAGCAGAAGGCGGTCATCGCGCCTCCGCCGGGTCTGATCGACGACCGCGCGGTGATCGACTCGACCCGGGACGAGTCCTGATGCGCCTCGACGTCGTCACGATCTTCCCCGAGTACCTGGAGCCGCTGAACGTCTCCCTGGTCGGCAAGGCACGCGCGCGCGGACAGCTGAACGTGCACGTGCACGACCTGCGGTCCTGGACGTACGACCGGCACAACACCGTCGACGACACGCCGTACGGCGGCGGCCCCGGCATGGTCATGAAGACCGACCCCTGGGGCGACGCCCTGGACACGGTCCTCGCCGACGGCTACGAGACCGGCGCCGAGGCCCCCGCGCTGATCGTGCCCACCCCGAGCGGCCGCCCCTTCACGCAGGAACTCGCGGTCGAACTCTCCGAGCGCCCCTGGCTGATCTTCACCCCGGCCCGCTACGAGGGCATCGACCGGCGCGTCATGGACGAGTACGCCACCCGGATGCCCGTCTACGAGGTCTCCATCGGCGACTACGTGCTCGCCGGCGGCGAGGCGGCCGTCCTGGTCGTCACGGAGGCCGTGGCCCGGCTGCTGCCCGGAGTCCTCGGCAACGCCGAGTCCCACCGGGACGACTCCTTCGCGCCCGGCGCGATGGCCAACCTCCTGGAAGGCCCCGTCTACACCAAGCCGCCCGTCTGGCGCGGCCGGGACATCCCGGAGGTGCTGCTCAGCGGCCACCACGGCAAGATCGCCCGTTGGCGCCGCGACGAGGCCCTGACGCGTACGACGGCCAACCGGCCCGACCTGATCGAGCGCTGCGACCCCAAGGCCTTCGACAAGAAGGACCGCGAGATGCTCTCCATCCTGGGCTGGGAACCCGACCCGGACGGGAAGCCGTACGGCCGATTTTGGCGCCGGGCCGAGGGCGTGGAAGAATAGACCGCTGTTGTGCGTCCGTCCGGCGTGCGCCCCTGCCGCAGGGGGACACGACGCCCGTTCCGACCCGCACACGGCTTCATGCAAACACCTAGCTCCCGTTGATGACCTGTGGCATCAGCGAAGAAAGCAGACGAAATGTCTCACCTGCTCGACTCCGTCGACGCCGCGTCGCTGCGCAGCGACGTCCCGGCCTTCCGCCCGGGCGACACCGTCAACGTCCACGTCCGCGTCATCGAGGGCAACCGCTCCCGTGTGCAGCAGTTCAAGGGCGTTGTGATCCGTCGCCAGGGCTCCGGTGTCCGCGAGACCTTCACGGTCCGCAAGGTCTCGTTCTCCGTCGGCGTCGAGCGCACCTTCCCGGTGCACACCCCGATCGTCGAGAAGATCGAGCTGGTCACCCGGGGTGACGTGCGTCGCGCCAAGCTGTACTACCTCCGTGACCTGCGCGGCAAGGCCGCGAAGATCAAGGAGAAGCGCGAGAACTGAGCGCTTTCCCGGCGTCACAGCGGGGCCGGATAACATCTGGCTCCGATGGACACCGAAGCACAGCCGACGCAACGCGACCGCTCCTCCCACCCCGGTGCTCCGGGGACGGAGGGCCGGTCGCGTTTCGCGTTGGTGTCGCGGCTCGCCGAGTGGCTGCCGGGCGGCAGGATCACCCTCACCCTCTTCGCCTGCCTGGCGTTTTTGCTGCTCCTCAACGCTTTCGTGGCACAACCGTTCCAGATTCCGAGCGGATCCATGGAACAGGGATTGAGGATCGGCGACCGCGTTCTCGTAAATAAGTTGGCGTACCGTTTCGGTGCCGAGCCACGCCGCGGTGACGTGGTTGTCTTCGACGGGACCGGGTATTTCGGGGACGCCGACTACATCAAGCGCGTTGTAGGGGTGGGGGGAGACCATGTGGTCTGCTGCGACAAGGAGGGGAGGCTCCAGGTGAACGGTCGGCCGGTCGACGAGAAGGCGTTCCTCTATCCCGGGGACACCCCGTCCTCCGTCCCCTTCGACGTCGTCGTGCCCGCGGGCCGCCTGTTCGTCCTCGGGGACCACCGCAGCGACTCCAGCGACTCCCGCGACCACCTCGGCTCGCCCGGCGGCGGCATGATCCCCGTCGGCGACGTCATCGGCCGGGCCGACTGGATCGCCTGGCCGTACGACCACTGGACGCACCTGACACGGCCGTCCGCCTACGCGCGCGTGCCCGCTCCGGACGGTGCGCATGGGTAACCGCGGAAAACCGCGCGGGCTGCCCAGCACGCCCGCCGACAACCTGCTGCCCACCGGCTCGCGGCGCACCTCTGCGCCCAGCGGTGGCCGCACGCGCGCGGAGCGGCGCAAGCTCCAGCGCAAGGTGAAGCGCAAGCGCAGGCGGTCGGCTGTTCGGGAGATCCCCCTTCTGGTCGGTGTCGCCGTCCTCATAGCGCTGGTCCTGAAGACCTTCCTCGTCCAGGCGTTCGTGATCCCGTCGGGCTCCATGGAGCAGACGATCCGGATCGGCGACCGCGTCCTGGTCGACAAGTTCACCCCGTGGTTCGGCTCCAGGCCGCAGCGCGGGGACGTCGTCGTCTTCCACGACCCGGGCGGCTGGCTGGCCGACGAGCAGACCGCCAAGAAGAACGACCCGGTCGTCGTCAAGCAGCTCAAGGAGGGCCTCACCTTCATCGGCCTGCTGCCCTCCGACAACGAGAAGGACCTGATCAAACGGGTCATCGGGGTCGGCGGCGACCACGTCAAGTGCTGTGACGCGCAGGGCCGGGTCACCGTCAACGGCGTTCCGCTGACCGAAGCGGACTACCTGTACCCGGGCAACTCGCCCTCCTCCGCTCCCTTCGACATCACCGTGCCCAAGGGCCGTCTGTGGGTGATGGGCGACCACCGGGACAACTCCGCGGACTCCCGCGCCCACCAGAACACCCCGTACGGCGGTACGGTCTCCGAGGACTCCGTGGTCGGCCGTGCCATGGTCATCGGCTGGCCCGTCGGGCACTGGACCAGCCTCGATGAACCTAAAACCTTCGCAAGCGTTTCCAACTCCGTGTCGGGGTCGTCCGCGGCCCCTCCGCCGTCGCATAGGGTTGCCTCCGACGATCCGAACGCATTGACCCAACTCCCGACCCCTGCGGAACTCCCGCTCGTTATGGGAGTGGTGGGCCTGCACCGTGGATGGCGCAGGCGGCGGCACAGAGTAAGGAGTTGGCGTGGGGGATGTGGCGGTTGGCGCACGGTCGGGACACGACGGCGAGGAGCACCGCGGTCACCCTGTGGACGGGAACGTCCCGGCTCCGGACGGGTCCGTGACCCCCGGGACTTCCGAGTTCTCGGCGGCCGACGACGGCGCGCCCGAGGATCGGCAGCCTCAGACCGGGAGTGACGGCACGGACGAGGCCGCACGCCCGCCGAAGAAGCCGCGCTCCTTCTGGAAGGAGCTGCCGATCCTGATCGGCATCGCGCTGGTCCTGGCGCTGCTGATCAAGACGTTCCTGGTGCAGGCGTTCTCGATCCCGTCCGACTCGATGCAGAACACCCTCCAGCAGGGTGACCGCGTCCTGGTCGACAAGCTCACCCCGTGGTTCGGCTCCGAGCCCGAGCGCGGCGAGGTCGTCGTCTTCCACGACCCGGACAACTGGCTGGCGGGTGAGCCGGCGCCCAACCCGAACGCGGTGCAGAAGGTGCTCAGCTGGATCGGCCTGATGCCGTCCGCGGAGGAGAAGGACCTGATCAAGCGCGTGATCGGGGTCGGCGGCGACACCATCCAGTGCAAGGGCACCGGCCCGCTGACGGTCAACGGCAAGGCGCTGAACGAGCCGTACGTCTACCCCGGCAACACGCCGTGCAGCCAGGACGACCAGGGCGGCCAGTTCAAGGTGACGGTCCCCAAGGGCTACATCTGGGTGATGGGCGACCACCGCCAGAACTCCCGCGACTCCCGTTACAACCAGTCCGACAAGAACCACGGCATGGTCCCCGTCGACAAGGTCGTCGGCCGCGCCATCGTCAAGGCCTGGCCGATCAACCGCTGGGGCACCCTGCCGGTCCCGGACACCTTCGACCAGGGCCTGGACCAGAAGTCCTCTGCCTCGGCGTCGCTGTCGGTGGCGCCCGGGGGTGTCGCGGTGGCCGCGGTCCTGCCGGTGGCGGTGTGGCGGCGCAGGCGGGCGGACCGTCCGGAGTCCAAGAAGCAGTAAGAAGCGGTAAGCAGTGGCCCAGGCCACGAAAGAGGGGCTGCCCCTGCTCGGTACTGCCGGGTAGGGTGCGGGTCCATGGGTGGCGAGAGCACGACGCGTACGGCCCCGCGCAGCGCGGGCGCAGGCACGGCACAGGCCGGCGGCAGCCGGATCGGGAGCCGGCTGTCCGGGGTGGCCATGGCGCTGGGCCTGGTGCTGTTCCTGGCGGGCTTCGGCTGGGCCGCGCTGTTCTACCGGCCGTACACCGTGCCCACCAGCTCGATGAGCCCGACGATCGCCATCGGCGACCGGGTGCTGGCCCAGCGCGTCGACGGCAACGACGTCCGGCGCGGTGACGTGGTCGTCTTCCGCGACAAGAGCTGGGTCACCAACGCCAACGTGGTCAAGCGGGTCGTCGCGGTCGGCGGCGACACCGTCTCCTGCTGCACGAACGGCAAGCTCACCGTCAACGGCAAGCAGATCCACGAGCCCTACCTGCCCGCGGGCAGCCTGGCCGAGAACCAGAACTTCCCGACCGTGACCGTCCCCAAGGGCCGGCTCTTCCTCCTCGGCGACGAACGCCAGGGCTCCCTGGACTCCACCGCCCACCTCACCGACGCCGCCAAGGGCACGGTGTCCCGGGACGCCGTCGCCGCCCGCGTCGACGCGGTCGTCTGGCCCATGAAGGGCATGCTCAAGCGCCCCACCGGTTTCGAGGCCCTGGGCGCCCTCTCCCAGCCGGGCCCGCTCCGGACCATCGAATTCATGATCGTCGCCGGCGCCGTTCTGGTACTCGGCGGCGGTGCCTACGGCCCGATCGCCAAGCGG
Organism: Streptomyces sp. NPDC085866; assembly: GCF_044541035.1. NCBI lineage: Bacteria > Bacillati > Actinomycetota > Actinomycetes > Kitasatosporales > Streptomycetaceae > Streptomyces > Streptomyces sp. NPDC085866. The sequence continues at coordinate 209,942 of NZ_JBITSQ010000015.1, forward strand.
CTGGGCCGCTCCCGCAGCCGTACCGGCGCGGAGCCCGCCGGTGCCCGCTGAGACCACGCGGACGGGCGGGGACACCTACGAGGGCGGTCTGCGCAAGGTCGCCCGAGTGGTGCTGCTCGACCCCCAGGACCGCATCCTCCTGCTGCACGGCCATGAGCCGGAGGACCCGGCCGACGACTGGTGGTTCACCCCCGGCGGCGGCCTGGAGGGCGCCGAGACACGCGAGGAGGCGGCGCTCAGGGAACTCGCCGAGGAGACCGGCATCACCGACGTCGAACTCGGTCCCGTGCTGTGGCGCCGGCAGTGCTCGTTCCCGTTCGCGGGCCGCCGCTGGGACCAGGACGAGTGGTACTACCTGGCCCGTACGACCCAGACGGAGACCGAAGCCCAGGGCCTGACGGATCTTGAGCGGCGCAGCGTCGCCGGAGCGCGCTGGTGGACGTGTCAGGAACTGACCCGGGCACATGAGACGGTGTATCCGACCAGACTCGCCGAGCTGCTGCGCACGCTGCTCGACGAAGGTCCCCCGGCCAGGCCCGTGACCCTAGACACGGAAATCGTCTGAAGGCTCGTCGGACTGGCGCACAATGGTGGGATCGCACGGCTGAAGGGGAACATGCCATGAGCGCCGAGGACCTCGAGAAGTACGAGACCGAGATGGAGCTGAAGCTCTACCGGGAGTACCGAGACGTCGTCGGTCTGTTCAAATACGTGATCGAGACCGAGCGGCGCTTCTACCTCACCAACGACTACGAGATGCAGGTGCACTCGGTCCAGGGTGAGGTGTTCTTCGAGGTGTCGATGGCGGACGCCTGGGTCTGGGACATGTATAGGCCGGCCCGTTTCGTGAAACAGGTCCGCGTCCTCACGTTCAAGGACGTGAACATTGAGGAGCTGAACAAGAGCGACCTGGAGCTCCCGGGCGGGTGACGGAGTTTTCCACAACCGCTGAGTAGTCCACCAAGATCCACTTCCCCGGGCACGATGCGTGACGGTTGGCGCCGGAGGTGGTGCCGACATGAGCAAGGCACGCAGTGGACTCGGCAGGTACGGCGAGGATCTGGCCGCGCGGCGGCTGGCCGAGGCCGGGATGACGATCCTGGAGCGCAACTGGCGTTGCGGACGGTCCGGCGAGATCGACATCGTGGCCCGGGACGGGAGCACGCTGGTCGTCTGCGAGGTGAAGACGCGCAGGGGCGGCGCATTCCAGCACCCGATGGCCGCCGTCACGGCCGAGAAGGCACAACGGCTGCTGACCCTGGCCGAACGCTGGATCCAGACCCACGGAGGAGCCCCACCCGGAGGCGTCCGCATCGACCTGATCGGCGTCCTCCTGCCCCGCCGGGGCGCCCCGTCCGTCGAGCACGCGCGGGGGGTGGCCTGAGATGGCGTTCGCCCGTACGTGCTCCGTGGCCCTGGTCGGCGTCGAGGGCGTGGTCGTCGAGGTCCAGGCCGACCTGGAACCAGGAGTGGCCGCCTTCACCCTGGTGGGCCTCCCGGACAAGAGCCTGACGGAGAGCAGGGACCGGGTTCGGGCGGCGGTGGTGAACTCGGGCGGCGAGTGGCCGCAGAAGAAGCTCACCGTCGGACTGAGCCCGGCGTCGGTGCCCAAGGCCGGCTCCGGATTCGACCTGGCCGTCGCCTGCGCGGTGCTCGGCGCCGCCGAGCGCATCGACCCCCGGGTCCTCGCCGACATCGTCATGATCGGAGAACTCGGACTGGACGGCCGGGTGCGGCCGGTGCGGGGCATCCTGCCCGCGGTCCTCGCGGCCGCCGACGCGGGCTACGAACAGGTGGTCGTGCCGGAGTGCGCCGCCGCCGAGGCCTCGCTCGTGCCCGGCGTGTCGGTGCTCGGCATCCGGAGCCTTCGGCAGCTGATCGCCGTGCTGACCGACGAGCCCGTACCCGAGGAACAGCCGGACGACCAGGGGCGCCCGGATCCCCTGCTGGCCGGCCTCCGGGTGCCGGGCACGGGCGCCGCCACCGGTGTGCACAGCGTCGGTGCCGCACAGCACGAACAGGACCACGACCTGGCCGACGTCGTGGGCCAGACCTCGGCGCGCACGGCCGTGGAGGTGGCCGCCGCCGGAGGACACCATCTGTTCCTGGAGGGCCCGCCGGGCGCGGGCAAGACCATGCTGGCCGAGCGCCTGCCCGCGGTGCTTCCCCGGCTCACCCGGGAGGAGTCGCTGGAGGTCACCGCGGTCCACTCGGTGGCCGGGCTGCTGCCTCCGGGCAAGCCGCTCGTCGACGTCGCCCCCTACTGCGCCCCGCACCACTCGGCCACGATGCAGTCACTGGTCGGCGGTGGCCCGGGCGTCGCACGGCCCGGCGCGGTCTCCCTCGCCCACCGGGGCGTGCTGTTCCTCGACGAGGCTCCCGAGTTCCACAGTCAGACGCTGGACGCGCTGCGGCAGCCCCTGGAGTCCGGACACGTGGTGATCGCGCGCAGCGCGGGCGTGGTCCGGTTCCCGGCGAGGTTCCTCATGGTCCTGGCGGCCAACCCCTGCCCCTGCGGACGCTTCTCGCAGCGGGACTCCCTGTGCGACTGCCCGCCGTCGGTGATCCGCCGCTACCAGGCCCGGCTGTCCGGCCCACTACTGGACCGGGTCGACCTGCGGGTCGAGGTCGACCCGGTCACCCGCGCCCAGCTCATCGAACCCGGCGCCCGCGGCGACTCCAGTGCGATCGTCGCCGACCGGGTCAGGGCGGCTCGGGAGCGGGCGGCCGTCCGGCTCGCCGGAACCCCCTGGCGCACCAACAGCGAGGTGCCCGGACGGGAGCTGCGCAGCCGCTTCCATGCCGCCTCCGGCGCGATGGACGAGGCCGAACGCAGCCTCGAGCGGGGTGTGCTCACCGTCCGTGGGATCGACCGGGTGCTGCGCGTCGCCTGGACCGTCGCGGACCTCGTCGGACACGACCGCCCGGACGCCGCCGACGTCTGCCTCGCCCTGCAACTGCGCACCGGAGTGCCGCGGGGCGTGCCCATGGCCCTCGGGGCCCTGACATGACCGCAGGACCCGACCGGGACGGGGAGCTGCTGGACCGGGTCTTTCTCGCTCGGGTCATGGAGCCCGGGGACGAAGTCGGTGGGCGGTGGTTGCGGGAGTTCGGGGTGAGGGAGGTGGTGCGGCGGTTGCGGGATGGCGGCGAGCCGTTGCCGGGGGTGAGCCGGACTCGGTGGGGCGGGCTGGCCGGGCGGGCCCGGCGGGCCGAGCCGGAGCGGGATCTGCAGGTGGCGCGGGCCGCCGGGGTGCGGTTCGTCTGTCCGGGGGACGCGGAGTGGCCGGGGCAGCTCGATGACCTCGGGGACGGGCGGCCCACGGGACTGTGGGTGCGGGGGCGGGCCGGCCTGCGGATGTGGGCGCTCAGGTCCGTGGCCGTCGTGGGAGCGCGCGCCTGCACCGAGTACGGCGCGCATACCGCGGCCACCCTGGCCTCAGGTCTGGCCGAGCGGGGCTGGGTCGTCGTGTCGGGCGGTGCGTACGGGATCGACGGAGCCGCCCACCGCGGCACCCTCGCCGCCGGCGGAGCCACTGTCGCCGTCCTGGCCTGCGGCGTCGACCGGCCCTACCCCCGCGGCCACGCCGCCCTGATCAACAGGATCGCGGAACAGGGGTTGGTGGTGGGGGAGTTGCCGCCGGGCGATCACCCGACTCCGAGCCGGTTCATCCTGCGGAACAGAGTGATCGCGGCGCTCACCAGGGGCACCGTCGTCGTGGAGGCCGCCTGCCGCAGCGGTTCGCTGGTCACGGCCCGGGCCGCGGCCCGCCTCGGGAGGTTCACCATGGGTGTGCCCGGGCCCGTCACCAGCGGACTCTCCGCCGGGGTGCACGAACTGCTGCGCGGTGAGGCCGTCCTGGTGACCGACGCCGCGGACGTCGTCGAACTCGTGGGCGACATCGGCGAGCTGGCTCCGCCCCGGAGAGGCCCCGTACTCCCGCGTGACCTGCTGGAACCGGCAGCCAGGGCCGTCCTCGCCGCCCTGCCCGGGAGCCGGGCAGCCGCCGTCGGGGAGATCGCGTGCGGCGCGCGCACCACGCCGGACGACGCGATCGCGAGGCTGTACGAACTCCGAGCACTTGGATACGTCGAACGACACGGCGACGGCTGGAAGTTGACACGCCAGGCGATGATCTCGGCCCGGAGCTGTCACGGTCCGTGTTGACCGGGAGGGTTCGGCCGTCCGGGGGAATCCCCTACGCCCTTGGGATTTCCCGGAGTTGACCCCTTTGCCCGGTCACGCAGAGCGAGCTGCGGAGCGCGGTGGTGCGGGCGACGGAAGAGGCCCGCGCAGGGGTGGACCCTCTTTGTTCGCGCACCGCGACTCCCCAGTCACGCTACGCTCACGAAAGCCCGGGCGCAGACCGCGCCAACTCGACATCAGACAGACAGCTCACCCAGGTACGGCAGAACGGCACAAGGCGACGAATGCCCCAGCACACCTCCGGGTCCGACCGGACGGCGATCCCCGCAGCCGCCCGCGACGGTGGCAGCGTGCGACCGCCCGCTCCCTCGACGCTCGACGAGCTGTGGCGGTCGTACAAGGAGACGGGGGACGACCGGCTGCGGGAGCAGCTGATCCTGCACTACTCGCCGCTGGTCAAGTACGTGGCGGGCCGGGTGAGCGTCGGTCTGCCGCCCAACGTGGAGCAGGCCGACTTCGTCTCCTCCGGGGTGTTCGGGCTGATCGACGCGATCGAGAAGTTCGACATCGACCGGGAGATCAAGTTCGAGACGTACGCGATCACCCGGATCCGGGGCGCGATGATCGACGAACTGCGGGCGCTGGACTGGATCCCCCGGTCCGTCCGGCAGAAGGCGCGCAACGTCGAGCGGGCCTACGCCACCCTGGAAGCGCGGCTGCGGCGGACGCCGACGGAAGGGGAGGTCGCCACCGAGCTGGGCATGGAGGTCGACGAACTCCATGCGGTGTTCAGCCAGTTGTCGCTGGCCAACGTGGTCGCCCTGGAGGAGCTGCTGCATGTCGGCGGTGAGGGCGGGGACCGGCTCAGCCTCATGGACACGCTGGAGGACACAGCCGCCGACAATCCGGTGGAGGTGGCCGAGGACCGGGAGCTGCGGCGGTTCCTGGCGCGGGCGATCAACACGCTGCCGGAGCGGGAGAAGACCGTCGTCACGCTCTACTACTACGAGGGGCTCACCCTCGCCGAGATCGGCAATGTGCTCGGGGTCACCGAGAGCCGGGTCAGTCAGATCCACACCAAGTCGGTGCTGCAGCTGCGGGCCAAGCTGGCGAGCTTCGGGCGCTGAGTCCTCCCTTCCGGGGTGGGGTGTCCGTAAAGTGGTTGACGTGCCAAGGATTCGAGCGGCCTCCGTGGCCGAGCACCGGTCGATGCAGCGAGCCGCCCTGCTGGACGCGGCTCGGTCCCTGCTGTCCGAGGGCGGGACGGAGGCGCTGACCTTCCCGGCCCTCGCCGAGCGGACGGGGCTGGCGCGGTCGTCCGTGTACGAGTACTTCCGCTCGCGGGCCGCCGTGGTCGAGGAGCTGTGCGAGGTCGACTTCCCCGTGTGGGCGGCGGAGGTCGCGGCGGCGATGGAGCGGGCGTCGTCGGCCGAGGACAAGGTCGAGGCGTATGTGCGGCAGCAGCTCGCGCTGGTCGGGGACCGGCGGCACCGGGCTGTGGTGGCGATCTCGGCGAGTGAGCTGGATGCGGGGGCACGGGAGAAGATCCGGGCCGCGCACGGCGGGCTGGTCGCGATGGTCGTCGAGGCGTTGGGGGAGATGGGGCACGGGCAGCCTCGACTGGCGGCGATGCTGCTGCAGGGGGTCGTGGACGCGGCCGTGCGGCGGATCGAGCTCGGCGCCGCCGAGGATCCCTCCGTGGTGACGGACGCTGCGGTGGCCATGGCGCTGCGGGGTGTGAAGGGCTGAGGTCCGCTGTCGCCGGCCGGGGGTGGGTTTCGCTTGCCCGCGCCGGCGGAGTGCCGCCGCGCCCACCTTCCTCCAAGCTCTCGGCTTCGCTCGAGCAGAGGCTCCCCGTCCCCCAGCGGCACGACTGCCCGCAGTTACGGACGGTGCGTGAGCGGCCGAGCAGTGCTGCAACTCCCCAGGGACGCGGGACTGTATCGATATGCGGCTCCGCCGCGTGGGCGCGACCTGCCCTCACGGCCCACGGCTACGCAGGCACTCCCAGCACCGGCAGCAGCCTCGACGGCCCCCTGTGCAGAAGCCAAGGCGGCAGCAAGGACAACGGGTCCAGGTACGTCTCGTCTCTCAGCAGGCCCCAGTGCACGCACGTACCCGAGCAGTGCGACCCCGTTGCCTCGACCGTGCCCACCACCTCGGCCGCGCCCACCGTGTCCCCCCTACGCACCGAGGGGCTGACCGGCTCGTACGTCGTGCGTAGGTTCGTGCCCGTCAGTTGGACGGACACCACGCCACGCCCGGCCACGCGGCCGGCGAAGGTCACCCGGCCGGGCGCCACCGCTCGTACCGGGGCGCCGGGGGATGCGGCCAGGTCCACGCCCCGGTGGCCGGGGCCGTAGACCGTCGCCGGGGGCTGCCAGCCCCGTAGCACCAGTGGGCGTACGCCCACCGGCCACGCGCGGGCGATGGCCGGAACCCGCTCCTCCCGGGCAGGTGGGGGCAGGGAGGCCCAGGCCGGGGGAGCCGGCGCCGTCGCCGCCGAGGCCAGCAGCAATCCCGCCCACACGCCCATGCATCGCATCACTCGTCGCATGTGAAGACCCTCCCGCACCCCCTCCGATCATGGCCTGGATCTGTGGACTACTCCTCGGTTGTGGACAGCCGCGTCACCCGGTGCCCCCACGGTCCCGTACACTTCTTCTGGCGATCCGGGTCACCGGGTCGACTTCGCACGCCCCGACATCTGGTGATCACAAGCCGGTGTCAGCGCTCCTCGGTCCTTTGTGGCACGGCGCAGGTGGGCGTCAGGCGCGGGAGCCGTCCGGCATCCGCGGCACAACCGAGAACTTCAAGGAGATACGGCCATGGCCGTCGTCACGATGCGGGAGCTGCTGGAGAGCGGCGTCCACTTCGGTCACCAGACCCGTCGCTGGAACCCGAAGATGAAGCGCTTCATCTTCACCGAGCGCAACGGCATCTACATCATCGACCTGCTCCAGTCGCTGTCGTACATCGACCGCGCCTACGAGTTCGTCAAGGAGACCGTCGCCCACGGCGGCACGGTCATGTTCGTCGGCACGAAGAAGCAGGCGCAGGAGGCCATCGCCGAGCAGGCCACCCGCGTCGGCATGCCCTACGTCAACCAGCGCTGGCTGGGCGGCATGCTCACCAACTTCTCGACCGTCTACAAGCGTCTGCAGCGCCTCAAGGAGCTCGAGCAGATCGACTTCGAGGACGTCGCCGCCTCCGGTCTGACCAAGAAGGAGCTTCTCGTGCTCTCGCGCGAGAAGGCCAAGCTGGAGAAGACCCTCGGTGGTATCCGCGAGATGCAGAAGGTGCCCAGCGCCGTCTGGATCGTGGACACCAAGAAGGAGCACATCGCCGTTGGTGAGGCCCGGAAGCTGAACATTCCGGTCGTCGCGATCCTCGACACCAACTGCGACCCCGACGAGGTCGACTACAAGATCCCGGGCAACGACGACGCGATCCGCTCCGTCACCCTGCTCACCCGTGTGATCGCCGACGCCGTCGCCGAGGGCCTCATCGCCCGTTCCGGCGTCGCCACCGGTGACAAGGGCGAGAAGGCCGCGGGCGAGCCGCTCGCCGAGTGGGAGCGCGACCTGCTCGAGGGTGAGAAGAAGGACGAGGCGCCGGCTGCCGAGGCCGCTCCGGCCGCCGAGGCTCCGGCCGCCGAGGCTCCGGCCGCCGAGGCTCCGGCCGCCGAGGCCGCTCCGGTCGAGGAGAAGGCCGCCGAGGGCGAGCAGGCCTGACGTCAGCGTTGACGGCGGGGGCGGTACGGCATCGAGAAGCGCCTCCGGCGCGGTGAAGTCCGCCCCCGCTGTTCACCTGTAGGTCGGCGCGCAGTTCGCGATCCGCGTTCACATGTGGACCGCAGACCGTACCGATCTCCGATCTTCCAAGACTTCGAGAAAGACTCACAGACTCATGGCGAACTACACCGCCGCCGACGTCAAGAAGCTCCGTGAGCTCACCGGCGCCGGCATGATGGACTGCAAGAAGGCGCTGGACGAGGCCGAGGGCAACGTCGAGAAGGCCGTCGAGGCGCTGCGCATCAAGGGCCAGAAGGGCGTCGCCAAGCGCGAGGGCCGCTCCGCCGAGAACGGCGCCGTGGTCTCCATCATCGCCGACGACAACTCCTCCGGCGTCCTCGTCGAGCTGAAGTGCGAGACGGACTTCGTCGCCAAGGGCGACAAGTTCCAGGCCGTCGCCACGGCGATCGCCGAGCACGTCGCCAAGACCTCCCCGGCCGACCTCGAGGCCCTGCTCGCCTCCGAGATCGAGGCCGGCAAGACCGTCCAGGCGTTCGTGGACGAGGCCAACGCCAACCTCGGCGAGAAGATCGTCCTGGACCGCTTCGCGCAGTTCGCCGACGGCTTCGTGCTCGCCTACATGCACCGCACCATGCCCGACCTGCCCCCGCAGATCGGTGTCCTGGTCGAGCTGGACAAGCCGAACGCCGAGGTCGCCAAGGGCATCGCCCAGCACATCGCCGCCTTCGCGCCGAAGTACCTCTCCAAGGACGACGTCCCGGCCGAGGTCGTCGAGTCCGAGCGCCGCGTCGCCGAGGAGACCACCCGCGCCGAGGGCAAGCCCGAGGCCGCCCTGCCGAAGATCGTCGAGGGTCGCCTCAACGGCTTCTTCAAGGACGCCACGCTGCTGGGCCAGCCGTACGCGCTGGACAACAAGAAGTCGGTCCAGAAGGTGCTGGACGAGGCCGGTGTCACCCTGAAGCGCTTCACGCGCATCAAGGTCGGCATCTGAGTCCGTACCGCGATCGGCGCGCGACCCGAGGAGAATTCTCGATAGGGTCGACAGCAGTCGTCCGCGCACACCGCCACACCCAGGCACGTGGCGGACGGCAGCAGATCTGACGAGGAGGCCATTGCCGCGCATGGGAGCGAAAAGCGACCCCACCGGCAATGGCCTTCTTCGTATGTGCAACACGTGAAAGAGGCGGGATCTCCATGACCACCAAGGCCCAGAAGAGCGACGACGGCAAAGTACGCGGCCGGTTTCTGCTGAAGCTGTCCGGAGAGGCCTTCTCCGGTGGCGGGGGCCTGGGCGTGGACCCGGACGTAGTGCACAAGATCGCCCGTGAGATCGCCGCCGTCGTCCGGGACGGCGCCGAGATCGCGGTCGTCATCGGCGGCGGCAACTTCTTCCGGGGCGCCGAACTGCAGCAGCGCGGCATGGACCGCGCCCGTTCCGACTACATGGGCATGCTCGGCACCGTGATGAACTGCCTCGCCCTCCAGGACTTCCTGGAGAAGGAGGGCATCGACAGCCGGGTGCAGACCGCCATCACGATGGGCCAGGTCGCCGAGCCGTACATCCCGCTGCGCGCCGTGCGCCACCTGGAGAAGGGCCGCGTGGTCATCTTCGGCGCCGGTATGGGCATGCCGTACTTCTCCACCGACACCACCGCCGCCCAGCGTGCCCTGGAGATCGACGCCGAGGCGCTGCTCATGGGCAAGAACGGTGTGGACGGGGTCTACGACTCCGACCCCAAGACCAACCCCGACGCCGTCAAGTTCGACGCCCTCGGCTACGGCGAGGTCATCACCCGCGACCTCAAGGTCGCCGACGCCACCGCCATCACGCTGTGCCGCGACAACAAGCTGCCGATCCTCGTGTTCGAGCTGCTCGCGGAGGGCAATATCGCGCGGGCCGTCAAGGGTGAGAAGATCGGCACGCTGGTGGGTGAGCAGGGCAGCCGGGCCTGACCGGCATACCCCCGTCACCCGGGGTACGACACCTGTCCGGGGGACGGACGGGACGCACCCTGGCCGGGGGATGGACAATGTCCTGCCGGTCGGGAACCGTGCAGGAAGAAGACGCGACGCAGCCGGCCGCCGCCCCGAAGAGGAACCGCAGCCGGGCCTTACTCAAGACACGCAGGAGCAAGTGGTGATCGAAGAGACCCTCCTCGAGGCCGAGGAGAAGATGGAGAAGGCCGTCGTGGTCGCCAAGGAGGACTTCGCCGCGATCCGCACGGGCCGTGCGCACCCGGCGATGTTCAACAAGATCGTGGCCGACTACTACGGCGCGCTGACGCCGATCAACCAGCTGGCCTCGTTCTCCGTGCCGGAGCCGCGCATGGCGGTCGTGACCCCGTTCGACAAGAGCGCCCTGCGCAACATCGAGCAGGCGATCCGTGACTCCGACCTGGGCGTCAACCCGAGCAACGACGGCAACATCATCCGTGTGGTGTTCCCGGAGCTCACCGAGGAGCGCCGCCGCGACTACATCAAGGTCGCCAAGGCCAAGGCCGAGGACTCCCGGGTCTCCATCCGCTCCGTGCGCCGCAAGGCCAAGGACGCCCTCGACAAGGCGGTCAAGGACGGCGACATCGGCGAGGACGAGGGCCGCCGTGCGGAGAAGGAGCTGGACGACACCACCCACAAGTACGTGGCTCAGGTGGACGAGCTCCTGAAGCACAAGGAAGCGGAGCTGCTCGAAGTCTGATGAGCGACTCTTCCTGGGGGGCACCGCCGACGGCGGGGCAGGCCGGGTACTGGGGGCCCACCGAGGGTGGGCCTGTCCAGGGGGCTGCCCCGGCGGGTCCCGCGTACGATGCGCCTGAGGCGCAGCACACTCGCCCCATGCCCATCGTGCCCGACGTACCCGCGTATGGCGGAGACCAGGACGACGACCGAGGGGCCGCTCGCCTGAACGGCCCCTCGTTCCGAGACGAGACGTTCCAAGACAGCGCGTTTCAAGGCAACACGTTCCACGGCAACACGTTCGAACACGACACGCAGAATCCGGAGCCCATGCCCGACGCCCCGCAGCCGGCGCCCGCGCCGCAGAAGAAGAGCGCGGGCCGTGACCTGAGCGCGGCCATAGGGGTCGGCGTCGGGCTCGGTGTGGTGATCATCGCGTCCTTGTTCATCTACAAGGCCGTGTTCGTCGGTGTGGTCGCGGTCGCCGTGGTCGTGGGTCTGTGGGAGCTGACCAGCAGGCTGCAGGAGCGCAAGGCGATCAAGGCGCCGCTCGTGCCGCTCGCGCTCGGCGGTGCGGCGATGGTGGTCGCCGGGTATGTGCGGGGTGCCGAGGGCGCCTGGGTCGCCATGGCTCTGACGGCGCTGGCCGTCCTGGTCTGGCGTATGACCGAGCCGCCGGAGGGCTATCTCAAGGACGTCACGGCCGGCGTCTTCGCCGCGTTCTACGTGCCGTTCCTGGCGACCTTCGTCGCCATGATGCTCACCGCCGACGACGGCTCCTGGCGGGTTCTGACCTTCCTGCTCCTGACGGTCGTCAGCGACACCGGCGCGTACGCGGTCGGCTGGCGCTTCGGCAAGCACAGGCTCGCCCCGCGCATCAGCCCCGGCAAGACCCGTGAGGGCCTGCTCGGCGCGGTGCTGTTCGCCATGGTCGCGGGCGCGCTGTGCATGCAGTTCCTGATCGACGGCGGCAGCTGGTGGCAGGGCCTGCTGCTGGGCCTCGCGGTCGCGGCCAGCGCCACCCTGGGCGACCTCGGCGAGTCCATGATCAAGCGTGACCTGGGCATCAAGGACATGGGCACCTTGCTCCCCGGGCACGGCGGCATCATGGACCGCCTGGACTCCCTGCTGCCGACCGCTCCGGTGGTGTGGCTGCTGATGGTGGTGTTCGTCGGCTCCGCGTGAGTCCTGCTCGCCATGGCTTCCGGGCCTCGTCCTGAACGCAGGACGGGGCCCGTCGTCGTACCCGGCTGCAACGGTCGGAGGAGGGATCGGTCGGCGGGGGATGGCCGTACGCACGCCCGAGTGGGACGATTCCGCATATAAGGGATCGGATGCAAGGGAAAGGGAAAGGAGGGCGTCATGTCCGCCTTCCACGAGGAGATCGACGTCGACCGGAGCCCCGGTGATGTCTGGGCCTACCTCAGCGACCCCTCCCATCTGCCCGAGTGGCAGGCGAGCGCGGTCTCGGTCGAGCAGCTGGACGAGGGTCCGTTCGGTCTCGGCTCCCGCATCCGGGTCACCCGGCACGTCGGCCGCCGGGAGATCCCGATGACCATGGAGGTCACCGAGTTCGAACCGCCGCACACCTGGGGCATGCGCGGCATCGACGGACCCGTCCGGGGCAGCGTCCACGGCGAGGTTGTCCCGCTCGCCGATGACCGTACCCGCGTGACCATGGACCTCGACTTCGAGGGCCGGGGGATCGGCAAGGTCCTGCTGCCCCTGGTCGTGAGGCCGCAGCTGCGCAAGGAGCTCTCGCACAACGAGCGGCTGCTCAAGAAGCGGCTGGAGCACACGGCCGCCTAGGTGTCGTCGGCGCTCCAGTCCGGCAGCGGCAGGCCCTCGGCCGTGGTGATCTCCAGGACCGTGCAGCCCATGAGGCGTACGGCGGCGAAGAGACGGTCGCGGGCCGTCGCAAGGTCTCCGGGCAGGAAGGAGACGCGGATCTGGTGCGGACGCGAGCGGTCGTAGGTGAGGTGCCAGTCCGTGTCGGCGGTCGCGAAGTGGTCCTGGCCGTGTGCACCGTCGTCGGACTGCCACCATCCCCGGTCCGCGGTCGGCGCCAGCACGTCCCGGAGTATCCGCAGCCGTTCGGCGTACGGCCGTGGGCCCTCGGACAGCCGCAGACACCGGTGCAGCCGGGGCCGGAAGGCGTTGAACCAGGGCGCCAGGTCGGGCTCCAAGTCCGGCAGGACGGCGGAGCGCACCCGCCCCGTCACCCACCCCTCGACGAATCCGGCCGCACCCGGCGCGAACTCCTCCCGCCCGATACTCCGGCCCCGCACCACCACCGGCCACTCCTCCGGGTCCCCCTCGGTGCGCCAGCACAGCCGGTCGGCGTCCATCGTGGCGCCCCAGACCAGCAGACCGTCGTGCCGCTCAAGGCGGTTGTACGGGCTCGTGCCGAAGGGTGTGCGCAGGTACAGGTAGTCGCAGAACTCACCCCATCCGTACGTCTCGACCAGCTGCCTGTAGTCACCGGGCAACCGCACCCCGAGCCGTGCCTCCACCTCGGCCCAGTCCCCGCGGGCGTCGACCGGGTCGGCCGGCGGGGACACGGCCCGGACCAGGGCGTCCAGATCCGTCACGGCAGATCGACCCGGCGCAGCGCCGTCGCGGCCGGCTCCCCGGCACGGCGGGCGTACGCCATCCGCTCCCGCACCTCGCGCAGCGTCCGCGGCCGGTAGCCCGGCCCACCGCAGCAGCTCTTGTGGAAACCGACGCCCGCGTTCAACAGCACGGTGAGCGTCCGCCAGGCGGCTCTGTCCCGCTTCGGGGGTGCCGCGAAGGCCGAGCCCGCGTACATCAGCGCACCCGCACAGCGCGGGCAGGTCCGCTCCCGCCACGGGTCGTAGGACTGCTTGTACGACACCCGGCAGGACAGACAGACGTACGAGGTCTTGGCGGCAGGCATGCGGCCAGACTAGGGAGCCCCATGACCCCGGCCAAGCGGGTTTCCGGCACTCGGCCCCGAGGGAGGCCGCGGTCGTCGCCGGAGGGGCACGTCAGTGGTCCGTACGACGCCGGGTGCCTTCCCGCTTGCAGATGACGTTCCACCCCGTCGCGGCCCCCATCACCGAGCCCGTCGCCAAGCTGGGCGGTAATCCTGTGGCTGGGGGCCCTGCCGGCCGCTGCACTTCGGCTGGGCGGCGGCCCGGGGCGGTCGCCGGGCCCCGAGTGAGCCGCTCGGCCAGACGCCGACGGAGCCTGGCGGCCGCGGATGCGTGACGCACTGGATCGCGACGCGCCCCACGGACCGCCAGACCCGGTGACGCTCGGCGGCGCACGTGCAGGCCGCCCTCGATGCCGGGAGGTCAGCCGAAGTGGTACACGGCGACGGTCACGGAACCGCCTTCAGCGCTGATCGTGTACTCGCCGGGGCCCGTGTAGGGCACGCAGCCGTCGGCGAGGATGTCGTCGTCGTTGATGCCGGTGTCGTCCTCTCCCACGAAGGCGCACACCTCCGCGACCGGGTGGGGGACGTACCGGTGCTCGGCGCCACCGAACAGCGGATAGCGGGGCAGGGTGGGGGTGTTGATGTCCCGGTCCGGGTGTTCCCACAGGGCGGTCTGCTGCCCCCACGGCGCCCTGACGTCGACTTCACCGTAGGGCTCGGGCAGATCGTTGTCGTCGCTCTCCCGGGGGTTGGAGAACGTGATCGAGTACGTGATGGGCCCGCCGGGCACATCGGCCTGGGCCGCGCCGGCGCTCACCACGCCGACCAGCATCAGGGCTGTCGAGGCAAGGACCGCCAGTCGGCGCACAGAATTGGGACGCACCCAAATCCCCTTCCACTCTTGGTAGTTGAATGACTACGTTGAGTAGCCTATGGGGGATGCGGAGCCCCTCGACCACCCCCATGGGTAAACCCCCCGCAGGGATGGGACCGAAGCCCACAAGCTCATCGAGCGGGCGTGCACACAGCTCATTCCGTCAGGCGATGCTCCTGTGCGCGGCCTTTCAGGTGGTGCTCGCCCTACAGGAGTGCCCCGCCGCCGGACCGAAGTGCGCGCGGTGACGGGCTGCTCTAGCGTCGTACGGGGGAGGGGAGATGCTGCCGAGCCGAGGGTTGCCGGGGCGGGACCCGATCGCGCACCGCCGCGTCCACTGCTCGGCGCCTTGAATCTGTGAGACCCGACCAACCCCGGAGAGTAGGTGGCACCATGTGCGCGTCGTCCCGCGCAGCCGGTCTCCTCACCGGTCTAGCCCTCGCACTCGGCGTGGTCTTCGCCGCCCCCGCCGCCCATGCGGACATCCCGGCTTGCACAAACCTGGTCCAGGGAGCGGGCATCGAAGTCTCGGATGCCGTCAGAACGGCGTGTACCCAAGGTGTGCACAATGACCTACAGGGCTGCGTGATGGGCCTGACCGAGGCCGGCGTGCCGGGCGGCGCCGCGAACGGTGCCTGCCGGCTGGCGGCCACCCCCCCGTAAAGGCCTCCCGGCCGACGAACGCCACCGCGGCCCAACGACGTCGTGGGTTCAAAACCCCATCACCCCGACGCGGTTTTCAGCTGGAACAGGCGACGACCTGTCCGACGACGGAGAAGCGCTGCTCACACTCCGGGCAGGTCGCCTCGCCGAAGGCATAAGTCAAGGCGCGCGCGACCTCCTCATGGCCGTCGGCCAGGGCAAGGTCGTAGAGGCGCCGGCCGAGACCCTCCAGGGCGCGGGAATCGGCCGGATGGAGAGGGAAGGTCTCGACGTCGTCGGAGAGGGCGTAGTCCTCCGCCGTGCTGAAGAAACCTCGCTCCCCGAAAACCACCCACAGCGGCGCGCACCCGTCGGGATCGGGGCACTCGAGCTCGTATTCCTCGCTGACGACGCCCCAGATCAAGTCCTCCGCCCAGTGGATGTCGCCCTCCAGGTTCAGGACCGCCTCAACCAGATGGCAGTAGTCGGTTCGTTCGGCGGCGACCTCCCGCCACCGGTTTGCGGCGCCCAGTAGGCGTGCGACTTCAGGTGCGTACTGGTGCCGCAGGTTCCGGGTCTCGTATCGCTGGTCGGACTGGACGAGAAGGGCGCCGGCCAGGTGGAGGGCCGAAGCTGCCATGTCGGCTTTGTCGGCCTGCGCCATGTCGGCCAGTGTGCGCAGCACCAGCGGATGGGCGACGTCCGGAGAGCCGTTGTGGTAGAGCTCCGTCCAGAGGTCGCTCCAGGCCTGACTGTCCCGGCCCGTGGCGGCACGTTCCAGCAGGGCCCTCAGGCGGTCGGAGTCGGCGTCGTCTGCGCGGGGAACGGGAGAACTCGTCGTCATCTCCAGTATCCAAGCAGAGGGCCGCAAGCACGCTTTCGCCGATCAGCTGGGCCGTCTCTGGGCCGTCCGAGGCCGCTCGACGGCGGCCAACGGTCGTCGTTGGTCGTGGGCGCGCAGGCCCACCGCTCCTGATCAGGGAAAGCGCACCTCACCAAGATCCCCGACACCCTCGGCCGTCGGTCTGAGCCCCTGCGCGAGTTCGTTCAGCACCACCTCGTGTGCGTACAACACCGGCCACCTCCCGGTGCTTTCAGGCCGACGGTATGCTCACCAGAGCCCCGACGATTCCCCGGGCTGTTCGGTGCGAAGGCTTGAAGCCGGCGGACTGGTCTAGGTGGAACGCGGAACCCGGAGTCGTCGGAGTCCACCCCTCACGCAGGGCAAGCCGAACAGCTGCGGCCACACCGGACGGCCGTACAGGCTCAGCCTCGCGCCCCATCCAGTTGCCCGAATGCGGCTGATCGGTGGTGACCAAGAGCGTCGCTCCCGGGGTGTCCGCATGCTCGACCGCGAACGTGCACGGCGACCAGGCCAAGCCCTGGAAGTAGGTCGGCCTGCCTCGCAGCCGCCAGCGGTAGGCCGTGCCGTCAACGACGATCCGTCGTGCTCCCTTGCGGACCAGCGCCATGGCTCTGGCTCCCCCTTCAACGGCGAAGAAATCGGAGCCTGTTGCTCCCTGACCACGCGATGCTTAGGTATGGCCCCTGAACCTTTGACGTTCGACCCGATCAGCTGGTGGAGCCCTGACCCCGAGAAGGAGGTACGACTAGACGAGGGAAGACTCTCGGGGAATTGGGGCGCGGAGCGGGCAGTAGGGCCGCACTGCGCCAAGCCGGAGAACCCGCAGCTCGAACCCGTGATCGTCCAACCTCGCTCCGAGGTCCATGTCATGGCTTCCGTTCGGCTGCATGGTGGGGTTCCTCCCTCTCAGCGCAGTTGCTCGGCCAGTCCGACGATGATGCCCTCCGGGCCGCGGAGGTAGCAGAGCAGATAGCTGTCCTCGAACCGGGCGATCTCGCCGACGAGTTCGGCGCCGTGAGGGCGCAGGCGGGCAACGGTGTCCTCGATGTCGTCGACGGCGAACATGACGCGGTGCGTGCCCACAATGTTGTGCGGCCGGTTGCGCGGCCCGGCGCTGATCACCGCGGGGCTGCGGTACTTCGCCAGCTCGAGCCGGCTGTGACCGTCTGGGGTCCGGAGCATCGCGATGTCACAGCGGACGCCGTCGAGTCCGGTGCACTGGTCGGCGAAGAGGCCCTCGACCTCCGCCCTGCCCTCCAGCTCCATACCGAGTTCCACGAAGAACGCGATGGCGGCATCCATGTCCTCGACGACGATGCCGACGTTGTCCATACGCTGAATCGCCATGCTGGTTTCTCCCTCTTCCTCGTGCGGCCGGTGGTGGCCGCTGATGTCCCTGGGACGGAGCCGGTGGCACGTTCTCGACATCCGCGGACCGCCGAACTCCGAAAAATCTGGATCGCGCCTCAGGCGAGATTCATCCGCATGTGCCAACCCACCGCCAGCACGATGAGAATGGCTCCCACCAAGGCCCACACCGTGGTTGCTGCGCTGTGCGAGGTACAGATCAGAGCAAGCATGCTCAGCCAGATACCCGGCAGGAGCGGCGGTAGCCAGACGTTGGCGCCGCCCTGTCGAATACGTGTCGAAGGCACCGCTCTGTCGCGCTCGGCGTCCTAAAGCGGTGTTCGGATCCCGCGAACTACCTCGCACTGGCTAAATGTCGAGATCCGGAGATCCGTAGCCGGAGAAGCTTGATCGCGAAGGGCGGTTCACCGGCCCTTGAGCAAGGCGTGTGTGCCGCGGATCCACCTGCAGGCGGGCGACGTTTATGAAGCGGAGTCGCGCAGTCTCCATGCAGTCCCGCGCCTCGGCCCAAAGATCCTCACTGGTGGCCGTCCGCTGCACGAACTGATCGCCATATTCCCAGAAGACTTCGTCGATCGCTGCCGCAGCAGCCACAACGGCCGGTGTGCCGACCATCCAGACAGTGCCTAAGGCAACGTTCCAGGGAATCCAATCCACCGTCTCGCCTTCACGCCAAGCTCGCCGCAGTGCCAGCTGAATGCGGGTGGACTCTGCGACCACGGCTGCACATGCCTCGATTTGCTTGTCACGTGACCAATGTCTGCGCTCAGTGCGGCTGGTGAGCAGTGAGCCAGCCACAACGCCGATCAAGGCGGTCGCCACCCCACCGATGATGGTGATCACCGTAGACCAATTCACCGTACCCCCCGCGTCGCTGCTCTACAGACTCTGCCTACTCAGCGCGCTTCCCCGTACGCCTCCCGTTGCGAAACTCCTCGGGGCGAAGAGGTCATGTCAGACGCGTGCCAGGTCGTGCGGGGAACCACGGGGAATACAAGGGGTACCGAGTGACGGTTCAGCAGGGCAACCCTGGTGCGCACAGCCGGCAGCTCCCCGGCGAGCCCCAGTTACGAGTGAGTCACGACGCCGCATCTGAGGCCCACTACCCGCCATGATTCCTGATCATGGAATGGCTCTCGCTTACGATCACCCTCGTGACGGCGTCGGCCGCATCGGGCATCGCGATATGGCAGGTACGCACACAGCGAGTCCGTCAGGTCGAGGACTTCTACATCGCTCGCTACTGGTCGCTGCTGGATCGCATGTCGACTCACGCCCTTCGCGGTGTTGACGCTGACACCTTGAGTGAGCAGGAAGAGGCAGCGGTCCGGCTGTACTTTCGCCTCAGCGAGGACGAGGCCGACCTTCGGGCTCAAGGTTGGGTTTCCGATGACACCTGGCGTTTTTGGGGCGGCGCCATCCACTCCCAGATGCATCGTCCGCCATTCGACCGTCTCTGGGCGGAGACCAGCCAAGATTCGGATGCCGGGCGCGACTACGAGTTCAGGCACCTGCGCCAGCTCTGGCACGACGCCGCCTACGATCCCGCGCCGAGTCGAACCTTCCGCAGGTGGCTGCGCCGCAGCCCGTGGCGTCGGCCGACGGCGCCAGCACGGCGCTTGACGCTCCCCCGCACCACAACCGCAACAGATCGAGCGGGGAACACCGGGGAACCACGGTGAGACCGGCCGAGCGCCACGAGGCCGCACCTCTGCCACTCGGGCAGGTCAAGAGCCGAACCGCCTTCAATGCCCGCAGCTTCCCAAGCTGATGGCGCTCTTCCCTGGGCTCCGCCATCATCGGACTCATGTCCGAGTTCGCGTGGCCTCCGGAGTCCCCGCCACCTGAGGAAGTTCGTCAGTCTTGGCCTAGGACCGTGGCAACTCTCCCCGCCGGCACCCACGTCACGGGGCGAGTCATCGGGCGACAGAGGTTCGGTGTCTTCGTCCAGATCGAGGGCCACGCCAACACTGTCGGTCTCGCCGAGGTCGGAGGGAACATGCCCCACCACATGGAGTTGCCTCAGCTGGGAGCTGAAGTCGGCGGGTGGGTCGTCGACCACGCAGACCACAATCACCACGTCAAGATCAGGCTTGATGAGTGGACGGCTGGCCCGGCAGGTCGCCAGGTGAGTGTCTAACTGCGTGACAACGCCGACGCGCACCGACGGACGAGCACGGACGCCAGCGGACCAGCAGCGCAGGTGACGAGCACACCGGCCCAAGGCACAGCCCCCACCCAAGCGGGGTGAGACCATCCGCGGATGGCAAACGCACCGCTACCCCCCGGGTGGACCCTTCAGCAGATCCGCGATGTATCCGGGGACCGAGAGGCTGTCGCCCTGGATCCAAACCGGACGGTGAAGTGGGTCGCCTGCGCCGGAGCCCACGAGGTACTGCACCCAGAGATCGTTCTCGGGTTCCACAACCTGTGCCTAGTCAAGTCCGTCCATGACGACGACTGGTACATGGGCAGCCTGTACGACGACGGCAGCGTCGACTGTTGGGCAGGCTACGACGATCTGCACGAGGCGCTACGCGGGCTGTAGCGGCATGCATGCGGGCTGCGCACAGTGAATTGGTCCGGGGTCGGCATGACGTCCCAGGGAGAGGAGCCCAGGTTCGTAACCGGGTCCCTCTCCCCGTCGAGATGGATCGGAAGGTCACCGTCAGCAGCCGCTAAACACAGCCGTCTCCTTCAGGGGCGATGAAGGTCGCTCACCGCTAGTAGATGACCGCGGCTGGTCGCAACGCGGAGCACGTCCCGCAGAGCACCGTTCAGTTCCTTCGGCAGACGTCGCAGGTCCTCCGGGGCCGCGTCCTGGTCGGCTCCTGAGGGCCGTGGGCAAGCAAGGGGATTGGGAGAGCCGGACCGACGCCAAGGTGCCGGCCCCTGCAGACATCGCGGCGCGGCTCGGCATCGCCGAGGGCGAGCTGTGCGTCCGGACGACGTACGAGTTCCTGGCCGACGGCAGGCCGGTGCAGCTGTCGACGAGTTGGGAGCCGTACGACCTCACCGCCGGCACGCTCGACGTCCTCCCGGAGGGAGGGCCGCACGCCGGGGCGGGTGTCGTGAACCGCATGGCCGCGATCGGCGTCACCGTCAGCCATGCCGTGGAGCAGCCGGAGCCGAGGCAGGCGACCGCCGAGGAGGCGTCGCTCCTGGGTATCCAGAAGGCCGCGCTCGTCACGCACATCCGGCGGATACCACAGCGACCAGGGGCAGCCCGTGAAGACGGCGGACATCGTGGTGCCCGCCGCTCACTGTGAGATCGTCTACGAGATCCCGATCAACTGTCACCAGCCCTGACTCTGCCGCCTGTCGAATGCGTGCCGAAGGCCAGTCGATGAAACGCCAAGCACGGGAAGAGAAGCAGGTCAGCAAGGGTGTGACGCTCGACCCACAAAGCGCCTTCCAAGCGCTCGCTGCATCATGATCTACCGATGGACGAGTCCGCATGGCCCGCGGGCCCTGACGCGCCGGTCGTGGACGCGGTGCTGGAAAGCCGGCCGGCAACCGTCGCGGCCCTGCCCGTAGGGACCCGAATCACCGGCGAGGTCATCGGTCGCCAGTCCTTCGGAGTCTTCATACGTATAAATGGCGTGCCGAACGCCATAGCGCCGGCGGAGATCACATCCATGCCGCAGGGGATGGACCTCCCGGCCCCCGGGGCCTTCATCAGTGGTGAGGACTTCCGGCGCGCCGACAACCACCAGGTCAGGGTCCGGCTCGGCGAGTGGCGAGTAGTCGACGAGTGATCGTCGCTGGGCCGTCCCTGGGCCGTCCGACGCCTCTCAGCAGCGACCGGTGACGCCTACTAGCGACAGTCGTAGTCAGGCACAGCCGCAGGTCACCCATTTGGATCTGCGACAATGGTAAGGCCATGCCTAAGCCCGGAGAACTCACTTTCGTAGCCCCGCGCGGAGCCAAGAAGCCGCCGCGGCACCTTGCCGACCTCTCGCCCGCCCAGCGCAAGGAGGCGGTCGCCGAGGTCGGGGAGAAGCCGTTTCGTGCCAAGCAGCTCTCGCAGCACTACTTCGCTCGGTACGCGCACGACCCCGAGCAGTGGACCGACATCCCGGCCGGTTCGCGGGACAAGCTGCGCGAGGCGCTGTTCCCGGACCTGATGACCGTCGTCCGGCATCTGTCGACCGACCAGGGGACGACCCGCAAGACGCTGTGGCGGCTGTTCGACGGCACGCTCGTGGAGTCGGTGCTGATGCGGTACCCGGACCGGGTGACCATGTGCATCAGCTCGCAGGCCGGATGTGGGATGAACTGCCCCTTCTGCGCCACAGGGCAGGCGGGGCTCGACCGGAATCTGTCGACCGCCGAGATCGTCCACCAGATCGTGGACGGCATGAGGGCCCTGCGGGACGGGGAAGTGCCCGGTGGGCCTGCGCGGCTTTCCAACATCGTCTTCATGGGCATGGGCGAGCCGCTCGCGAACTACAATCGGGTCGTGGGGGCCATCCGTGCGCTCACCGATCCCGCGCCGGACGGACTCGGGCTCTCGCAGCGAGGGATCACGGTCTCGACGGTCGGGCTGGTGCCCGCCATCCACCGGTTCGCCGACGAGGGCTTCAAGTGCCGGCTCGCGATCTCCCTGCACGCCCCCGACGACGAGCTGCGCGACACCCTCGTCCCCGTGAACACGCGGTGGAAGGTGCGCGAGGTGCTGGACGCCGGGTTCGAGTACGTCGAGAAGTCCGGGCGCCGGCTGTCGATCGAGTACGCGCTCATCCGCGACATCAACGACCAGGCCTGGCGCGGTGACCGGCTCGGGCGGCTGCTCAGGGGCAAGCCCGTGCACGTCAACCTGATTCCGCTGAACCCGACGCCGGGGTCCAAGTGGACCGCCTCGCGGCCCGAGGACGAGAAGGCGTTCGTGGAGGCGATCGCCGCCCACGGTGTGCCGGTCACCGTCCGGGATACGCGCGGGCAGGAGATCGACGGGGCGTGTGGTCAGCTCGCGGCCACCGAGCGGTAATCTGGCTGCGTTCGATTAAGTCTCATCACATCTTCATATTCCGACAGGGGAGCGCCACAGCGCTGAGAGTGCGGCAAGCGGGCCGCAGACCCTCTGAACCTCGCCCAGGTCATTCTGGGTAGGAAGTTCGGTCACCACTCATGCTGTTGCGCCCTGCCCGGGTTCGTCCCCGGGCTGGGCCGCGTTCTTCCTGGCCAACCCCCAGGAGGACACTCACGTGCACACCAAGACCCTCGTGGCCGCGGCGGTCGGCCTCGGCCTGCTCACCTTGTCCGCGTGCGGATCGACGGATACCAAGGGCTCGGCGGACTCCAAGACCGTCACCCTCGTCAGCCACGACTCGTGGGCCGTCTCCAAGAACGTGCTCAAGGACTTCGAGAAGCAGTCCGGCTACAAGGTCCGGGTACTGCCCAACGGCGACGCCGGGCAGGCCGTCAACAAGGCGATCCTGACCAAGGACAACCCGCAGGGCGACGTCCTCTTCGGCGTCGACAACACCCTGTTGTCCCGGGCTCTCGACAACGGGCTGTTCCAGTCGTACGAGGCGAAGGGCCTCGACACGGTCGGTGCCGCCTACCAGCTCGACAAGGGCAAGCACCGAATCACGCCCGTCGACTACGGCGACATCTGCGTCAACTACGACAAGGCCTACTTCAGCGAGCACAAGCTGGCCCCGCCGCAGACGTTCGCCGACCTCGCCAAGCCCGCGTACAAGAACCTGCTCGTCACCGAGAACGCGGCCACCTCCTCGCCCGGCCTCGGCTTCCTGCTCGGCAGCGCCGCGCAGTACGGCGACAACGGTTGGCAGGGCTACTGGAAGAAGCTCAAGGCCAATGGCGTCAAGGTCGTCGACGGCTGGGAGCAGGCCTACCGCCAGGAGTTCTCCGGCTCGTCCGAGGGCAAGAAGGCGGGCGGCGACCGGCCGCTCGTGGTGTCGTACGCCTCCTCCCCGCCCGCCGAGGTGATCTACGCCAAGAAGCGGCCCAGCACCGCCCCGACCGGTGTGGCCACCGGCACCTGCTTCCGGCAGATCGAGTTCGCCGGGCTGCTGAGCAACGCGAAGAACACCAAGGGCGGCAAGGCGTTCATCGACTTCCTGCTGTCCAAGGAGTTCCAGCAGGACATGCCGCTGAACATGTTCGTGTACCCGGTGGTGCAGGGCGCCGCCGTGCCCGCCGACTTCACCAAGTACGGGCCGGCCGCCAAGAACCCCGAGACCATGGCTCCCGACAAGATCGCCGCCAACCGCGACCAGTGGGTCAAGTCGTGGACGTCGCTCGTACTGAAGTAGCCGAGGGGCGAACGCGCGGGAGCGCGGCGCGGCTGGGGCTCATGGCCCTGCCCGTCGCGTTCTTCGCCGTCTTCTTCGCCTGGCCCGTCGCCGCGATCGTCGCGCGCGGGCTGAAGGTGGACGGTGCCTGGCAGTTCGGGCGGATGGCGGACGTCGTCACCCAGCCGGACATCCGGCACGTGCTGTGGTTCACCACCTGGCAGGCGCTCGCCTCCACCGCGCTCACCCTGCTGCTCGCCCTGCCCGCCGCCTATGTCTTCGCCCGCCTGGACTTCCCGGGCAGACAGCTGCTGCGGGCCGTCGTCACGGTCCCCTTCGTGCTGCCGACCGTCGTCGTCGGTACGGCGTTCCTCGCGCTCGTCGGCCGCGGCGGGCTCCTCGACGACCTGTGGGGCGTACGGCTCGACACCACCGTGTGGGCGATCCTGCTGGCACACGTCTTCTTCAACTACGCGGTCGTCGTCCGCACGGTCGGCGGACTGTGGGCCCAGCTCGACCCCCGGCAGGAACAGGCCGCCCGGATGCTCGGCGCGTCCCCGCTGCGGGCCTGGCGGAAGGTGACCCTGCCTGCCCTCGCGCCCGCCGTGGCCGCCGCCGCGCTGATGGTGTTCCTGTTCACCTTCACCTCCTTCGGCGTGGTGCAGATCCTCGGCGGGCCCACCTTCTCCACCCTCGAAGTGGAGATCTACCGCCAGACCTCAGAGGTCTTCGACCTGTCCACGGCCGCCGTCCTCACCCTCGTCCAGTTCGTCGCGGTGGGCGCGATCCTCGCCGTGCACGCCTGGACGGTACGGCGCCGGGAGACCGCCCTGCGGCTCGTCGACCCGAAGGTGACCGCCCGTCGGCCGCGCGGCGCCGGCCAGTGGGCGCTGCTGGCCGGGGTCCTGGTCACCGTCGTCCTGCTGCTGGTCCTGCCGCTCGCCGTGCTCGTGCGGCGCTCCCTCGACGCGCCGGGCTTCGGTTACTACCGGGCGCTCACCGACGCCGACGGCGGCACCTTCCTCGTGGCGCCGCTGCACGCCGTGTGGACCTCCCTCGAGTACGCCTTCGCCGCCACCGCCATCGCCGTGCTGGTCGGCGCACTCGCGGCCGCCGCGCTGGCCCGCAGGGACGCCGGACGGCTGGTGCGCGGCTTCGACGCGCTGCTCATGCTGCCCCTCGGCATCTCCGCCGTGACCGTCGGCTTCGGCTTCCTCATCGCGTTGGACAGGCCCCCGCTGGATCTGAGGCAGTCCTGGATCCTCGTCCCGCTCGCGCAGGCGCTGGTGGGCGCCCCCTTCGTCGTACGGACCATGCTGCCCGTGCTGCGGGCGGTGGACGGACGGCTCAGGGAGGCGGCGGCCGTGCTCGGGGCCTCGCCCTGGCGGGTGTGGCGGGAGGTGGACCTGCCCCTCGTGCGGCGGGCGCTGCTGGTCGCGGCCGGGTTCGCGTTCGCCGTGTCCCTCGGGGAGTTCGGGGCGACCGTGTTCATCGCCCGGCCAGACAACCCGACGCTCCCGGTCGCCGTGGCCCGGCTGCTGAGCCGGCCCGGGGACCTCAACTACGGGCAGGCGATGGCCCTGTCGACAATTCTGATGGTGGTCTGCGCGGCCGCGCTGCTGGTCCTGGAGCGGCTGCGCACCGACCGGACGGGGGAGTTCTGATGCTGCTGAGCCTCGCTGCCGCGACCGTGCGCTTCGGCGGGCGGCCGGTGCTCGACGCGGTCGACCTCGATGTCGCCGAGCACGAGGTGGTGTGCGTGCTCGGGCCCAGCGGCAGCGGAAAGTCGACGCTGCTCAGGGCGGTGGCCGGGCTGCAGCCCCTGGACTTCGGGCGGGTGCTGCTCGACGGCCGGGACCAGGCGGGCGTGCCCGCGCACCGGCGGGGCGTCGGGCTGATGTTCCAGGACCACCAGCTCTTCCCGCAGCGGGACGTCGGCGGCAACGTGGCCTTCGGGCTGCGGATGCACGGCGTGTCGAAGGGCGGACGGGACGCCGAGGTCGGGCAGTTGCTGGAGCTGGTCGGGCTGCCGGGCGCCGCCGGTCGGGCCGTCGCCGGGTTGTCCGGCGGCGAGCAGCAGCGCGTGGCCCTCGCCCGGGCGCTCGCGCCCCGGCCCCGGCTGCTCATGCTGGACGAACCCCTCGGCCAGCTCGACCGGTCGCTGCGGGAGCGGCTGGTGGTCGAACTCCGGGAGCTTTTCGGCCGGTTGGGTACAACCGTGCTCGCCGTCACCCACGACCAGGGCGAGGCCTTCGCGCTGGCCGACCGGGTGGTGGTGATGCGGGACGGGCGGATCGCCCAGTCCGGCACGCCGCTGGAAGTCTGGGAGCGGCCCGCGGACGAGTTCGTGGCCCGCTTCCTCGGCTTCGACAACGTGGTCCCGGCGACCGTCGCCGACACGGCGGCGGACACCCCGTGGGGCAAGCTGCCCGTGCCCGGCGGCTCGCCCCAGGGCAACCGCCCGCTGTTGGTCCGGCCCGCCGGTGTACGGCTCGTCGCGGCCGACGAGGGCCTGCCGTGCACGGTGACCGCCCGCACCTTCAAGGGCACCCATGTGGCCGTCCACCTCCGCCCCCGGGACGGCGGCCCGCGCCTGGAGGCGGCCTGCGCACTCCGGGACGCGCCGGAGGCCGGGGCCGAGCTGGGGGTCGCGTTCGACGCGGCCGAAATCGTGGTGCTCGGTTGATCACCTCACCCCTAGGGTGAGGGGCATGAATTTACTCGCCCATGACCGTTACTGCGACGAAATCGCCCACCAGGTAGGGCAGTTGAGGGCCGTGCTGACCTCCGGCACGGACCTCGCCACCACCGTGCCGACCTGCCCGGACTGGTCGCTGGAGGACCTCGTACGCCATATGGGTGGTGCCCTGCGCTGGGTGGACACCTTGGTGCGCAGCCGGGCGCAGGAGAACATCCCGCAGGAGCAGATCCCGCTCGGCGCCGGACCTGAGGAACGAGGGGACACGGCGGCCCTGGACAGGTGGCTGGCGGAGACCGGCGAGCTGGTCGTCGAGGCGCTGCGCGAGGCCGGGCCCGACACCACGGTCTGGGCCTGGGCCGGCATCCTCGACTCCGGCTTCTGGGCCCGGCGCATGACGCACGAGATCACCGTGCACCGCGCCGATGCCGCGCTCACGGCCGGGCTGCCCTACGAGGTCGCGCCCGAGATCGCCGCCGACGCCCTGGACGAGTGGCTGCAGCTCGTGGAGTGGGTGCAGCGGAACGCGGCGCACCCGGCGGCCGGGGAGCTGCGCGGAGACGGCCGCAGCATCCACCTGCATGCCACCGACACCGCCCCGGCCCTGAACGCCGAGTGGCTCGTCGAGCTGGGCGAGGAGGGCGTGAGCTGGCGCCGGGGCCACGAGAAGGCCACGGTCGCCCTGCGCGGCCCGCTCACCCCGGTCCTGCTCGCCTTCGTCCGGCGGCTGCCGTTGGACGCCCCCGGCCTGGAGGTGCTGGGTGAGCGCGAGGTGCTGGAGTTCTGGCTGGAGCGGACGACCTTCGGCTGAGTGCTGAGTGCTGAGCCCTCGATGTTCGGCGCTGAACGCCGAGCACCGGCCGCGAAGCCCTGACGCCGAACACACCGCGGCCCGCCCCCTGGGGATCGGGGACGGGCCGCGGCGATGTGCGAAGGGAGGCGTCAGCGGCCGCTGCTCGCCCCACGGCGGCGCATGCCGAAGTAGACCGCGCCACCGCCGACGACGACCAGGGCGCCCGCGACACCGGCGATCAGACCGGTGTTGGAGCTGGCACCGGTCTCGGCGAGGTTCGAGTCACCGGCCGCCGGGGACGGCGCGTTGCTCGGCGCGCCCGCCGGGGCGGAGCTGCTCTCGGAGGCCGACGGAGTCGGGGTGGAGGTGGACGCCGACGGCTTCGGCGTCGGGGTGGCCGGCGGAGTCGGAGTCTGGGACTCCTCCTTCTTGCAGGCCGTCGACGGGGTCACCAGGTCGGGCTTGATGTCCTCGTCGACCTGGTTGCCGGCCTTGACATGGATGCGGTAGGTGGCGTTGGGCTTCCAGTTCTCCTGGAAGTTCACCGTGGTGCCCGTGGCGGAGCCCTTGATGTCCTGCGGCTCGCCGACCTGCTTCTCGACACCGGCGGCGTTCTTCGAGAAGACGGTGATCGTGGCCGGGGTGCCGGAGCCGTCCTTGTCGGTGACGACGATGACGCCCTTGTGGCCGTCGCACTGGGCTTCGGCGGAGAACTCAGTGATGTTGCAGGCGAGCGCCTGGCCGGCGACACCGAGGGCCAGCGCGGCGGAGGCGGAGGCAACACCCAGGATGCGCACGGAACGACGTGCGCTACGGCGGGTTATGGACAACGTTTGTCCTTTACAGAGTGCAGAACTGCGGGGGGTTGAGGGGGAGACGGGACGACGGATGAGGTGATGCCCCAGCACCCCCAGGAGGCTCACAGGTTTATAAGCGCTCCATAAGAGTGTCAATGCATATGCCCGCGGCGGCCGTTGGCTTTGCCTGCTTATTAACTGCAGAGACGTTTCAACACCTCAGAAGCCTGCTCGATCCGGTCAACGAGGGCGATACGGGACTCCATGGACCGCCCCCGCGCCAACGACTGCAGCAGCGGCCAGGTCGGCAGTTCCCGCGTCCAGTGCTCCTCGTTCACCAGCACCATGGGCGTGGGCTCGCCCCGCGACTCGTAGTAGTTGGGCGTCGCGTTGTCGAAGATCTCCTGCACGGTGCCGGCGGCGCCCGGCAGGAACACCACCCCGGCGGTGGAGCGGGCCAGCAGGCCGTCCTCGCGGGTGGCGTTGGCGAAGTACTTGGCTATGTGCGCGGCAAAGGCGTTCGGCGGCTCGTGGCCGTAGAACCAGGTGGGGATGCCCACCGACTCCCCGCCGCCGGGCCAGCGTTCGCGCACCTCGAAGGCGGCCCGCGCCCAGTCGGTGACGGACGGCCGGAACGAGGGTGCCTCGGCGAGGAGCCGGAGCGCCTCCTCCAGCATGCCGTCGGCGAAGGGGGCGGCGTACGCGCCGAGGTTGGCCGCCTCCATCGCGCCGGGGCCACCGCCGGTGGCGACCGTGAACCCTGCGCGTGCCAGATCCCGGCCCAGCCGGGCGGCTCCGGCGTAGGCGGCCGTGCCACGGGCCATCGCGTGGCCGCCCATGACGCCCACCACCCGGGCGCCGACGAGGAGTTCGTCCAGGGCGTCGGAGACGGCGTCGTCGTGGATCGCGCGCAGCATGGAGGCGAAGACGTCACCGTCGGCCTTGGTGCGCTGGAACCAGGCGTAGGCCTGCGCGTCCGGCGTCGCCTCGTAGCCCTTCTCCAGCGACTCGAACAACTCGTCGGGTGAGTAGGCGAAGCCGCGGTACGGGTCGAAGGGGAGCCCCGGGACCGGCGGGAACACCAGGGCGCCGGACGACCGGACGTGGGCGGCCGCCGCGGGGTCCATCGGGCAGCCGAGGAACATGGCGCCCGTGGTGTCGAGGGTGAGCAGAGTCTTCGTACGGTCCGTCAGATCGACGGCCTGGACGCGGTGGTGGGCCAGTGAGCCGCGCTCGGCGACGACCTCGTCGAACTCGGCCAGGGACTCGATCTCGCGGTCGTGGGAGCCGTCGAGCGGCTGGGCGGGTGTCGGATGCACCCGCCCATGCTAGGCACGTCTGTGCGAACGGGCCGGGTCAGCCCTGAACCGCCGCCGGGTCCATCCACATGACCTCCCAGGTGTGGCCGTCGAGGTCGTCGAAGGCGCGGCCGTACATGAAGCCGTGGTCCTGAGTCTCGCCGCTGGGCTTCCCGCCCGCCGCGATCGCCTTGTCCACCAGCTCGTCGACCTTCTCGCGGCTTTCGGCGCTCAGACACACCAGCACCTCGCTGGACGTCGTCGATTCGACGATCTCCTTCTTCGTGAAGGTGGCGTAGTGCTGCTTGCTGAGCAGCATCGCGACGATCGTGTCGCTGATCACGACGCAGGTGCAGTCGTCGCTGCTGAACTGGGGGTTGATCGTGTAGCCGAGTGCGGTGAAGAACTTCTTGGACGCCTCGACGTCGGCGGTGGCCAGGTTCACGAAGATCATCTGCTGGTACATGGGGGTCTCTCCCTCGGGTCCGTGTGCTTGCTGCCGTTCGTTGGGTCAGACGTCGGGCCGCCGCGGAACTCATCGGCGGCCGGAGATTTTTCCCGGGAGATTTTTCGGGAGCCCGTCTCGTCCGGCGCTCAGTGGGCCATCGGCAGCGCCGCCAGGTTGGCGATCACCAGGGTGAGCGGGCCGAACACGGCGAGCAGCGCGGCGGCGCGGAGGGCGGCGGCGCTGCGCAGCGTCGCGGCGGGGGCGCCGAGGCGCAGCAGCGCGGCGACGGTGTCGGCGCGGCACTGCCGGGCCTCGGTGGCCGCCGTCAGCAGGGTCGCCACCGTGCTCCCGGTGACCACGAGCGCGCCGAGGGTCGTCAGGGGGCCGAAGGAGGGGGCGGGCCCGTCGTACAGGACGGTCAGGGCGTAGGTGGCGGACGCCACCGCGCAGACCACGCCGAGGGGGCGGCCGATCCGGGTGGCCTCCGCCATCAGGCCCCGGCCGGCCAGCAGCCTGAGGGCGCCCGGACGGACGGACTGCAGGACGCGCCCGCACAGATGGGTGAGGCCGGGAGAGGCGAGGACGAGACCGAGGGCGGTCAGGATCCAGCCGACCAGCACGGTGAAGGCCTCGACCGGCAGGTCGGTGAGGTCGGGGGCGGGGGTGGTGCGGCCGGCGTAGGCCTGCACGGCGAGGCCCGCGGCGACGGTGGCGATGCCCCAGGGGAGGCCGACAGGTGCTTCGCGGGGCGGCGGGAGGGTGGTGGGGATGTCGGCCTGGTCGGCGTCCTGTTCCGGCGCCTCGGAATCGGCGACCCCGGGGTGAGCGGTCTCGGGCGGAGCCTGCTGAGCGGTTTCCGTCTTTCCGGCGGCAGCACGCGACCCTGCGGGGGCGAGCGACCGCGCCCCGAACCTCCCGTACGCCCCGAACGTCTCCCGCTGTGCCGAGTGGTCGTTCGCACCGAAGCGGCCGAAGGCGCGGGTGGCCCTGGCGGGTTGGCGCCGGTCCCTGGGGCGCAGGGCGACGGCCACCGTCGTCGAGGCGAACACCGGGACCAGGGCCAGCAGGGTCAGGGCCGCCGGCAGCGGGAGGGGCTGGTCCGCGGCCAGGAACTGGGCCGCCGCGCCGTCGAAGGGCATGCCCGTCAGATCGCCGCGCAGGTGCAGGAAGACCAGCAGCGCCAGCATCGAGCCCAGGGTGGCGGACAGGGCTGTCGTCAGCGCCGAGATCGCCATCAGGCGGGCCGGGCCCAGGCCCACGGCCGACAGGCCCTGCCGGGGTCTGGTGCCGGGGTCCGTGCGGGCCACCGCGAGCGCGAAGTACACGGTGGCGGCGAGCGGGACCAGGCACCAGACCAGGCGCAGCACGGCCGGGCCCGGGGTCTGCGGGTGGCCCAGCGCGTAGCCCAGGGCGCCGAGCAGCAGGAAGCCGGTGCCCCCCGAGGCGGCGGCGACCAGCAGGCGGCGCAGCTGGACGGCGGGCCGGGCCGCGCGGGTCAGGCGGAGAGCGAGCACGCGGCCCGGCCTTCCGTCTCCGGGGTGTCCGGCAGGTGCACCGTCTTCACGCGGCGCCCGTCCAGCAGGGAGAGCGCGCGGTCGGCGAGGGCGGCGGTGTCGAAGTCGTGCGTGGCCAGCACGACGGTGATGCCGTGCGAGCGGGCCGCCGTGGTGAGCGTGCGCAGCACATGGGCGCGGTCGGCGCGGTGCAGCGGGGCCGTCGGCTCGTCCGCGAAGAGGATCGTGGGCCCGGGGGCGAGCGCGCGGGCGATGCAGACGCGCTGGCGCTCCGCCTGCTGCAGCTGGTGCGGGCGTCTGCGGGCCCGGTCGCCGACGTCCAACCGCTCCAGCCACTCCAGCGCGGCCACCTTGGCCCGGCGGCGGCCGGTACCGCGCAGCATCAGCGGGAGGGCGGCGTTCTCCCAGACGTTCAGCTCCGGTACGAGCACGGGGGACGGGTCGATCCAGCCGAAGCGGTCGCGGCGCAGCCGCTCACGGTCCATCGGCCCCAGCGTGTGCATGGGCACGCTGTTGAACCAGACCTCGCCCTGCTGCGCCCGCACCAGACCGGACAGGCACCTGAGGAGCGTGGTCTTGCCGCTGCCGCGCGGGCCGCTGACGGCGAGGATCTCGCCCTGCCGCACCTCGAGCGAGACACCGGCCAGGCCGGGCGAGCCGTCGCGGTGCGTGAAGTGCAGGGAGCGTGCCCACAGCACGTCGTTGTCCGGCGGGGCCTCCATGGGCGTACACCTCGGTTCTGATCCGTTGTTCCCTTGCTCCGTCCCCCGTCCGGGGGAACGAAGGCTGGGCCGATCGGTCACTGGAACGCTAGGCAGCCGGTACCTGGAGGCCGGACAGCACACGGCCCCGGGCCGCCGTTCTCACTCGAACGGACGGCACCGGGGCCGGTGTTGATCATCCAGCCGGATGATCAGAGCTTGGTCCACGCCTCCGTGAGGGTGGCCCGCAGGATCTGCTCGATCTCGTCGAAGGTCTCCTGGTTGGAGATCAGCGGCGGGGCGAGCTGGACGACCGGGTCGCCGCGGTCGTCGGCACGGCAGTAGAGGCCGTTCTCGAAGAGCGCCTTGGAGAGGAAGCCGTACAGGACGCGCTCGGTCTCCTCCTCGTTGAAGGACTCCTTGGTGTTCTTGTCCTTCACCAGCTCGATGCCGTAGAAGAAGCCGTTGCCGCGGACGTCGCCGACGATCGGCAGGTCGTGCAGCTTCTGCAGCGTGGAGAGGAACGCGGACTCGTTGTCGAGGACGTGCTGGTTGAGGCCTTCACGCTCGAACAGGTCCAGGTTCGCCAGGCCCACGGCCGCGGACACCGGGTGACCGCCGAAGGTGTAGCCGTGCAGGAAGGTGTTGTCGCCCTTGTAGAACGGCTCGGCGATCCTGTCGGAGACGATGCAGGCGCCGATCGGGGAGTAGCCCGAGGTCATGCCCTTGGCGCAGGTGATCATGTCCGGGACGTAGCCGAACTTGTCGCAGGCGAACATCGTGCCCAGGCGGCCGAAGGCGCAGATGACCTCGTCCGACACGAGCAGCACGTCGTACTTGTCGCAGATCTCGCGCACGCGCTGGAAGTAGCCGGGCGGGGGCGGGAAGCAGCCGCCGGCGTTCTGCACGGGCTCCAGGAAGACCGCGGCGACGGTGTCGGGGCCCTCGAAGAGGATCTGCTGCTCGATCTGGTCGGCGGCCCAGCGGCCGAAGGCCTCCGGGTCGTCGCCGAAGATCGGGGCGCGGTAGATGTTGGTGTTGGGAACCTTGTGCGCACCCGGCACCAGCGGCTCGAAGGGGGCCTTCAGGCCCGGCAGGCCGGTGATGGACAGGGCGCCCTGCGGGGTGCCGTGGTAGGCGACCGCACGGGAGATGACCTTGTACTTGGTCGGCTTGCCCTGCAGCTTGAAGTACTGCTTGGCGAGCTTCCAGGCGGTCTCGACCGCCTCGCCGCCGCCCGTGGTGAAGAAGACCTTGTTCAGGTCGCCCGGGGCGTAGTCGGCGATGCGCTCGGCCAGCTCCACGGCCTTCGGGTGGGCGTAGGACCACACCGGGAAGAACGCCAGCTCCTGGGCCTGCTTGAAGGCGGTCTCGGCGAGTTCCGTGCGGCCGTGACCGGCCTGGACCACGAACAGACCGGCGAGACCGTCGAGGTAGCGCTTGCCCTTGTCGTCGTAGATGTAGGTGCCCTCGCCCCGGACGATGGTCGGGACGGGGGAGTTCTCGTACGAGGACATGCGGGTGAAGTGCATCCACAGGTGATCGTACGCGGTGCGGCTGAGGTCCTTCTGGGCCACGGTTATCGGGTTCCCCACATGTAGGTCTGCTTCTTCAGCTTCAGATAGACGAAGCTTTCGGTGGAGCGCACTCCGGGCAGGGCCCGGATGCGTTTGTTGATGACGTCCAGCAGGTGGTCGTCGTCCTCGCAGACGATCTCGGCGAGGATGTCGAACGAGCCCGCGGCCATCACCACGTACTCGACTTCCGACATGGCGCTCAGCGCGTCCGCGATCGACTCGACATCGCCCTCGACGTTGATCCCGACCATCGCCTGCCTGCGGAAGCCCACGGTGAGCGGGTCCGTGACGGCGACGATCTGCATCACGCCCTGGTCCAGCAGCTTCTGGACGCGCTGGCGCACGGCCGCTTCGGAGAGGCCGACGGCCTTGCCGATCGCGGCGTACGGCCGGCGGCCGTCCTCCTGGAGCTGCTGAATGATGGCGAGGGAGACGGCATCCAGCTGGGGGGTGCCGTTCCTGGACTCGCGGGACGAGTCCCTCTGGTCTGCGCTTCGACTGGCCACGACCTCACTGTGCACGACGTCTCGACAGTTTCGCAAGGCCGTAGCGATGAAATTCGTTGTTTGCGAGTCCCAGTCTTGCGGATTTCGCAGAAGTGGCCGGGATGGGGGTGTTGAAAACGTGGGTGCGACGACTAGGGTGGGTGTCTCAGTGATTGGACAGCTTGAACCAGACCAGGAGGCCGGCAGTGAGCACCGAGCTGCGTCGTCTGCGCAACTACATCGACGGTGAGTTCCGGGACGCCGCCGACGGACGGACCACCGAGGTGGTCAACCCCGCGACGGGCGAGGCGTACGCCACCGCTCCGCTGTCCGGGCAGGTGGACGTGGACGCCGCCATGGCGGCCGCCGCCGCGGCCTTCCCGGCCTGGCGCGACACGACCCCCGCCGAGCGGCAGAAGGCCCTCCTGAAGATCGCGGACGCGTTCGAGGAGCGTGCCGAGGAGCTGATCGCGGCCGAGGTGGAGAACACGGGCAAGCCGACCGGGCTGACCCGCTCCGAGGAGATCCCGCCGATGGTCGACCAGATCCGCTTCTTCGCGGGTGCGGCCCGGCTGCTCGAGGGCCGCTCGGCCGGCGAGTACATGGACGGGATGACCTCGATCATCCGCCGCGAGCCGGTCGGCGTCTGCGCGCAGGTCGCGCCGTGGAACTACCCGATGATGATGGCCGTGTGGAAGTTCGCCCCGGCCATCGCCGCGGGCAACACGGTCGTCCTGAAGCCCTCGGACACCACCCCCGCCTCGACCGTCCTGATCGCCGAGATCATGGGCTCGATCCTGCCCAAGGGCGTCTTCAACGTCATCTGCGGCGACCGTGACACCGGCCGCGCGATGGTCGAGCACGAGACCCCGGCGATGGCCTCCATCACCGGCTCCGTACGCGCCGGCATGTCCGTCGCCGAGTCCGCCTCCAAGGACCTCAAGCGGGTCCACCTGGAGCTGGGCGGCAAGGCCCCGGTCGTCGTCTTCGAGGACACCGACATCTCCAAGGCCGTCGAGGACATCTCGGTGGCGGGCTTCTTCAACGCCGGCCAGGACTGCACGGCCGCGACCCGCGTCCTCGTCCAGGAGTCCATCCACGACGAGTTCGTCGCCGCGCTGGCGAAGGCCGCGTCCGAGACCAAGACCGGTCAGCCGGACGACGAGGACGTCCTCTTCGGTCCGCTGAACAACCCCAACCAGCTCAAGCAGGTCTCCGGCTTCATCGAGCGCCTGCCCGCCCACGCCAAGGTCGAGGCGGGTGGCCACCAGGTCGGCGACAAGGGCTACTTCTACGCCCCGACCGTCGTCTCCGGCCTGAAGCAGGACGACGAGATCGTCCAGAACGAGGTCTTCGGCCCGGTCATCACCGTCCAGTCCTTCACCGACGAGGACCAGGCCGTCGAGTGGGCCAACGGCGTCGAGTACGCCCTCGCCTCCTCGGTGTGGACCAAGGACCACGGCCGCGCGATGCGCATGTCCAAGAAGCTCGACTTCGGCTGCGTGTGGATCAACACCCACATCCCGCTGGTCGCCGAGATGCCCCACGGCGGCTTCAAGAAGTCCGGCTACGGCAAGGACCTTTCGGCGTACGGCTTCGAGGACTACACGCGGATCAAGCACGTGATGACGTCGCTGGACTCGTAAGAATCCGGGAGCAGGCATGCGCGGCCCCGGACGGGATCACCTTCCCGTCCGGGGCCGCGCCGTTCTGCCGTACGGCGCCGGTCGCTCCTAACGGCACTGATCGACAAGGTGTCGGGTCCCACCCGGTGGGATCGACGCAGCGTCGATTGTCCGTGCGTGGGGCCTCACGGCATCCTGCCCTGGTGCCCCAGACATCCTCGCTTCCGCGTCCCGTCTCCCGCCGTTCCCTGCTGCGCACGCTCGGTGGCACCGCCGCGCTCGGCGCCCTGGCCGGCTGCGGGGTACCCGCCGCCTACGTCGAGCCCGGCGACCGTGCCGTGACCGATGTGTCGGCCACCGACAAGAAGCTGACCTGGGCGAACTGGCCGCTGTACATCGACACCGATGACGACAACCCCAACAAGCGGCCCACCCTCGAGGCCTTCGGGAAGCGCACCGGCATCTCCGTCGACTACGTCGAGGAGATCAACGACAACGACGAGTTCTTCGGCAAGATCAGCCCCGCGCTGATGAACCACCAGTCGACCGGCCGCGACCTGATCGTCATCAGCGACTGGATGTGCGCACGCTTCGTCCGCCTGGGCTGGGTGCAGCGGATGGACCGCGCCCACCAGCCCAACGTGGCGAAGTACCTGGACCCGCTCCTGCGCTCACCGGCCTTCGACCCGGGCCGCAGGTTCACGGTGCCGTGGCAGTCCGGCATCACCGGCATCGCGTACAACCGCCGCAAGCTCGGCCGCGAGATACGCCACGTCTCGGACCTCTGGGCGAGCGACCTCAAGGGCCGCGTGACCCTGCTCTCCGGCCTGGACGAGTCGTTCGCGCTGCTGATGCAGGGCAACGGCGTGGACGTCACCAAGTGGACCGCGGACGACTTCCACCGGGTCTGCGACCAGGTGGAGCGCGAGGTCCACCGGGGCCAGATCCGCCGTTTCACCGGCAACGACTACACCAAGGACCTGGTCAGCGGCGACGTCCTCGCCTGCCAGGCCTACTCGGGCGACGTCATCCAGCTGCAGGCGGACAACCCCGACATCCGCTTCCTCGTCCCCGAGGAGGGAGCCGAGCTGTGGTCGGACTCCCTGATGATCCCCAACCGGGCCCGCCACAAGACCAACGCCGAGCGCCTGGTCGACTACTACTACGACCCCGAGGTGGCCGCTAAGCTCGCCGCCTGGGTCAACTACGTCTGCCCGGTCCCGGCGGCCAGGGAGGTGCTGGCGGCGTCCAAGGACAAGGACACCGCGGCCCTGGCCGACAACCCGCTGGTCTTCCCGGACAGCACCATGCGCAAGCGGCTGGCCATCGCCCGGGACATCACCTCCACGGAGCGGGTGGAGTTCGCGAAGAGGTGGAACCAGATCGTGGGGCTGTAGGTCCGGGGACTTCCCGGGAAACGGCCCGGAACTCTCCGGGCCGGGACCGGCGGTGCCGACCGTCAGACCTGGTCGCCGTCGTGCTCGAGGTGTGAGGCGAGGACCGCTGCCTGGACCCTGCGCTGTACGCCCAGCTTGGCCAGCAGGCGGGAGATGTGGTTCTTGACCGTCTTCTCGGACAGGTACAGCTTGGTGCCGATCTCGCGGTTGGTCAGGCCGTCGCCGATCAGGGCGAGGATGTCGCGTTCGCGCGGGGACAGGGTCGCCAGCTCGGGGGGCAGTGCGGGGGTCTCGGCGGGGCCGGTCCGCAGGGACCGCATGAGTCGGGCGGTCGTCGCGGGGTCAAGCATCGACTGGCCCGAGGCGACCGTGCGGACCGCCGACACCAGGTCGGAGCCCTTGATCTGCTTCAGGACGTACCCGGACGCCCCGGCCATGATCGCGTCGAGCAGGGCCTCCTCGTCGTCGAAGGAGGTCAGCATCAGGCAGGCCAGTTCCGGCATCCGGCTGCGCAGCTCCCGGCAGACCGAGATGCCGTCGCCGTCGGGCAGGCGCACGTCGAGCACGGCGACGTGCGGGCGCAGTGCCGGGCCGCGGGTGAGGGCGTGCTCGGCGGTGTCCGCGTCGCCGACCACGGAGATGTCCGGCTCGGCGTCGAGCAGGTCGGCCAGGCCGCGTCGTACGACCTCGTGGTCGTCCAGCAGGAACACCCGGATCGGGTGCTGCTCGGTGAAGGTGTGTTCCTCGGCCATGACGACCTCTCGTTCCCCGGTCGGGGCAGCCTGAAAGCTGCCCCTGGCGTCGATCATCGTCCGCCGGTGCCGTATGCACCAGGGCCGACCGGCCCTACTCGTTCAGTGGGCGCGGCTCCAGTCCCGGTACGCGGCCACCGCCGTGGGCAGCGTCGGGAAGATGTGGTCGGCGCCGACGGACTCCGCGAGGCCGTACGACTCGAGGTCGTCCAGCAGGTCCTGTTTGACCCGGGCGAGAGCGAAGACGATGCCTCGGCCCGTGAGCTCCTGCCGCAGGTCCTCCACGGCGTCCAGGGCCGTGATGTCGACCTCCACGTTGGCCTCGGTGTTGAGGACGAACCATCGGACGGGTTCGGTCTGTTCGTCCACGGCTTCCAGCGCCCGGCGCCGGAAGTTCTCCGCGTTGGCGAAGAACAGGGGCGAGTCGTAGCGGTACACCAGCAGACCGGGGACCGTGCGCGCCGCCGGGAAGTCGTCGACGTCGTGCATGCCGGCCATCCCGGGGACCAGGCCCTCGACCGCGTCGTGGGGCCGGGCGACCCGGGTCAGCAGCTCGGCGATCGACAGGCCGACGGCCACGAGCACTCCGTACAGGATGCCCAGGGCGAGCACGCCCGCCAGGCAGCCCAGGGCGAGGAACAGCTCGCGGCGCCGGAAGGAGGCGAGCCGGCGGAAGCCCGCGGCGTCGATCATGTGGGCGGCGGCGTAGACGACGAGTGCGCCGAGCGCGGCGGAGGGCATGCGGGAGAGCAGCGGGCTGAGGAACAGCAGGACCGCCAGCACCCCCGCCCCCGCGACCAGCGAGTACAGCTGGCTGCGGGCGCCCGCGGAGGATGCGAGCGCCGTACGGCTGGCGCTGCTGCTGACCGGGAAGCCGTGCAGCAATCCGGCGCCGAGGTTGGTGGCGCCCAGGGCGAGGAACTCCCGGTCGGCGTCGAGCGCGTTCTGGTCGCTGCGGTCCGCGAACGCCCGAGCGGTGAGGATCATGTCGGTGTACGCGACCAGCAGCACACCGAGCGCGGGCAGCACCAGGCCCGGCACCTCGGAGAGATCCGGCAGCGCGAGGTCCGGAAGGCCGGAGGGCACCGTGCCGATCACCGTGACGCCGTACCGGCCGTCCAGGTCGAAGACCACGACGGCCACCGTGGCGAGGACCACGGCGAGCAGGGGGCCGGGGAGCGCCGGGAAGAAGCGGGCGACGGCGAAGAGGAACACCAGTACGGCGGCGGAGAGGGCCACGGTCGCCGGGTGGGCGTCTGTGAGATGAGTGAAGAAGGACCACAGCTGGGGGAAGAACTCCGTGCCGCTCGTCCGCACACCGGTGAGCCTGGTCAACTGGTCCACCGCCATGATCAGGGCCACGCCCGCGAGATAGCCGACCAGGACAGGGCGGGAGAGCAGGTCGGCGAGGAAGCCCAGCCGTATCACCCGGGCCGCCAGGCACAGCAGTCCGACCGTGACGGCGAGGGCGGCCGCCAGCGAGGCGTAGCGGCCCGGGTCGCCGGCGGCCAGGGGCCCCACCACCGTGGCTGTCATCAGGGCCGTCGTGGACTCCGGGCCGACCGACAGCAGGCGTGAGGAGCCGAGCAGCGCGTAGAGGCCGAGCGCCGGGAGGATCGCCCAGAGTCCGGTGACCGGCGGCAGACCGGCCACGCCCGCGTACGCCATGCACTGGGGTACGAGGTACGCGGCCACCGTAACGCCCGCCGGCAGGTCGCCCCGGAGCCGGTTCCGCAGGCGCCCGAGGAGTGCACCGGGCCCGGGCACCGGACCGCGCAGCCCCGGAACCCGCCCGGCCCGTCCTTTGGCCATGCGTCGACCTCCGCCGTCCGCCCTCAGGATCCACCGGCGCACCAGCCACCGCGAGGCGTACGGGCCCCGCCTCGCGGCCCCCGCACCGCCGTCCGGCCCTTCAGGGGCCGGTCGGTCCCGGCCGGGGACGAGTGGCCCCTGCTTCCGGCGGCACCGGACGGAGGACGGTGGGAGTGGTGGAAGCGATTCCTCGCCCCTGGAGGTGAAGAGTATGACCCGACCGGTCACGGTAGGTCTCGACTGCTCGCCCGAGAGCCGGGCCGCAGCGGAATGGGCGGCCCGTGAGGCAGTGCTGAGGGGCCTGCCTCTGAAGATCGTCCATGTCTGGGAGCCCGCGCCCGAGCTGATCGGTCAGGTGCTGGTGCCGCGAGCGGAGACCGACCAGTACTGGACCGAGCGGGTTCCGCGTGAGTCCGCCGAGGGCATCCGGCTGCGCCACCCCGGTCTCGACGTGACCGCCGAGCAGCGCACCGGGATGCCCGCCGACGTGCTGTGCGAGGCGGCGGAGGCCGCCGAGCTGCTGGTGCTCGGCTCACGGGGCATCGGCGGGCTCGGCGGGTTCATGGTCGGCTCGGTCAGCCTGTCCGTCATCGCCCGGGTCGAACGGCCCGTGGTGCTGGTCAGGGCGGGTGAACAGGCCGCCGACGAGCACCGGATGGACCCGGCGGGCGTGCCCTCCGCCGCGGCACCCTTCCGGCCCGTCGTCCTCGGCCTCGACACCGGGGACCCCGACGAGACGCTGCTCGAGTTCGCCTTCGACGCCGCCGCGCGCCGCGAGGCCCCACTGCGCATCGTGCACGGCTGGAACCCGCCGCCCTCCGACCCGTACACCCTGTCCGCCGGCTACGACCTGCGGGGATCGATCGCGCGGAGCGAGGCCGACGTCCTGACCGAGGTGGTGCGCCCGTGGCTGCAGAAGTTCCCGGACGTGGAAGTGACCGAGGTGAGCCGGCCCGGCCATGCCGCACCGGTCCTGGTCGCCGCCTCCCGTGACGCCTCCCTGGTCGTCGTCGGCCGGCGCATCCGCACCAGCCGGCTCGGCGCCCACATCGGCCACGTCACCCACGCCGTCCTGCATCACGTCGACGCTCCCGTCGCCGTGGTCGCGCACGGCTGACTCCGCGGCCCCGAGGAGGAGAAGCCATGATCA
Organism: Streptomyces sp. NPDC085866; assembly: GCF_044541035.1. NCBI lineage: Bacteria > Bacillati > Actinomycetota > Actinomycetes > Kitasatosporales > Streptomycetaceae > Streptomyces > Streptomyces sp. NPDC085866. The sequence goes on from NZ_JBITSQ010000015.1 coordinate 250,472, forward strand.
TGAACGAGCGGACGAGGGCGAACACGGCGACGGAGGCGCCCCTGGGCGACCTGGGCCGCAGGCTCGCCGCGCGGCGGATCCAACTCGGCCTGACACGGCGGGAGACGGCGGCGCGTGCCGGGATGGCGCCCAGCTATCTCAGGTACTTGGAGGAGTACCCCGGGGCCATGCCGGGCACCGGCCTGCTGATGACCCTGGCCAAGGCCCTGGAGACCACCGTCACCGAACTCACCGGCGGCACCGTCGACCTGCCACCCGGTATCGGACACGCCGGGCCCGCACCGAAGTTCACCAGGCTGCGCACCGGCGAGTGCCGGGCCCTGCTGGCGACGCACGGGGTGGGGCGGCTCGCGGTGCCCACGGCCGCAGGGCCGGTGATAGTGCCCGTCAACTACAGCGTCGTGGACGGTGCGATCGTCTTCCGGACCGAACGCGGCGCGACGCCGGCCCTGGCCATGGGCTGTCAGGTGGCGTTCGAGGTCGACCGCATCGACGACGCGTTCAGCCAGGGCTGGAGCGTCCTGGTCCGCGGCCCCGCGCACGCGGTCACGGACCCGCAGGAGCAGCGCCGGCTCACGGAAGGGGCTCACAGCACGCCCTGGGCGGGGGGTTCCCGCAACCTGTGGGTGCGCATCGATCCGTTCACCGTGACCGGACGCCGGATCACCGTGTGAGGAGGAGGGGGCGGTACGACGGAAGGCGACGCGTGTACGACCCTGCGCGCGTCGCCTTCCGCCGTGCTCCCGCGCGGTCGGCGCATTCAGCCGCCCTCCGGCGCGTCGCCCCGCGCGGTCAGCAGGATGCCCGTGACCAGATCGGGGTGGATCCGCACCGCGTGGTCCATCCCCGGCAGGGCCGCCCACGGCTGCAACATCCCTCGGATGCGGGCCAGTTCGTCCTCGTCGGTCACCACCTGCGCGTACCCCGTGACCACCACGCTCCAGCCGAGGTGGGTGTCCGGGTCGATGGCGTCGGCCTGGTAGGCGACGACGACACCGGGGCTCTCGGCCTGCCGGGCCTGGGAGGTCAGGGCCGCGCCCTCGTGGGTGCGGATGACGATGTCGCCGTCGTCCAGGACGTGGTTGACCGGGCGGACGGTGGGCAGCGCCTGCCGGGTGAAGACGACCCTTCCCAGGGACACGCTGCCCAGCAGCCGCAGGGCCTCGGCACGGTCGAGATCGACGCGCCGGTGCGACGCCGGGTCCTTGTCAATGATCATGGCGGGGCTTCTTCGTGGGGTGCGTCGTGCGCTTCTCATCGGCCCCCGCCTCGGCATGGGCGTCGGGACGGGATGCGGGCGGAGCGACACCGCGGGGGATCGGTGCCGCTCCTGTGTCCACTGTCGCGTGTGCGGCACCACCGGGCCAGTGCCGATCGGTCCCCGTCCAGGGACCGGAGGTCCTGTGGTGGCAGTCGTCCGAAGGCACCGGCCGATGACGGATACGGTGGTGGGGGCCCGGAGGGTCCGGGTGTGCCCGCCCAGGTGACCTGGAGGAACGTGGTGGCAAGCCCCGAGGGGCCCCGTGTACGACTGCCGCAGCTGAAGCTCGACGAGTTGCTGGAGGAGTTGCAGGCCCGGATCGACGCGGCCCGTGGCACCCGGGACCGGGTGCACAGTCTGTTGGAGGCGGTGCTCGCTGTCGGCCGGGAGCTGGACCTGGAGCAGGCTC
>NZ_JBITSQ010000016.1:0-228103 GCF_044541035.1 Streptomyces sp. NPDC085866
CGGTGCAGTCCTAGACAGCTCCACCACACCGGAGGTCTTCGCCATGATCAAGCCCGGCAAGCGTCAACAACGCTCGTGATCAATACAGCTAGGGCCTGTCAGACACGCCCTGAGGCCTTCTGACAGCCGGGCGCCCGGCGTGGCGGTGGGGTTAACCCCCGCCCAAGACGCCGGGTCACCGCAGTGCTTCCGGACCCGTGCACGCGCGAGTGTGTATCCATGCCCCGGACCACGGCTCATGCCGAGGCCGGCCGGCGCACGGACCCCCGAGACGCGCAACAGAAGAGAGCCCGCCCCGATGATGCTGCGTTACGCCCTCCAGACCGTCCGCGCCCGAAAGGCGGGCTTTCTCGGCGCCTTCCTCGCCCTGATGTGCGCGGCCGCTCTGATCACCGCCTGCGGCACCCTCCTCGACACCGGCCTGCGCGGCACGATCCGCACCGAGCGCTATGCCGCCGCTCCCGTCGTGGTCTCCGCCGACCAGTACGTCCACCAGACCACCGTGAAGCACAAGAAGGGCAAGACCAAGGTCAAGCACAAGGCGAAACCCGTCGCCGAACGCGCCTGGCTCTCAGCGGACCTGCGCGAGACCCTCGCCCGCACCCCCGGCGTCGCCCGTGTCGTCCCCGAGCTGACCTTCCTCGCCCAGCCGTTGACCCCGGCCGGCACCGGCGGCCGTACCGCCTACGGGCATGCCTGGGACTCCGCTGCGCTGACGCCGTACCGGCTGACCACGGGCAGCGCGCCCAAGGCCGCCGGCGACCTCGTCATCGACGACGACCTCGCGGCACGCGCACACCTCCGCCCCGGCGACCGCCTCACCGTGCAGTCGACGCAGTCCCCGCGCAGCTACCGGATCACCGGTATCGCCACACCGGCCACCGCCGTTCGCCACCAGACGTCGCTGTTCTTCGCCACGGCGGAGGCCGAGCGACTGGCCGCGCACCCCGGACAGGTCACCGCGTTCGGCGTGCTTCCGGCCCGGGGCGCCGACCCGGAGGCGGTGCGGCAGGCCGTGGTGCGGTCACTGCACGGCACCACCGCGCAGGTCAGCGCCGGCGACGCCCGCGGGCCCGTCGAGTTCCTGGACGCGGCCGCCGCCCGCACCCGGCTGGTGAGCATGGGCGGCGCGATGGGCGGCACCTCGCTGCTGGTGGCGGTACTCGTGGTCGTCGGCACCTTCGCGCTCTCCGTCCAGCAACGCCATCGCGAACTCGCCCTGCTCCGCGCCATCGCCGCCACGCCCGGACAGATCCGCACACTGCTGGGCCGGGAGGCATTGATCGTCGGCGCGGCGGCGGGCAGCGTGGGCGCCCTGCTCGGGCTGCCGCTGGGCGGCTGGCTGCACTCCAGGTTCGTCGCCCTGGGCGCCGTACCCGTCACGCTCCAGCACACCGTCAGCATCTTCCCGCCGCTCGCCGCCCTCGCCGCCACCCTGCTCGGCGCCTGGGCAGCGGCCCGGATCGCTTCCCGCAGGATCGCCGGGATCCGCCCGGCGGAAGCCCTGGCGGAGGCCAGGACCGAGCGCACCCGCCCGGCCTGGGGGCGTATCGCCGCCGGTCTGCTGCTCCTCGCCGGCGGAGTCGTCCTCGTCGCCGTCCTCGCCTCCCTGCGCACCGAGCCCGCCTCGACTCCCGTGACCTTCCTCGCCGTCGTCGTCCTGTCCACCTCCGTGGCCCTGCTCGGCCCGCTGCTCGTCAAGGCGGCCGCGCTGCTGCTGGCCGGCCCCTTGCGGCTCACCGGTCACGGCGGCCGCCTCGCCACCGCCAACCTGCGCGGCAACGCCACCCGGATGGCCTCCGTCGTCACCCCCCTCACCCTGCTCGTCGGCATGACCTGCACCGTCCTGTTCGTCCAGTCGACCCTCGGTGACGCCGCCCGGAGTCAGGCGCGCGAGGGTGTCACCGCCGACTGGGTCGTCGCCGCCCAGGGGCCCGGCGTCCCGGGCGAGGCCGCACGGCGGCTGCGCGCACAGCACGACACCGTCACCGAGGTGGTCCGCACGACCGTCCGTATCGGCCTCGACAAATACCCGGCCCAGGGCGTGACGCCGACCGGTCTGACCCGCACCTGGGACCCGAAGGTCACCGCCGGCTCCCTCCGCGATCTCGCCCCCGGCACCGTCGCGGTCAGTGAACTGGCCGCGGACCAGCACCACTTGAAGCCCGGGAGCGCTCTGAAGCTCACGCTCGGCGACGGCACTCCCGCCACGCTCACCGTCGCCGCCGTCTACGACCGGGGTCTCGGCTTCGGCGACCTCACTCTTGCCCACGACCTCGTGGCCCGGCACATCGACAACCCGCTCGCCTCCTCCGTCCTCGTCAGCACGACCCGTACACAGACACAACTCGCGACTACGCTGCGTGAGTTCCCGGGTCTGCGGATTCTTTCGTCGGCCGCCGCGGATTCCCTCCAGGCCGACCGACAGCAGGCGAACGCCGAGGTCAACTACCTGGCCATGGGGCTCGTGCTGGCCTTCACCGCCATCGCCGTCGTCAACACCCTCGCCATGTCGGTCGCCGAGCGTGTCCGGGAGTTCGCCCTGCTCCGCCTCGCCGGAGCGACCCGACGCCAGGTCCTGCGCGTGCTGCGCACCGAGGTACTGTCCGTGCTGTTCCTCGCCACCGCGCTCGGCAGCGGCATCGCGCTCGCCGTACTCACCGCGTTCAGCGTCGGTATGACCGGCCGGGCGGCCCCCACGGTCACACCTCTGCTCTACGTCGGCGTGATCGCGGTCGCCGCCCTGCTCGCACTCGTCTCCAGCGCTCTTCCGGGACGCGCGGCGCTGCGCGTCCCGGCGGTGACGGTGGCCACGGCGAAGGAGTGAGGAGGAGGGACAAGCCCTGGCCACGGCCCCGCTGAGCCCGGGTCAGCCGGTCACCGGCTCCACCGGCAGCCCCTGCGCCCGCCATGCCTGGAAGCCGCCCACCAGGTCCGTCGCCCGGTGCAGGCCCAGCTGGTGGAGGGAGGCGGCTGCCAGACTGGAGGCGTAGCCCTCGTTGCAGATGACGACGACGCGCAGGTCGTGGCCGGTGGCCTCGGGGACCCGGTGGCTGCCCCGGGGGTCGAGGCGCCACTCCAGTTCGTTGCGCTCGATGACGAGCGCGCCGGGGATCACGCCGTCCCGCTCGCGCAGGGCCGCGTACCGGATGTCGACCAGCAGGGCCTCACGGCGGCCTGCCGCCTCGTGCGCCTCCCGTGCCTCGATGCGCCGATAGCCCGCACGGACCCGCTCCAGCAGGTCGTCGATGCCGACCGGCCGTGTCTCCGTACCGCCGCTCACTGCCAGTCCTCCGGGCGCTCGACCTGCTCCAGGCGCAGCACCTGACCCGTGCGACTGTAGCGACGGATCCGCGGCAGCGGCGGGTAGTAGGCGTGGACGGAGACCGCATGCCGGTCCGGGGACTCGTTCAGCACCTCGTGCACGTGGTGGTGGCCGAAGGAGCGGCCCTGTCCGGCGGGCAGTCGGCGCTCGCGATCGACGTCCTCGGTGAGTTCCAGGGTCTTCCAGCCGTCGGTGGGCAGCCGCGCGGCCAGCGAGTACTCCTTGAGTTCACCGGCCGCGGTGACGAAGGCGCCGACCGAGTCGGCGTGGTCGTGCCAGCCGGTGCCGCTGCCGGGCGGCCAGCCGATCAGCCAGGCCTCGCTGCCGCCGGGGCCCTCGAGGCGCACCCAGGTGCGGCCCTCCGGGTCGAGCGGCAGCGAGGCGATCAGCTCGGTGTCGGCGGCCGTGCGCCGCGCGAAGTCGAGGAGGTCCGCCTGAGTCGGCGCCGGGTCGGCGGTGCCGCCGGTGGCAGCGGGGGAGACGGAGGGGGATACGGACACGTGCACCGTCCTGAAGAGGGTTCGCCGAACGGGCGCACACCGGCGCCCGGAGGAAGAAGAGGGAGAGCGAATTCAGCAGGACGGGCGACACACGCAGCCCGCATAGCGGACGAGGTCCATATGGACCCTCCGCCACAGGCGCACACAGGTGTCGGTCACGATCCGGAGTACAGCACGCTGCTGCACTCCGGTCAACTCACCGTCACCATGTGGACAGAGGGTGACCAGGCGCACGTTCAGCGCGCGCCGGAGCCGGCTTCCGCCTCCTCCTTCTCCTCCTGCACGGCGCCGCCGAGCGTCGCCTCGGCCGCCGCGTACAGGTCGGCCGGACGCACCCCGTTCAGCGCGGTGACCAGGTGGCCGTCGGGGCGCACGAGCAGCACGCTGTGCGCCGGCGCACCCGGGTAGTCCTCGGCGACCAGCAGCTCGGCCGGGTGCGGAAGCGCCGTCACCGCGGCGGCGAGGCGGGGCATGACCCCGGCGGACACCCAGTGCTTGCGGTCCCACACTCCCGTGCCCGGGGCGATCAGCACGACGAGCAGCGCGCCACGGCCCAGCCGGTCGCGCAGCTGTACGAAGGAACCGTCCTCCGCCGTGACCCGCACATCGGCGACCGGTGAGCCGAACGGGGTGTCGACCGGGATCTCCGCCTCCAGGTGCCGGGGCGCCAGCGGCGAGTCGGCGTACCCTCCCGGCGCACCCACCGGGCCGCGCCCCAGATGACCGTCCGTGAGCAGCGCGTCGTGGCCCCGGGCCGCGCCGGGGACGTAGTGCCGCAGCCCGCCACCGCCGCGGAGCACCGGCAGCAGCTGGTCGGCGGCGCGCAGCCGGGCGGCGACCACCGCGCGCCGCTCGGTCTGGTAACTGTCGAGCAGTGCCTCGTGGTGCCCGTGGTGCCAGGCCGGGGCCAGCTTCCAGGCCAGGTTGTCGGCGTCCCGGAGACCCTCGTCGAGCCCCTGGGTGCCGAGCGCGCCGAGCAGGTGGGCCGCGTCACCGGCGAGGAAGACCCGGCCGGCGCGCCAGCGCCGGGCCAGCCGGTGGTGCACCGTGTGGACGCCGGTGTCGAGGAGGTCGTACGCCGGTGTGGTGCCGTCCGTCCAGCCCGCGAGGGTCTCGCGGATCCGGGCCACCAGGATGTCGGGCGTGACCAGGTCCTTGCCCGGCGGCAGCAGCCAGTCCAGACGCCACACGCCGTCCGGGAGGGGGCGGGCGGTCACCTCCCCGGCCGAGGGCCCGGACGACCGCCACGGCGGCATCCGATGGAGCAACGCCTGGCCCTCCCACGGAAGTTCCACGCGCAGGGCCGCGACCGCGTGCCGTTCCACCGCCGTACGGCCCGGGAAGCGGATGTCCTGCAGCTTGCGCACGGTCGAGCGGGGCCCGTCGCAGCCGACCAGGTAACTGCCGCGCCACCAGGTTCCCTTGGGGCCGCGGGTGTGGGCGGAGACGCCGGAACGCTCCTGCTCGATCGAGTCGAGCCGGCTGTCCGCGGCGACCTCGACCAGCGGCTCGTGCGCTACGGCCGCACGCAGGGCACCCGTCAGGACGTGCTGGGCGAGGTGCAGCGGGGCCGCGGGATCGCCCTCGTCGAAGGTGATCTCGTTCAGCACCTGCCGGCGCCTGACCGACCGCCATCCGGTCCATCTCACGCCGTGGCCGCCGAAGCCGACTCCGGTCAGCCGCTCCAGCAGGGCGGCCGTGTCCTCACGCAGCACGACGGTGCGCGCCGGGCGCGGTTCGTCCTTGCCGGGGCCCTCGTCCAGGACGACGGAGGGCACCTCCTGACGGGCCAGCGCCAGGGCGAGCGTGAGCCCGACGGGCCCCGCTCCGACGATGATCACCGGGTCCACGGTGCGGCGCCCCCTGTCCGCAGCGGTGCCCTGGCGGACATGGGGGAACAGGAAGGTGAAGCGGGGTGCACGATCACAGAACGTATGCAACCCATTGGCAGAGTTTGCGTCAAGTGACCAGAGGCAGTGGCGATCATGCCACTGCCTCCGGGTGACGCATTCGGGTTCGACCTGACGTCAGGCCGCGGTTCCCGTTCCCGCGGCGCCCGCGATGTTGACGGTGTCGTCGACGCCGAGCACCGCGCCGGTCGACTTCTTGCGCCGCCGCAGCCGCCCCTCCAGCCAGCTCGCGAACGAGGTCAGGGAGAAGTTGATGATCACGTAGATGGCGGACACGATGGTGAGGGACGCGATGATGTTGGCGCCGTAGTAGCCGCTCATCGTGTTGGCCGAGGCGAGCAGTTCGGGGAAGGTGAGGACCGCGCCGCCGAGCGCTGTGTCCTTCACGATCACGACGAGCTGGCTGACGATCGCCGGAAGCATCGTGGTGACCGACTGCGGCAGCAGGATGAGCCGCATCACCTGGTTCTTGCGCAGCCCGATCGCCATGGCCGCCTCGGACTGGCCCTTCGGCAGGGCGAGGATGCCCGCGCGGACGATCTCCGCCAGCACCGACGCGTTGTACAGCACCAGACCGGTCACGACTGCGTAGAACGGACGGTCGTCGGAGGGGACGTTGGTGTACTGGGCGAACAGGGCGAGCCCGAAGATCATCAGGACCAGCACCGGGATCGCGCGGAAGAACTCCACGACCATCGCGACCGGGACACGAATCCACGCGTGGTCCGAGAGGCGGGCGATGCCGAGCACGGCGCCGAGCGGGAGCGCGATGACCATCGACAGGGCCGCGGCCTTCAGGGTGTTCTGCAGACCCGGCCAGATGTACGTCGAGTAGGCCTCGGTGCCGCTGAAGAACGGCTTCCAGAGCGCCCACTCCAACTGGCCCTTGTCGTCGAGCCCCTTGTACACCCACCACAGGACGGCCGCGAGGACGACGAGGAAGCCCGCCGTGTAGAGGATGTTGCGCCGCTTGGCCCGGGGGCCCTGGGCGTCGTAGAGGACCGAACTCATCGCTTCACCGCCACCTTCTTGCCCACCCAGCCGAGGATCAGACCGGTCGGCAGGGTCAGGCAGCAGAATCCGAAGGCGATGAACGCGGAGATCAGCAGCAGCTGTGCTTCGTTCTCCACCATCTCCTTCATCAGGAGTGCCGCTTCCGCCACGCCGATCGCGGCCGCCACGGTCGTGTTCTTCGTCAACGCGATCAACACGTTGGTCAGCGGTCCGACGGCCGCGCGGAACGCCTGCGGCAGCACGATCAGGCCGAGAACCTGCGTGAAGCTCAGGCCGATGGCCCGGGCCGCCTCCGCCTGGCCGACCGGAACCGTGTTGATGCCGGCGCGGATCGCCTCGCAGACGAAGGCCGACGTGTAGACGGTCAGCCCGAGCACCGCCAGCCGGAAGCTGCTCGTGTCGACCTGGTCCGACCCCAGGGTGATGTTCAGCGTGTCCTTCAGGCCGAGCGAGGCGAACAGGATGATCACCGTGAGCGGGATGTTCCGCACGATGTTCACGTACGCGGTGCCGAAACCGCGCATCAGCGGCACCGGGCCCACCCGCATGCCGGCCAGCAGGGTGCCCCAGATCAGGGAGCCCACGGCCGACAGCAGCGTGAGCTGCACTGTCGTCCAGAAGGCGCCCAGCACGTCGTACTTGTCAAGAAAGTCGAACACGATCTCCCGCGCTTCCGCGTGTAGGGATGCCCGGGTGCGCCGCCGTCAGGAGCGGCGCACCCGTCGGGCGTTGCCTCAGCTCTTGATGTCGCCGATCTTCGGAGCGGGCTCGTTCTTGTAGCCGGCCGGGCCGAAGTTCTTGTCCACGGCCTTCTGCCAGGAACCGTCGGAGACCATCTCCTCCAGGGCCTTGTTGATCTTGGCCTTGAGGTCGCTGCCCTTCTTGACGCCGATGCCGTAGTTCTCGTTGGTCATCTTGAAGCCGCCGAGCTTGAACTTGCCCTTGAACTGGGACTGGGCGGCGTAACCGGCGAGGATCGAGTCGTCCGTGGTCAGCGCGTCGATCGCCTTGCTCTGCAGGCCGGTCAGGCAGGCCGAGTACGTCGGGTACTGCTGAAGCTGCGCCTTGGGGGCCAGCCTGTCCTTGACGTTCTGCGCCGACGTGGAACCGGTCACCGAGCACAGCTTCTTCTTGTTCAGGTCCGCCGGCGACTTGATGGTGTTGTCGTCCGCGCGGATCAGCACGTCCTGGTGGGCCAGCAGGTACGGGCCGGCGAAGTCGACCTTCTGCTGACGCTCCGGGGTGATCGAGTAGGAGGCCGCGATGAAGTCGACGTCACCGCGCTGCAGCATGGTCTCGCGGTCGGCGCTCTTCGATTCCTTCCACTCGATCTGGTCGGGCTTGTAGCCGAGCTTGCCGGCCACGTAGGTCGCCACGTCGACGTCGAAGCCCGCGTAACCCTGCGGGGTCTTCTGGCCGATGCCGGGCTGGTCGAACTTGATGCCGACGGTGATCTTCTTGCCGCCGCCGGAGGAGCCGTTGTCGTCCTTCTTGTCGCCGCCGCACGCGGTGGCGGACAGGGTGAGGGCGAGTACGACGGCGGAGGCGGCGGTGACCTTGCGGAGCTTCATCGTGAACATCCTTTGAGTGGTGAGGAACGCGGTCCGTGAGGGACGGGTGGCCCCGGGGTCGTCCGGGGCGCGCGGGCTCGGTGCCGTCAGTGGTGCAGGATCTTCGACAGGAAGTCCTTGGCCCGGTCACTGCGCGGATTGCTGAAGAACTGGTCGGGCGCAGCCTCTTCGACGATGCGACCGTCCGCCATGAAGACCACCCGGTTTGCAGCCGATCGTGCGAAACCCATCTCATGGGTGACGACGATCATGGTCATGCCCTCCCGGGCGAGCTGTTGCATGACCTCGAGGACCTCGTTGATCATCTCGGGGTCGAGGGCCGAGGTCGGCTCGTCGAAGAGCATGACCTTCGGGTCCATCGCCAGCGCCCGGGCGATGGCGACGCGCTGCTGCTGGCCGCCGGACAGCTGGGCCGGGTACTTGTCGGCCTGGGCGCCGACACCGACCCGGTCGAGCAGGGCACGGGCCTTCTCCTCGGCCTGCTTCTTGTCCGCCTTGCGGACCTTGACCTGCCCGAGCATCACGTTCTCGAGCACGGTCTTGTGCGCGAAGAGGTTGAAGGACTGGAAGACCATCCCGACGTCGGCGCGCAGCCGGGCCAGCTCCCTGCCCTCGTCGGGCAGCGGCTTTCCGTCGATCGTGATGGTGCCGGAGTCGATCGTCTCCAGGCGGTTGATGGTGCGGCACAGGGTCGACTTTCCGGACCCGGAGGGCCCGATGACCACGACGACCTCACCGCGGGCGATCGTCAGGTCGATGTCCTGGAGAACGTGCAACGCGCCGAAGTGCTTGTTGACGCTCTTCAGGACGACCAGTTCGCCGGACGCGGCCACGTCTTCCTTGGCCACCGATACTTTGGTCATCGCTCTCAGGCTCCGTCCTCCTCGGTTTCGGTGGACAGTAGTGATGGCCGGTGACCAGCGTCATCACATCTGAGGGGAATCTGAGCATCACGATCCGATAGCAATCGGACACGTGTCGTAGCACTTGAGGTCCGTGCTCATATCGGGGGGATAACGGAAGGGGCAGGCAACCGGAACCCTCTTGACGCCGTCCTTGTCCATCGGCGTGACTTCCATGGTGCACTCGCGCGTGCGCGCGATCTACAAGCCGAACGAGAACCATGACCGTATGACCGCTGAACCGGAGGGGGCCGGGATGAGACTGCTGCTGGTCGAGGACGACAACCATGTCGCGGCCGCACTGTCCGCGGTCCTCGCACGGCACGGATTCGACGTCACCCACGCGCGCAGCGGCGAGGAGGCCCTCCAGGCACTCGTCCCCGAGGGCGCCGGGTTCGGCGTGGTCCTGCTCGACCTGGGCCTGCCCGACCAGGACGGCTACGAGGTCTGCGGCAAGATCCGCAAGCGCACCAGCACCCCGGTGATCATGGTCACCGCGCGCTCCGACGTCCGCTCCCGCATCCACGGGCTCAACCTGGGTGCCGACGACTACGTGGTGAAGCCGTACGACACCGGGGAACTGCTCGCCCGGATCCACGCCGTCAGCCGGCGGACCGCGCACGAGGACGCGGTACCGGGCGTCGAGACCTCGCTCCGTCTGGGACCCGTGCTCATCGAGCTGCCCAACCGCCGGGTCAGCGTCGACGGTTCGGTGATCCAACTGACCCGCAAGGAGTTCGACCTGCTCGCGCTGCTCGCCCAGCGGCCGGGAGTCGTCTTCCGGCGGGAGCAGATCATCAGCGAGGTCTGGCGCACCAGCTGGGAGGGCACGGGCCGCACCCTGGAGGTGCACGTCGCCTCACTGCGCGCCAAGCTGCGCATGCCCGCGCTGATCGAGACCGTACGCGGCGTCGGCTACCGGCTCGTCGCGCCGGCCGCCTAGCGGGGCCGGGTGCGCACACGGCTCCTGCCGCTGCTCATCGTCCTGATGGCGGCCGTACTCCTCGCCCTCGGCCTCCCGCTCGCCGTCAGCGTGGCCGCAGCCCAGCAGCAGAAGGTGGTCGTCGACCGGATCGACGACACCGCACGCTTCGCCGCGCTCGCGCAGTTCGTCACCGACGCGCCGAGCGGATCCCGCCGTACCGTCCCGGACGAGCGCCAGGCGACGCTCCGCCGCGAACTGGACAGCTACTACGGCGTCTACGGCATCCGGGTGGGCGTCTTCTACGGCAACGGTTCGGTCATGGCCAACGCCCCGGACGACTGGGTCGTGCCGCAGACGGGGGAGGTCCGGGAGGCTTTCGGCGAGGCGCTGCTGAGCCGCCGCAGCCACGACCCCCGGCAGGTGTGGCCCTGGCAGCGCAGCCGGCTGATCGTCGCCTCGCCGGTGATCCGGGACGGGGACGTCGTGGCGGTCGTCGTCACCGACTCGCCCACCGGGCAGATGCGTTCGCGGATCCTGAGCGGCTGGCTGTTCATCGGGGCCGGCGAGATCGCCGCGATGCTGCTCGCCGTGGGCGCCGCGCTGCGGCTGACCGGCTGGGTGCTCCGGCCGGTACGGATCCTGGACGCCACCACCCACGACATCGCCACCGGACGCCTCAAGTCCCGGGTGGCGGTCGCGGGCGGGCCGCCGGAACTCAGACGGCTGGCCCGGTCGTTCAACGAGATGGCGGACAACGTCGAGGACGTGCTGGAGCAGCAGCGCGCCTTCGTCGCGGACGCCTCGCACCAGCTGCGCAATCCGCTCTCGGCGCTGCTGCTGCGCATCGAGCTGCTCGCCCTGGAACTCCCGCAGGGCAATGAGGAGATCGCCTCGGTCCGCACCGAGGGCAAGCGCCTCGCGCAGGTCCTGGACGACCTGCTCGACCTGGCGCTGGCCGAGCACGCCGCGGCCGACCTCATGCTGACCGACGTCGGAGCCATGGCCGAGGAGCGGGTGGCCGCCTGGTCACCGGCCGCCGCCGCCAAGGGTGTCCGGCTGGTCGGCGACTGCCCGCCCACCACCGCCTGGGCCGACCCGATCGCCCTGTCCAGCGCGCTGGACGCAGTGATCGACAACGCCGTGAAGTTCACCCCCGAGGACGGCACGGTCGAGATCGTCGTCACCTCCAACGGCGACACCTCGACGGTCGTGGTCACCGACACCGGCCCCGGCCTCACCGACGAGGAACTCGTACGGGTGGGTGACCGCTTCTGGCGCAGCGGCCGCCACCAGAACGTCAAGGGCTCGGGTCTGGGCCTGTCCATCACCCGCGCCCTGCTCGCGGCGGGCGGCGGCTCGATCACCTACGCGCACCACGAGCCGCGGGGACTCCAGGTGACCGTGGCGGTGCCGAGGAACCCGGACGGCCTCTGAGGCCTCACCGAACAGGACCTCACGAATAGGTCCGAACCGACTAGGGCTTCACCGATCGGTAGTACCGCCGGGCGCCCTCCTGCAGAGGCAGCGGGTCGGTGTAGATCGCCGTACGAAGGTCGACCAGCTGGGCCGAGTGGACATGGGCACCGATGCCGTCGCGGCTCTTGATCACCGTGCGGGTCAGCCACTCGGTCAGCCGGGGATCCATGTCCTTGCGGGTCATCAGCAGGTTGGACACGGCGATCGTCGGCACCGCGGTGCCGTGCTGCACGGACTGGTACGCCGTCTCGGGCATGTTGGTGGCCCGGTAGTAGCGCGCCGCGTCCCCGCCGGCGTGCAGCTTGGTGACGAGGTCGCCGTCGATCGGTACGAACCTGAAGGAGAACTTCCTTGCCAGCTCGACCAGCCCCTTGGTGGGCAGCCCGCCCGACCAGAAGAAGGCGTCGATCTTGCCGTGCCGCAACCGGTCCGGCCCGGTGTCTATGCCCTCCGACATCGGCGTGATGTCCTTGTGCGGGTCGATGCCCGCGGCCCTGAGCACCCGGTTCGCGATCAGCCGGACCCCGGAGTCGGGCAGCCCGGTGGCCACCCGCTTGTGCCGGAGGTCCGCGACGCTGTCCACCTTCGAGTCGCGCGGCACGATCAGCTGGACGTAGTCGTCGTAGAGCCGGGCCACACCGCGCAGCCGGTCCGCGCCGCTGCGGTGCTGCAGTTCGTACGTCTCCACCGCGTCGGCCGCCGCGATCGTGAAGTCGGCCTTCCCGGTCGCCACCCGCTCGACGTTCTCCTGTGAGCCGGCGCTGTTCAGCAGCTTCACCTGCAACCCGGGCATGTCCCTGGCCAGCTCGGTGCGCAGCCGCTCGCCGTACTCCTGGTAGACCCCGCGGGGCGTGCCGGTACTGAAGACGATCGTCCCGCTCGGCGGGGTCTCGCCCAGTGGCAGCAGCCACCACAGCAGCAGCCCGAGGGCCACGACGCCGACGGTCGCGCCCTGGAGGGCCCGGCGCCTGCTGATACGGGGGAACACCTTGGACATGCGGGCGATCCTGCCAGGCCGTGCGCGGGGCTGACCAGGGCCGGGGTCACTCAGGGGCCCTCGGGGAGCACGACGGGGGTGTCGGTGGCGGCCGTTAGAGTCGCCGTATGAGCTCTTCGCCCGCCCGTCTCGTCCATGAGTTCCACCGCGCCTTCGGCCTCGACGCCCGCACCACGCCGACGGAGGTGGGACCCGAACTGGCCGCGCACCGCGGGGAACTGCTCGCCGAGGAGGCAGCGGAGGTGGCCGAGGTGTCGGTCGAGGGCCCGCTGGACCAGCTCGCGCACGAGCTGGCGGACGTGGTGTACGTGGCGTACGGCACCGCACTGGTGCACGGGATCGATCTCGACGAGGTGATCGCCGAGATCCACCGCGCCAACATGAGCAAGCTGGGCCCGGACGGCCAGGTCGCCCGCCGCTCCGACGGCAAGGTTCTCAAGGGCGAGCACTACCGGGCGCCGGACGTGTCGGCCGTGCTGCGCCGCCAGGGCTGGACACCCGGCGGCGCAGCCTGACGCCGAGGGCCTGGCGCGAAAGTCCCGTCGTCCGCCCGAAGGGCGGGCCCGGCGGCGTCAGGTGCGTGCTCTCGGCGTGCCGGGCGCAGGCCCTCGTACCGGACGTACTCGGGTCTGTGCCCGGTGCGGCGAGTGGGCGCGCTTCCCACGCCCTTGAGGCAGTGGGGGAGCGTGCCGGGCGTCGCCGGGCAGTCGGGACTTTCGCAGCAGGCCCTAGGACGACAGCGAGCCGCCCGCCAGCTTCCACTCGCGGTGCAGGGAGCCCAGCGGAACGCTTCGCTGCAGCACCGGCGTGCCGAAGATGGAGAGCTGGATCCGCAGGGTGCCCGAGAGGTCTACGCCGCCGTACACACCCCAGGTGCCCTCGGCCTTCACCTCGGGCGTGTCGGAGGAGGCGGTGACGGTCCCGGAGGCCTCGCCGCGCAGGTACGGCGCCAGGTCGGCGGTGACGCCGACGGTGCCGTAGAGGCCGACGGTCGCCTCGGCGCCGAGGGCCGTCTTCACGCTCCCCGCAGTGGTCAGGGAGGCCCGGACGGGCGTGCTCGTCATGTCCGACGAGCTGACCGGCGTCCACCCCTTGCCCACCCCGAAGGTGCCGCCCGCCTTGAAGTCGCCCTTGAGGCTCTGCTCGACGTCGACGGTCACGTGTCCGTCGGCGCTGATCTGGAAGTAGCAGGTCAGGTCGAGGTTGACGACGACGGGGACCGGGCCGACCTGCAGGACGGGGTCGGCGTGCAGCTTGGCGAACGGGATCCGCAGCGGGGTGCCGGTGGTCGCGGCGGCCCGGCCCTTCACGGCCCACCCGGAGGTCCAGTCGCCGGAGACGCCGAGGTAGGCCGAGCCGGGCGCCGCGTCGGTCCCGGTGCCGCCGTAGCTGAAGTCGACCTGTGGGGCCACCTGGACGAACCCGGACACCGAGGCACCGGCCGAGACCGGGGCGCCCTCGGCCGTCTGCACCTTGGCGCCGACGTCGAGCCGGAGGCTGCCGAGCGGCACGGTCGCACCCTTGGGCCCGACATGCACGTCACCGGCCTTGGACCAGGAGACCTTGACGTCGGGCAGCAGCTTGTCGACGGCGAAGGAGGACGGGTCGACCGGCACGGTGCCCTTGGCCGTGTCGTCGCCCAGCAGCGCGTTGAGCGCCGCCGGTTCGGTCTGCACCTCGGTGCCCCGGTCGCTCTCGCCGATCACCTTGGTGACCTTGGCGAGCAGGCCGTGCGGGGCCCCGGGTGCCGGGGCGCTGGCGATGACGTCACCCACGGCGGCCTTCTGCGGCGCCGCCGACGAGGTGGGCGAGGGGGTTGCCGGGGACTGCGAAGTCCCGCTCCTCGCCGGCGCCTTGGAGATGACGGCGCGGCGGGTCCGGCTGTCGTACGAGCTGACGGTGAGCGTGCTCTTGTGCGCCCGCCGGCCCGTGCCGGAGGGGCCGGCCGTGGCGGTCGCGGTGGCGGCCGGGGCCGCCGCGACGGCGAGCGAGTGGCCGGTGTCGCCGGTGGGGCCGTCGGTGGCCCGGACGTCCTGGCCCTGGCCTGCCGCCGGTGGTGCGGCGTGCGGCGAGGGCGAGGAGCAGCCGGCGGCGAGGAAGAGGGCGGTCACGGCGAAGGCGGGCAGGAGGGCACTACGGTGCCTCGTGCGTCTGCGCAAGGTCGGTCCTGGGGTGAAGTGGGGGGTGGTGAAGAAGGGCAGCACCGACGGCTGGCTACCTATGGGTAGAACCGGCCGGTAACTCGATGGTGAGCCATGAGCATGCCATGCTGCGCGCACAGACCCCGCACAATACGGTCACATCCCAACGTGACCTGGCACACGGTGAGTTCAGGCCGTGCGGTGGCCGGATCCCGGTCAGGGTGCGGGCCCGCCGACCCACCTCCCGACCGGGCGGAGGTCAGCCCGTGAGCCCCGTGCCGCCGAGCCGGGTCAGCAGGCCGGAGAGCAGGGCGATGTCCTTCTCGCTCCACGCGGGACCGGAGAAGATCTCGGCGGCCGTCTCCTCGGCCGTGGCCAGCATGTCCTTCAGTCGCTCCCGGCCGGTCCCGGTCAGCGACGCGTAGGCCACGCGCGCGTCACGTGCGTCCGACTCGCGGGTCACCAGCCCGATCCGCTCCAGGGGAGCCAGCCCGCGGGTCACCCCGGAGGCGGTCAGCCCCAGCGCCTCGGCCAGGTCGACCCGGCGCATCCGGCCGCCGGGTGCCTGCCCCAGCCGCAGCAGCATCGTGAAGTCGGCCAGGCTCACCCCGTGCAGCCCGCCGAGCCGGGCGTCGAAGCGCCGCACGAGCGCCGTCTGCGCCCGCACCAGCCGCAGCGAGGCGTCCAGGGCGTCACTCATCACTCACCGGCATTCCGCTCGCCGCCCTCCTGTTGATTGCCATCTCCTTGACCACTCAAGTTTATGCGCTGCTGGAACGCGCGGCACGCCGCTGCCGCTTCCCCAAGGGCGCCTGGGAGAGGTCCTCCGCGCCGGACCGGAGGTTCTTGAAGCCGTAGCCGCGCTCCGTCAGCCACGCCTTCGCCGCCTCCTCGGCCCGCTCGGTCGCCTCCAGGATGTCCTCCTCTTCCTCCCCGGTGTCCGAGAAGCGGAAGACGAAGGCGGGCCGGGCGGCGATGTCGTAACTGAGGTGCCCCTCGGGCGTGTAGGCGGCGTGCAGCACGTCGTGCCGGGCGGCGTCGGCGAGCAGTTCGGCCCGCTGGGCCTCGCTGAGCCCGTCGAAGGCGCCGCGGACGGTGATACGGAAGGTTCGGGTACTCATTGCGCGACCTTAGGCACAGCTGGCGGTACGCCTCCACCGGGTTTCCGGCACGAAACTAGACTTTGAAGGGAAGGCGGTGGCGTTCCATGCCGTACGTGACTGTGACCGCGCTGAGCCATCCCGGGCTGCTCCGCGAGCGGAACGAGGACAGTCTGGTGGTAGGCCCGTGGACCCTGTGCGCCACTGTGACCGAGAGTCCGCAGACCCTGTTCTTCCCGCTTGGGACGCCCCTGGTCGTCGCCGTCGCGGACGGACTCGGCGGGCATCCCGGCGGTGACGTGGCCAGCGCGCTGGTCGTCCGCCGGATCGCGTCGATCGGCTCCGCCCTGAGCAGCGAGGACGCCGTCCGCGACGCCCTGAGCGCCTGCAACCGCGCGGTGTACCTGGCCGCCGGCGGCGACGAGGCGAGCGAGCTGGCCGCCATGGGGACGACGGTCGCCGGCATCGTCGTGCAACCCGGCTCGCTCATGGTGTTCAACGTGGGCGACAGCCGGGTCCTCGCCGCCTCCGACGACGGGCTGCGCCAGCTGAGCGTCGACGACAGTCCACCCCTCGAACCCGGGCAGCGCACCACCTCCCTCGTCACCCAGTGCCTCGGCGGCAGCCCCGGCTACCGCCCCATCCGCCCCCACGTGGCGGCCACGCCCCTGACGCTCGGCGACCGCTACCTCGTCTGCACCGACGGTCTGACCGATCCGGTGCCGCCGGAGGTCCTGGACGACGTCATGCGGGAGCGCGAGGACAACCGGGCGGCCTTCGAACTGTGGAAGACCGCCATCGCGGCGGGCGGCCCCGACAACATCACGTTGGCGGTCGCGCGCGTCGTGGACGAGTAGCCCAGTCCCGGCCCGGGCCGGGATGACCCGGGTGGATGAAGGCGGCCCAGGCCGCCGGGTGGTCCAGCCTCGGTCCCTTCGCCAGCTCGTCGCGAAGGCTGCCGCGGAGCGACCCCGGGGCGCGGCGGTCGGGGTCGAGCCCCCAGTTCTGTGCGCACCAGAGGGCGCCGACGGGGCCGTGGCCCTCGACGGACAGGTAATGGTGGAAGACGGCCATCATCAGGGCCGAGGCGGAGTCCTCGGTGGCCCACCGCGACCCCACCAAGGCGGTCGTCAGCGTGAGCGCCTCGTCGTGGTCCCGGTTGCTCAGGTCCGTCTCGCAGGCACTCAGCACGACCAACGGCCCCTCGGCGGCGTCCTGTTCGACCGACTGGCGGTCGAGCAGACGGGCCAGGTCAGCCTTCCGGGATCCGGCCGCCCGGGCCGGTCCGGCGGCGGGCCCGCCGGGTCGACGGGGCGCGCCAACTGCAGCGCGGACTCCGTCGGACTGGTGCCGGCCGAGCCGTGGCAGGCCACGCGGAGCAGGGACGGGCTGCCGGAGAGCGCGTCGAGAAGGTCGTCCGGCGTGCCGGGTGCTGCCGGTTCGACGGGCGGCTCGTACAGGTCGCCGTACAGCCGCGTCTGCGGGTAGAAGGGCCGGTGGAGCGCCGTCACCTCCAGCTCCGCGTGCGTCAGGGTCATCGTGGGGTCCGCCACCAGAACCGGGTCGGAGGCCGGGCGCGCCGGGCACGCCGCACCGCGTCCAGGAACTGGCGGCCGGACGCCGCGTAGCTGATCACCATGATCTGGCAGACGTGGTCGCGGGGCGCACCGGCCGGCAGACGGGCCGCGTGCCAGGGGACGATGCCGAGGCGGCCGCACGGCACCAGCACGATCCGGGGCGGTCCGGGACGGTCCCTGCGCCGGTTCTCGTTGGCCTGGAGCCGTCGGCGACGCCGGTCATGAGAGGGGCGGTCACCGCTGGCGGCTATCGCACCGCCGTCTTCGCCGCAACTCCCTTGCGCCAACCGAGATTTGACCGGCAGTCGCCCGGATCGATCACGTGGTCGGCGGCCGGGCGAACACCGGGCGACGTCCGGGCCGGGTGTTCACCGCGCCCGGGTTCCACTGCTTCGCTGGGGTCGGGGCGGAACGACGGACGGAGGAGGCGTGGACGTCGGGGGAGCGACCGCGCTCGTGGTCGCGGTCGTCGGGGTCGTCGGGACGCTGCTGTCCGCGCTGCTGACCCAGCGCGCGGCCGACCGCAGCCGCCGACGCGAGCAGGAGCACGCCGAGGAACTGCAGGAGCGGCGCAGGCAGGCCCAGGAGCTGCGGTCGTGCTACGTGGCGCTGAACACCTCCGCCCGGCACTATCTGGCAGCGCTCACCGACCAGTTGCACGCGCTGGGACGCACCGAGGACATGAGGGTCGTACGACAGCGGCTGACCGAGGCCCGTGACCAGTACCGGGACGTGTACGCCGAGGCGCAGCTGCGGGTGCCGGAGCGTGTGCTCGACCTCGCGGGCGACTTCAGCCGTGATCTGGGCATCGTCTACGGCATGGTCCGGCGCCTGGACGAGGGCGCCCCGCGTGCCGGGGACTCGCCGGCGGCAGTGCAGCAGGGCATCGACGCGCTGTGGGGCGGGCTGCGGCGGATTCGGCGGGCGATGAGGGTCGAACTGGGCGCCTCCTGGGTGGATTTCGGGCGATGAGCACCCGAAGCGCGGGATCTTGTCGCCACCGGTCCGGCGGATCGGCATAGTGGCGTTCAGGCCAAGGGCTGTCGAGGACCCGGAAAGGCAGGACGCACCGGTGAGCGACGAGGAGAGCGGCGGCGTACGGGGGCTGCGCGCGTGGGCCGCGGACGCCGCGGAGCGGGTCAAACGGCTGGTCCCCGCCATGGGGGCCGGTACGGTGGCGCCGCGTGACTTCGACGCGTCGGTCACCGAACTCGACCAGCTGGAAAGGCTGCTGGACCACGACCCGGCCCTGTGCAGCACGGTGAGCGTGTGGCTGGCGGGCGCGCTGACCCAGCGGCACCTCGCCGGGGGCGGTGTGTCCGCGGACCGGGAACGCGCGGAGAGGCTGCTGAGCGACGTACGGGACCCAGGTACGGAGCTGGGGGCGACGGCGACCGAGGAGGACCGGCGCTGGGCCGCGCTGTTCCTGCTGCCGCTCGTCACGCCGTTACGGCCGCAGCAGGGCGGGTTCGGTGCGGCGCCCGACTTCTCCGCCCTCGTCGAATGGGTCGACCGGGTAGGACCTGCCGGGATGGCGAGGGCCGTGGCGGAGATCCAGGCGCTGACCGCGGAGGTGGTGAAGCTGCCCCTGCCGCCGGAGTTCCTGGAGCAGCTGCGGCAGATGCAGGGGCTGTCCACGACGCCCCCGGAGCCGGGGTACTCCGACCCGATCACGAGCATGATGCCGCCTACAGCAGCCGGCGCGCCCGCGGCTCCTCGGCCGTCTGCGGCTTCCGATGCGTCCGTGGATCGCCAGCCGTCTGTGGCTTCGGACGTGCCCGCGCCCCCGGCTCCCCAGCCATCCGTGAATTCCGACGCGCCCACGCAAGCCCAGCCGTCCGCAGAAGTCCAGCCGTCCCCGGATTCCGACTCACCCGCGGCTCCCCAGCCACATACGGACTCCGCCCCACCTGCGGACTCCACCCCGCCCCCGGCTTCTGCCGCGTCCGCTGCCTCCACCCCGCCTCCGGGCGCCAAGCCCCCACCCACCCTCGACGACATCCGTCGGCTCGCCGTCGCCGTGGACGCTGTCGGGGCCACCGCCTATGGTCTCGAAGACGTGCGGAAGAGTGATGATCCCGCCCGTATGCTCAACGAACTCCTCCGACGGCTGCGCTCGGCGCAGGATCTGCCGCTCCCCGAGCCCGACCAGAGCGCCGCGCTGGAGAGCCTGAGGGCGCTCCTGCTCGGCGTCGGATTCGACGTCGGCGGCACGCGTCAGGACTGGTCGGTCGCGCGTGCCCACAGGCAGAAGGTCGTCGACCTCTTCGAGCGGATCGCGGGATCAATGCCTCCGGAAGTGGGGGATCCCGTCGTCCTGGCCCGTGCGTTCGATCTGTGCGGCCGGGTCGTCGATGCCGGGGAGTCGGAGGACGTCGGGGCGCTCCGCGACCTGGTGGACGAGGCCGAAGCGCTGGAGAAGTCCGTACCGGCAGGTCATCCGTTCCGTTTCGCCGCCTTCATGGCCCTGGCCGTGGCCTACGGCAGGCTCGGCATCGTCACCCAGGACAGGGAGATGATCCTGCGTGCCGTGCCGTACTACGAGAAGGGGACGAGCGGCGTCAGGACGAGCGGTCTCCCCTTCGCCGACCAGGTGTATGTGCCGTACCTCCCCGACTTCGATCTGGTCCGCGCCGCCCTGAACGACGACACGGCGGCGCTGAAGGATCACGTCCGCCCCTCTCGGGGCGCCACGACGGCCGAGCGGCACACCTCCGCGCTCTCCCTGCGCACGCATTACGCCCTCACCCGCGACCCCGCGGTCCTCGACACGCTGATCGACGAGCTGGAGCAGGTCCGTGACGGCGTCCGGGAGGGGAGGGCGCCGCGGGTCGCCGCCGAATCGCTCTGGTTTCTGGCCGAGGCCTATCGAGAGCGCGGTGTCCGCAACGATGACGTGCAGGACATCGCCGCCCTGGAGGCGGCCAAGGAGGCGCTGACCGCGCTCGCCGCCGACGTCCTCCTCCAGGACGGTGCGGAACACGGACTGCTGGCGGCCCGCGCCGGAGCGAGCAGGGGTGTGCGGGCGGCCCTGTGGGCGGCCTCGCAGGGCCGGCTGCACGACGCGGTGGCCGCGCTGGAACTGGGCCGGGCCCTGGTGCTGCACGCGGCGTCGACCTCGTCGGCCGTGCCCGAACTCCTGGACGCCGGCGGGCACCACGCACTGGCCGAGGCGTGGCGGGCGGCCGACCCGGCCGAGGGCCCCGATGCCGACGACGGCGTCCCCGACGAACTGCCGAGCACGCTGCGCCGCCAGGCCCTCGAAGCCCTCGGCTACCGGCGGGAGGGCGGCCTGCTCAGCACGCCGACGCTGAGCGAACTCGCGGACGGGATCGAGGAGAGCGGCGCCGACGCGCTCGTCTATCTGGTCCCCGGCGAGGGCGAGAACCCCGGCGTGGTGATCGCGGTGAGTCCGCGGCTCGGTGCCGCGGTGGGGGTACGGCAGCTGCTGTCCGGCGCCGAGAGCGGCCCGTTGGAGCGCTACCTCGACGCCACCGCCGTACGCGACGCCGGCCGGAACGATCCGTCCGCCGAGCAGGCCTGGGAAGAAGCCCTCACGGCCCTCTGCGACTGGGCCTTCGAGGTGCTCCGCCCCCTCCTCGCCGACGTGGAGGAGCAGCTTGCCGGCGAGGGCGACAGGGGTGACCGGCCGCTCAGGCTGGTCCTGGTGCCCTGCGGGCGACTCGGCATCGTCCCCTGGCACGCCGCGCGCCGCCCGGAGGAGGCGACCCACACCTACCTCTGCCAGACCACCGTGATCAGCTACGCGGCGTCCGGCGGCCAGTTCCTGCGGACACTGAGGCGCGCACCGCGCGAACCGGCGGCCGCCCCGGTCCTGCTGGCCGACCCGAACCTGGACCTGACGCATGCCGAGGTCGAGGTCATGGCCCTGCGGGACGCCTTCTACGGGCGGGCCCGGATGTGCGGCGGGATCTTCGAACTGGCCGACGACGAGCTGACCCCCGGCACGCCCGACGACGTCCTCGCCTTCCTCGCCGACGGGACCTCGCTGCTCCACGTGGCCTCGCACGGATCGGCGGGCACGCGTCCCACGGTCTCGGCCCTGCATCTCGCCGTGCCCGAGGACACCGGGGAGACGCCGGCGGAAGAAGCGGGCCCGAGCCGGCTGACGGTGACCCGGCTCCTCGACCGTCCGGACCAACAGGCCGCCCAGGAGGGGCCGTTGGTCGTCCTCAGTGCCTGCCGGACCGATCTGAGCACCCGCGACCACGACGAGGCGCTGACCCTCACCACGGCGTTCGTCGCGGGCGGCGCACGGGATGTCGTCGGATCACGGTGGACGACCCAGGACAGTGCGTCGGCGCTGCTGATGGCGGTGTTCCATCACCATCTGACCGCCGAGGGGCTCAGCCCCGTCGACGCGCTCAGGGCCGCACAGCTGTGGATGCTCGACCCGCACCGCACGAACCCGGGCTCGCTCGGCGGCGAACTGCTGCGGCAGCTGGAACGCCCCGACCTCGACCGGATCGCGCTCTGGGCCGCCTTCATCCACCAGGGGCATCCGGGACCGGGAGCGGCGAGACCCGGAAGCCGTGGAGAAACAGAAGCAGGTACCGAAGGGGGGAACGCATGAACGACGGCGGTACGAGCGACGGCCCCGGCGGCTCGACGGAGCGGCTGCTCGTCCTGATCGGCGAGCACCGGGACACCATCCGCGAGGCGCTCGACGACGAGCAGTACGCCCTGCTGCTGGCCCGGCTGGAGGCC
The DNA here is from genome assembly GCF_044541035.1 of Streptomyces sp. NPDC085866. Lineage (NCBI taxonomy): Bacteria > Bacillati > Actinomycetota > Actinomycetes > Kitasatosporales > Streptomycetaceae > Streptomyces > Streptomyces sp. NPDC085866. The sequence goes on from NZ_JBITSQ010000016.1 coordinate 22,167, forward strand.
CTCGCGGCCACGGACGCTGCCGACGACAGGGCGGTGCGCAGGGCGGCCCAGGGGGTTCGTCTGGCCCTGCTGCCCCTGCCGCTGGACCATCATGTGCGCAGGGCGCTGGACTCCGTACGGCTGGTCGCGGTGCCCCCCGGGCCGAAGGCCGTGGTGGGGGCGCGTGAGCTGATGGCCCTGCTGACAGCAGTGTCTCCGGCCCCCGAACCGGCGTACGGCACCGCGTCCGAGGAGGACCGGATGCTGCTCGGGGCGCCGGCCCTCTCGGCGGACGAGGCGCGGGTCCGCTGCGGCGGCGCGCCACCTCCCGAGCTGATCAGACTGACGGATCCCCGGGACGGCGACCGCTATCCGGAGTTCCAGTTCGGCGAGGGCGGCGGCACCCCGCGCGAGGTCGTCCTCCGGGTCAACCGGCTGCTCCTCGCCGACATCGACCCCTGGGGCGCCGCGGCCTGGTGGCTCAACGGCAACACCTGGCTGGGCGGGACGCCCGCGTCGCTGCTCGGCCGGCTGCCGGACCATCGGCTGGTCGGAGCCGCCACCGCACTGGTGGAGGGGGACTGATGAGCGACTTCTTCCCCATGATCGAGTTGGAGCTGCGCCCCAACCGTCTGGTGATCCCGGCCGGCACCGAGCTGTGGCGGGTGCACCAGTCCAAGTACGCGCCGGACCAGTTCAGCCCGAAGCTCGCGGACATCCACTTCGGCGGGGGCCGCTTCGAGGGCACGGTGCTGGATCCGTACCACAGCCTGTACCTGGCGGACACCCCGCTCACCGCCCTCGCGGAGAGCGTGCTGCGCTCCCGGCCCTTCGAACTGCCGGCCGGTACGCGGCGGATCCCCTACAGCGCCGTCCGGCGGCGGTCGCTGAGCGGCCTGCGCACCCGGTGCGAGCTGATCCTGGTCTCCCTGGTCGACGGGCAGGATCTGGCCGCCGTCTGCCAGGACTCCACGCTCCTGGAGGACGAGAGCAACTACGCGGTCGCGCGGCGCTGGTCGAGCGAGATCCGGGCGCAGGCACCCGATGCGATGGGGCTGATCTGGGAGTCCCGGCGCAACCGGGCCCAGCGCGCCCTGGTGCTCTTCCACGACCGCTTCGAGCACTGCGACGGCAGGCCGCTGGAGGTGCTGCAGGACGGCGGGATCCCGGACCTCGGCTCCCAGGAGGGCATGAAGAAGGCCAACGAGATCCTCGAACCGCTCCGGGCTGTCGTCTCGGAGCCGGTGTGGCAGTGATGTGGGGACCGCCCCGTCCCGCTTGTCGGTGGCCGAGACGTGATGCCATCGTGGGCGCATGGCATCGTCCCTCCCTGACCATGCGTCACTTCTCCGTGAACTCAAGGAGGTCAGGCGCGCCGGACTGGTGAGGCTGCGCGGGCGCGCGCTGCCCGGCTTGGAGGCGGCGGCGCAGGCGGTGCCCGCGACCGGCGCCCGGACTCCCGGCGCGGCCGTCGAGACGATGCTGCGGCTCGCCGTGTCGCGTCTGGACGCCGGGACCCTGCGCACCGCCGCCGAGTACACGCTGGGGCTGGCCCAGGGCACCCGGGACTGGCCCGCGTCCTCCCGCCGGGCCCGGGCGGCCTCGGTGTACGGGGTGAGCGTCGAGCGGTTCCGCAAGGACCACGAGGTGATGGTCCTGGGGCAGGTCGCCGAGCATGTGCTGCGGCTGGCGGCGGAGACGGCCGCGGCGCCCGGAGCCGCCGCCGTGGCCGAGGAGGGAGTCGGCACGCACCGGACCGTGCGGGTCAGGGTCGACGAGCGGCCGGTGACGCTCACCCTCCATGTGCACCCGGTGGACCTGCTGCGCGACGTGGACGTGGTCGTCTCCCCGTCCAACGTCCACTTCGCGCTGCCCGAGCGGTACAAGTCGTCGGTGGCCGCCTCGCTGCGCCGGGCGGCCTCGGTGCGGGGCGTCACCGGTGACGTCCTGGACGACCCGGTCCACGACGAGTTGAACAAGTGGGCGTGCCGGAACGGCACTTCGGGGCGCGCCGTGCTGCCCGGCACCGTGGCCGCCACCGGTACGGGGGCCCTGGCCGCGCAGGGCGTACGACGGATCTACCACGCGGCCGTCGCCGTTCCCCGGGCCGGGACCAACGACTACGACGTGCTGCCGTCCGACATCACCCGGGCTGCCACCCGCGCGCTCGCGCTCCTGGCGGAGGAACACGACCGGTTCGACCCGCCGCTGCGCTCGGTGTGCTTCCCGCTGCTCGGCTCGGGCCGCGGCGGACTGGCGTACGACGTCAGCCTGGCCGCCGTATGGGCCGCGGTAGAGGCGGAGTTGGCCCGTGGTGCCGGGTGGGACGTCCACTTCCTGGTGCGTACGCCCGAGGCGGCGGCGCTCGTGGAGCGCATACCCGCCGGGATCCGACCACCGTACGACCGACGGCCGCCCGGCCGCCCCGATGGAATGGGAGAAGACCCCCGCTCCGCATGAGGGGCGCGCGGGTCGGGCGAGCGGGCGCGAGGGGGGAACCCGCTCGCCCTGAGCTTTTGTGCCGCCTGCGAGGCTGAGTGCGGACCCTGCTTCGACTACCTGCGGCGCCGCGGCAGTGCCGCGTGCCCGCCGCCTCGCCGGGCTGTTCGGCGGCGGGGCGGGCTCACCGCGCCAGGGTGTCGGCGACCTCGAGGTCCGGCAGGTCGAGCGAACAGATCCGCTCGGCCTCGTCGGCGGGGATGCCGAACTGGCGCAGCAGGCCACGGACGACCAGGTCCGCGGACGTCGCGTCGTCGCGGTCGGGCTGCGCGTGCAGCAGCGCGCCCAGTGCCAGTGCGGCGCCCGCCGTCACCGCCAGGGCGAGGTCCAGGTCCTCCACCTCGAAGCGGCCCGCGTCCACCGCGGCACGGATGTCGTGGAACGCGCGGGGCGCCGGCCCGCGGTCGGACTGGGCCAGTTCGAGTCCGTGGTGCAGCAGGATCCGGCTCAGCTCCGGATGCCGGCGGTGCAGCCGGCCGGTCATCCGGAAGCTCTGGGCGAACGCGACCGCGGGGTCGTCGACGTCCGCGGTGAGGCGGTCCATCACCGAGCCCCACCACTCCAGCGCCTCTTCGACCGCGACCCGGAAGAGGCCCTCCTTGCTGTCGAAGTAGTTGTTGATTCCGAACGGCGCGAGCCGCAGGCGAGGGGGTGGCGATCCGGGACCCGGGTCGCCACACCTCGACGCGGGCGAGGTCTCGCGCGTCTCGTTCCTCGACTCCCTCGACTCCCTCCGACTCCCTCGACTTCCTCAGCGAAATTCCGCATCGTCCAGCGCGAAGCCGTACCGTCCCTGCAGCCGGACGAAGCGCGCCGAGGTCACCATCCGCGGCTGCTCAAGCCCCGACGCGGTGCGCTCGAAGCACACCACCTCCTCGCGCCCGCCCGGCCCGATCGGCTGTACCAGGCGGCCTCCCTCGCGCACCTGCGCGACCAGCGGCGCGGGCACCTCCGGGAACGCGGCCGACACGAGGACCGCGTCGTACGGAGCCAGGTCCGGCACGCCCCCGCTGCCGTCGCCGACCCGCAGCTCCACGTTGCGTACGCCATGCCGGGCGAGATTCGCGCGCGCCTGCCGGGCGATGCCCGGCCGTACCTCGACGCTGACCACGTCGGCGGCCAGCCGGGCCAGCAGCGCGGTCTGGAACCCCAGGCCCGTACCGACCTCGAGGACATGCTCGTTCCCGGCCAGACCGAGGCTCTCGATCATCATGGCGGACAGCGACGGCTGCGTGGTGACCTGGCCCTGCCCGATCGAGACAGGTGCGTCCCGGTAGGCGGCGGCCACCTCAACGGCCGGGACGAATCCTGCCCGGGGCGTCGTGCGCACGGCATCGAGCAGTCGCTCGTCCCCGATCCCGGCGGCTCTGAGGGCTCGCACGAGATCTTCGGGCCCCCTCGGACCGGACACGGAACTCACGGGCGGATCACCACCACCAGGCTAGGCGCCCGCTGCGGGAAACAGCGGGCAAGTGGTTCCCGGGAAGCGCCTACCCTTGACCCATGACCAGCAGCAGCGACCGGAGCCCGGCAGTGGACGTTCCAGCACCCAAGAGCTACGAGATCCGCACCTACGGGTGCCAGATGAACGTCCACGATTCCGAGCGATTGTCCGGACTGCTCGAAGACGCCGGGTACGTGCGCGCCCCCGAGGGGTCGGACGGCGACGCCGACGTCGTCGTCTTCAACACGTGCGCGGTGCGGGAGAACGCCGACAACCGGCTCTACGGCAACCTCGGCCGCCTCGCGTCCAAGAAGGCGGGCCACCCCGGTATGCAGATCGCGGTCGGCGGCTGCCTCGCGCAGAAGGACCGCGACACCATCGTGAAGAAGGCGCCCTGGGTGGACGTCGTCTTCGGCACGCACAACATCGGCAAGCTGCCCGTCCTGCTGGAGCGGGCCCGCGTCCAGGAAGAGGCGCAGGTCGAGATCGCCGAGTCCCTGGAGGCGTTCCCCTCCACGCTGCCGACCCGGCGCGAGAGCGCCTACGCGGCCTGGGTCTCGATCTCCGTCGGGTGCAACAACACCTGCACCTTCTGCATCGTTCCGGCCCTGCGCGGCAAGGAGAAGGACCGTCGCCCCGGCGACATCCTCGCCGAGGTCGAGGCACTGGTCGCCGAGGGCGTCTCCGAGATCACGCTGCTCGGGCAGAACGTCAACGCCTACGGCTCCGACATCGGCGACCGCGAGGCCTTCAGCAAGCTGCTGCGCGCCTGCGGCAAGATCGAGGGCCTGGAGCGGATCCGCTTCACCTCCCCGCACCCGCGCGACTTCACCGACGACGTCATCGCCGCGATGGCCGAGACGCCGAACGTCATGCCGCAGCTGCACATGCCGCTCCAGTCCGGCTCGGACACCGTCCTGAAGGCGATGCGCCGCTCCTACCGGCAGGACCGTTACCTCGGGATCATCGAGAAGGTGCGGGCCGCCATCCCGCACGCCGCGATCACCACCGACATCATCGTGGGCTTCCCGGGGGAGACGGAGGAGGACTTCGAGCAGACCCTCCACGTCGTCCGCGAGGCGCGCTTCACGCAGGCGTTCACCTTCCAGTACTCCAAGCGGCCCGGCACCCCCGCCGCCACCATGGACGACCAGATCCCCAAGGAGGTCGTCCAGGCGCGCTACGAGCGGCTCGTCGAACTCCAGGAGGAGATCTCCTGGGAGGAGAACAAGAAGCAGGTCGGCCGCACCCTGGAGCTGATGGTCGCCGAGGGCGAGGGCCGCAAGGACGGTGCCACCCACCGCCTGTCCGGCCGCGCCCCCGACAACCGCCTGGTCCACTTCACCAAGCCGGAGCAGGACGTCCGCCCCGGCGACGTGGTCACCGTCGAGATCACGTACGCCGCCCCGCACCACCTCCTCGCCGAGGGCTCCGTCCTCGCCGTGCGCCGCACGCGCGCGGGCGACGCGTGGGAGAAGCGCAACGCCGCGGCGGCCGCCAAGCCGGCGGGCGTGATGCTGGGGCTGCCGACGGTCGGGGTGCCGGCGCCGCTGCCGGTCGCCACGAGCGGCTGCGCGCTGGACTGAGCACCCGGCACCGAGGGACAGGGGGGCGGAACATGGCGCACTGGGTGGTTCTCGCGCAGTTCGGTCACGGGGACCAGTACCGCAGCGAGGAGGCGGCGCGCTTCGAGTGCACCCCGGACGAGGCCCGCGCCCGCCTCTACGAGCTCGCCTGTACCCATCGCCCCCGCCACGGGCTGCGCCAGAAGCGACCGTGACGTCTACCGGATCGGGGACGGGGACGCCTACTACACGAACATCGAGGGTCTGGTCTCCACGTTCCGCGTGATCTACCGGCTTGCCGAGCTGGTGTGGAGCTCCGACCCGGTGCCACCCCCCTGGCAGTAGGCTCCCGATCATGCTTGTCGCCGCAGCCGTCTGCCCCTGCCCGCCGCTGCTCCTGCCCGAGGTCGCCGCGGGTGCCGCGCCCGAAATGGACATCGCGCGCGCGGCGTGCACCGATGCGCTCGGCGTGCTCGCCGCCGCCCGCCCCGACCTGCTGGTGGTCGTCGGGCCCGCCGAGCAGAGCGGGCGCGGCCGGCACCCGCAGGGCACCCCGGGCTCCTTCCGGGGCTTCGGCGTCGACGTGGACGTACGCCTCGGCGCGGCCACGGACGTCGCGGCTGAGCGTGAGCTGCCCACGTCGCTGGCCGTCGGCGCCTGGCTGCTGGAGCGCACCGGCTGGGCGGACGCCCCGATCGAGGGGCTCGGCGTCGGGGAACCGCTCGCGCCCGAGCGGTGCGTCGAGGTCGGACGGGACATCGCCGCCCGGGCCGGGCGGGTGGCGCTGCTGGTGCTGGGCGACGCCAGCGCGTGCCGCACGCTCAAGGCACCGGGATACCTGGACGAGCGGGCGGCGCCCTTCGACGCCGAGGTCGCGCGTGCGCTGGGGGCGGCGGACGTGGCAGCCGTCGAGGCGCTGGACGCCGAGCTGGCGTACGAGCTGAAGGCCTCCGGCCGCGCGCCCTGGCAGGTCCTCGCCGGAGCGGCCGAGGGCGCGGGCCTGAGCGGGTCACTGCTCTACGACGACGCGCCGTACGGCGTCGGGTACCTGGTCGCCACCTGGTCCTAGGGGCCGCCCGGCGGTGCAGAAGCCCGGGGCGTCGCCCGATGGCCGAGAAGTCCTGGGCGTTGCCCGGCGGTGGAGAAGTCCTGGGCGTCGCCGCGGGGCGAAGCCGAAACGGCGGACGGCCGGGAGCGCTGGCGCTCCACGGCCGTCCGCCGATCCGCGTGTCGTTCAGGAAGCCGGTGGAGGGCCCTCCGGCCGGGTCGGGGTCGCGGCGTCGCCGGTCTCCGGACCCTCCTTGTGCGCCAGGCGGTCCATCGCCCCCTTCGCCTTGTCCGTGCCGGCGTGGATCTTGTCGCTGTACTTGCCCTTGGTCCGCTCGTCCACGGCCTTGGCGGCCTTGTCGATGCTGTGCTGGACCTTGCCCCCGTGCTTCTGGGCGAGGTCCGACACCTTGTCCCTGGCCGGGGCGAGCTTGGCCTTCACGTTGTCCATCAGACTCATGGTCCACCTTCCCTCACGGGGACAGTCATGTGCGGGCGCCCTCACCGGCCTCGCTGTCGGCGGCCTCGTCCGCGGACTGCTGCTTGGGGATCTCGGCGCTCTCGGCGCTCTCGGCCGCGCCGGACTCGGCGGCCTTCGCCTCCGCCGCCTCGCCCTCGCGCCCCCGCCCGTCCTCGGCCGGCCCCTTCGCCTCCGCTGCCCGATTCGCTTCCGCCACCGCCTCGGCCGCTCCCGACTCGGTGCCGGTCTGCACCTCGTCGGTCGCCGCCTCCTGCGTCGCCTTCGACCTGCCGAGAAGTCGTGCAAAAACGCCCATATCCACTCCTTACGTTACTCGTGCGGGCGAAATCCCGCGTCACGCGGTGCGTCCGTTTGCACCGCCCGGGTCACCGTGTCCAGTGACCGGCGGGCACCTCGGTGCAACGACGCGGAATGCGTACCGTCACGTAACTCGTTCGAGGCGTGGTCGTGAGGTTTGCGAGACTGGTGCGGTGAGCAGTGCATCTCCCGCCCCCCGCGTCATCGCCGTCGTCGGCCCCACAGCGGCCGGAAAGTCCGATCTGGGCGTTTTCCTGGCCCAACGACTCGGCGGCGAGGTCGTCAACGCCGACTCCATGCAGCTCTACCGAGGGATGGACATCGGCACCGCCAAGCTGACGCCCGAGGAGCGCGGCGGCATCCCACACCACCTGCTGGACATCTGGGACGTGACGGTCACCGCCTCCGTCGCCGAGTACCAGAAGCTGGCCCGCGCCCGGATCGACGCCCTGCTCGCCGAGGGCCGCTGGCCGATCCTGGTCGGCGGCTCCGGCCTCTACGTCCGCGGAGCCGTCGACAACCTGGAGTTCCCCGGCACCGACCCCGTGGTCAGGGCCCGCTTGGAGGAGGAGCTGGCTCTGCGCGGCTCCGGGGCGCTGCACGCCCGCCTGGCCGCCGCCGACCCCGAGGCCGCCCGTGCGATCCTGCCCAGCAACGGCCGCCGTATCGTCCGCGCCCTGGAAGTGATCGAGATCACCGGGCAGCCCTTCACGGCCAACCTCCCCGGCCACGACTCCGTCTACGACACCGTCCAGATCGGCGTCGACGTCGCCCGCCCCGAACTCGACGAGCGCATCGCGCGCCGTGTCGACCGGATGTGGGAGGCGGGCCTCGTCGACGAGGTGCGCGCCCTGGAGGCGCAGGGGCTGCGCGAGGGCATCACGGCCTCGCGCGCGCTGGGCTACCAGCAGGTACTCGCTGCGCTCGCCGGGGAGTGCACCGAAGCGGAAGCACGGGCCGAGACCGTACGCGCCACCAAGCGCTTCGCGCGCCGTCAGGATTCATGGTTCAGGCGCGATCCGCGGGTGCACTGGTTGAGTGGGGCCGCGGCGGACCGCGGGGAACTTCCGCGGCAGGCCCTGGCGTTGGTCGAACGACCGGTCACAGCCTGATCACGTCATGGCATCGGGATGCGCCGCCGGTCAACGGGGCGTGCGGCGCCGTGCCATCATCGTGCTTCGATCGACCAAGTGGAGTCCTAGTTGGGAGGGCGCGTGGCGATGGAGGCCGGCCCTCGCGACACCGCACAAAGTGCCGAGCACGTCACCACAGACGGTGACGAGCCGGATCGGCGCGAGGACTCTCTGACCGACCTGACGGACCTGACCGACGACGGGCCCGACGAGACCCCGGGCGGCGTCACCGCCGACGGGCCGGCGCCCGAGGAGATGTACGCGAGCGGTCCCGAGGTCGAGGTGGAGCTGCGCCCGCAGCGGCGACTGCGCATCTGGCAGCTCGCGCCCATCGTGGCCCTGGCCGCGGGCGGCTCCCTGATGTTCGCCTTCCCGCTCGCCTTCGACTTCGGCGACAGCGGTGCGGTGATCGCCATGCTGGGCCTGCTGATCTGCTCCTGCGCGGCGGGCTGGGGCATGATGGCCGCCCGCCGAGTGGGCTACACCTGGCCTGGCCTCCCGGCCCGCGGCTCGGGCCGTCGCCCGGACTGGCGGGTGGTGCTCGGGTACGTGCTGCTGGTGGCCGTGGTCGTGATTCTGGCCGTCTGGCGTGTGGCAAGGCTCCGCTGAAGCGTGCTCCTGAGGGGCGCGGGTCCGTATCGATGTGCGGCTCCGCCCCGTGGGCGCGATCAACCCCCACCGACCCGCCCCGTCGCACCGGCCTGCCCCGCCCCGTCGGTCCCCACCGACCCGCAGCTCGACGACGCCCTTCCCTTACGATCGAGGAATGAGCACGCGCACGCGGATCCCCTTCCTCAAGGGCCACGGCACCGAGAACGACTTCGTGATCGTCCCGGACCCCGAGAACACCCTCGACCTCACGCCGGAGGCCGTCGCCGCCCTGTGCGACCGCCGCGCCGGCGTCGGCGGCGACGGGGTGCTGCACGTCGTACGGTCCGCCGCGCACCCGGAGGCCCGGGAGATGGCCGCCGAGGCGGAGTGGTTCATGGACTACCGCAACGGCGACGGCTCGATCGCGGAGATGTGCGGCAACGGCACCCGGGTGTTCGCCCGCTACCTCCAGCACGCCGGACTCGTGGGCGAGGGTGACCTCGCGATCGCCACGCGCGCGGGCGTGAAGAGCGTGCACATCGCGAAGGACGGTGACGTCACCATCGGCATGGGCAGGGCCCGCCTGCCCGAGGGCGAGGTCTCCGTGAGCGTCGGCGAGCGCAGCTGGCCCGCGCGCAACGTGAACATGGGCAACCCGCACGCCGTCGCCTTCGTCGAGGACCTCGCGCACGCCGGCGATCTGTACGCCCCGCCGCCGGTCAGCCCGGCCGCCGCCTACCCGGACGGGGTCAACGTCGAGTTCGTCGTCGACCGCGGACCCCGTCACGTCGCGATGCGCGTGCACGAGCGCGGCTCCGGCGAGACGCGTTCCTGCGGCACGGGCGCGTGCGCGGTCGCCGTGGCCACCGCCCGGCGCGACGGCGCCGACCCGGCCGTCACCGGCACGCCGGCGACGTACACCGTGGACGTGCCCGGCGGGCGCCTCGTCATCACCGAACGGCCCGACGGCGAGATCGAGATGACCGGCCCCGCCGTGATCGTCGCCGAGGGCGAGATCGACTCCGAGTGGCTGGAAAACGCGCTCCGCTGACCAGGGCAAACCGTGCAACGAACGGCTCCGGACGCCGGGTTCGGTGTTTTCAGGCGGCCGGGACCGTTCGAAACCGCGGCCGAGTGCAGGGCAGGTGGCGCAAACTCTAAACCTCCTCGTCGTCGCTCGAATGGGTGATCCGTTTCACGCTCGGCGAGAGGCGGTCAGTCGCACGTGATGGGCTCGGTAGCATCAAGCACCGGCACGGACGGGGGAACGTCGCCATCCCTGAGCCGCGCATGCCCTGGGCTCCGTCCGCCGGTCGACGAGCCGGAGGTGCCCATGAGTGCGGAGGCCACGAACCCTGCGACCCCTGGCCCGGTAGCGCCCACGGCGCCCACAGTGGCCCGCAGGAAGTCCCGGGCCCGGATCGACCTGCGCAGGCTCGGCCGGGCCGCGCTGCTCGGCCCCGCCGTTCGCGGCAGACTGCCCGACGCGATCAGCCACGTCGTGGAGGCGCACCGCGCCCACCACCCCGACGCGGACCTCGAACCCCTGCGCCGCGCCTACGTCCTGGCCGAGTCCTCGCACCGCGGCCAGATGCGCAAGAGCGGCGAGCCGTACATCACGCACCCGCTGGCCGTGACCCTGATCCTCGCCGAACTCGGCGCCGAGACCACCACCTTGACGGCCTCTCTGCTCCACGACACCGTCGAGGACACCGATGTGACGCTGGACCAGGTGCGGGAGCAGTTCGGCGAGGAGGTGCGTTACCTGGTCGACGGCGTCACGAAGCTGGAGAAGGTCGACTACGGAGCGGCCGCCGAGCCCGAGACCTTCCGCAAGATGCTCGTCGCCACGGGCAGCGACGTGCGTGTGATGTCGATCAAACTCGCCGACCGCCTGCACAACATGCGCACCCTCGGCGTGATGCGCCCCGAGAAACAGGCGCGGATCGCCAAGGTCACCCGCGACGTCCTCATCCCGCTCGCCGAACGCCTCGGCGTGCAGGCTCTGAAGACCGAACTGGAAGACCTCGTCTTCGCCATCCTCCACCCCGAGGAGTACGAACACACCCGGGAGCTGATCGCCGCGAACGCGGCACGCTCCGACGACCCCCTCGCGGAGATCGCCGACGAGGTCCGCGGAGTGCTGCGCGAGGCCGACATCCCGGCCGAAGTCCTCATCCGCCCGCGCCACTTCGTCTCCGTCCACCGCGTGGCCCGCAAACGCGGAGAACTGCGCGGCGCCGACTTCGGCCGCCTCCTGGTGCTCGTGAACGAGGACGCGGACTGTTACGGCGTCCTCGGCGAACTGCACACGTGCATGACGCCGGTCGTCTCGGAGTTCAAGGACTTCATCGCCGTACCGAAGTTCAACCTGTACCAGTCCCTGCACACCGCGGTCGCCCGCGCGGACGGCCAGGTCGCCGAAGTCCTCATCCGCACCCACCAGATGCACAGGGTCGCCGAGGCCGGCGTGGTCGCCCTCGGCAACCCGTACGCACCCGGCTCCGACGACCCGGCCGACGGCGAGCGTGCCGACCCCACCCGTCCCGGCTGGCTCTCCCGCCTCCTCGACTGGCAGCAGGCCGCACCCGACCCGGACACCTTCTGGTCCACCCTGCGCGAGGACCTCGCCCAGGACCGCGAGATCACCGTCTTCCGGCCCGACGGCGGCACCCTGGGCCTGCCCGAGGGCGCCACCTGCGTGGACGCCGCCTACGCGCAGTACGGCGAGGACGCCCACGCCTGCATCGGCGCCCGCGTCAACGGCCGCCTGGCGACCCTCAGCACGGTCCTGAGGGACGGCGACACGGTCCAGCTCCTCATGGGCCAGGACCCGGCCTCCGAGCCGTCCCGCGAGTGGCTGGAGCACGCCCACACCCCGGCGGCCCGCATCGCCATCCAGCGGTGGCTGGCCACGCACCCGGCCGGAGACGCGGAGGGCGGGACCGCGGGGGCGGGCGGGACCATCGCGGCCGCGGCGAGCGGTGCGGAGGGCGAGTCCGCAAGAGCCGGCGGGAGCACCGCCGGCGCGGGAGGCGGCGCGGCCGCGGCGAGCGGTACGGCCGCCCGGTCAGCCGGGACCGACGGCGCCCCCGCGGGCCGCCCGCGCGGCGCCGACGTCCTGGCGGACCGCCCCGGGGCCGCCGTACGCCTCGCCGGGTGCTGTACGCCCGTACCGCCCGACGAGATCACCGGCTTCGCCGTGCGCGGGGGAGTGGTGACCGTGCACCGCGTGGGATGCGCGGCGGTGGCACACATGAAGAGCCGGGGGCGCGCGGAGATCGGAGTGCGCTGGGGAGATACCACCGCGTGCCGGGTCACCCTGGTCGCTGAATCGTTCGGCCGCCCCCATCTGCTCGCCGACCTCACCGAGGCGATCGCCCTGCAGGGCGCCGAGATCGTCTCCGCGACCGTGGAGCCGCCGAGCCAGCAGCGGGTGCGCCACACCTACACCCTGGAGCTGTCCGACGCGGCCCACCTCCCGGCCCTCATGCGCGCGATGCGCGACGTGGCCGGGGTGTACGACGTGAGCAGGGCCCAGCACCAGGCGCCGGCTTCCTGAAGCGACACCGGGCGTCCTGGGAGAGGAAACGCCGGGCTTCCTGAGAAAGGCGCTCCGGACCAACCCGTTCGAGTGGGCCGAGCGCGCGTCGCCGCCGTGGCGCACGCGCGCGCTGGTAGCGGTGTTGCATGCCGCTCACCCCCCGCCCGTGCGCGAACCACCGGCCCCTGCGCCGCCGGACGGCGGCCCTGCTCGCCTCCGCCGTGTCCGTCTGCCTCCTCGCCGCCGCCGCACCCGCCCAGCCCCTGGGCGTCGGCGACCGCCTCTACCCGTACCTGGGCAACCCCGGATACGACGTGGCGTCGTACGACCTGTCCTTCACCTATCCCGGCTCCAACGACAAGCCGCTCCAGGCCGTCACCACGATCGACGCCTGGACGACCACCACCCTGGACCGCGTCAACCTCGACTTCGCGCACGGCAAGGTCGAGTCCGTCGAGGTCGACGGCCGTCGCGCCGGCTTCACCGGCGCCGGCGAGGACCTGGTCGTCACACCGGACCGCCCCCTGCACAAGGGGCACTGGACCCGGATCGTCGTGAAGCACACCAGCGATCCCGTCGCCGGCAAGGGCGAGGACGGCGGCTGGGTGCGCACCTCCGACGGCCTCGCCATGGCCAACCAGGCCGACGCCGCCCACCTGGTCTTCCCATGCAACGACCACCCGTCCGACAAGGCGATGTTCACCATTCACGTCACCGCCCCGAACGGTTACATCGTCGTCGCCAACGGCGTACCCGCCGGAGCGAACCGGGTCGGCACCACCACCACCTGGACCTACCGCACCGAGCACCCCATGGCCACCGAACTCGCCCAGGTGTCCATCGGCCGCTCCGCCGTCCTGCACCGCGAGGGGCCGCACGGGCTCCCGGTCCGGGACGTCGTGCCCAGCGCCGACCGCAAGGAACTCGAACCCTGGCTCGCGAAGACGCCCGACCAGATCGCCTGGATGGAGAGCAAGGTCGGCAAGTTCCCGTTCGAGACGTACGGCGTGCTCATGGCACAGGCCTCCACCGGATTCGAACTGGAGACGCAGACCCTCTCGCTCTTCGAGAAGCAGCTGTTCACCGAGCCCGACTACCCCAAGTGGTACATCGAGTCGATCATGGTGCACGAGCTGTCCCACCAGTGGTTCGGCGACAGCGTCAGCCCCCGCTCCTGGTCCGACGTCTGGCTGAACGAGGGCCACGCCACCTGGTACGAGTCCCTCTACGTGGAGGAGAAGGCGCACAAGCCCATGAAGGACCGGATGAAGGCCGCCTACAGCGCCTCCGACAGCTGGCGCGCCTCCGGCGGCCCGCCCGCCCGGCCCAAGCCGCCCGCGCCCGGCCAGAAGATCGGCATCTTCCGTCCCAACATCTACGACGGCGCCGCGCTGGCCCTGTACGCCCTGCGCCAGGAGATCGGCGTACGGGCCTTCGAGCGTCTGGAGAAGCTCTGGGTCAAGCAGCACCGGGACTCCACCGCCACCACCGCCGACTTCGTCCGCCTCGCCTCGGCCGTCGCCGGCCGCGACCTGAGCGGATTCCTCAAGGGCTGGCTGTACGGCGAGAAGACCCCGCCGATGCCCGGCCACCCGGACTGGAAGAGCATGGAGCCGGCCAAGGGCGCCAAGAACACCGAAGACACCAGGCACGCCAAGGGCCCGGCCCGGAAATAAGGCGGTGACGAGACGGGCCGTACCGTGCGACCATCTTCAGGTCGGCGCGGCACGGACACGGGAATCTCCCGGGGTGCCCAAGCGTTCTGACTAAGACCGCCGAATCGGCATTCGCATCGACGTAAGGATCCAATGACCTCCTCTTCTTCCCCTTCCCAGGACACCAAGCGCCTCGCGCACGACTATCCCGAAGGTCTTCGGGCCGATGCCCTGATGGAAGAGGACGTCGCCTGGAGCCACGAGATCGACGGCGAGCGGGACGGCGACCAGTTCGACCGCTCCGAACGCGCGGCACTGCGCCGTGTGGCGGGCCTCTCCACCGAGCTCGAGGACGTCACCGAGGTCGAGTACCGACAGCTTCGCCTGGAGCGGGTCGTGCTCGTCGGTGTGTGGACCACGGGAACGGCGCAGGACGCGGACAACTCCCTCGCGGAGCTGGCCGCCCTCGCCGAGACCGCGGGCGCGCTCGTGCTCGACGGCGTGATCCAGCGCCGCGACAAGCCCGACGCGGCCACCTACATCGGCTCCGGCAAGGCGTTGGAGCTGCGTGACATCGTCCTCGAAACGGGCGCCGACACCGTCATCTGCGACGGTGAGCTGAGCCCGGGCCAGCTGATCCAGCTCGAGGACGTCGTCAAGGTCAAGGTCATCGACCGTACGGCCCTGATCCTCGACATCTTCGCCCAGCACGCCAAGTCCCGAGAGGGCAAGGCGCAGGTCGCGCTCGCGCAGATGCAGTACATGCTGCCGAGGCTCCGAGGCTGGGGTCAGTCGCTGTCGCGCCAGATGGGTGGCGGTCGCGGCGGCCTCGCCACCCGTGGCCCCGGTGAGACCAAGATCGAGACGGACCGACGACGGATCCGCGAGAAGATGGCGAAGATGCGCCGGGAGATCGCGGAGATGAAGACCGGCCGCGAGATCAAGCGCCAGGAGCGCCGACGCCACAAGGTGCCGTCCGTCGCCATCGCGGGCTACACCAACGCCGGCAAGTCGTCCCTGCTCAACCGTCTCACCGGCGCGGGCGTCCTGGTCGAGAACGCCCTGTTCGCGACCCTGGACCCGACCGTCCGCCGCGCGGAGACCCCGAGCGGCCGCCTGTACACCCTGGCCGACACCGTCGGCTTCGTCCGGCACCTGCCGCACCACCTGGTCGAGGCGTTCCGCTCCACCATGGAGGAGGTCGGCGACTCCGACCTGATCCTGCACGTGGTGGACGGCTCGCACCCGGCCCCGGAGGAGCAGCTCGCCGCCGTGCGCGAGGTGATCCGGGACGTCGGCGCCACCGACGTACCCGAGATCGTCGTGATCAACAAGGCGGACGCGGCCGACCCGCTGGTGCTCCAGCGGCTGCTGCGGATCGAGAAGCGTTCCATCGCGGTCTCGGCCCGCACCGGCCAGGGCCTCGAGGAGCTGCTCGCGCTGATCGACAGCGACCTGCCGCGGCCGTCGGTCGAGATCGAGGCGATCGTGCCGTACACGCACGGCAAGCTCGTCGCCCGCGCCCACACCGAGGGCGAGGTGATCTCCGAGGAGCACACCGCGGAGGGCACCCTGCTCAAGGTCCGGGTGCACGAGGAACTCGCGGCCGACCTCGCGCCGTACGTTCCGGCGCAGCTCGCCTGAGCCTCTCAGCACAGCCGGAAGGCCCGCTCCCTCGCACGAGGGAGCGGGCCTTCCGGCTGTGTGCGGGTCACCGACCGCCGTACGTCTTGCTCATGTTCTCGTAGAGGCCCTGCGCCTCCTGGCCCAGCTGCGGGCCGGCGAGCCAGGTGTTGTTCGTCGGGCCGATCGACGTGTTCGAGACCAGCTCCGTCTTGCCGTTCACCACACGGAACCAGCCGCCGCCGGAGGAGCCGCCGGTCATGGTGCAGCCGATCCGGTACATCGTCGGCAGCGACGAGCTCAGCGACAGCCGGCCGGGCCGGTCGAGGCACTTGAACATCTTCAGCCCGTTGAACGGCGGCGCCGCCGGGTAGCCCCAGGCACCCATGGTCGCCACCTCGGTCGCGGACGGCGCCGAGAAGTCGACGTCGAGGGCCGCCCCGACCGTCTCCTCCAGCGACTTCGCCCCGGACTCGGGCTTCACGTGCAGCACCGCGTAGTCGTACGCCGCACCTGCGCCGCCCGTCTCCGAGCCGCCCTGGATCCACTCGTTCGAGGTCGAGGCCCAGTCCGCCCACCAGGTGCCGTACGGGGCGACCTCCGAGGCCGTCGCGTTCGCCAGCTCCGACTCCGGCTTGCCGAGGTCGTTGTACGACGGCACGAAGGCGATGTTGCGGTACCAGCCGCCCTCCTTGCCCGCGTGCACGCAGTGGCCCGCCGTCCACACCAGGTTGGACTTGCCCGGATGGTTGACGTCCTTGATCACCGTGCCGGAGCAGACCATCGCACCCTCGGGCGAGTCGAAGAAGACCTTGCCCACGGGGGCAGCGTTCCGGTGGTACGGCGTCTTCTCCGCCACGGCCTTGACCGGCTGCGGCTCCGGATCGCTGACGCCCTGGTCGGCGGCGGCGTCCTTGGTGGACAGCGTCTTGTTGGCCTCCTTGGCGGACTTCATCCGCTCCGGCTTCCACAGCCCCTGGATCACCGGGTTGACGAAGTCCTTGGCCTCACTGAGCCACTTGTCCTTGTCCCAGTTCTTCCAGCCGCCGTTCTGCCACTTGTCGACATCGATGCCGTGCTTCTTGAGCCTGTTCGCGATGTCGGCCGGGATGTGGGCCTTGCCGCCGTCGTCTGCGGCCTGGGAAGCGCCGGCGTCGGCCTGGCCGCCCGCCTTGGCGTCGTCGGAGCCGTTGCAGGCCGTGGCGGTGAGCGCCAGGGCGGCGACCAGGCCGGTCGCGGCTAGGACGGTACGGCGACGGCCCGTCGAGGACCTACGTGCGGAACGCATTGGTGCGATAACCCCCGTTGAAGCTTTTGATGACATCCCACTATGCCCGTGGGATTGGGGACGGACGGCGGCGAGACGGTGAAGGTTCCTGTGAGACGCCTCGCCGCCGCCCATGAACGGGCTGTGCCCGCGGGCCTACCGCCCGGCGAACTTCTTGCTGACCGAGTCGTACACGCCCTTGGCCACCTCACCGAGACGGGGACCCGCCAGCCAGCCCGAAGTCACCGGGCCGATGGACGTGTTGGACACGAGCGCCGGCTTGCCGTCCGCGCCCGTCTCCACCCAGCCGCCGCCGGAGGAGCCACCGGTCATCGTGCAGCCGATGCGGTACATCGTCGGGTCCGACTTGTTGATCGACAGCCGGCCCGGCTTGTCCTGGCACTGGTACGCCAGCTGACCGTCGTACGGAGCCGCCGCCGGGTAGCCGGTCGCCGTGATGCTCCGCACCTTCGGCACGGCGGGGGCGTTGAAGTTCACCGGAAGCGCGCCACCGACCGTCTCCTCCAGCGACTTGCCGGCGTTGCCCTGCTCCGGCGTCACATGGATCACGGAGAAGTCGTAGGAAGCGCCGTTGCCGCCGGTCTCACCACCCTGGTCGATCCACTGCTGCGAGGTCTTCGCCCCGTCGGCCCACCAGACGCCGTACGGCGCGACCTCTTCCCTGCTGGCGTTCTGCAGCTGGTCGGCCGACTTGGCCGCGTTGTTGTACGACGGCACGAAGGCGATGTTGCGGTACCAGCCGCCGTTCTTGCCGGCGTGCACGCAGTGCCCCGCCGTCCAGATGAGGTTGGACTTGCCCGGGTGCGCCGGGTCCTGCACGACCGTCGCCGAGCAGACCATGGTGCCCTCGGGGGAGTCGAAGAACACCTTGCCCGACGTGGCCGCGCTGGTGTGGTACGGCGGCCGGACCGCCTGGGCCTTCACCGGCGCCGGGGTCGGGTCGGTCACGCCCTGGTCACCGGAGATGTCGTTGTCGTCGACACCCTTGTCCTTGTCCGGGTCGTTGGCGCCCCGCATCCGGTCCGGGTCCCACAGGCCCTTGATGATCGGGTTGATGAAGTCGTTGGCCTCGCGCAGCCAGTCGTCCTTGTTCCAGTTCTTCCAGGCGCCGTTCTTCCACTTGTCGATGTCGATCCCGTGCTCTTTGAGCTTGTCCTTGATGTCGTCCGGGATCTGGATCTTTCCGTCGCCGGTCCCGTTCGCCGTCGCGCTGGCGGTCGGCTTGCCGTCGGCGTGGTCGTCGCCGTTGCAGGCGGTGGCGGTCAGCGCCAGCGCCGAAGCGAGGGCGACCGTCGCCAGCACGGGGGAGGTTCTGCGGGACGCGCCCCTCCCGCGGCGAACGGTGAACGACGGCCGTATGGATCGCATGCTCTTGACTCCCCCTGGTGTAAAGGAACTCGGCGCTTCGGCCACGGCACCGGCCATGAACTCATGGGGAGTTCATGCCGGTCTCACGGCCTTCTGGGAACGGAACCACACACTATGCGCTCGCTGTGGGGGACTTCCGACGGAAGCGCAACAGTTCCGTCACGGCAAGGATCTTGAGGCAACCCGTAACCCGCAGGCCCGTGAGCTGTTGGTAGCGGTGGGGGTCCTGCTGCCTGTGCCCGGTCCCCGTGGATCAACACGCCTCTGGACAGCGGGGAGGACAGCGAGCCGTGGCCGTGACCGAGTCGGTGGCTGAAGGGGCGCACGGGGGAGCGCGTGCCGTGCACGAGGGGATCCTCAGGCGCCAGTCGGCGCGCGAGTCCGCGGCGCGCACCTACGCACGGGCCCTGCCCATCGTGCCCGTGCGGGCCCGGGGGCTGACCATCGAGGGCGCCGACGGCCGCCGCTACCTGGACTGCCTCTCCGGCGCCGGAACCCTCGCCCTCGGCCACAACCACCCGGTCGTGCTGGAAGCCATCCGCCGCGTCCTCGAATCCGGCGCCCCGCTCTCCGTCCTCGACCTGGCGACCCCCGTCAAGGACGCCTTCATCACTGAGCTGTTCCGCACCCTGCCTGCCGGACTCGCCGACCGCGCCCGCGTCCAGTTCTGCGGACCCGCCGGCACCGACGCGGTCGAGGCAGCCTTCAAACTGGTCCGGGCCGCGACCGGGCGCACCGGCATGCTCGCCTTCACCGGCGCCTACCACGGCATGACCTCCGGAGCCCTGGCCGCCTCCGGCGGCGCGGGCGACGTACGGGTCGCCCGCCTGCCCTACCCGCAGGACTACCGCTGTCCCTTCGGTGTCGGCGGCCCGTACGGCGCCGAACTCGGCGCCCGCTGGATCGAGTCCCTCCTCGACGACCCCAAGTCGGGCGTGCCGCTGCCCGCGGGGATGATCCTCGAACCCGTCCAGGGCGAGGGCGGGGTGATCCCGGCGCCGGACGACTGGCTGCGCCGCATGCGGCAGATCACGGCCGACCGGTCCGTCCCACTGATCGCCGACGAGATCCAGACCGGCGTCGGCCGCACCGGCGCCTTCTGGGGCGTCGGGCACAGCGGTGTCACGCCCGACGTCATGGTCCTTTCCAAGGCCATCGGCGGCAGCCTCCCGCTGGCCGTGGTCGTCTACCGCGACGACCTCGACGTCTGGCAGCCCGGTGCCCACGCGGGCACCTTCCGCGGCAACCAGCTCGCCATGGCCGCGGGCACCGCCACCCTGGCCCACGTCCGTGAGAACGGCCTCGCCGAGCGGGCCGCCGTCCTCGGCTCGCGGATGCTCTCCCAACTGCGCGGGCTCCAGACGGAGTTCCCCTGTGTGGGGGACGTCCGGGGCCGCGGCCTGATGATCGGCGTCGAACTGGTGGACCCGGAGGACGAGGGGACCGGGCCGGGTGAACCCCCCTCTGCCGGCGACGACCACGCCACGACGAGCGGGCTGGAACCCACCCGCACGCCTCGCCCCGCCGACCCCGAACTCGCCACGGTCGTCCAGCGGGAGTGCCTCGACCGCGGCCTCATCGTGGAGCTGGGCGGCCGCCACGACAGTGTCGTACGGCTCCTTCCGCCGCTGACCATCAGCGACGAGCAGGCCGCAGCCGTGCTGGACCGCCTCGCCGACGCGGTGGCCGCCGCGGCCCGCCACCAGCAGGACCGCGGCCGCCGTCAGAGCCGGCCGGACGGCCCTGCCCAGGGCACCGGCTAGAAACCGCACACCGGCGCCCGCACCGACGAAGCCGGAGAGCCCGACACGGCCATCGCCACACCGCCTCGCCACCAGGACGCCCCACCGCCCACGGCACGACGACCGAGCGGGCCCGACCGAACGAGAACATTCCCGCCCCACCCCAGACCACCCCCGAGGAGCCGTCTTGAACGCCACCCCCACACCCGACGGCAGGTCCGGCAGCCCGGACGACCAGGGGGACTCCGGCTCCCAGCCCTCTCCGGTACCGCTCGCCGAGTCGGTTCCCCCACAGAAGAGGCGAACCCCGGACGGCACACGTGCGGGAGAACTCGGCGCCGATCCGCTGGACGACCCCGACCCCCGCACCGCAGCCCAGGCCGCCGCCGTGGAGAACCTTCTGCGCTGCTGGGTACGGGAGACGAACCTCGCCGCCCCCGCGACCAACACCCTGCGCGTTCCACTGCCCAACAGCGGCACTGCCCTGATCGCACCGATCCGCCACTGGTCCCCGACGGGCTGGCACCGCTTCGGGCCCCCCCGTCTCGCCGGCCTCCCCGAAACGGCCGCCCCGGTCGACGCGGTCACCCTCGCAGCGCTGCTCGCCAGGGAGACACCCGGGGACGGGGAAGGCAGAAGCACCTCAAGGCCCACGGCCCCCGACGACGGCGCCGACCTGGTCGCCAGGGTGGCCGACTCCCTGCGCCGCACCGCGATCTTCATCCGGGACCGCCGGGCACACCCGGCGGACGGGCCCGACCTGTTCCTCAGCGCCGAGCAGGCCCTTCTCCTCGGACACCCCCTGCACCCGACCCCGAAGAGCCGGGAGGGCCTGACCGAGGCCGAGGCCCTGCTGTACTCGCCCGAGCTGCGCGGCTCCTTCCCCCTGCACTGGATGGCTGTCGCCCCCTCTCTGCTCGCCACCGACTCGGCCTGGACCGAGCGAGGACGTCCCGTCCCCGCCGACCACCTCACACAGAGACTGGCCGGGACCGCCCTGCCGCTGCCCGACGGTTACTGCGCCCTGCCCCTGCACCCCTGGCAGGCGCGCGAGATCCGGCACCGTGAGCCGGTTGCCGCCCTGCTCGGCTCCGGCGCCCTCCGCGACCTCGGCCCTCTCGGCTCCGACTGGCACCCCACCTCCTCCGTACGTACCGTCCACCAGTCCGGCGCCCCGGCGATGCTCAAGCTGTCGCTGGGCCTGCGCATCACCAACTCCCGCCGTGACAACCTGCGCAAAGAGCTCCATCGCGGAGTCGAGGTGCACCGACTCCTGCGCAGCGGCCTGTTCAAGCAGTGGCAGGCCGTGCACCCCGGGTTCGACGTCGTCCGCGACCCGGCCTGGCTCGCCGTCGACGACCCGGACGGCCACCCCGTGCCCGGCCTCGACGTCGTGATC
Source organism: Streptomyces sp. NPDC085866 (assembly GCF_044541035.1). Taxonomy (NCBI): domain Bacteria; kingdom Bacillati; phylum Actinomycetota; class Actinomycetes; order Kitasatosporales; family Streptomycetaceae; genus Streptomyces; species Streptomyces sp. NPDC085866. The sequence goes on from NZ_JBITSQ010000016.1 coordinate 43,822, forward strand.
AGGCACAACCCGTTCGCCCCGGCCGACGACGCCGGCTGCGTCGCCGGTCTCGTCTCGCCCCGGCCCCTCGCCGAACCCGGCACCAACGCCGCACCGATGCACGGTCCCTGGCCCCACCGGTCCCGACTGGCCCAGCTCGTCGCACGGCTGTCCGCCCGCACCAGCCGTCCCGTCGGAGCCGTCGCCGCGGAGTGGTTCCTGCGCTACCTCGAACAGGTCGTCCGGCCCGTGCTGTGGCTGGACAGCGAGGCCGGCATCGCCCTCGAGGCCCACCAGCAGAACACGCTGCTCCTGCTCGACCGCGAAGGCTGGCCCGCCGGCGGCCGCTACCGCGACAACCAGGGCTACTACTTCCGTGAGTCCCGGCGAGCCGACCTCGATGCCCGGCTGCCCGGAATCGGCGAGCGCAGTGACACGTTCGTCTCGGACGAGGTCACCGACGAACGCTTCGCGTACTACCTCGCCATCAACAACGTGCTCGGCCTGATCGGCGCGTTCGGCTCCCAGCGCCTCGCCGACGAGCGACTGCTCCTCGCGGCGTTCCGCCGCTTCCTCACCGACGTCGCCTCGGGCCCCGTCGCCCCGCGCTCCCCGCTGCCCGGCCTCCTGCTCGACTCACCCGTCCTGCGCTGCAAGGCCAACCTGCTGACCAGGCTGCACGGCCTCGACGAACTCGTCGGCCCGGTCGACACCCAGTCCGTCTACGTCACCATCGCCAACCCCCTTCACTCCTGAACGAACCGCACCGCCTTCCACCATCTCCGAGGGCCATGCCCCCCTTCGTCTCCTGAGAGGAGCGCTCCGTGCCTCCCACCGACGCGAGCGCCGGCCCCGGCCCCGGCTCCGTCCCCCTCCACCCGGGCGACGCCGTCCCCTGGGACATCCAGGACACCGGGGACGAGGTCGCCTGGGACAAGGGCGCCGGGGACACCGCGTCCTTCGGGGACGGCGAGGACACGCTGGACCTGCGCCTGCCCGACGAGTTCGTCACCCAGTTCGTCGCGCCGCGCCTCGCCGACGGCCTGGACGACCTGCTCGACCACGTCCCCACCTGGGGGCCGACCCCCACACCCGTGGGCGTGTTCCAGCTGGTGCCGGTGCGTCTCGAACATGACCTGCCGCTCGTCCGACGCTGGATGAACGACCCCGCCGTCGCCCCGTTCTGGGAGCTGGCCGGGGCCCACAACCAGACGGAGAGCCACCTGCGCGCCCAGATCGACGGCGACGGACGCAGCACTCCCTGTCTGGGCGTGCTGGACGGCACCCCCATGAGCTACTGGGAGATCTACCGGGCGGACCTGGATCCGCTGGCCCGCCACTACCCGGCCCGTCCGCACGACACCGGGATCCACCTCCTCATCGGTGGCGCCGCCGACCGAGGGCGCGGACTGGGATCCGCCCTGCTCAGAGCCATGGCCGATCTGGTCCTCGACCGTCGTCCCGCCTGCGCTCGTGTCGTCGCGGAGCCCGATCTGAGCAACACCCCCTCCGTGGCCGCCTTCCTGAGCGCAGGCTTTCGGTTCGCGGCCGAGGTCGACCTGCCCGGCAAGCGGGCCGCCCTCATGATCCGGGACCGAGTCCTGCGCGGTCTGATGTAACGCCGCGTGACTGCGCGTTCACATGTTGTACGTCCGGCGGGCCGCTGTGGTTCCCGCTCGCCCGGAACGAATTTCGGAGCCCCGCCGAACGAGCCGGACGCGCCGCCCGCCCCCGCCCCCGATCCCGTCCCGTCCCGTCCCAGGAGCCCCGGCCGTGATCCCACCCCTCGTACCAGCCTTGATCGCCCGTTTGTCAGTGCCGGGCCGTAGGGTGGTCGGGCTATGACGAAGCCCTCACTCCCCGAACTCCTGCATGCCGCTGTCGCAGCCGTCGGCGGCACGGAGCGCCCCGGCCAGGTGGCCATGGCCGAATCGGTCGCCGAGGCGATCGACGACGGATCCCATCTGCTGGTCCAGGCCGGCACCGGCACCGGAAAGTCGCTGGGCTATCTCGTGCCCGCGCTCGCGCACGGGGAGCGTGTGGTCGTCGCCACGGCCACGCTCGCGCTGCAACGCCAGCTCGTGGAACGGGACCTGCCCCGCACCGTCGACGCCCTGCACCCGCTGCTGCGCCGCCGCCCGGAGTTCGCCATGCTCAAGGGCAGGTCGAACTACCTGTGCCTGCACCGCCTGCACGAGGGCGTGCCGCAGGACGAGGAGGACGGACTCTTCGACCAGTTCGAGGCCGCCGCGCCCAGCAGCAAGCTGGGCCAGGACCTGCTGCGCCTGCGGGACTGGGCCGACGAGACCGAGACCGGCGACCGGGACGACCTCACGCCGGGCGTCTCCGACCGTGCCTGGTCCCAGGTGTCGGTGTCGTCGCGGGAGTGCCTGGGCGCGTCGAAGTGTGCCTACGGCGCCGAGTGCTTCGCGGAGATGGCCCGCGAGCGTGCCAAGCTCGCCGAGGTCGTCGTCACCAACCACGCGCTCCTGGCCATCGACGCCATCGAGGGCGCGCCGGTACTCCCGCAGCACGAGGTGCTGATCGTCGACGAGGCTCACGAGCTGGTCTCCCGCGTCACCGGCGTCGCGACCGGCGAACTCACGCCCGGCCAGGTCAACCGTGCCGTGCGCCGAGCAGCCAAGCTCGTCAACGAGAAGGCCGCCGACCAGCTCCAGACCGCCGCCGAGGGCTTCGAGCGGGTGATGGAGCTGGCCCTGCCGGGCCGTCTGGAGGAGATCCCGGAAGACCTCGGCTATGCCCTGATGGCGCTGCGGGACGCGGCCCGCACGGTCATCTCCGCGATCGGCGCGACCCGCGACAAGTCCGTCCAGGACGAGGACGCGGTCCGTAAGCAGGCGCTGGCCTCGGTGGAGACGGTCCACGACGTGGCGGAGCGGGTCGTGAACGGCTCCGAGTGGGACGTCGTCTGGTACGAGCGCCACGACCGGTTCGGTGCCTCCCTGTGTGTCGCCCCCATGTCGGTTTCCGGGCTGCTCAGGGAGAAGCTCTTCGCGGACCGCAGCGTCGTCCTCGCCTCGGCGACCCTCAAGCTGGGCGGCGACTTCAACGGCGTGGGTGCCTCCCTGGGGCTGGGTCCCGAGGGTGTGGAGGGCGAGGATCTCCCGGCCTGGAAGGGCATCGACGTCGGTTCGCCCTTCGACTACCGCAAGCAGGGCATCCTCTACGTCGCCAAGCACCTCGCCCGCCCCGCACGGGACGGCGAGCGCACCGACATGCTCGACGAGCTGACCGAGCTGATCCAGGCGGCCGGCGGCCGCACCCTCGGACTGTTCTCGTCGATGCGGGCCGCCCAGCTCGCCGCCGAGGAGCTGCGCTCCCGTATCCCCGAGTTCCCGATCCTGCTCCAGGGCGAGGAGACCCTCGGCGAGCTGATCAAGAACTTCGCGGCCGACCCCAGGACCTGTCTCTTCGGCACGCTGTCGCTGTGGCAGGGCGTCGACGTCCCGGGCCCCAGCTGCCAGCTGGTCGTCATGGACAAGATCCCGTTCCCGCGCCCTGACGACCCGCTGATGAGCGCCCGCCAGAAGGCGGTGGAGGAGGCGGGCGGCAACGGCTTCATGGCGGTGGCCGCGACGCATGCCGCCCTGCTCATGGCCCAGGGCGCCGGCCGCCTCGTGCGGGCGTCCGGGGACCGCGGTGTGGTCGCCGTACTCGACCAGCGGCTCGCCACCGCGCGGTACGGCGGCTACCTCAAGACGTCACTGCCCGACTTCTGGTACACCACGGACCGCAACCAGGTGCGCAGGTCGCTCGCGGCGATCGACGCGGCCGCGCAGCAGGCAGAAGCCCAGTGAACGTCTCCCACCTGGGCCGTTGAGCCCAGGTGGGCTGTACGGCGGCTCTGGGCTGAGCCGAACGCACAGGGCCCCGGAACCGGCGCAGGGGTTCCGGGGCCCGGTCAGGGAGCGGGCCGCCCGGCCCGTCCGCCGCAGCGGTCACACGCGCCGCAGCACGGCGACGACCTTGCCGAGGATGGTCGCGTCGTCGCCGGGAATCGGCTCGTAGGCCGAGTTGTGCGGGAGGAGCCAGACATGGCCGTCCTCGCGCTTGAAGCGCTTGACGGTGGCTTCGCCCTCGAGCATGGCCGCCACGATGTCGCCGTTCTCGGCGACGGGCTGGCGGCGGACGGTGACCCAGTCGCCGTCACAGATAGCGGCCTCGATCATGGAGTCGCCGACGACCTTGAGGACGAACAGTTCGCCGTCACCGACGAGCTGCCGGGGGAGGGGGAACACATCCTCCACCGACTCCTCCGCGAGGATCGGGCCACCGGCGGCGATACGGCCGACCAGCGGGACGTACGACGCCGCGGGCTTGCCGGCGGTGTCCGTGGGCTGCACGGTCACGGCCTGGTCGGAGCCGCGCACCTCGTAGGCGCGCGGGCGGTGCGGGTCGCGGCGAAGGAAGCCCTTGCGCTCCAGCGCCATCAGCTGGTGCGCGACCGAGGACGTGCTGGAGAGCCCGACGGCCTGGCCGATCTCGCGCATCGACGGCGGGTAACCGCGCCGCTGCACGGAGTCCCTGATGACCTCGATCACCCGGCGCTGCCGGTCGGTGAGTCCGGAGCTGTCCGCCCGGATGCCTGGAGGTCGGCCAGGCAGGGAGCGCTTGTGCCCCTCGGGATTCGTGGCTTCGTTCATCGCATGTACCGGCTCGACTCGGCCCTGGGAGCGGTCCTGGGCAGTGATGGTGGCACTGTCTGCGGTGGTGGTCACGTCGGCCCCTCTCGATGGTCTCCCTGCTGGACAACGGTAGTTGCTTTCGAAAGGTTGCGCCAAACACACGTTCGAGTGAAAAAGTGCGATTCGCCTGACGCGATCATGTGTCCGGGTGTATGGCTAACGCGACCTCTGGCAGACAAAAGCGCCCATTGTTGTACGCTTCACCGCCGGGGTGGATCACCTCGTGGGTTGCTTCCCCAGTCTGCCACCCGGAGCCCCGTCAACCGGGATCCGGGTCCGTTCTGTGCCGGAGTCCTACGCGTCCTCCGTGCGGCGCCCACGCTATCTCCGCAAGTGTCCTTGCGGTACGTCCGTGCGCGCGTGTTTTCACAGGTGGCGGGGCGACTGGGCCGTACGGGTGTGCACGTCCGCGACACGCGCGAGCTGTCGATGTATCAGCCAAGCCCCACATCTAGTGGTTGGATTGCTACAGCAGCCCACAAGTTGTGGTCCCCCGGGTCTGAGAGGCCTCCGCGATCGCCTATGCTTGGGGCTGCTTCGAGAGGCCCCTGAGGCCTCTGGGGGCTGTTTAGTCTGCTGTGAGGAGGGTTGGAGATCATGCACTGCCCCTTCTGCAGGCACCCCGACAGCCGCGTGGTCGACAGTCGTACGACCGACGACGGCACGTCGATCCGCAGGCGCCGCCAGTGCCCGGACTGCTCCCGTCGTTTCACGACCGTGGAGACGTGTTCGCTCATGGTGGTCAAGCGGTCCGGAGTCACCGAGCCATTCAGCCGTACCAAGGTCATCAACGGCGTGCGCAAGGCGTGCCAGGGACGGCCTGTCACCGAGGACGCACTCGCCCAGCTGGGTCAGCGGGTCGAGGAGGCGGTGCGAGCCACCGGGAGTGCCGAGCTGACCACCCACGACGTGGGCCTGGCCATACTCGGCCCGTTGCAGGAACTCGACCTCGTCGCTTATCTGCGATTCGCCTCCGTCTACCGGGCGTTCGACTCGCTCGAGGACTTCGAGGCCGCCATCGCGGAGCTGAGGGAAGCGACGCGAGGCCCCGCCGCGGACGACGAAGACGCGGCAGCGGGGAGCCAGGAAGACGATCGCGGGCCCGGAGGGACCACCCAGGTCCCCGTGCCCGCCCACGCCGCCGACTGACCGGCGGGCCGGAACCGGACGGAGACCCGGGTTCCGGCCGGGAGGCGGCGATCCAAGACCTGTTGCGGGTGGAACTGAGGGTGCCCGCAACACAAGACAGAACACCGTGTCACGGGAACATCGTGGCACTTCAGGGCGTTTTAGCCCGTAGAGGGAGGCGGCATGACAGAGACGGCGAGCGGTCCGGCACGAGGTTCCCGAGCGAAGGGCGCCAAGGCCACCAAGGGGCTGCGTATCGAGCGCATCCACACCACCCCCGGAGTACACCCGTACGACGAGGTCGAGTGGGCGCGCCGTGACGTCGTCATGACCAACTGGCGCGACGGCTCGGTCAACTTCGAGCAGCGTGGCGTCGAGTTCCCCGACTTCTGGTCGGTGAACGCGGTCAACATCGTCACCAGCAAGTACTTCCGCGGTGCCGTCGGCACCCCGCAGCGCGAGGTCAGCCTCAAGCAGCTGATCGACCGCATCGTGAAGACGTACCGGAAGGCCGGTGAGGACCACAAGTACTTCGCCTCGCCCGCCGACGCCGAGATCTTCGAGCACGAGCTGGCGTACGCCCTCCTGCACCAGATCTTCAGCTTCAACAGCCCCGTCTGGTTCAACGTCGGAACCCCGCAGCCCCAGCAGGTCTCCGCCTGCTTCATCCTGTCCGTCGACGACTCCATGGAGTCGATCCTCGACTGGTACAAGGAAGAGGGCATGATCTTCAAGGGCGGCTCCGGCGCCGGCCTGAACCTCTCCCGCATCCGCTCCTCCAAGGAGCTGCTGTCCTCCGGCGGCAACGCCTCCGGCCCGGTCTCCTTCATGCGTGGCGCCGACGCCTCCGCCGGCACCATCAAGTCCGGTGGCGCCACCCGTCGGGCCGCCAAGATGGTCATCCTGGACGTCGACCACCCCGACGTCGAGGACTTCATCGAGACCAAGGTCAAGGAAGAGGAGAAGATCCGCGCCCTGCGTGACGCGGGCTTCGACATGGACCTCGGTGGCGACGACATCACCTCCGTCCAGTACCAGAACGCCAACAACTCGGTCCGTGTGAACGACGAGTTCATGAAGGCGGTCGAGCAGGGCGGCAAGTTCGGTCTGCGTGGGCGCATGACCGGCGAGGTCATCGAGGAGATCGACGCCAAGTCCCTGTTCCGGAAGATGGCCGAGGCCGCCTGGGCCTGCGCCGACCCGGGCATCCAGTACGACGACACCATCAACCACTGGCACACCTGCCCGGAGTCCGGCCGGATCAACGGCTCGAACCCCTGCAGCGAGTACATGCACCTGGACAACACGTCCTGCAACCTGGCCTCGCTGAACCTGATGAAGTTCCTCAAGGACGACGGCAAGGGCAGCCAGTCCTTCGACACCGAGCGCTTCCAGAAGGTCGTCGAGCTGGTCATCACCGCGATGGACATCTCGATCTGCTTCGCGGACTTCCCGACCCAGAAGATCGGCGAGAACACCCGCGCCTTCCGCCAGCTCGGCATCGGCTACGCCAACCTCGGCGCCCTGCTGATGGCGACCGGCCACGCGTACGACTCGGACGGCGGTCGCGCCCTGGCCGGCGCCATCACCTCCCTGATGACGGGTACGGCCTACCGCCGCTCCTCCGAGCTGGCCGCGGTCGTCGGCCCGTACGACGGCTACGCCCGCAACGCCGACGCCCACAAGCGCGTCATGAAGCAGCACGCCGACGCCAACGGTGTGGCCGTCCGCATGGACGACCTGGACACTCCGGTGTGGGCCGCCGCCACGGAGGCCTGGCAGGACGTGCTGCGCCTCGGCGAGCAGAACGGTTTCCGTAACTCCCAGGCGTCCGTCCTCGCCCCGACCGGCACCATCGGTCTGGCGATGTCCTGCGACACCACCGGTGTCGAGCCCGACCTCGCGCTGGTGAAGTTCAAGAAGCTCGTCGGCGGCGGCTCGATGCAGATCGTCAACGGCACCGTCCCGCAGGCCCTGCGCCGCCTGGGTTACCAGGAGGAGCAGATCGAGGCGATCGTCGCCCACATCGCCGAGCACGGCAACGTGATCGACGCCCCCGGCCTCAAGCACGAGCACTACGAGGTCTTCGACTGCGCCATGGGCGAGCGCGCCATCTCCCCGATGGGCCACGTCCGCATGATGGCCGCGATCCAGCCCTGGATCTCCGGCGCCATCTCCAAGACGGTCAACATGCCGGAGACGGCGACCGTCGAGGAGGTCGAGGAGATCTACTACGAGGCCTGGAAGCTCGGCGTCAAGGCGCTCGCGATCTACCGCGACAACTGCAAGGTCGGCCAGCCGCTCTCCGCCAAGAAGAAGGAGGACGAGAAGGCCGAGATCACCGAGAAGGCCGAGGAGACCATCCGTACCGCGGTCGAGAAGGTGGTCGAGTACCGCCCGGTCCGCAAGCGTCTCCCCAAGGGTCGCCCGGGCATCACCACGTCCTTCACGGTCGGTGGCGCCGAGGGCTACATGACCGCCAACTCCTACCCGGACGACGGTCTCGGCGAGGTCTTCCTGAAGATGTCCAAGCAGGGCTCGACTCTCGCGGGCATGATGGACGCCTTCTCCATCGCGGTCTCCGTCGGCCTCCAGTACGGCGTGCCGCTGGAGACGTACGTCTCGAAGTTCACGAACATGCGCTTCGAGCCGGCCGGTATGACGGACGACCCGGACGTGCGGATGGCGCAGTCGATCGTCGACTACATCTTCCGCCGCCTGGCGCTGGACTTCCTGCCCTTCGAGACGCGCTCCGCGCTCGGTATCCACTCCGCCGAGGAGCGTCAGCGTCACCTGGAGACCGGCTCATACGAGCAGTCCATCGACGATGACGAGGTCGACGTCGAGGGCCTGGCCCAGTCGGCGCCGCGCGCCCAGGAGCTGAAGGCCGTCGCCACCCCGAAGGCCGAGGTCGAGGTGGCCAAGCCCGCCCCGAAGCAGGCGCACACCAGCGCCGAGCTGGTGGAGATGCAGCTGGGCATCCAGGCCGACGCCCCGCTGTGCTTCTCCTGCGGCACGAGGATGCAGCGCGCCGGCTCCTGCTACATCTGCGAGGGCTGCGGCTCGACCAGCGGCTGCAGCTGATGACACGCGGTTCCTGAGGTAAGGGGGCGCCGGCCACGGGTCGGCGCCCCCTTACTTTTGCGGTTGTCTCTCCGGGGTGCGCGGGGCGCCGTAGCCTCCGATCATGACCACACCCGAGCGGTACGACGCCGACATCAGCGACCTCTCCGAGGCGGACCGGGCCATGGCCCTCGACGCCCTGGCCGAGGGCCTTCGTTCACCCGATCCCGTGGTGCGCGACGACGGCGCCTACCTCGCGGCCGTCCGCTGGATACCCGCGCTCCGCTCCGGGGAGCGCGGCCGGCTCGGCGACCGTATGACCCTTCATCTGAAGGACCGGGCCGTGCAGGCACGCAGCTTCGCGCCGCTCGTGCTGGCCCGGATCGTGGAGGCCGGCGACTGGCGGCCGCAGTGGTGGGACGCCTTCGCGGACTGGTACCCCACGGAGACGGATCTGCGCGGTCATGACCCGGACCTGGGCTGGGTGCACGCCGTCGCCCACGGAGCGGACCTCCTGGCGGTTCTCGCCCGGCACCCCGGCCAGCCACCCCAGCCGCTCGCCGAGTTGGCCACGGCCCGATTGCTGACGCCCACGGATCACCTCTTCGACGCGCAGGAGGACGACCGCCTCGCCTACGCGCTCGCGCAGATCCTCGGCCACCCCGCCCTCACCGAGGCCGACTCGGTGCGCTGGCTGGCCCCGGTCGCGGCGGCCTTCCGGACCGGCGAGCCCGGCCCGGTGCCGGCCTGGGCCTCCAACGCCATGCGCACCCTGCGGATGCTCTACGTTCTGGCCGACCGGGGGCTGAGCAGGCGCAACACGGACGAGCCGCCGCGCTCGCCCACCCACCGCGAGGCCGTCCTGGAGGAACTGGCCCGGACCCTCGCGATCGTGGCCCCCTACACGGCCTGAGCGTCAGGGCCGGTTCGCCCTGCCCATGACCCGGGTGAAGGTGGCCGGATCCTCGTCGAAGCCGTGGACTCCGGCGCGGAAGTTCCACCCGCCGGACTCGTCCCGCACGAACTCGGCGATCGTGGCCGCCGTGGCCCCGAGGACCGAGCCGAAGTCGTCCTCGGCGAGCACGGTGTAGCCCTCGCGGACGCGCATGGCCGGATTGAGCACGTTGACGAACGTCCTGGGCCCGGACTGCTGTTGGATGACGACACCGATCACCACGCGCGTGTACCGGCTGTCGAGCCGGTCCAGTTCGAGCGTCATGACCTCGTCCCAGCCGAATCCCTTGCCGTCCGTGCTGTCCCGGTTGAGGAAGATCGTGCCGTCCGGCGAGCGGCTGTCGTAGTGCACCAGATAGGCCGGAGTTCCGTACGGGTCACCGGACACGAAGGTCGCGGCGACGACGTCGAGGTCTGTGGGCGGCTGACCCGCAGGACTGGGGTCCCACTTGAGGGCGACCTCGATCTTGCGGTTTCCCTTGCTGAAGCCGGTCACCGGGCTTCCCCTTCCCCCCTGAAGATCCTTCTTCCCCAACTCCCGTGGAGCCGGGGTTCCTTGTTCATCGTCCCACGCGCGCGGGGGCGTATGCGCGGGCGATCTCCGCCGGAGCGTGACCGACGCCACGCCCGGTGGCCTTACGATGGCGCGGTGCTGGTCAAGTGGATTCGCTGCACCGTGGTGGACCGCCGCGGCTTCGAGCGGGGGCAGCGGAAATGGGCGGGGCTTCTGGGGGAGCCGGGGTTTCGGGGGCAAGGTGGCGGCTGGAGCCGGCAGCGGCCGGGAGTGGCGCACATCTTCGCCTTCTGGGAGAGCCGCGCCTTCTACGACTCCTTCATGGCCCGCTCCCACGACCGCCTGGCGGCCGCCCAGTCCGGCACGTTCAAGGACGCCCAGGTCAAGCTGTTCGAGTACCGCTTCGACGTGAAGACCGGCTTCGAGCCCCGGTTCACCGACTCGGATCTGATCCGTGTGGCCCTCTGCCGGGTGCACGAGGAGCGCGTCGAACACTTCACGCTCATGCAGGAGAAGGTCTGGAACCCCGCGATGGCCGGCTCGCCCGGCATGATCCGGGGCATGTTCGCCGAGGCCCCTGAGCACGAGTTCATGGTCCTGTCCATGTGGCGGTCGGCGGCCGAGCACGGCAAGTACCGCACCGAGCGGGTGGAGCGCCTCGCCCTGCGCGCCCAGACGGAGGCGGACATCGCGGCTCTCTCCGGTGACATCGTGGAGCTGGAACCGTCCTGGACGGTCTGAGTCGGTTGGAAAATCCAACGCATGAATCGCGTGCCGGGAGCGGTTCCATACGCAGGATTCGTGTGACCTACGCCGTATGGGGCCCGTTCGAGTGCTCGACCGTCCCCGGCACGATCTAGGGTTTTGGCATGGCACGACCACGGCGCATCGTCCTTGTCCGGCACGGCGAGTCAACGGGCAATGTTGATGACTCCGTCTACGAGCGGGAGCCCGACCACGCTCTCGCGCTGACCGAACGCGGCTGGCGGCAGGCCGAGGAGACCGGCAAGACGCTCCGGGAACTGTTCGGCCGGGAACGCGTGAGTGTGTACGTCTCCCCGTACCGCCGTACGCTCGAGACCCTGCGCGCCTTCCACCTCGACCCCGACCTCATACGGGTGCGGGAGGAACCCAGGCTGCGCGAGCAGGACTGGGGCAACTGGCAGGACCGCGACGACGTACGCCTGCAGAAGGCGTACCGGGACGCGTACGGCCACTTCTTCTTCCGTTTCCCGCAGGGGGAGTCCGGCGCCGACGTGTACGACCGGGTCGGCGGCTTCCTGGAGAGCCTGTTCCGCAGCTTCGAGGCCCCCGACCATCCGCCGAACGTGCTCCTGGTGACCCACGGACTCGCGATGCGGCTGTTCTGCATGCGCTGGTTCCACTGGACGGTCGCGGAATTCGAGTCGCTGTCCAACCCCGGGAACGCCGAGATGCGGATGCTCGTTCTCGGGGATGATGACAAGTACACCCTCGACCGGCCCTTCGAGCGCTGGCGGGACCCAGTGCCGTACTGGGTCACCGGATAGAGTGGCAGGGCGATGACCGCTGACTCCTCTTCTCTCCGGCGCCTGGAGCGCGCCCTGGCCAGCCTGCGCGGACTTGCGGTGGGGGACGCGCTGGGCTCGCAGTTCTTCGTTCCGGTGAACTACCCCCTGCTCAAGAGCCGTGAGACGCCCGTGGGCCGCTGGCAGTGGACCGACGACACGGAAATGGCCTGCTCGGTGGTGGCCGTCCTGGCCGCCCACCAGCGCCTCGACCAGGACGCACTGGCCCGATCCTTCGCCGAGCACCACGACTTCGACCGCGGCTACGGCCCTGCCGTCAACCGGCTGCTCCGCCTCGTCCGGGAGGGTCAGGACTGGCGTGAGCTGGCCGCGGGCCTCTTCAACGGACAGGGCTCCTGGGGCAACGGCGCCGCGATGCGTATCGCGCCCCTGGGCGCCTGGTACGCGGACGATCCGGAGCAGGCGACCCACCAGGCAGAGATCTCGGCCTATCCCACGCATCAGCACCGTGAGGCCGTGGTCGGCGCGATGGCTGTCGCGGCCGCCGCCTCGCTGGCTGCCTCGCCCGACGGCCCGCCCAGCCCCGAGGCACTCCTCGACGGCGTCATCGCCCTGGTGCCGAAGAGCGCAGTCGGCGCCGGGCTGCGCCGTGCCCGGGACATGCTCGACTACGGCGACGCGGGCACGGTCGCTGCCGTTCTGGGGTGCGGACGCCGTACGAGCGCCCATGACACCGTCCCCTTCGCGCTCTGGTCCGCGGCGCGGTCCCTCGCCGACTTCGAGACGGCGTTCTGGACGACCGCGCAGGTGGGCGGGGACGTGGACACCACCTGCGCGATCGTGGGTGGTGTGCTCGCCTCCGGCAAGGCGGGGGCGCCGCCCGCGGAGTGGGTGGAGCGGACCGAGGTGCTGCCGGACTGGGTGCCCGCAGGTCTCTGAGGCCCGTTCCGACCTCTGGGACTCTCCGTGTCTACCGGGAACTCTGCGTGACTGTCGTCCGTTGTCCCGGTATCCGCCGCCCGCATCGGGCCGGACGAGGGCTCGGCTCGGGCAGGCGGCGGACCATGGTGAGGAGGGTGTGGGCAGTGCCGGTCATCGTTGTGCTGGGGTCAGCCCATTCCCGGACCCGCCGTCCCCGCGAGGGCTTCGAGGTCGCTCCTGCGGACCTTGATCGCCATCCAGGCGGTGAGGAACGCGAGTCCGGCCATCGCCACGGCCGGGACGAAGGCGATCGAGATGCCGTGGGCGAGCACCTCGCTTCCCCAGGGCGCGGGCAGCTGGTGCGTCTTGGCGAACTGCGCCTTCTGTTCCGGTGTGCCCTGCGCGAGGAACTTCGGCAGCTGCTTCTTCGCCTCGTCCGTGCTCGCCGAGCCGAAGACGGTGGTCAGGATGGACAGGCCCAGCGAGCCGCCGACCTGCTGCGTGGCGTTGAGCAGCCCGGAGGCCGCACCCGCCTCGTGCTGGGCGACACCGGAGACCGCCGTGACCGTGACCGTCACGAAGTTCAGGCCCATGCCGAAGCCGAAGACCAGCATCGGGCCCAGGACCCCGCCGACGTAGGAGCTGTCAGGGGTGATGAAGGTCTGCCAGAACAGCCCGATCGCCACGAGCGCCGAGCCGGTCATCATGAACGGCTTGGGGCCGAGCGTGGGCAGGAACCGCTGCGACAGACCCGCGCCGACCGCGATGGCGACCGTCACGGGGAGGAAGGCCAGACCGGCCTCGATCGGGCTGTAGCCGAGCACGTTCTGGACGAACAGCACGATGTAGAAGAACATGCCGAACATCGCCGCTGCCAGGCTCAGCATGACCACGTAGGTGCCCGAGCGGTTGCGGTCGCGGAACATCTTGAGGGGGGTGATCGGTTCCTTCGCCCGCAACTCGGTGAAGACGAAGGCCAGCAGAAGCACCACCGCCGCGCAGAACGAGCCGAGCGTGAGCCCGTCCCGCCAACCGTCCTCCGAGGCGCGGATGAACCCGTACACCAGCGAGGCCATGCCTGCCGTCGACGTAAGCGCTCCCGCGATGTCGAACCGTCCCGGGTGCCGCTGGGACTCGCTGATGTACAGCGGAGCGAGTGCGGCGATCAGCACGCCGATGGGCACGTTGACGAAGAGCACCCACCGCCAGTCGAGCCAGTCGGTCAGCATGCCGCCCGCGAGCAGGCCGATGGCACCGCCGCCCGCCGACACCGCGGCGAACACGCCGAACGCCCGGTTGCGCTCGGGACCTTCGGGGAAGGTGGTGGTGATCAACGCGAGCGACGTGGGCGATGCGATCGCGCCTCCCACACCCTGCAGGGCGCGTGCGGCCAGCAGCTGCCAGGGTTCCTGGGCCAGGCCGCCCAGCAGCGAGGCGAAGGTGAACAGCAGGATGCCGGTCATGAACACCCGGCGCCGGCCGAGGATGTCACCGGCCCGCGCGCCGAGGAGCAGCAGACCGCCGAAGGTGAGCGTGTAGGCGCTGACCACCCAAGTGAGGTCCGTGGTGCTGAACTTGAGCGCGTCCTGAATGTGCGGGAGCGCGATGTTCACAATCGTCGCGTCGAGCACCACCATGAGTTGGCAGGCCGCGATGACGGTGAGCGCTATGCCGGGATGCCCCTCCCGGCGGGCCGCTCCTGGTTTCTGTTCCTGGATGAGCTGAGAGGTTGTCACTATGGGTCCCCCACAAAGGCTTTAGTGAACGCTCGCGTTCACTGTCGCGTCAACGGTAGTGAGTCCCCAACAGTGAACGCAAGCGTTCACTTAATCCTGTGTCGCGCATCGCGTCCCCCTTGCTGCGGCGCGACGCAGCCCCGCCCCGAAACCCCCGCTTCCCCTTGCCTGCTGGAGAAACTCAGATGGTTACCTCGCGCTGGACGGCCGCCCCTGCTCAGGCGGCTTCCCCTCGTCGGCGCGGTGCGGTGCTCGAGCGCGCGATCCTGGACGCCGCTCTGGAGCAGCTCAGTACGGTCGGCTGGAACGGCCTGACGATGGAGGGTGTCGCGGCCGGCGCGCAGACCGGCAAGGCCGCTGTCTATCGTCGCTGGCCCTCCAAGGAGGATCTGGTCGCCGACGCACTCGAGGCCGGACTACCGCGCTTCGAGGGGGTGCCCGACCTCGGCAGTGTGCGCGAGGACCTGCTGGCCTTGTGTCGGCGAGCGCGCGACGCCATGTTCTCGCGCCCCGGTTTCGCGTTGCGTGCAGTGATTCACGAATGCGACCCGGCGCAGGTCGAGCGCTTCCATGGCGTGATCTTCGAAGGTGTGGTCGAGCCGACCATCAAGCTGCTGCGCGAGGTCGTCACCCGGGGGATAGGGCGGGGAGAGGTGCGGTCCGACGCGGCCAACAGCTACGTCTTCGACGCCATCCCGGCAATGATGATGTACCGATCGAAGATGTGCGGAAGCGAATGGAGCGAGCGGGATCTGGAAGAGATGATCGACCAGTTGATGCTTCCGCTGCTGCGGCCGCACGGCGCCTGATTCCGGCTGCCGGCGACCTCCGCGCCGACCGGGGGACCTGGGGTGTCGCACGAGGATCCCGGCGGCGTACGCTAAGGGCGCCATGCCGTACGAACCACCCACTCATACCGTCGAGCGCTCCCTGCGCGCCACGACCGGAGCGAAGATCATTGCCGGTGTCGACGAGGTGGGGCGGGGCGCCTGGGCAGGGCCCGTGACCGTCTGCGCTGCGATCACCGGACTCCGTCGGCCGCCCGAGGGTCTGACCGACTCCAAGCTGCTGACCGTCAAGCGGCGCACGGAACTGGCCGAGATACTGCGGTCGTGGGTGACGGCCTATGCCCTGGGGCATGCTTCCCCCGAGGAGATCGACGACCTGGGGATGACCGCCGCACTGCGGCTCGCCGCCGTCCGTGCCCTGGACGCGCTGCCGGTCCGCCCCGACGCCGTGATCCTCGACGGGAAGCACGACTACCTCGGTGTCCCGTGGAAGGTGCGCACGGTGATCAAGGGCGACCGGTCGTGCGTGGCCGTTGCGGCGGCGTCGGTGATCGCCAAGGTTCAGCGCGACAAAATGATGGCCGAACTGGGTATCGACCATGCAGACTTCGGGTTTGCGGACAACGCCGGGTATCCGTCGCCCGTGCACAAGGCCGCACTGGAGGAACGGGGACCCACCCCGTACCACCGTTTGTCGTGGGCGTATCTTGATTCGCTGCCCCAGTGGCGGCACCTCAAGAAGGTCCGCAGCTGGGCGGACGGAAGCGCTCCGGAAATCGAGGGTCAGCTCGGCTTCGATTTCTGACGGTTCCGCTCGCACTGATGTGCCACCCGGTCGCCCGCGCCGCACCAACGTTTGATAAATATCAGCTCATGCCTCTCATTCCCGAGGAGCCTCAGATTCACGAGAGTGCCCAGGGTCCCCGCGCCACGCCCGCCAGCGGCCGTACCGCGCCGACCCCCCGCCCCGTACCCGGCCCCCGCCCCGCGGCTCCGTCGCGCCCCGGTCGTCCCGGCCCTCTGCGGCCCACGCCGCCGGTGCAGCGGACGCAGCGTGACGTGGCTCCGGCCAAGCCAGGCCCGTCGGGCCCGGCCGCTCCCGCCGCCCCGGCGGCTACCCCGCAGATCCAGCTGATCCCGGCCTCGGCAGAGGGTGCGCTCGACGCAGCCGACGAGGCGGTGGACCTGCTCCTGGACTCGGGCCGTGCCCCCGCGGACGTGCTGGTGATCACCACCGGTTCCCAGCACCCGTGGGCCGAGCACGAACTGTCCTTCGGTGAAGCCTCCTACTGGGCGCAGCACGACGCCGGTGATGACGTGTTCTACACGGACGCCGCCATCGCCTCCCGTGCCGCGTCACGCCCCGTGGTCGTCGTGGCCGTCAACGGCGGTTCCGCCGCTGCCGCCACCGCCCTTCCGCTGGCCCACTCCCGGGCCGGTGCGCTGCTGATCGTCTGCGGTGACCCGCAGCAGATCAACTCGGTGCTGGGCTCCGGCGTCTGAGTCCCGCCCGGCACCTCGGGGTGCCGGGGCGACGAAGGCAGCCCCGAGGGGATCCGCACGGTGCTGCTTTCGGCATGCCCGGATGACTGGCGGTGGCCGTTCCTCCTCCGGGGACGGCCGCCTGTCGGAGCGTCCGGGCGGCCGTGTGGCGGCTGTGTGTCCGGGTGCCGGGCGGACCGCGCGGCCGGACCCGGAGCCGAGCTTTCAGCGAGCAGCCGCGCGGCGCAGCACCTCGGAGACCGGGCCGCCGGTGCGAGGTGCCAGGGCCGGGACTTCCGACATGGCGAAGGGCTCCGGCTGCGAGTGGGTACTGGGCCGGCGTCCGCCACGCCCCTCACCGAGCACCTGCCAGCCGTCACCGGTCAGCGTGATGTACGCCCCGCAGCGCAGCCCGTGCAGTGTGCAGGCGTCGCGCAGCCCCCACATCCAGGCGCCGTCCTCCTCGGTCCAACGCGCGTCGCCCTCGCGGCAGTAGAGCAGCACGGCGGTGCGCACCGGGGTGCGGCGGCGCAGGTCGTGCGGAATGACCCGGCGCAGCTGGGCCAGCAGCGCGTTGCGGAACATCCAGCCGTCGGCCGGCGCCGGACGGCGCAGGAACGAGGCGCTGGCGCACAGCCGTTCGTCGGGATCCAGCACGGCCACGATCGCCATGGACGGCTTGGGGCGATGGCGGGCGTGCAGCCCGCTGACGACCTCACGGGGACTGCGCAGCAGGGGGATTCCGGCGGCTGCCCACTCCGCGGGCTCGAGCAGGCGGCTGGCGGAAGCGGCGGACGCGGACGTCGACAACGAGGCCGCCGAGGACGAGGCGAATCCGAAGGTCACGTTCCTCCCTTCGGCTACGCGCCCACACTACGGGCGAGGTCGGATTCGGGGGACCGCGCACCGCAGCAAAGCCCAGCCGGTTCACGGACGAGCCGTGCGGGGAGCGGACTTCAATTCTTCCTGTCGAACTTGGATGCGGCAACGAGCAATTGGGGCCACCGACTGTTATCTGGTGGTGCGTGACTTATATCCCTACCCACGAGTGCTCCTGATGACCCCCGTGGCGTTCGATCACGGCACGTGGTGCGTCGGTCCGGGTAGCGACGCACCACGGCTGGTCAGCCCTGGACGGCCAGCACCAGGGGCAACACCCCGTCGGCTCCGGCCCTTCTGAGCAGTCGTGCCCCGACCGCGAGGGTCCAACCGGTCTCCGTGAAGTCGTCCACCAGCAGGACCGGACCACGGGCCTCGGCGAGCGCGGAGGCGAGGGCGGGAGGCACGGTCAGCGAGCCGTCGAGGGCCTTCAGACGCTGGGCACTGTTACTGCGTGAGACCCGCGACGCGTCACCGGCGTACTCCACGGAGCCCAGCAGGGGCAGCCGGCCGATCTCGGCGATACGGGCGCCCAGGGAGTGGATCAGTGTCGGACGGGTGCGGGAGGCGACGGTGACCACGCCGACCGGCCGGGGCTGCGCGCCGGCCGCCCCGGAGGCCCAGCCGCCGGGGCCTTTCGCCCAGTCCGCCAGCACCTCCACCACGGCTCGCGCCACGTCGTCCGGCACGGGCGCGTCCGGGGCCTGGGGTGCCAGCAGGGGGCGCAGCCGGTTGCCCCAGCCGATGTCCGACAACCGACCCAGAGCCCGCCCGGACGAGGCCTGTTCACCGACCGGAATACGCCCCTTGAGGTCGATGCCGATCGCCGGGAGCCCGGTCGGCCACATGCGGCGGGGCTCCACCTCGACCCCGGCACGGTCCAGGTCGACACGTGCGGCGTCCAGGGCCGACGTGGACGTGTCGGCGGTGAAGCGCGGCCCCGCGCAGTTGTCGCACCGGCCGCAGGGCTTGGCGCCCTCGTCGTCGAGCTGGCGCTGGAGGTACTCCATCCGGCAGTCCGTGGTGGAGGCGTACTCGCGCATCGCCTGCTGTTCTGTCTTGCGCTGCCGTGCCACCCAGTCGTAACGCTCGGCGTCGTACGACCACGGCTGGCCGGTCGCGGTCCAGCCGCCCTTGACGCGGTTCACCGCTCCGTCCACGTCGAGGACCTTCAGCATCGTCTCCAGCCGGGAACGACGCAGTTCCACCAGGGGTTCGAGCGCCGGCAGCGACAGGGGGCCGTCCGCCCGGGCGAGGACGTCCAGAGTGCGGCGCACCAGATCCTCGGAGGGGAAGGCGAGCGACGCGAAGTACTCCCAGATCGCCTCGTCCTCCCTGCCCGGCAGCAGCAGCACCTCGGCGTGCTCGACGCCACGGCCCGCGCGGCCGACCTGCTGGTAGTAGGCGATGGGGGAGGACGGCGAGCCCAGGTGCACGACGAATCCGAGGTCCGGCTTGTCGAAGCCCATGCCTAGCGCGGAGGTGGCGACCAGCGCCTTGACCCGGTTGGCGAGCAGGTCGTCCTCGGCCTGCTGCCGGTCGGCGTTCTCCGTCCGGCCCGTGTAGGAGGTGACGGCGTGCCCGCGCTGCCGCAGGAAGGCGGTGACCTCCTCGGCTGCGGCCACGGTGAGCGTGTAGATGATGCCGGAGCCCGGCAGGTCGTCGAGGTGGTCGGCGAGCCAGGCCATCCGGTGCGCGGCATCGGGCAACCGCAGCACGCCGAGGCTCAGGCTCTCCCGGTCCAGCGGCCCGCGCAGCACCAGGGCGTCCGATGAGCCGCCGGTGCCGAGCTGCTCGGCGACGTCGGCGGTCACGCGCGCGTTGGCCGTGGCGGTGGTGGCCAGTACCGGGACACCTGGCGGAAGCTCACTGAGCATGGTGCGCAGTCGGCGGTAGTCCGGGCGGAAGTCGTGGCCCCAGTCGGAGATGCAGTGGGCCTCGTCCACGACGAGCAGTCCGGTCGCCGCGGAGAGCTTGGGCAGGACCTGGTCGCGGAAGTCGGGGTTGTTCAGCCGCTCCGGGCTGACGAGCAGCACGTCGACCTCGCCGGCCTCGATCTCGGTCTGCACGGCCTCCCACTCCTCGGTGTTGGAGGAGTTGATGGTCCGGGCGTGGATGCCGGCTCGGGCCGCGGCCTCCACCTGGTTGCGCATGAGCGCGAGCAGTGGAGAGACGATCACCGTGGGTCCGCCGCCTCTGGCCCGCAGCAGCGAGGTCGCCACGAAGTACACCGCGGACTTGCCCCAGCCCGTGCGCTGCACGACCAGGGCCCGGCGCCGGTCGGCGACCAGCGCCTCGATGGCCCGCCACTGATCCTCGCGCAGCCGGGCCGTGCCCGTGGTGTCCCCGACGAGCCGGGCGAGGACGGCGTCGGCCTGTGCCCGGAGGTCCGCGTTGCTCGTGTGCTCCATGCGTCCCATACAACAGGACGCGACTGACAATCGGGCGGGCGCCGGCCGCGAGCGGACGACCGTGGCTGTCCGGCTGTGGACGGAGCGCCCGCGGTCGGCGCCTGCCTTGTCGTGTCCCTGATTCGAGTTATCCACAGGCCCAACCGGAATCTCGTGGTCCGCGAGATCGTCTGCGCATGACGAACCACAGCGAAACGACCGGGCCCTTCGAAAACGGCGACATCGTCGGACGAGAGCCGCTGACCGAGCAGTCCGCGCACGACACCCAGGTCACTCTGCGCACCCCGGGCGAGCTGGCCGACGCACTGCCCTACCTGCTCGGCTACCGCCCCGAGGACAGCATCGTGCTGGTCGCCCTGCACGACCGGGAAGGCCGCGGCAGGTTCGGCGGCCGGGCCCGGCTGGGCATCCCCGCAAGCACCGAGGACTGGGAGGAGGCCGTGCAGCAGCTGGTACGGGGGCTGGTGACCAGCAGCGAGCGACGCGGCAGGCGGCCCGAGCAGATGGTCGCCTACGTCTGCCAGGAACCGGGCCAGGGCGAGACCGGCCGGGACGTGATGCTCCGGCTCGAGCCGCTGATCGCCCAGATGCGCACCGAATGCGGCGACCTCGACGCGCCCGTGGTCGAGGCCTTGTGCATCTCGGACGGCCGCTTCTGGTCCTACAGCTGCGCGGTAGAGGGATGCTGTCCTGACGACGGAACGCCGATGGGCCTGCCCGGTACCTCGGTGCTGGCCGCCGCAGCCACCTACGCGGGGATCCAGGTGCGCGGCACGCTCCGCGAGCTGCGGGCCAGGCTGCTGCCCTGGGAGACCAGCGTCGCCCTGGAGCAGGAGGTCGCCCTGGACGCGGCCGGGATGTCCCTGGTACCCCGCATCCTGGACGACGCGGCCCGGCAGAGCGTGGCGGAGGAAACCCTCGATCTCGCCGAGCTGATCATTCACAGGTTCGCCGCGGCAGCGCCGGTGTCCGGCACGCACCCGGCCGACCTCCGCGACGACGAACTGCTCAGCCACGACGAGGCGGCGACGCTGATCCTCGGGCTCCAGGACCGCACGACCCGCGACCGGGCGGCCGCGTGGATGGAGGGCGACGAGGCCGGTCCGGCTCTGCGGCTCTGGCGCGCACTGTCCCGCCGGTGCGTCGGGCCGTACGGCGAGCACGCCGCCGGCCCGCTCACCCTGGCGGGCTGGGTCGCCTGGTCCACCGGCGACGAGCTCGAGGCCCGGGAAGCCCTCGCGATGGCACTGGGCGCGGACCCCGACTACCTCTTCGCCCGCCTCCTCCACCGGGCCTGCAACGAAGGACTCGACCCCGAGTCGGTCCGCCGCTGCCTGCGTGTGGAACGCGCGGGGCGTGCCCGGACGGACACCGTGGAGACAGATTCGGCACGGGAAGCGACCCCGGGCGCGCCTTCGGGAACGGTCGTCGCAGGCCCTGGAGCAGCCGCCCGGACGGACGGTCCCCACGGCGAGCGCGCCTCGCGGACCGGCGGTCCTCGGCGCCGTCGCCGAACGCGGGCCGCGGAAGGCGGCGACCGCAGTCCTCGTCCGGCGCGGGTGCAGGACGCACGGCGGCGGTCGCCCGGCTCCCACGCCGGATCGCCGGCCGATGGACCTTCGCGTCCGGGCAGCACGAAGCCGGGCGGCATGCGCGCGCGTTCCGGTGAGGGCCCGAGCCGCGACACCGCGGCGGCGGGCGGTCAGCGGGAGACCGAAGGGGACGGATGAGTGCCGAGACACAGCGGCAGGGGGTGAGTCCCTTCAGCCGCACGGGCGCCTTGCCGGGCTCCTGCCCGCCACGCCGCCATTCGGTCGGCTTGCCCGATCCGAGGCGTGACCAGGAGGAGTCCCTCTCCGTTCACCTGAGTGGCGGAGCGCCGGCACGGGCCGTACCGCCGCCGTACGACCCCTGTCCCTCCGGACGCGCTACCCCGCGCACAGCGTGTCCGAGGCGCACCGAGTGCAGAAGAAGCCACCGCATGCATCAGCAGCAGACTCGGCTCTCCGCCGCCGACGAGAGCCACCCGCCCGAGGTCGGGCACATGCCCTTCCCACAGCCCGGTACCGGGATCACTGCACCGAAAATCGACGGTGCCCCCAGGCCGCCGTCGCCCCCGGGCATGTCTCCGATCCCCCCAGCCGTCGACGGCCGGCCCCGAGGCTCAGCCCAGCACACGAGTCGGCCGCGCCTCCCCACCGGCGCACCGGCTCCCGGCGCTTCCCCGCGCACGCCGTACCCGAGGCCCCGGCCGGCCCCCGACCTGCCGCCCACGCACACCGCCCTGATCTGCGTCGCCCTGCCGGGCCTCGCCATCTCCGGCGAACAGGGACAGCTGGCCGGCCAAGGACTGGAGGGGTTCTACCGGGGCGGTCGGCGCCTGCTCTCGCGGTGCCAGGTCCGCATCGCCGGGCGGGAACCGCTCGCGGTGCAGGCCAGGATGACCGGGGCGGACCGGGCTCGCTTCGTCGGGACGCTGCGTGTCTCCCCGGGGACGGGTCCGGATCCCGATGTCGTCGTCGAGCGGACCCGTAGCGCCGACGGAACCGAGCGCATCACACTCCAGAACGCCTCCCCACGCCCCCTCCGCCTCCCGCTCGAGGTCGCCCTCGGCACGGACCTGGCGGACCTCGGCGCCATCGCCTGCGGCAGGACAGGCCCCGAACTCCCGGCCAGCGTCCATGACTCGGGCCTGCGCTGGTCCTCGGCCGGTGGCGGCGCCAGTGTCACCGCGCACCCCGCACCCGCCGACGCACTGGCCTCCGCCGGACTGCTGTGCTGGGAGCTGGAACTGCCTCCGGGTGGAACGGCGAGCGTGGAACTACGCGTACGCCCGGACGGCGCCGGACCACTGCGCGCCGTGGGCCAGGCCGCGACGAGCCCCTTCGCGCCCGCCCGGGCGGCAGGCGACGACCCGCGAGTGGCCACCCTCCTCCAGGCCGCTGTCGACGACCTCCAGGCCCTGCTGCTGCGCGATCCCGCGCACCCCGCCGACACCTACCTCGCGGCGGGCGCGCCCTGGCGCTGCGGCATGGCCCCGGCCGAGGCGCTCGCCGCGGCCCGGATGGCGCTGCCCCTCGGCACCCGGCTCGCCGCGGGCACGCTGCGCACCCTCGCCCGCACCCAGCTTCCGGGCCCAGGCCCACAGGCCGGTCTGATCCCCGGTCCGCGACGCGACGCCGGGGCTCTCCTCCCGCCGGCGTGCACAGGCACCGAGGCCACGCTTCTCTTCCCCGTCCTGCTCGCCGAGGCCCGCCGCTGGGGGCTCCCCGAGCAGGAGACGCAGGAACTGATGCCCGCCGCCGAGCGCTGCCTGGCCTGGCTGCGGACCGCCGTCGGTGACGGCACCTACCTCCCCGACCCTCAGCCGGGAGGCCCGGTCCGCTGCGAGACGCAGGCCCACGCTCACCGGGCCGCTGTCCTCGGCGCCGATCTCCTCGACGCGTACGGCAGGCCGGGGGGCTCGGAGTCAAGACAGTGGGCCCAGGCCGTCCGGAACGCGTTCCGCACGGATTTCTGGGTGGAGGACCGAGGCGGCGGGCGCCCGGCCGCGGCCCTGGCGCCGGACGGCAGGCCCGTTCCGCATCTCGGCTCAGCTGCCGTGCACCTCCTCGACACCGGTCTGCTCGGCGCCGGCCGACTTGCCCCCGGCCTGCTCGACAAGGTGCAGACCGAACAGCTCGCCCGGCTGCTCGGTGGCCCCGCGATGGACGCGGGCTGGGGACTGCGCGGTCTCGGGACCAAGGAGGCCGGACACAATCCGTTCGGCCACCGGACCGGAGCCGTGCGGGTCCACGAGACCGCGCTCGCCGTCGCCGGACTGGCTGCCGCCGGTTTCGAGAAGGAGTCGAGCGGACTGCTGAGGGGGCTGCTGGAGGCAGCGGAGCACTTCGGCCACCGGCTGCCGGAGATGTTCGCGGGGGAGCGGCGCTCTGCCGGTAGCGCTCCTCTCCCGCACCCGGCGGCCTGCCGCCCGGCGGCCACCGCCGCCGCCTCCGCGGTCCTGCTCCTCACCACGCTCGCGGGCATCCGGCCCGACGCCCCGGCCCGCACCGTCACCCTGCGCCCGGTGCAGAGCGCACCCCTCGGCGAGATCGGTCTGACGGGGCTGCGCGTCGCGGGCGCTCCCTTCGCCGTGCGGGTCAGCCGACTGGGACTCGCCATGGTCGAGGAGGCGGCGGACGGTCTGCAATTGGGAGTGTGACCTCGTACGACGCGACCGGCACGACGGACGCGAGCCCACCCCGCGACCCATACCGGAACGAAGCGGACCGCCGCCTGCGCGGTAGACGAAGGGAGTGTTTATCGTCAGGCAGACGACTATGATCGCCGCATGCCCTACGACCCGTCAGCCTTTCCGCCCTTCGCCGTCACCGTGGACCTGGTCGTGCTGACCGTGCGCCGCCATGCCCTGTGCGCGTTGGCGGTACGCAGGGGCGAGCCGCCGTTCCAGGGGCGCTGGGCGCTGCCCGGCGGCTTCGTACGGGCCGACGAGGACCTGTCCCAGGCGGCGGCGCGCGAGCTGGCCGAGGAGACCGGGTTGCGCGCCCATGATCCCTCGGTGCCGGCCCAGGACAACGGCGCACACCTGGAACAGCTCGCGACCTACGGCGACCCCAAGCGGGACCCCCGGATGCGGGTCGTCAGCGTCGCGCACCTCGCCCTCGCCCCGGACCTGCCCGCGCCCCGGGCCGGCGGCGACGCGAGCAACGCACGCTGGGCGCCGGTCGAGGAACTGCTCCAGCAGGGCGGCTACGGTCGCGACGGCGAACCGGTGGCGCCGCTCGCCTTCGACCACGCCCAGATCCTCGCCGACGGAGTCGAGCGGGCCCGTTCCAAGATCGAGTACTCCTCGCTGGCCACCGCCTTCTGTCCGTCCGAGTTCACCGTCGGCGAGCTGCGCCGGGTCTACGAGGCGGTGTGGGGCGTGGCCCTCGACCCGCGCAACTTCCACCGCAAGGTCACCGGAACGCCGGGATTCCTGGTTCCGACGGGCGGTACGACCACCCGTCAGGGCGGGCGGCCGGCCCAGCTCTTCCGGGCCGGCGGTGCGACCCTGCTCAACCCTCCGATGCTCCGTCCCGAGGTCTGATCCATCGAACGGCGGACAAAAGTCCCCTCCCGCTTGCGCGCCACCGAAGAACAGATCAGGTGATACCCGAAAAACCGGACACTCCGCGCTATCTTGCTGCAGGTGATCCAGGCTTTCGGACTGACCAGCAACCCTCGCAAGGGTCACCCGCCTGCCGTCGACGACGTCTCCTTCGAGGCGCCCGCCGGCCGTGTCACCGTGCTCCTCGGGGCGGAGGGTGCGGGCAAGACGACCGCGCTCAGACTGATGCTCGAACTCCAGCAGGGCCGCGGCATCACCTACTTCAGGGGTTGGCCTCTGCATCAGATCGCCCACCCGGCACGGGAAGTCGGCGTGCTCCTCGGCGACGTGCCCGGTCATCCGTCCCGCTCGGTCCGCGGGCATCTGCGCATGCTGTGCGCGGCGGCGGGAGTTCCCGCCCGGCGCGCCGACGAGGTCCTCGAGGTCGTGGGCCTCGTCAGCCTTCGCGAGGAACGCCTCGGCACCCTGTCGCGGGGTATGGACCGCAGGCTCGGACTGGCCTGCGCCCTCCTGCCCGACCCGCACACGCTCGTACTGGACGACCCCGCCGACGGCCTCTCCGCCCGCGAGGCGCGCTGGCTGCACGGCATGCTGCGCGCACACGCGACCCAGGGCGGCACGGTGCTGTTCACGACTGCCGACTCCAAGGAGGCCGCACGCGAGGCCGACCGGGTCGTCACCCTCGAAGACGGCAGGGTCGTCGCCGATCTGGAGGCCAAGGATTTCGCCCGCACCCGGCTGCGTCCGCGCGTGGCCGTCCGCAGCCCTCACGCCGCCCGCCTCGCGGCCCTGCTCACCAAGGAGGCCCGAACCGACCAACGGTCCGTCGAGGTCGTGCGGGAAGGGGGCAACCGTCTCTCCGTGTACGGCAGTACAACCGCCGACATCGGTGAGACCGCCTTCCGGCACGGCATTCTCGTCCACCAACTCGCCGACGAGGTAGGGGACATGGGGTCGAGTGCGGAAGTGGGAGGCGGGGGCGAGGTGAGGGCGGCCGATGAGGAGGTGGCGGCCGGGCCGGAACAGGCAGAGACGGACCACTCGCCGGAGGAACCGGTGCAAGCCGCGTCCGGCTCATCGCCAAAGGTGTGGGCCGCTCCAGCTGCGCAGGCAGCGTCCGGTGTCACGTCCGGGGACCACGAGCGGGCGGTGCCCAGCGTCTCGGCGTCGGAGCGGGAGCCGGAGCCGGAGCAGGGCGTCGGCGACGAGTGGCCGCCCTGCGGGGGCGTACATGGCCGCGGCTCCCTGTCGAGCCGCACGAGGATCGCCGACGGCACCCCGGCCGAGAGGACGTCGCAGGCCGACACCGTCTCCGGAACCGGACGTACGCCCCTCGACGCTGCTCCTGGAGCCGACCGGACGTCCACGAGCGTGGCCTCCGCCGCCGCGGCCGGAGTGGTCGGCGGTGCCGAGGCGGCCGCTCCAGCCGGTGCGCCTGCGATCGCCGCCGACATCCGCCTCGCGGCCGCACTCGAGGTCGATTCCCCGGAGGCCTCCGCGGAGCCGGAAGCAGAAGCCGACACCGCGAGCACCACCACGGTCGGCAAGCCGGCGGTCGGCACGACCGTCCCCGGCGCCCGGAATCCGGACGCCCGGAGACCCGGCAGCCCCCAGCCCCGGACCGGGCAGGCCGGGCAACCGGCACGCTCGCGCGCCGACGCCGCCCCCGCCCTCGACGCCGTGTCCTGCCTCCCACCCTCCATCTCGGTCCGCCCCGCCCGCAGCCCGCTGCGTCCCCTGCGCTACGAACTCCGGCGTGCCACCGGAATCGGCACCGGATTCCTCACCTGCGGAGTCGTCCTGGTGGTGTCCGCGCTCACCGCCGTACTCCTGGCGAGGCTCGGCCACACCCCGCAGGCAAGGCTCTTCGCGGCGTGGCCGCGGGAGCTTCCCCTGCCGCCCACGGCGCTCGCGGCGGGGCTGCTCGGTGCGCTGGCCTTCGGAGACGAGTTCCGCCACCCCGCGCTGGCGGCGGACCGCGGGACCGTCCCCCGTCGGCTGGGGCTGCTCACCGCGAAACTCCTCGTCTCCGGAGCCACCGCCCTGATGCTGGCCTTCCTCACCGTGGGCTGCGACGCCGAGGCGATCTATCTCGTCTACGGACGGGAGCTCACACGAGTGCCCTCGGACTGGCTCTCACTCGGTGCGAGTTGGCTCGGGCTGGTCGTCGGCTGCGCGTGGGCCGGTGTCCTGGCGTCCGGCGTCTTCCGGTCCACGACGGCGGGCCTCGCCGCCGTCCTCGCTGTACCCGTCCTGGTCGTGCCCGCCGTGCACCAGGCGCTACAGGGTCCCGCCATGGGGACGGCGGCCGGCTTCCCGGCGCGGATGCGGGAGGTCCTCCTGTTGCAGTGGCCCTTCGGAGGGGACCGGTATCTGCTCGCCATGGCCCGGGTCGTCGCCCAACCCGTGGGTGGCGCAATGACGTTGTCGCTGGCGGCGTTGCTGTGTGCGTATCTGGTCACGACGCTTCGCGCCAGGGTCCGATGACGACTGTCCGTACGCTTGCGGTCCTGCTGTGCGCACAACTCCCCGGAGAAAGCCCGTTTCTTTCCGATAAGGCGTCAATTGCGACGGGGTGAGCGATCACCCTTTCGTGTGCTTTTCACCAAAGACCTCAAGGGAGTTGGAGGCGACGCCGACAAAGGATCCGTGAGTACCCTTGCGCACACCATGATGACCGCCGCCCGCTCCGCAGACTCTGGTCTGACCGGCCCGGGCGATCTCGACCGCTACCCCTACGCCGAGGCCCCGGTGGCCGACCGTGTCGGAGTACCCGCCTGGGACGGAGCGGACCCCGAGCTGGGCCGCGTGGGCCGGCGCGCCGCGGGCAGCCGCGGACGCGGACTGCACGGCCAACTCGTCCAGCAGCTGGGTCAGATGATCGTCTCCGGCGACCTGGGGGCGGACCGCCCGCTGGTGCCCGAGGAGATCGGCCAGCGCTTCGAGGTCTCCCGCACCGTCGTCCGAGAGTCCCTCCGCGTCCTGGAGGCCAAGGGCCTCGTCAGCGCCCGCCCGAACGTCGGTACGCGCGTGCGTCCCGTCAGCGACTGGAACCTCCTGGACCCGGACATCATCGAATGGCGGGCCTTCGGGCCGCAGCGCGACGACCAGCGCCGTGAGCTGAGCGAGCTGCGCTGGACGATCGAGCCGCTCGCCGCCCGCCTCGCCGCCGGGCACGGACGGGAGGAGGTGCAGCAGCGTCTGTCCGACATGGTCGAGATCATGAGCCATGCCATGGCTCAGGGTGACGCGCTGACCTTCTCGCGCGCCGACACGGAGTTCCACGCGCTGCTCATCCAGATCGCGGGCAACCGCATGCTGGAGCACCTCTCCGGGATCGTCTCGGCCGCCCTCCAGGTCTCCGGCGGGCCGGTCACGGGCTGTGACCGGCCGAACGAGGCCTCCCTCGCCCTGCACGCGCGGATCGTCGACGCGCTCGGCACCGGCGACGGCACGGCGGCGGAGTCGGCCATGCGGCAACTGCTCACCGTCCACCCCGAGGTGGAGCGCGTGGTTCCCGCCCCGCGCGAGCACTGACCAGTACCGAAGGCGGTGCGGTCGCCAGTGTGCCGCGTTCTCGTGGTTCTCGTGGCGGCGCCGGGCCTGGGAACCGGCCGTCGCCGGACCCCGCCGGATTCCCAAGGATCCGGCGGGGTCCGGCGACGCGGCCGGCCGCCCATGCCGGCGGAGTGGTCCTGGTCGACACAACAGCGATGCGCTTTGCCTATGTCTGACCGCTTTTGACCGCTTACGGGGTGTGACTCGGGCCACGCAGATTGGGCGTAACGCTCGCGGGAGCAGCGCGATGACCTAAGAGGTGACAGCCGCGGAGGGAATACGGACGCCATGACAGGCGCTGTGCATCTTCCCGGCCCCCGCCCGCTCCGTCGGCCCATTCCCAGGCCGGTGGTCGGCTCCTGTCCGCTGTGGACGGGGCCGGAAGCCGTTTTCCAACGTTCCGAGAGGTTGTTCGTGTCGGCCAGCACATCCCGTACGCTCCCGCCGGAGATCGCCGAGTCCGTCTCTGTCATGGCGCTCATTGAGCGGGGAAAGGCTGAGGGGCAGATCGCCGGCGACGATGTGCGTCGGGCCTTCGAAGCTGACCAGATTCCGGCCACTCAGTGGAAGAACGTACTGCGCAGCCTCAACCAGATCCTTGAGGAAGAGGGTGTGACGCTGATGGTCAGTGCAGCAGAGCCCAAGCGCACCCGAAAGAGCGTCGCAGCGAAGAGCCCGGCGAAGCGCACCGCCACCAAGACGGTCGCGGCGAAGACGGTGACCACCAGGAAGGCCACCGCCACCACGGCCGCCCCGGCCGTGCCCGCCGCCCCGGCAGCCGACGACCCCGCCGAGGAAGTCGCACCCGCCAAGAAGGCAGCAGCCAAGAAGACGACCGCCAAGAAGGCGGCCGCGAAGAAGACCGTCGCCAAGAAGACGGCCGCGAAGAAGACCACGGCCAAGTCGGACGACGCCGAGCTGACCGAGGACGAGGTCCTCGAGGACACCAAGGTCGCCGACGAGCCCGAGGGCACCGAGAGCGCCGGCTTCGTACTCTCCGACGAGGACGAGGACGACGCTCCCGCCCAGCAGGTCGCCGCAGCCGGTGCCACCGCCGACCCGGTCAAGGACTACCTCAAGCAGATCGGCAAGGTCCCCCTGCTCAACGCCGAGCAGGAGGTCGAGCTCGCCAAGCGCATCGAGGCCGGTCTGTTCGCCGAGGACAAGCTGGCCAACGCCGACAAGCTCGCGCCGAAGCTCAAGCGCGAGCTGGAGATCATCGCCGAGGACGGCCGCCGCGCCAAGAACCACCTCCTGGAGGCCAACCTCCGTCTGGTGGTCTCCCTGGCCAAGCGGTACACCGGCCGCGGCATGCTCTTCCTGGACCTCATCCAGGAGGGCAACCTCGGTCTGATCCGCGCGGTGGAGAAGTTCGACTACACCAAGGGCTACAAGTTCTCCACGTACGCCACCTGGTGGATCCGTCAGGCGATCACCCGCGCCATGGCCGACCAGGCCCGCACCATCCGCATCCCGGTGCACATGGTCGAGGTCATCAACAAGCTCGCGCGCGTGCAGCGTCAGATGCTCCAGGACCTGGGCCGCGAGCCCACCCCGGAGGAGCTGGCCAAGGAGCTCGACATGACCCCGGAGAAGGTCATCGAGGTCCAGAAGTACGGCCGCGAGCCGATCTCGCTCCACACCCCGCTGGGTGAGGACGGCGACAGCGAGTTCGGCGACCTCATCGAGGACTCCGAGGCCGTCGTCCCCGCCGACGCCGTCAGCTTCACGCTTCTGCAGGAGCAGCTGCACTCCGTTCTGGACACCCTGTCCGAGCGCGAGGCCGGCGTCGTCTCCATGCGTTTCGGTCTCACCGACGGTCAGCCGAAGACCCTCGACGAGATCGGCAAGGTCTACGGCGTGACGCGTGAGCGCATCCGTCAGATCGAGTCCAAGACCATGTCGAAGCTGCGCCACCCGTCGCGTTCGCAGGTGCTGCGCGACTACCTCGACTAGGTCCCGGTCGTACGACGACGAAGGCCCGGCTCCCCTCGCGGGAGCCGGGCCTTCGCGCTGCGCGCAATCGTGCGGTGACTGACTCTGGGTGTCCCAGTAACACCCCAGAGTGAGGAGCATGCATGCGCCGTTCAATTGCCCGGGCCCTGATCCGGCCCCTGGTCCTGGCGGCCACCATGACCGCCATACCCCTGGTGGGAGCTGCCCCGGCGGCCGCCGACAGCGTGGTCGTAGGGGGTTTTCCGCTCGAGATTTCGCAAGCCCCGTGGACCGTGGCGCTCTCCAGCCGTGACCGGTTCGGAGGTACGCGCGCGGGGCAGTTCTGCGGCGGGGTGGCGGTCAGTAGGACCACTGTGCTCACCGCCGCCCACTGCGTGGACAAGGAGGTCCTCGGAGCGTCTCCGAACGAGGCGCGCGACCTCAAGGTCATCACGGGTCGTACGGACCTGCTGTCGGGTGAGGGCGAGGAGATCGCCGTACAGGGCAAACGAGTGAATCCGCGCTACGACCCGGTCACCAACTCCGGCGACTTCGCCGTGCTCACGCTCGCCGCGCCACTACCGAAGAGTGCGGTCGTGGCCATGGCGCCGGCGGGTGACCCGGCGTACACGGCGGGAACGCAGGCTCTGGTCTCCGGATGGGGTGACACGACCGGCGGCGGCACCTATGCGCATCGGCTCCACGCCGCACGCGTGCGGGTGCTGGCCGACGATCTGTGTGCCCGTGCCTACCCGGGCGGTCCGGACGGCGCCTACCGGGCCGACTCCATGCTCTGTGCCGGAGAGGTCGCGGGCGGTCCGGACGCCTGTCAGGGCGACAGCGGCGGGCCTTTGGTGGCCTCAGGGCGGCTGATCGGGCTCGTGTCCTGGGGGAGCGGCTGTGGGCGCCCCGGGAGCCCCGGTGTCTACACGCGTGTGTCCGACGTCCTGCGCACGCTGCAACCGGCCCTCGCTGGTCCGCAGAGGCCCTACAAGGGCACCTGAGGGACTGCGTGGGGGCATGAGCACGGGCGGTCGTTCCTCGTGGTGAGGAGCGGCCGCCCGTTCGCTGGCCTGTGCCAGGGCTGGCTCGTCGTGGTGCGAGATGTCAGCGCTCTTCTTCGGAAGCGGAGCCAGGAACGGTCGTCAGCCGCTCCGTCTCGTCCTGTATCTCAGCGGCGATCTTCTTGAGTTCCGGCTCGAACTTGCGACCATGGTGGGCGCAGAAGAGCAGTTCTCCGCCGCTGAGCAGGACCACGCGCAGGTATGCCTGGGCGCCGCAGCGGTCGCAGCGATCGGCGGCCGTCAGCGGGCTCGCGGGGGTCAGAACAGTAGTCACGTCGCCTCTTCTCTAGCTCGACGAGCTGTCGTACCAGGGTCAACATCCAACCAGCCCGAAAACGTTCCCGCTCGTGGCTTTTCCTCGAAAAAATCTTTCCGGGGCTGCTGTCTGCTGCCGGTTGGCGGCGAATGTGCCGTAGTGCGTCTCTTGTGTGCTTACGGTTTCGCGCTGTCTTAGGTTCACGTCCTCCCGGCGGGGTTGCCGGTTGTTCATGAGGACGTGCCCGGAGCCTAAATGGTTCATGCCTCCAAGGGAACGTGATATGTACTTCACTCCATCGAGGGATCGAACATGCATGCGAGCCTGGACTAGGCTGACTTCCCGATGAGGGTGGCGTTACAACGGCTCTACCAGGCCTCGGTACCCTCTGAGCGGCGACCGAAGCCGCCCCCTTACCCAAAAGGGGGTCACCTGAAATTCAGCGAGGAGCGAACCGCGTGACCGCCGATACGTCCGTGCCGTCCACAGCGCTGCTGGCAGGAGCAGACCGGGACGGTTCCAACTACACCGCGCGGCACCTGCTCGTCCTCGAGGGCCTCGAGGCCGTGCGCAAGCGCCCGGGCATGTACATCGGCTCGACCGACAGCCGCGGTCTGATGCACTGCCTGTGGGAGATCATCGACAACTCCGTGGACGAGGCCCTCGGTGGCTACTGCGACCACATCGAGGTGATCCTCCACGACGACGGCTCCGTGGAGGTGCGGGACAACGGCCGCGGCATCCCCGTGGACGTGGAGCCCAAGACCGGTCTGTCCGGCGTCGAGGTCGTCATGACCAAGCTCCACGCCGGCGGCAAGTTCGGCGGCGGCTCCTACGCCGCCTCCGGTGGCCTGCACGGCGTCGGCGCCTCCGTCGTCAACGCGCTGTCCGCCCGTCTCGACGTCGAGGTGGACCGCAGCGGCCACACCCACGCCATCAGCTTCCGGCGTGGTGTGCCGGGGGCCTTCCGAGGAGACGGCCCGGACGCGAAGTTCGAGGCCGGGAGCGGTCTGGCCAAGGGGAAGAAGATCCCCAGGACCCGTGCCGGCACGCGTGTGCGGTACTGGGCCGACCGGCAGATCTTCCTGAAGGACGCGAAGCTCTCCCTGGAGACGCTGCACCAGCGCGCCCGCCAGACCGCCTTCCTGGTGCCCGGCCTCACGATCGTCGTCCGCGACGAGCTCGGCCTCGGCGAGGGCGGCAGCAAGGGCGAGGAGTCCTTCCGCTTCGACGGCGGCATCAGCGAGTTCTGCGAGTACCTGGCCAGCGACAAGCCGGTGTGCGACGTGCTCCGCTTCTCGGGGCAGGGCACGTTCAAGGAGACCGTCCCGGTCCTGGACGAGCACGGCCAGATGACCCCCACCGAGGTCACGCGTGAGCTGGGCGTGGATGTCGCGCTGCGCTGGGGCACGGGCTACGACACCACCCTGAGGTCCTTCGTCAACATCATCGCCACCCCCAAGGGCGGCACCCACGTGACCGGCTTCGAGCAGGCCATCACCCAGACGCTGAACGACGTGCTGCGCGCCAAGAAGATGCTGCGTGTGGCCGAGGACAACATCGTCAAGGACGACGCCCTCGAGGGCCTCACCGCCGTCGTCACCGTGCGCCTGGCCGAGCCGCAGTTCGAGGGGCAGACCAAGGAGGTCCTCGGCACCTCGGCGGCCCGCCGCATCGTGAACAACGTGGTCTCCAAGGAGCTGAAGGCGTTCCTGACCGCCACCAAGCGTGACGCGGCCGCCCAGGCCCGGGTCGTCCTGGAGAAGGCGGTCGCCGCCGCCCGTACGCGTGTCGCGGCCCGCCAGCACAAGGACGCCCAGCGGCGGAAGACCGCTCTGGAGTCCTCGTCCCTGCCGGCCAAGCTCGCCGACTGCCGCAGCGACGACGTCGACCGCAGCGAGCTGTTCATCGTCGAGGGCGACTCCGCGCTCGGCACGGCGAAGCTGGCCCGGAACTCCGAGTTCCAGGCGCTCCTGCCGATCCGGGGCAAGATCCTCAACGTGCAGCGGTCGTCGGTGACCGACATGCTCAAGAACGCCGAGTGCGGCGCGATCATCCAGGTCATAGGAGCCGGGTCGGGCCGTACGTTCGACATCGACGCGGCCCGCTACGGCAAGATCATCATGATGACCGACGCCGATGTGGACGGTTCCCACATCCGGTGCCTGCTGCTGACGCTGTTCCAGCGCTACATGCGGCCGATGGTCGAGGCGGGCCGGGTCTTCGCCGCGGTGCCGCCGCTGCACCGCGTCGAGCTGATCCAGCCGAAGAAGGGCCAGGACAAGTACGTCTACACGTACTCGGACCGTGAGCTGCGCGACAAGCTCATGGAGTTCCAGAGCAAGGGCATCCGGTACAAGGACTCCATCCAGCGCTACAAGGGTCTGGGCGAGATGGACGCCGACCAGCTGGCCGAGACCACGATGGACCCGCGCCACCGCACCCTGCGCCGGATCAACCTCTCCGACCTGGAGGCCGCCGAACAGGTCTTCGACCTGCTCATGGGCAACGACGTGGCGCCGCGCAAGGAGTTCATCTCCAGCTCGGCGGCGACACTGGACCGGTCGCGGATCGACGCGTAACCGCTGAGCCGGGCTTCGGCCGACCGGTCCGCTCACCATGAGCGGTCCGGTCGGCCGGTCGCGTGGCTGCTCCCTGCGGTGACACCTCGCGCCCGGCCGGCCGCCCCGAGCTCGTGATCACCGCCCCACCGCAGGTCTCTCTCCACCCGTGGGTGGAGGCGGACCGGTCGCCGGATTCCACCCGCGATCCACCCCTGCTCCGATCTCCTGACCTGCGCATTTCCGTAACTTCGAAGGCGTCGGCAGCACTCGCTCCCGACACCACCTTCTCGCTTACGGAGGCTGTGATGTCCGGGCTCGTCAACGTGTTGATGATCGTGGCCGTCGTCGCCGTGGTGGTCGTGCGGCAGTTCCGTGCCCGTGCGATCGACACCGACCGGCGCTGGTGGCTGCTGCCCGTGATCCTCGCGGTCGTGGCGCTGCGCGAACCCGGCATTCTCGACGCCCACCACCGCGCCGAATCCGCCGTGCTGCTCGCCGTGGAGGTGCTCATCGGCCTGGCCACGGGCGCCGGCTGGGCCTGGACCACCCGGATCTGGACGGAGTCGGACGGCGTCGTGTGGACCAAGAGCACCCAGGCCAGCGTCGTCGTATGGCTCGTCGGCATAGCCCTCCGGGTCGGTGTCTTCGCCCTCGGCGCGGCGTTCGGCGTGCACCAGGACAGCGCGGCGCTGATGCTCGGCCTCGCCGGCACCCTGCTCGTCCGCGCCGGGGTCATGGCTTGGCGGGCCCAGGCACTCGGCTCCGCGAGCCGCCCGGCCCCGGCGTACGGTGACGACATGCGGTCGGCGCGGAGGGAGCGGGTGTGAAGGACAACGCCTGGACGCGCTGGCCGTCGCGCGAGGCGCTCGGCCGGGAGGGGATCAGCCGGCCCCGGCGCATGATCGCCTGGGCCGTCAGACTGCTCGTGATCGCCCTGCTCCTGTGGAGTGCCTTCAGCCAGAAGCACGTCGGCATCTGGGGCGCGCTCGCGGCCGCGTCGGGAGTCGTGCTGGCCGGCGTCGTCTCCTGGGCCTTCTTCCGCACGACCTACGAACACCGGCTGCTGCCGTCCCTGGGGCTCATCGGCGTGCTCCTGGGGATCGCGCTCGCGGCCCAGGCCACCGGCTTCAAAGGACCGGCCCTGGTGATCTGGTGCGGCTGCGGGGTCGCCGTCCTGGAGCGGCTGCCTCTCGGGGCCGCCCTGCCGGTGACATCGGTGGCACTGGCCTCCTACTCCGCCTCCAACAACGACGTGTGGCTGACCACGGCCGCCACGGTGGGGGGCATGGCCCTCGCCGGATACGTCCTGCGACTGGACGCGGAGGCCCGGGGCGGCGCGCAGCGGCTGCTCGCCCAGGAGCGGGCCGCGAGGGCCGCCGAGGCGGAGTCGGCGGCGCTGGGCGAGCGGGCGAGGATCGCCCGGGAGATCCACGACGTGCTGGCCCACAGCCTCTCGGCGCAACTGGTCCACCTCGAGGCGGCCCGGCTGCTGATCGAGCGGGGGGCCGACCGGGAGCAGATCCTGGAGCGCGTGGTGGCCGCCCGGGGCATGGCTCGCGACGGCCTCGCCGAGACCCGGCAGGCGCTGTCCGCGCTGCGCGGCGAGCTGACCCCGCTGGAGGACTTCCTGACCGAACTCGTCAGCGGCGCCGACGGAGCCGAGGTCACCGTCACAGGTGAGCGCAGACCCCTGCCGGCCGAGGCGTCCCAGGCCGTGCGCCGGGTGGCGCAGGAGGCACTGACGAACGTCCGCAAGCACGCCCACGGCGCCAAGGTGCACCTGCGGCTCGACTACGGCCCGCACGAAGTGACGCTGGACGTGCGGGACTCGGGCGGCCCGCCGGGCGAACTGACCGGGTCCGGCGGCGGGTACGGTCTGCTGGGGATGCGTGAGCGCGCCGAACTGCTGGGCGGCTCGCTCGACGCGGGGCCGGACGAGGAGGGGTTCTTGGTGACGTTGAAGGTGCCGGTATGACGGAGGCGGAGGGGGAGAAGAAGCCTGCGCGGGTCGTCGTCGCGGACGACCAGACCGTGGTCCGGGAAGGCATCGTGATGCTGCTCGGGCTGCTGCCCGGTGTGGAGGTCGTGGGTTCCGCGGGGGACGGCGAGGAGGCCGTGCGGCTGGTCGGGGAACTCGCCCCCGACGTGGTCCTGATGGACCTGCGGATGCCCCGCTGCGACGGCGTGGAGGCCACTCGGCGGATCCGGGCCCGGTATCCGGGGACCCAGGTCGTGGTGCTCACCACGTACGCGGACGACGAGTCGCTGTTCCCCGCGCTGCACGCGGGAGCCCGGGGCTATCTC
This sequence comes from Streptomyces sp. NPDC085866, assembly GCF_044541035.1. Lineage (NCBI taxonomy): Bacteria > Bacillati > Actinomycetota > Actinomycetes > Kitasatosporales > Streptomycetaceae > Streptomyces > Streptomyces sp. NPDC085866. The sequence goes on from NZ_JBITSQ010000016.1 coordinate 80,685, forward strand.
ACCAAGGACGCGGGCGGCGACGAGATCGTGCGCGCCGTGGAGAGCGTCCTGTCGGGGGACGCGGGACTGTCGCCGAGTGTCCAGCGCCGGCTGCTGGAGCGGCTGTCGGAGCCCGAGCCCAAACCGGCCGAGGCCGAGGCGCCCGACGGGCTGACCGCGCGGGAGACCGAGGTCCTGGTACTGATCGGTGAGGGGCTGAGCAACCAGGAGATCGCCCGCAAGCTGCATGTCTCCACCGCGACCGTGAAGACACACATCAACAACCTCTTCGCCAAGACGGGCCTCAAGGACCGGGCGCAGGCGGTGCGGTACGCGTACGGGAAGGGACTGGTGCGGCCCCGCGCGGAGTGAATCACCTGATGGGGTGAAGAGCTGGGGGAAGAAGAGTCAGGGATCTTCCGATCTGTCCATCCTTGGGCATGCAGTCAAGCAACGGTCGTGCCCGCGGAGCCGGGGACGGTTCCGGGGACCCGGCCGAGAGCCAGGAAGACCCCGGCGCGGTGTCCCGCGACGCGAGGTACGAGGACCCTTGGTACGACGCGCTGGCCACCGGCTGGGGCGAGCTGGACGGCACCGGTGTGCCGGCCCGGGCCGTACCGTCCGCGCGTGGGGAGCAGGACGCAGCGGATCTTCGCGCTCGTAACGTGTACGTCGAGGTGCAGCGCAGCGAGGCTTTCCAGGAGGTGCGCAGCAGGTACCGGCGGTTCGTGGTGCCGGGGGTCGCCGCCTTCCTCGCGTGGTACGTGGGGTATGTGGTCGCCGCGACGACCGCTCCCGGACTCATGGCCCGTCCCGTGATGGGAGCGGTGAACGTGGGGATGCTGGCGGGGCTCGGGCAGTTCCTGACCACGTTCCTGTTCACCTGGGCCTACGCCCGGCATGCGCGGCTGCGGCGGGACCGGGCGGCGCTGGAGCTGCGCTGGGACACCCAGGAGCTGGCACGCGGAGCCCGGGGAGGCGCCTCGTGACCGGCGATCATCAGATGCTGGCGCTGCTGCTGTTCAGCGGCTTCGTGGCCGTCACCCTGGGGATCACGACATGGGTGAGTCGCAGGCGGCAGGGTTCGGCGGAGGAGTTCTACGCCGGCGGCCGCCTCTTCTCCCCGATGGAGAATGGTTTTGCCATCGCGGGCGACTACATGTCGGCCGCCTCCTTCCTGGGGGTCACCGGGCTCATCGCCCTGTTCGGCTACGACGGGCTGCTCTATGTGGTGGGCTTCCTCGTGGCCTGGCTGGTCGTGCTGTTCCTGGTGGCGGAACTGGTGCGCAACTGCGGGCGGTTCACCCTGGCCGACGTGGTGGCCGCGCGGATGAGTGAGCGGCCGGTGCGGATCGCCGCGGGAACTTCCTCGGTCACGGTGTCCGTTCTGTATTTGGTGGCGCAAATGGTGGGCGCGGGCAGCCTGGTGGCGCTGCTGCTGGGGCGGACGAGCGGGGCGGCCCAGGCCTGGACGGTCATCGGGGTGGGCGCGCTGATGGTGATCTATGTGTCCCTGGGAGGCATGCGGGCCACCACCTGGATCCAGATCGTGAAGGCGGTTCTGCTGCTCAGCGGGACGGTCGCGCTGACCGTGCTGGTGCTGGTGCGGTTCCACGGCGACTTCGACCAGCTGCTGGTCACGGCCGCGGAGCGCAGCGGCCACGGGAGCGCGTTCCTGGCGCCGGGACTGAAGTACGGCGGGAGCTGGACGGCCCGTCTCGACTTCATCAGCCTGGGGCTCGCGCTGGTGCTGGGCACGGCGGGGCTGCCGCACATCCTGTCCCGGTTCTACACGGTGCCGACCGCGCGGGCGGCCCGTCGCTCGGTGGTGTGGTCCATCGGGCTGATCGGCGGCTTCTACCTGATGACGATCGTCCTCGGCTTCGGGGCCGCCGCCGTGGTGGGGCCGGACGTCGTGAGCCGCTCGAACGCGGCGGGGAACACGGCGGTACCCCTGCTCGCGCTCGATCTGGGCGGCGGCGCCGGTTCCACCGGCGGAACGGTTCTGTTCGCGGTCGTCGCGGCCGTCGCCTTCGCGACGATCCTCGCGGTGGTCGCCGGGATCACGCTCGCCTCCTCGGCGTCCGTGGCGCACGATCTGTACGCGTCGCTGCGGCGGCGGCGCGTCAAGGCGCGCAGTGAGGTGGCGGTGGCGCGGATCGCGGCGGTCGGCATCGGCGTCGTGGCGATCGCCCTGGGCCTGCTGGCCCGCGACCTCAACGTCGCCTTCCTGGTGGGCCTCGCCTTCGCCGTGGCCGCGTCGGCGAACCTGCCGGCACTGCTGTACTCGCTGTTCTGGCGTGCCTTCACCACACGCGGTGCCGTGTGGGCCGTATACGGCGGGCTGATTCCCGCACTCGGTCTGGTGCTCCTGTCCCCGGTGGTGTCCGGCAGCCCGGGCTCGCTCTTCCCGGACGTCGACTTCCAGTACTTCCCCCTGCAGAACCCGGGCATCGTCTCCATCCCGCTCGGCTTCCTCGCCGGCTGGCTGGGCACGGTCATCTCGGACGAGTCCGCGGACGAGGCCAAGTACGCGGAGACCGAGGTGCGCTCGCTGACCGGGGCGGGAGCCGTCTAGCCGGCGGCGTCCGACAGGTGCCGCGGGCGTGCGGCCGTGGCCCGGCAGACGGTCGCCGGGCGGCCCTACGGCGCCACCCACGCGTAGCGGTGTTCCGGGCGGCCGGTGTCGCCGTACTTCAGGGAGAGATGCAGGCGGCCCGCCTGTTCCAGGTGGCGGAGGTAGCGCTGGGCAGTGGAGCGGCTCAGGCCGGTTCGGGCGGCGACCTCGTGGGCCGACAGCGGCTGGTCCGCGTGGTGCAGGACGCCGCAGATGAGGTCCGTCGTGGGCTCCGAGTGGCCGCTGGGCAGGCCCGGCGCTGACGGCGCGGGAGACGTACGCAGAGCGCCGAAGATCCGGTCGACCTGTTCCTGGCCCGTCAGACCCCGGCCGCCCACTCGGTCGACGGTGCGGCGCAGGGCCGCATAGGAGTCCAGCCGGGTGCGCAGGGCGGCGAAGGTGAAGGGCTTGACCAGGTAGTGCAGGGCGCCCAGGCGCATCGCCTGCTGCACGGTCGTCACATCGCTGGTCGCCGTGATCATGATGACGTCGGTGCCGTGGCCCTGCTCCCGCATACGGTGGACGAGTTCGAGGCCGGTCTGGTCCGGCAGGTAGTGGTCGAGCAGGACGAGGTCGATGGCGCCGCGTTCGACGGCGGCCAGGGCCTGGGCGGCGCTGTGCGCGCGGGCGGTCACCCGGAAGCCGGGAACCTTCCCCACGTACTTGGCGTTTATCTCAGCGACGCGGAAGTCGTCGTCCACCACCAGGACGTCAATCATCAGGCCTCTCCTTCAAGGCCGGCGAGCGTTAAGCCCGTGTTTCGTGCTCCGCAGTTGTAGCGCGAGCAAAATGAGCACAACAGGCTCTTGCGAGCAAAAGAACGGCTTGTGCTCACAAGACTGCAGCTGTGGCCGGGGGCACACCTACCGTCCCGACCCATGAGCACAGACACCAGCCCCGCCATCGAGCTACGGGGCGCGAGCAAAACCTTCAGGACCCCGTCGGGGGGGCTGCACACGGCCGTGCGCGACCTGGACCTCACCGTGCGGCGTGGCGAGTTCGTGGCCGTCGTCGGGCCCACCGGCTGCGGGAAGTCCACCACGCTGACCCTCGTCAGCGGCCTGGAGGAGCCCACCGAGGGCGAGGTGCTGGTGGCCGGGCAGCCGGTCGACGGCGTCGGCGACAAGGTCGGATTCGTCTTCCAGCAGGACGCCACCTTCCCCTGGCGGACGGTCCTGTCCAACGTCATGGCCGGCCCCCGCTTCCGGGGTGTGCCCAAGGCGGAGGCCAGGCAGAAGGCCCGTGAGTGGCTGGCCCGTGTCGGACTCGCGGCCTTCGAGGACCGCTACCCGCACCAGCTCTCCGGCGGCCAGCGCAAGCGTGTCGCCCTCGCCGCCACCTTCGTCAACGACCCCGAGATCCTGCTCATGGACGAGCCGTTCTCGGCGCTCGACGTGCAGACCCGCGCGCTGATGTCGGACGAGTTGCTGGAGCTCTGGGAGGGCACCGGCGCCTCCGTCGTCTTCGTCACCCACGATCTGGAGGAGTCCATCGCGCTGGCCGACAAGGTCGTCGTGATGACCGCCGGGCCCGCGACCGTGAAGCAGGTCTTCGACATCGACCTGCCGCGGCCGCGCAAGGTCGAGTCGGTGCGCCTGGAGCCGCGGTTCATCGAGATCTACCGCGAGATCTGGGAGTCCCTCGGCGAAGAGGTCCGCATCACCCGCGAGAGGGGTGCCGCCCATGTCGCCTGACGTCATGCCCGAGGCCCAGGTCGCGCTGACCATGACCGAGCCCGGCAACAAGACGGACCGCACGCAGTCACGCGCGCGTGCCGCCCGCAGACGCAAGGCCGTCGTCATGGGCGCCCGCGTACTGCTCCTGATCGCGGTCCTCGGCCTCTGGGAGGCGCTCTCCCGGGCCAAGACCATCGATCCGTTCAACTTCTCGATGCCCTCGAAGATCTGGGACCAGATCTGGACCTGGGTGATGCACGGGACCGCCCAGGGCTCCCTCGGCGAGCAGATCTGGGCCACGGTCCACGAGGCGCTGCTCGGCTGGGTGCTCGGTGTGGTCGCCGGTGTCGTGTTCGGTATCGCCCTCGGGCGGATCACCTTCCTCGCCGACGTCCTTGGCCCATACATCAAGGTGCTCAACTCGATCCCCAGGATCGTCCTGGCCCCGATCTTCGTGATCTGGTTCGGACTCGGCCCTGCCTCCAAGGTCGCGTCGGCCGTCGTGCTGGTGTTCTTCCCGGTGTTCTTCAACGCCTTCCAGGGCGCCCGCGAAGTCGACCGCAACCTGGTCTCCAACGCCCGGATCCTCGGCGCGAGCGACCGCAGGGTCACGCTCCAGGTCGTCATCCCGTCGGCCACCTCGTGGATCTTCACCAGCCTCCACGTCAGCTTCGGCTTCGCCCTCATCGGCGCCATCGTCGGCGAGTACATCGGCGCGACCAAGGGCATCGGCCTGCTCGTCGCGCAGTCGCAGGGCACCTTCAACGCGGCCGGCGTCTACGCCGCGATGGTCATCCTCGCCGCCGTCGCCCTCGTCGCCGAAGGGCTGCTCACCTTCGCCGAGCGTCGCATCTTCCGGTGGAAGCCGGCGGGCTCCGACAGCTGAGCGCCCCCGAATCACCCCTCTTTCGAACGCTTCTCCGAGCCACCCCCCTTTCCCCGCACCGCCCTCTCACAAGGACGTGAACCGCCATGCGCAAGTCCGCCAGATACACCACCCTGGCCGCCGCCGGTCTGCTCGCCCTCTCCTCCCTGACCGCCTGTGCCAATGACGCGGCGAGCACCGCCTCGGCCGGCTCCGGCAGCAAGGGCGACGGCAAGGGCACGAAGGTCAAGATCATGGTCGGCGGCCTCGACAAGGTCATCTACCTGCCCGCGATGCTCACCCAGCGGCTCGGCTACTTCGACGCCGAGGGCCTCGACGTGGAGCTGCTGAGCGAGCCCGCCGGCGTCCAGGCCGAGACCGCGCTCGTCTCCGGCCAGGTGCAGGGGGCGGTCGGCTTCTACGACCACACCCTCGACCTCCAGGTGAAGGGCAAGTCCGTGGAGTCCGTGGTGCAGTTCTCGCACGCGCCCGGCGAGGTGGAGGTCGTCTCCAACAAGGCGGCGGGCCACATCACTTCACCCAAGGACTTCAAGGGGAAGAAGCTCGGTGTCACCGGTCTCGGCTCCTCGACCGACTTCCTCACCAAGTACCTCGCCGTCAAGAACGGCGTGAAGGTCAGCGAGTTCACCCCTGTGGCCGTCGGTGCTGGACCGACCTTCATCTCGGCGCTCCAGCAGGGCGCGATCGACGGCGGCATGACCACCGACCCGACCGTCGCCACCATCCTGGACAAGAAGGCCGGCAAGGTCCTCCTCGACATGCGCACCCCGGAGGGCTCGCAGGCGGCGCTGGGCGGGCCGTACCCGTCGTCGAGCCTGTACATGCAGACGGACTGGGTCAACAGCCACAAGGACACCGTCCAGAAGTTGGCCAATGCATTCGTCAAGACGCTCAAGTGGATGTCCACCCACAGCGCGGACGAGATCGCGGCCAAGATGCCCGCCGACTACTCCCAGGGCGACAAGGCGCTCTACGCCGAGGCGATCAAGAGCACGCTGCCGATGTTCACCAAGGACGGTGTGATGCCCGCGAACGGTCCCGAGACCGTCGAGAAGGTCCTCAAGTCGTTCAACCCCACCATCCAGAACGCCAAGGTGGACCTGAGCAAGACGTTCACGACCGAGTTCGTCGAGAAGGCGGCCGAGTGACGGCTCGCTGACGCCCGCTCAGGCGCGGGTCGCCCACACGTAACGGTGTTCCGGGCGGCCCGCGTCGCCGTATTTGAGGGTCAGCCGGGCTCGTCCCGTGCGCTCCAGGAGCTTGAGGTAGCGCTGGGCGGTCTGGCGGCTCACCCCGGTCCGCTCGGCGATCTCCTGGGCGGACAACGGCCCCTCGGCGCTCATCAGGGACTGGCGCACCAGCTCGGCCGTGGTGGGGGAGTGCCCCTTGGGCAGCTGCGGCTCCGACGGCGCCGACAGGGCGCCGAAGATGCGGTCCACCTCGGCCTGTTCGGCCTCGCCGCCGCCGTCCAGCGTGCGGCGCAGCTGGGCGTACGCCTCCAGCTTGGCCCGCAGCCCGGCGAAGGAGAACGGCTTCACCAGGTACTGCAGGGCGCCGTGCCGCATGGCCGCCTGGACGGTCGACACGTCCCGGGCGGCCGTCACCATGATCACGTCGGTCTGGTGGCCGCGCCGGCGCATCTCCTGGACGACCGCGAGCCCGGTGTCGTCGGGCAGGTAGTGGTCCATGAGGACCAGGTCGAGCCGCGGGAACGTCTCCAAGTGGCGCAGCGCCTCGGCCGCGTTGTGCGCCTCGCCGGCCACATGGAAGCCGGGCACCTTCTCGACGTAGGCGGCGTTGACCCGAGCGACCCGCACGTCGTCGTCCACGACCAGGACCTCGATCATCGCGCCTCCTCCTCGGCAGCGGTGGGGACGTCCCCGGGGGCAGGTTCCCCGGATCCGGTGAGGACCGGCTGCCCGGGCCCCGTGAGGACCGGCTCCAGTTCCGGCTCGGTCAGTGCCTCGGGCAGGACTACGGTGAACTCCGCGCCCCCGCCGTCCGCCGCGCCCACCGTCGCGCTCCCGCCCTGCCGTTCGGCGAGCCGGCGCACCAGCGAGAGCCCGAGGCCCCGCTTGCCGTGCGCGGGCGGCTGCTTGGTGGACCACCCCTCCGTGAAGATCAACTCCCGTTGGTCCTCCGGGATCCCGGGCCCGGTGTCGTGCACGCGGAGGACGACCGTACGGCCCTCGGTGCGCAACTCGACCTCCACGCGCGCGTGCGGAGTACCCGCGACCGCGTCGAGCGCGTTGTCCACGAGGTTGCCCACGACCGTGACCAGCCCCCGGGGGTCGATCAGCCGGTCCGGGAGCCGGGTGCGTTCCGACACCCACAGGGCGACCCCTCGTTCGGCCGCCACGGTCGCCTTGCCGACCAGCAGGGCGGCGAGCAGCGGGTCCTGGATCTTCTCGGTGACCTGCTCGGCGGTGACCCGGTGGTCCCCGACGACCTCGCCGACGAACTCCACGGCGTCGTCGTACATCTCCAGCTCCAGCAGCCCGAGCAGGGTGTGCATGCGGTTGGCGTGCTCGTGGTCCTGGGCGCGCAGGGCGTCGATCAGGCCGCGCGTGGAGTCGAGTTCGCGGCCCAGCTGCTCCAGTTCGGTGCGGTCGCGCAGGGTGGCCACGGCGCCGCCGTCGTCCGTGGGCATGCGGTTGGCGACCAGGACGCGCTGGCCGCGCACGGTCAGCAGGTCGGTGCCGGTCACCCGCCCGGCCAGAACGTCCGCCGTACGACCCTCGCCCAACGCCTGGTCCAGGGACTTGCCGACGGCCTCGTCGCCGATGCCCAGCAGCCGCCGTGCCTCGTCGTTGAGCAGCCGGATGCGGCCGCCGCGGTCGAGCGCGACCACGCCCTCGCGGATGCCGTGCAGCATCGCCTCGCGCTCGGCGAGCAGCGCCGAGATGTCGGAGAAGGCCAGGTCCCGGGTCTGCCGCTGCACCCGCCGGGAGATCAGCCAGGCGGCCAGCGCACCCACCGCGAGAGCGCCGCCGGCGTAGGCGAACAGCCCCGGGATCGCGCTGATCAGCCGGGCGCGCACGCTGTCGTACGCGATACCGACCGAGACCGCGCCGATGATCCGGTGGTCGGCGTCGTACAGAGGCACCTTGCCGCGGGCCGAGCGGCCCAGGGTGCCCCTGTCGATCTCCATGACCTCCTTGCCGGCCAGGGCGTCGCGCGGGTCGGTGGAGACCGGCCGGCCGATCTCGCTCGGGGTGGGGTGCGACCAGCGGATCCATCGCCGGTCCAGCACCACGATGTACTCGGCGTTCGTGGCGTGCCGGATCCGCTCGGCCTCCTTCTGGACCGGTCCGTCACGGGTCGGCGGGGTGTGCTCGACGCCCTCGGCGATCTGCGGGTCCTGTGCCGTGGTCTGGGCGATGGCCAGCGCGCGGCGCATCGCCTCCTGGTCCAGCTGTTTGCTCAGCGGAGCCAGGAAGAGCCCGGTCGCGAGCACCGCGACCCCCGCGGCGATCGCCACCTGCATCAGCAGCACCTGCGAGAAGACCCGCCGCGGCAGACCGAGGCGCAGGCGGCGTGCGGGGGGAGTGGGGCTCATGCCCACGACGGTACGTGGGGGGACGGCGGTCGCCGTAGCGGGTGTGGCGCGGATCTCTTGACCATTTCTTGACGGAGCGGGGTGCGGGGGTTCTTGAAGACGCGGTCGCGGGAGCGGTCGGGATCAGCTCGCCAGCGCCGCCGTCCGCAGCTCGCGCACGGCCACCACGTCCATCCGTGCCGGCGTCCCGAGCACCGTCGCGCCGCAGCTTTCCGGGCGCGGCGGCAGGGACGCGCCCTGGGTCACGGTGACGAGCCAGTGGCGGCCGTCGGTGTGGGCGACCACGACCTCCCAGTGGGGTGCCCCGCCCTCGGTCCGTACGACGCTCAGCGCGCCGGCCGCGTACTCGCCCGCCACCGAGCGCACGGCCAGTTCGGCCGCCTGGCCGGGCCGGTCCCAGGCGGAGCACCCGCGGCACCCCTCGACCACCACGCGGCCCTCCTGGACCCCGTGCAGGGCCTCCTTGATGGTGTGCGCCTCCGCGCGGCCGTACGCGTAGCCGTACGGCAGGACGAGCACCGTGGGCGAGAAGCGATGACCACCCAGATGGGTGACCTCCCAGACGCCCCGCACACCGGACGAGGCCAAATCGGTGGCGAGGGGACGGCCCAGGAGGGCGCAGCAGCGGTCGCGCTTGCCGTTGGTGCACACGAGCGCGAGCGGGTCGCCCGTGTGCGGTCGGCCGTCCAGTGCCGCGCCGAAGGAACGGTGGTCGCCCGCACCCAGAGCGGCGAAGTCGAGGCCGAGCAGCCGGTACGGATCGCGGGTGACGGCGCTGTGCAGCCAGACGTTTCCGGGGACGGTGTGGGCCACGTACACCTGCCGGAGCTCGGGCGTGCCGGGGTCGGCGTGGCGGCCGGGGCGCCGGATGAGCGCGACGCGGACGCCGGTTCCCTCGGCGGCTGCCTCCAGGGCACGGCCCAGCGCGGGGTCGAGATGGCTCGAAGTGAGCGCCTTGACGCCCCACGGGCCGGGCTGTTCCAGCAGCAGCCACGTCGTCGCCGTGGCAGCCGTGCCGGAAACGGGCTCGTCGAGGCTCCGGGAGACGGTCGCACACCTACTCACAGAGGTGAGCCTAACCTGACTTTCCCCGGGGTGACTTCCGGCCGCGCCCGTGCGCTACTCGGGGAGGGGCTGCGGAGGGCGCGGACCGACGTAGTGACCGCTGGGGCGCATGCGCAGCGGACGCTCGCCGTACTCCTCCAGGGCGTGGGCGATCCAGCCCGCCGTCCGGGCCACGGCGAAGATGGTCTCGCCGGCCGTGGCGGGCATGCCGCAGGAGGCGGTGAACACCGCGAGGGCCAGGTCGACGTTGGCGTGCAGCGGGGTGTGACGGGCGGTCGTTGCGACGATGTCGCGGGCCGCGAGCAGGGCGGGCTCTGCTCGCGGGAGCTGCTCCAGGAGGCCGAACAGGACCCGCGCGCGCGGGTCTTCGCCGGGGTAGAGCCGGTGGCCGAGTCCGGGGATACGGCGTCCCGCGCGCAGCTCGTCCGCGATCACCGGGACCGCGGTGCCCTGATCGAGGACGTCGAGCAGCATCCGGTGGGCCAGGCCGCTGGCTGCGCCGTGCAACGGGCCCTCCAGGACGCCGAGTCCGGCGGAGACGGCCGCGTAGGCGTGCGCGCGGGCCGAGGCGGCGACCCGGACGGCGAGCGTGGAGGCGGCCAGGTCGTGGTCGACGAGCAGGGCGAGGGCGGTGTCCAGGACGCGCAGTGCCGCCTCGTCGGCGGGGCGTCCGGTCAGCCGGCCCCACAACCGGTGGGCCAGCGGGCCGTCGTCCTTCGGGGCGTGCAGGACCGGCGGCAGCGCGGCGACGAGCGTGGGGATGAGGGTGCGCGCCGTGCTCAGCACGGCCTCCTCGGACAGGTCGAAGCGCAGCGGGTCCTCGGCCGCCGCGGCGATCGCCGCCACCCGCAGCCGGTCGGTGGGGGAGGTGTGCTCGGGCAGGGCGCGCACGGCGTGACGGGCGACCTCGACAGTCTCCTCGGGCGCGGTGAAGGTCACGCCCCGGGTCATCCGGCCCGTCCACAGCCACTCCGCGACCTCCTCGTAGGAGTGGCGGGCGGCCAGCTCCGTGGCGTCGACGCCACGGAAGTAGTAGCGGTCCTTGTCGATGAAGGTCAGCCGGGTCCGGACGGACAGATCCCCGCCGGAGCCCGGACTCCCCGCCGCCTCCCGCCGGTTGCGCCGGGCGAGCGCCTCGACTTCGCGCGCCTCGAAGGTGCTGGCGCGGCCGCCCGGCTCGCGCCTGCTGCTGAGCAGGCCGCGGCTCACGTAGGCGTACACCGTCTCCGGCTTCACGCCGAGCAGTTCGGCGGTCTCCTTGGTGGTCAGCCTTCGCCCGGGACGGTCGGGAGCGGGTTCGTGATCGCGCATGGAGGTCACCGTAGTCGTCTCTGCACACCTTGATAGCAACACATTGATTCGATCAACGTTGACAGGAAAGTAGTCAAGCATGGACAGTCGGATCAAGTCCAGGGAGGAACATCATGTCCATCAACAGGACCGCACCCCGTGTCGACGTACCGCGCGGCCTTGCAGGAGTCGTCGTCACCGACACCGAGATCGGAGACGTACGGGGGCTCGAGGGCTTCTACCACTACCGCCAGTACTCGGCCGTCGAACTCGCGCGGACCCGCGGCTTCGAAGACGTCTGGCACCTCCTCGTCCACGGCGCGCTCCCGGACGCGGAGCGCCGTGCCGCCTTCACCGCCGAGACCGCGAGACTGCGCCGGCTGCCCGAGGAGGTCCGCGCGGCCCTGCCCGCCATAGCGGCGGCGAGCCGCATCTCCGGACCGCTGGCCGGGCTGCGCACGGCACTGTCGCTGCTGGGCGCGGCGCAGGGGTTGCGGCCGGTGTACGACATCGACGCCGACCGGCGTCGCGCGGACACCGTCGCCGTCTGCGCGGCCGTACCGACCCTGCTGACCGCGCTCCACCGGCTGGGGCAGGGCCTCGACGCGGTGGAGCCGCGCGAGGACCTGTCGTACGCGGCCAACTACCTCTACATGCTCACGGGCGAGGAACCGGACCCACGGCGGGCCCGTGCCGTCGAGCAATACCTGATCTCAACCATTGATCACGGATTCAATGCATCAACCTTCACCGCGCGCGTCATCGCGTCCACGGGCGCCGATGTGGCGGCCTGCCTGGTCGGGGCCGTGGGGGCACTGTCCGGGCCGCTGCACGGCGGGGCGCCCAGCCGCGCCCTCGACACCCTGGACGCCATCGGAACGCCCGACCGCATCGACTCCTGGATCCGGGAGCGGGTGCTCGCCGGCGACCGCATCATGGGCTTCGGGCACGCCATCTACCGCACGGAGGACCCTCGTTCGCGGATGCTGCGCGAGATCGCCCAGGGCTTCGGAGGCGCACGCGTCGCCTTCGCCGTCGAGGTCGAGCGGCAGGTCGAGGCGATCCTCGCCGAGCTGAAGCCCGGCCGCGAACTGCACACGAACGTCGAGTTCTACGCGGGCGTGGTCATGGAACTGTGCGGCCTGCCCCGGGAGATGTTCACCCCCACCTTCGCGGCGGCCCGGGTGGTCGGCTGGAGCGCCAACGTCCTGGAACAGGCGGAGGACTCGAAGATCATCCGGCCGGTCGCGAGGTACGTGGGCCCGGAGCCGCCGGTGGCGGTGCCGGCGCAGCCCTGAGGGCCCCGCAAGCCGTCGACGCCCGGCCCGGTGCGGGCGCGGGTCCCGGCGGCACCCCTCCCAGGACGCCCCGCTCTTATCCTGGTCCGGCAGTCGGTCCACGTGAGAGAGGGCGCCCGTTGGGCAACAGCCGCACCCCGCAGCAGATCCCCGTCGTCGTGCTCGCCGGATTCCTCGGCTCGGGGAAGACCACGCTCCTCAACCACCTGCTGCACCGCAGCGGAGGCAGCCGCATCGGGGCGATCGTCAACGACTTCGGCGCCATCGAGATCGACGCCATGGCCGTCGCCGGTGCCCTCGGCGACTCGACCGTCTCGCTCGGCAACGGCTGCCTGTGCTGCGCGGTCGACGCGAGCGAACTCGACGTCTATCTGGAGCGGCTCGCCGCGCCCGACGCCGGCATGGACGTCATCGTCATCGAGGCCAGCGGACTCGCCGAGCCGCAGGAACTCGTGCGGATGGTGCTGGCCAGCGAGCATCCCGGCATCGTCTACGGCGGCCTCGTCGAGGTCGTCGACGCCGCCGAGTTCGACGGCACCCGGGCCCAGCACCCCGAGATCGACCGGCACCTCGCCCTCGCCGACCTCGTCGTGGTCAACAAGCTCGACCGGGCGCCGGACGCCGACCGCGTACTCGGCCTGGTCCGCTCGCTTACCGGGCGGGCCGCGGTCGTGCCCGCCACCTACGGCCGCATCGACCCGGAGTTCCTCTTCGACTGCCGCCCGAGCGAGGAGCGCATCGGGCAGCTGTCCTTCGACGACCTGCACGAGCACGGCGGCGGCGACGACCGGCACGGCCACCTGCACACCGGCTACGACAGCCTGTCCTTCACCTCCGACGTGCCGATCGAGCCCCGTCGGCTGATGCGGTTCCTGGACAGCCGTCCCGAGGGGCTGTACCGGATCAAGGGGTACGTGGACTTCGGGCCGCACGACACCGTCAACCGGTACGCCGTCCATGCCGTCGGCCCGTTCCTGCGCTTCTACCCCGAACCGTGGCCGCCCGCCGACGCCCGCCGCACCCAGCTCGTGCTGATCGGCTCCGGCATCGAGGCGGACGCCCTCGGCAAGGAGCTGGAGGGGTGCAAGAACGACGCCCCACACGCCGACGAGCACGGCATGTGGGGCGTCCTGCGGTACGTACCGGGCTCCGAGGAGGAGCCCGACGCAGTGGCGTACGAGGGCTAGAACACCGGTCCCGCGACCACCGACACCGTCTTCGCCAGCGACGTGCCCGAGCCGTCCCGGCGCGGGTCCGGCTCCGGCAGCTCCGCCGGGGTGCCGTTCTTCTGCGCCGCCCGGGCCGGGACGGGACCCGCCCAGGCCAGCGACAGGCAGTCCTCGCCCTTCAGGAACCGCTGGCAGCGCACGCCGCCGGTGGCCCGGCCCTTGCGCGGGTACTGGTCGAACGGGGTCAGCTTGGCCGTCGTCTGCACGGAGTCGTCCAGCGTGCCGCGCGAGCCCGCCACCGTGAAGACCACCGCGTCGGCGGCCGGGTCGACCGCCGTGAACGAGATGACCTTCGCGCCCTCGGTGAGCTTGATGCCCGCCATGCCGCCGGCCGGGCGGCCCTGCGGGCGGACGATGGAGGCCTGGAAGCGCAGCAGCTGCGCGTCGTCCGTGATGAACACCAGGTCCTCCTCGCCGGTGCGCAGCTCCACCGCGCCGACGATCCGGTCGCCCTCCTTGAGCGTGATGACCTCCAGCTCGTCCTTGTTGGACGGGTAGTCGGGCACCACACGCTTGACGACACCCTGCTCGGTGCCGAGCGCCAGACCCGGGGACGACTCGTCCAGCGTGATCAGACAGACCACCGTCTCGTCGTCCTCAAGGGAGACGAACTCCGCCAGCGGCGCCCCTCCGGCGAGGTTCGGCGGGGTCGCCGTCCCGGGCAGCTGCGGCAGGTCGACCACGTTGATCCGCAGCAGTCGGCCCGCCGAGGTCACCGCGCCGACCTCACCGCGCGCGGTCGCCGGGACCGCCGAGACGATCACGTCGTGCTTGGCGCGTCTGGCGTCGGCGTCCTCCGTGAACGGCTCGTTGTCCGCCGTACGGGCCAGCAGGCCCGTGGAGGACAGCAACACCCGGCACGGGTCGTCGGCGACCTGGAGTGGGACGGTGGCCACCGGGGCGCCGGCCGACTCCAGCAGGACCGTTCGCCGGTCGGTGCCGAACTGCTTGGCCACGGCGGCCAGTTCGGCCGAGACCAGCTTGCGCAGCTCCGCGTCCGAATCCAGGATCCGGGTCAGCTCCGCGATCTCCGCGGTGAGCTTCTCCTTCTCCGCCTCCAGCTCGATACGGTCGTACCTGGTGAGCCGGCGCAGCGGCGTGTCGAGGATGTACTGCGTCTGGACCTCGCTCAGCGAGAACCGCTCCATCAGGCGTTCCTTGGCCTGCGCGGAGTTGTCGCTGGACCGGATCAGCCGGATGACCTCGTCGATGTCGACCAGCGCGGTCAGCAGGCCCTCGACCAGGTGCAGACGGTCACGGCGCTTGCCGCGGCGGAACTCGCTGCGGCGCCGCACGACGTTGAAGCGGTGGTCGAGGTAGACCTCCAGCAGCTCCTTCAGGCCCAGGGTGAGCGGCTGCCCGTCCACCAGGGCCACGTTGTTGATGCCGAAGGACTCCTCCAGCGGAGTGAGCTTGTACAGCTGCTCCAGGATCGCCTCCGGCACGAAGCCGTTCTTGATCTCGATGACCAGACGCAGGCCGTGCTCGCGGTCGGTGAGGTCCTTGACGTCGGCGATGCCCTGGACCTTCTTCGCGTTGACCAGGTCCTTGATCTTGGCGATCACCTTCTCCGGACCGACCGTGAACGGCAGTTCGGTGATGACCAGGCCCTTGCGGCGGGCGGTCACGGTCTCGATCGAGACCGTCGCGCGCATCTTGAAGGTGCCGCGGCCCGTCGCGTACGCGTCCCGGATGCCGTCCAGGCCGACGATCCGGCCGCCGGTGGGCAGGTCGGGGCCCGGGACGTGCCGCATCAGTGCGTCCAGGTCCGCGGCCGGGTACCTGATCAGGTGGCGGGCCGCCGCGATGACCTCGCGCAGGTTGTGCGGCGGCATGTTCGTCGCCATGCCGACCGCGATGCCCGAGGAGCCGTTGACCAGCAGGTTCGGGAAGGCGGCGGGCAGGGCCACCGGCTCCTGCTCCTGGCCGTCGTAGTTGGGCGTGAAGTCGACCGTGTCCTCGTCGATCGACTCCGTCATCAGGCTCGTCGCCTCGGCCATCCGGCACTCGGTGTACCGCATGGCGGCCGGCGGGTCGTCGTTGCCCAGCGAGCCGAAGTTGCCGTGGCCGTCGACCAGGGGGAGGCGCATCGAGAACGGCTGGGCCATGCGCACCAGGGCGTCGTAGATCGACGCGTCGCCGTGCGGGTGCAGCTTGCCCATGACCTCGCCGACGACCCGGGCGCACTTCACGTAGCCGCGGTCGCGGCGCAGGCCCATCTCGTTCATCTGGTAGACGATGCGGCGATGCACCGGCTTGAGGCCGTCACGGGCGTCCGGCAGGGCCCGCGAGTAGATGACCGAGTACGCGTACTCAAGGTAGGAGCCACGCATCTCGTCCACGACGTCGATGTCGAGGATCTTCTCCTCGTACGAGTCGTCGGGCGGCGGGGTCTTCGTGCTGCGGCGGGCCATCCTGCCTGGCTCCTTGCTGAAGCGTTTGACGGATCTGACGCGGACCATTGTGGACCGAGGCACTGACAACCCGGGCCACGACCCGGTCCGTGCGGTTCTGCCCGGTGCCGGAAAGCCGTCCCACGGCACGCCTGACGCAGGCTACGCGATCCGCTGTGGGCGTACGTCCGGCGGGAACTTCGCCGAGGCCTCGCACGCTTTGCATACAGTGGCAGGACCGGCAGGAAAACAGCGGTTTCGACGACCGCCTCCGCTCGCGAAGGGACGTACATGCCCATGGGTCACACGACCACAGCCGAGGCAGGCTCCGGGGGCCTGACAGCGACCGAGCACCGCCTGGCCAACGGTCTGCGCGTGGTGCTCTCCGAGGACCACCTGACCCCGGTGGCGGCGGTGTGCCTCTGGTACGACGTCGGCTCCCGCCACGAAGTCAAGGGGCGTACCGGCCTGGCTCACCTTTTCGAGCACCTGATGTTCCAGGGGTCGGCACAGGTCAAGGGAAACGGCCACTTCGAGCTGGTGCAGGGTGCCGGCGGTTCCCTGAACGGCACCACCAGCTTCGAGCGCACCAACTACTTCGAGACCATGCCCACCCACCAGCTGGAGCTCGCCCTCTGGCTGGAGGCCGACCGCATGGGCTCCCTGCTCACCGCCCTGGACGACGAGTCCATGGAGAACCAGCGGGACGTGGTCAAGAACGAGCGCCGCCAGCGGTACGACAACGTGCCCTACGGCACCGCGTTCGAGAAGCTGACCGCCCTCGCCTACCCGGAGGGCCACCCCTACCACCACACGCCGATCGGCTCGATGGCGGACCTGGACGCGGCCACCCTGGAGGACGCGCGTCAGTTCTTCCGCACCTACTACGCGCCCAACAACGCGGTGCTCTCCGTGGTCGGCGACATCGACCCCGTGCAGACCCTCGCCTGGATCGAGAAGTACTTCGGCTCGATCCCCTCCCACGACGGCAAGCCCGAGCCCCGCGACGGCACTCTGCCCGAGACCATCGGCGAGCAGCTGCGCGAGGTCGTCGAGGAGGAGGTCCCGGCGCGCGCCCTGATGGCCGCCTACCGGCTCCCGCACGACGGCACCCGCAAGGCAGACGCGGCCGACCTCGCCCTGACCGTCCTCGGCGGCGGCGAGTCCTCCCGCCTGTACAACCGGCTCGTGCGCCGCGACCGTACGGCCGTCGCGGCCGGCTTCGGCCTGCTGCGCCTGGCCGGCGCGCCCTCGCTCGGCTGGCTGGACGTGAAGACCTCCGGTGACGTCGAGGTGCCGGTGATCGAGTCCGCGATCGACGAGGAGCTGGCCCGGTTCGCCGAGGAAGGCCCCACGGCCGAGGAGATGGAGCGCGCCCAGGCCCAGTTGGAGCGCGAGTGGCTGGACCGGCTCGGCACGGTCGCCGGCCGCGCCGACGAACTGTGCCGGTTCGCCGTCCTGTTCGGTGACCCGCAGCTCGCCCTGACCGCCGTCCAGCGCGTCCTCGAGGTGACCCGTGAGGAGGTCCAGGAGGTCGCCAAGGCCTGCCTGCGCCCCGACAACCGCGCGGTCCTCGTCTACGAGCCGAAGCACCCGGAGACCGTCCAGGACGCCGACGTCCCCGAGGACCCGGAGCAGGAAGCCACCGTAGAGGCCGGTAACGACAACGAGGAGACGGCCAAGTGACCGAGCTCGCCACGATGGACTTCCACCCCCAGCCGCAGCCGGGCGAGGCCAGGCCGTGGGCGTTTCCCGCCCCCGAGCGCGGCGCGCTGGACAACGGCCTGACCGTGCTGCGCTGCCACCGCCCCGGCCAGCAGGTCGTCGCCGTCGAGGTGCTGCTGGACGCGCCTCTGGACGCCGAGAAGCCCGGCCTGGAGGGCGTCGCCACGATCATGGCGCGGGCCTTCTCGGAGGGCACCGACAAGCACTCCGCCGAGGAGTTCGCCGCGGAGCTGGAGCGGGCCGGCGCCACACTCGACGCGCACGCCGACCACCCCGGCGTCCGCCTCAGCCTGGAGGTCCCGGCCTCCCGCCTGGCCAAGGGCCTCGGCCTGCTCGCCGACGCCCTGCGCGCGCCCGCCTTCGACGACAGCGAGGTCGAGCGGCTGGTCCGCAACCGCCTGGACGAGATCCCGCACGAGCTGGCCAACCCCGCCCGCCGCGCCGCCAAGGAACTCTCCAAGGAGCTGTTCCCGGCGACCTCGCGCATGTCGCGGCCGCGCCAGGGCACCGAGGAGACGGTCGAGAAGATCGACGCGGCGGCCGTGCGTGCCTTCTACGACCGCCATGTGCGGCCCGCCACGGCCACCGTGGTCGTGGTCGGCGACCTCACCGGCACCGACCTGGACGAGCTGCTCGCCGACACCCTGGGTGCCTGGACCGGCACCCCGGGCACGCCGCGGCCGGTGCCGCCGGTGACCGCCGACGACACCGGCCGGGTGGTCATCGTCGACCGGCCGGGCGCCGTCCAGACGCAGCTGCTCATCGGCCGGATCGGGCCCGACCGGCACGACCGCGTGTGGCCCGCCCAGGTGCTCGGCACCTACTGCCTCGGCGGCACCCTCACCTCGCGCCTGGACCGCGTCCTGCGCGAGGAGAAGGGCTACACCTACGGCGTGCGCTCCTTCGGGCAGGTCCTGCGCTCCGCGCCGGACGGCACGGGCGCCGCGATGCTCGCCATCAGCGGCTCCGTGGACACCCCGAACACCGGTCCCGCGCTGCAGGACCTGTGGACGGTGCTGCGCACGCTCGCGGCGGAGGGCCTGACCGACGCCGAGCGGGACGTCGCCGTGCAGAACCTGGTCGGTGTGGCGCCGCTGAAGTACGAGACCGCGGCGGCCGTCGCGAGCACGCTGGCGGACCAGGTCGAGCAGCACCTGCCCGACGACTTCCAGGCGACTCTGTATCAGCAGCTCGCCGGCACCGGCACCGTGGAGGCCACCGCGGCCGTCATCAACGCCTTCCCGGTGGACCGCCTGGTGACCGTCCTCGTCGGTGACGCGGCCGAGATCAAGGCGCCGGTCGAGGCGCTCGGCATCGGCGAAGTCACCGTCGTGGCAGCCGAGTAGCGGCTTCGAGGCGCCCCGCGCGCGTGGGGGCCCTGACGACCCGACGGGTCGTCAGGGCCCTTTGTCGCGCGGAGCCCTTCCCAAGATGTCCGAATTGAGGCAGAGGTTGCCTGTCTGGCCTGTGGGATGCGCTACAAAAGCCGGGATCCGTTTGGGGATCGAAAGTCGGGCCGCATAGCGTCGACCGGGCTGTTCGTCAGGCAGTGCGCCGCGCCCGCGGCACCGGACAGTCATCGCCGAGTCCCCCACGGCGCGAGCCAGGGGAGCCGGGGACCCACCGCAGTCCCTGGGGTGAATCGGACGCCCGCGCACCGGCGAGGGGGTCCGTAGGAGACCTTCCTGCTCCGAACCCGTCAGCTAACCCGGTAGGCGAGAGGGAAGGAAAGGACCAGCCACTTCATGGCGTTCATGTGCGCCACCGGGAAGCACCGCAAGCCCGGTCGGGTCAAGCGCACCACCGCTCAGGCGGCCGGTGTCGCGGCCCTCACCACCACCGGTGTCGTCGGCACCCTGGCGGCCGGCCCGGCACTCGCCGCGGACAACTCCGTCGAGGAGACCGGCCTCACCCCGGTCATCACCGTCAGCGACACGGTCGCCGAGCAGATCGACGCGCAGGCCGAGGCCCAGCTGGTGGCCGCCCGGCAGAAGGCGGCCGAGGAGGCCGCGGCCAAGGTGGCCGTCGAGGAGGCGAAGAAGGAGCGCGAGGCCCAGGCCCGCGCCGCGCGAGAGGCCGAGCGCAAGCGCCTGAACGCCTTCGTGGCCCCGATCGCGCACTCGTACGTCTCCACCGGCTACAAGGCCAGCAGCTCCCTGTGGTCCTCCGGCTCCCACACCGGCATCGACTTCCACGCGGCCAGCGGGACGTCCGTCCACGCGGTCGGCTCCGGCACGGTCGTCTCCACCGGCTGGGGCGGCGCGTACGGCAACCAGATCGTGATCCGGATGGCCGACGGCATGTACACCCAGTACGGCCACCTGTCGTCCATCGGCGTCGTCGTGGGCCAGAAGGTCCTCCCGGGCCAGCAGATCGGCCTGTCCGGCGCGACCGGCAACGTCACCGGACCGCATCTGCACTTCGAGGCCCGTACGACCCCCGAGTACGGCTCGGACGTCGACCCGATCGCCTATCTCCGCCAGCACGGCGTGAACGTCTGACGCTCCGGCGCACGACATCCCGAAGCCCCGGCTCACGAGCCGGGGCTTTCGCCGTTTTTCGCAGCGCCTGCGGCATCCACTGTCCAAAAAATATCCATGGATTCCGGCCCGCCGTCGGAAATTCCGGCTCATTGCAATAGAGTCACGGAACACACGTCCATCGTCGACGTTTCACGGGGATTAAGGCGGAGGTCGGTCATGCGTATTCCGGCGCACTCGGTGTGCACGGCGATCCGGGACGACATCGTCGCGGGTGTCTACGAGCGCGGCGGCCGCCTCACCGAGGAAGTCCTCGCCCGCCGCTACGGGGTCTCGCGCGTCCCCGTCCGTGAGGCCCTGCGCACCCTGGAGGCGGAGGGCTTCGTGGTGACCCGGCGGCACGCGGGCGCGTGCGTGGCCGAGCCGACCGAGCAGGAGGCCGCCGACCTGCTGGAGATGCGCACGCTCCTGGAGCCGCTCGGCGCCTCCCGGGCCGCCCAGCGGCGCACCGAGGCCCATCTGAAGGTGCTGCGGGGGCTGGTCCGGCTGGGCCAGGAGCGGGCCAGGCGGGGCAACAGCGAGGATCTGCGCTCGTTGGGCGGCTGGTTCCACGAGACGCTGGCGCAGGCCTCCGGTAGCCCCTCGCTGGCCTCGACGCTGACGCAGCTGCGGCACAAGATTGCCTGGATGTACACGGTGGAGGCGTCGCCGAGCCCGGTGGACTCCTGGGCCGAGCACGGCGCGATCGTGGACGCGGTGGCACGCGGCGACAGCGAGCGCGCGCGGGCGATCACGGCGATGCACACCGAGCGCTCGACGGGCGCGCACCGGTTGCGGTTCACCTCGGGCGGGGACCGTTCCGAACGTGTGAGGAACTCGCAACATGCCGTAAACATGACGAGCCTGCGGCATTAACACGAGCGCCGTATACAAAGAGGAGATATTCGGTGGGCGGGTATTTCGGCTGCCCTTTTCCCGGCGCGTCGTGAATTCGCGGTCGTGCGCCTTCGGCGTGCCTGCGTTTAATTCTCCGGGGTCGGCGCCAAAAAGGCGGAAGCCGCGCCACCCGGAAAGGGTGACGCGGCTTCCTGGCACACCTCAGACGGTCTCGGGGAGCTCTTCCAGGCCCTCGGAGACCAGCTTGGCCAGACGGTCCAGGGCGATGTCCGCGCCCTCGGCGTCGGAGGCGAGGACGATCTCCTCGCCGCCCTGGGCGCCCAGGCCCAGGACAGCCAGCATGGAGGCCGCGTTGACGGGGTTGCCGTCAGCCTTGGCGATCGTCACCGGGACACCTGCGGCCGTGGCGGCCCGGACGAAGATGGAGGCGGGGCGGGCATGGAGGCCCTCGGCCCAGCCGACGTTGACGCGGCGCTCAGCCATGTGTTGCTGCCCTTCAGTGTTCAGGGTTGTCTAGACCAGTTTCCCATATCGCAAAGCGTGCCCGGAGCGGTCCTTCGTCCTGCTCCGGTGTGTCGTCGGACCGCGGCCTCGGTCCGACTTCCGTCCTCCACAGACTGCCTCGCGCCGTTGCCGTACGCGAGCCTTACTCTGGGGCCCATGCAGAGCCCGGCGGACCGGCATGACCGGCACGAGTACCCCGCCCACTGGGAGGCGGACGTGGTGCTGCGCGACGGGGGTACCGCGCGCATCCGGCCCATCACCGTTGATGACGCCGACCGCCTCGTCAGCTTCTACGAGCAGGTCTCGGACGAGTCGAAGTACTACCGCTTCTTCGCGCCGTACCCACGGCTCTCCGCCAAGGACGTCCACCGCTTCACGCACCACGACTTCGTGGACAGGGTGGGACTTGCCGCCACGATCGGCGGCGAGTTCATCGCCACCGTACGCTATGACCGCATTGGTGCCGACGGTCTGCCCGCCTCCGCGCCCGCGGACGAGGCCGAGGTCGCCTTCCTGGTGCAGGACGCCCACCAGGGCCGCGGGGTCGCCTCCGCCCTCCTGGAGCACATCGCCGCCGTCGCCCGCGAGCGCGGGATCCGCCGCTTCGCCGCCGAGGTGCTGCCCGCCAACACCAAGATGATCAAGGTGTTCACGGATGCCGGGTACACGCAGAAGCGCAGCTTCGAGGACGGCGTCGTACGCCTGGAGTTCGACCTCGAGCCCACCGACCGCTCCCTCGCGGTGCAGCGCGCGCGGGAGCAGCGCGCCGAGGCCCGCTCAGTACGTCGGCTGCTGGCACCCGGCTCCGTCGCGGTCGTCGGCGTCGGCCGCGCGCCCGGCGGGGTGGGCCGCAGCGTCCTCGGCAACATCCGGGACGCCGGCCATCCCGGCCGTCTGTACGCCGTGAACAAGGCCTTCCCCGAGGACCTCAAGGAGGTCGACGGGGTGCCCGCGTACCGCTCGGTGCGGGACATCGAGGGCCCGGTGGACCTCGCCGTCGTCGCCGTACCGGCCGAGCACGTGCCCGCGGTCGTCTCCGAGTGCGGCGAGCACGGGGTGCAGGGTCTGGTCGTGCTGTCCGCCGGGTACGCAGAGAGCGGGCCCGAGGGGCGTGAGCGGCAGCGGGCCCTGGTCCAGCTCGCGCGCGCGTACGGAATGCGGATCATCGGCCCGAACGCCTTCGGCGTCATCAACACCGCGCCGGACGTCCTGCTGAACGCCTCGCTCGCCCCCGAGATGCCCCGCCCGGGGCGCATCGGCCTGTTCACACAGTCCGGGGCCATCGGCATCGCGCTGCTGTCCCGGCTGCACCGGCGTGGGGGAGGTGTCACCGGGGTCACCGGGGTGTCCACCTTCGTGTCCGCCGGGAACCGGGCCGACGTGTCCGGTAACGACGTCCTTCAGTACTGGTACGACGACCCGGAGACCGACGTCGTCCTGATGTACCTGGAGTCCATCGGCAACCCTCGCAAGTTCACCCGCCTCGCCCGGCGCACGGCGGCGGCGAAGCCGCTGGTCGTGGTGCAGGGGGTCGGTTCCGCGCCCCAGGGGCACGCGGTACGGGCCACCCGGCTGCCGCACGCGACCGTCTCCGCGCTGCTGCGGCAGGCCGGGGTGATCCGGGTCGACACGATCACCGAACTGGTCGACGCGGGGCTGCTGCTCGCCCGGCAGCCGCTGCCCGCGGGGCCGCGCGTGGCGATCGTCGGGAACTCCGAGTCGCTGGGGGTGCTGACGTACGACCGGTGTCTCGCGGAGGGGCTGCGGCCGTCGCCTCCGCTGGACCTGACGACCGGGGCGACGGCGGAGGACTTCCACCGGGCGTTGTCGCGGGCGCTGGCGGACGAGACGTGTGACGCCGTCGTCGTCACGGCGATCCCGGCGATCGGGGAGGGATCGCCGGGGGACGCGGAGCTGGCGGAGGCGCTCCGGTCGGCTGCGGCTGCCGTTCCGGGTAAGCCCGTGCTGGTGGTGCACGTGGAGCTCGGAGGGCTTGCGGAGGCGTTGTCGGCTGCGGCCAGTACCTCACCACAGGCTCTCGCGAAGGCACCCGGCGTCGAGGGTGGTGCCCGCCCGCTCCACCCTGCGGAACGACTGCCCGCCTCGGCGGGAGCCTCACCCGAAAACCCCGAAAGCTCCACCCTTGAAGGCGCCGACTCCCGCCTCATCCCCGCCTACCCCGCCGCCGAGCGCGCCGTCCGGGCCCTTGCCGAAGCTGTGAAGTACGGGCAGTGGCGGCGGGAGTCCGCCGATCCGGGCAAGGTGCCGGAGTACGACGACATCGACGAGAAGGGGGCCGCCGAGCTGATCGAAGGGCTGCTGGAGCGTGGGCAGGGGCTCACGATCGGGCAGGCGCAGACCTGCGAGCTGCTCGAGAAGTACGGCATCCATGTGCGCCGGGCGCTGGCCGCCCCCACCCCGGACGCCGCCGCCGAGGCCGCCCGCACCCTCGGCTACCCCGTGGCCCTCAAGGCCACCGCCCCGCACCTCAGGCACCGGGCCGACCTGGGCGGCGTCCGCCTCGATCTGGCGGACGAGGAGCAACTGCGGAGAGCCTACGCCGAGTTGACGGAGCTGTTCGGGCAGCCCGAGGAGCTGCGGCCGGTGGTGCAGGGGATGGCGCCCCGGGGTGTCGACACGGTCGTACGGGCGGTGATCGATCCGGCCGCCGGGGCCGTGCTGTCCTTCGGCCTCGCCGGGGCCGCCTCGCAGCTGCTCGGGGACATGGCGCACCGGCTGATCCCGGTCACCGACCGCGAGGCGACCTCGCTGGTGCGGTCGATCCGGACGGCGCCGCTGCTGTTCGGCTGGCGCGGCTCCACGCCTGTGGACACGCCCGCGCTGGAGGAGCTGCTGCTGCGGGTGTCCCGGCTGGTGGACGACCACCCCGAGGTCGTCGCCGTCACTCTGGAGCCGGTCGTCGTCGCCCAGCACGGCGCGAGCGTCCTCGGCGCCACCCTGCGGCTCGCCCCGCCACCCGCCCGCGACGACCTCGGCCCGCGCACGCTGCCGGCCTACTGAGGGGGGAGGGGGACCGCATGGAGATCGCCGGCCGCCAGTTGCCCGAGGGCAGCTGGTGGGACTGGGAAGTGATCGTCTGGGACGGCGGGCAGCTGCGGCTGGCCGCCGGTTACGACCTCACCTACCACCACAGCCTGGAGCTGGTCTTCGTCGACCCGGTCCTCGTCTCCTGTCCGCCCAGCTTCCAGGACCCCGTCTTCCGCGCCCCGACGGCCGGGGAGACAGCACGCCTCGTGCGCGCCCTGGGCGAAGCACCGGCCGTCGTCGTCGCGTTCGAGGCGGATGCGGGCGGGCGCGAACCCCTCTCCTGTCTGATCGCCGCCGAGCGCCTGGACATCCTGTCGGGGTTCGTCCCTCGGCACTCGCGCACGGGTGCGAAGGCCGCCACAGGTGCTCGCGACTGGCCCGGACCCCCCTTGCCCACGGATTAAGATGGACGCCATGGCCAAGACCAGTACGACGACCCAGGGGCTGCGCACGGCGATCGAGCGCAGCGGCTACTACCCGGCCCTCGTGTCCGAGGCGGTGGAGGCCGCCGTGGGCGGCGAGCCGATCCGGTCGTACCTGGTCCATCAGGAGACGACGTTCGACCAGAACGAGGTGCGGCGGCATGTGACCGTGCTCGTCCTCACCGGCAACCGGTTCATCGTCAGCCACACCGACGAGCAGGCCGCCGACAGCACCTCCCCGACGCCGTACGCCACGACGTCCACGGAGTCCGTGAAGCTCGGCCGGATCTCGTCGGTCGTGGTCAGCCGGGTGGTCGCGAACCCGGAGCAGTACACGCCGGGCACGCTGCCCCGCGAGGTCGTGCTGACCATCGGCTGGGGCGCGGTCAGCCGCATCGACCTGGAGCCCGCCGCCTGCGGCGACCCCAACTGCGAGGCCGACCACGGCTACACGGGCAACTCCACGGCGGACGATCTCAGCCTGCGTGTCAGCGAGGCCGGGGACGGCCCGGAGACGGTGCGCCAGACGCTCGCCTTCGCGCAGGCCATCTCCGAGGCGACCGCGGA
The DNA here is from genome assembly GCF_044541035.1 of Streptomyces sp. NPDC085866. Classification (NCBI taxonomy): domain Bacteria; kingdom Bacillati; phylum Actinomycetota; class Actinomycetes; order Kitasatosporales; family Streptomycetaceae; genus Streptomyces; species Streptomyces sp. NPDC085866. The sequence goes on from NZ_JBITSQ010000016.1 coordinate 106,320, forward strand.
CATCACGCGCTGATGTCCCACCCGTCTCCCTCCGCCGCCCATGATCGAGGGCGCTCCGCGCCCACCCCTACCGATCCTTACTCCTGGGACCACCCGGAACCGCTCGCCCTGGACACCGCGCCGCTGCCCGAGTACGGCACCGGCTCCCTCGCCGACCTCCTCCCGACCCTGGCCGCCGGCCTCGGAGTCCCCGGCATGACCGCCGCGATCACGGAACTGACCCCGGTGGACCGGGCCTGTGTCTTCCTGGTCGACGGGCTCGGCTGGGAGCAGCTCCGGGCGCACCCCGACGAGGCCCCCTTCCTCACCTCGCTGCTCGGCAGCTCGCGCGGCGGCACCGGACGCCCGCTGACCGCCGGCTACCCGGCGACCACCGCGACCTCCCTGGCCTCCGTCGGCACCGGCCTGCCCCCGGGCGCCCACGGACTGCCCGGCTACACCGTCCGCAACCCGGCCACCGGGGAGCTGATGAACCAGCTCCGCTGGCAGCCGTACACCGACCCCCGCCCCTGGCAGCCGTACCCCACGGTCTTCCAGCTGGCCCACGAGGCCGGGGTGCACTCCGCCCAGGTGTCCTCGCCCACCTTCCAGCACACCCCGCTGACCAAGATCGCGCTCAGCGGCGGCACCTTCCACGGACGGCTCACCGGCGAGGACCGCATGGACCTCGCCGCCGAGCAACTGGCCGCCGGTGACCGCTCCCTGGTGTACACGTACTACGCCGAGCTGGACGGCGCCGGACACCGTTACGGCGTCGCCTCCGACACCTGGCGCGGACAGCTCATGTGCGTCGACCGGCTCGCCCAGCGCCTCGCCGAGCAGCTGCCCCCGCGCAGCGCCCTGTACGTCACCGCCGACCACGGCATGGTCGACGTCCCCTTCGACGAGCAGCACCGCATCGACTTCGACGAGGACTGGGAGCTGCGCGCCGGAGTCGCCCTGCTCGGCGGGGAGGGGCGGGCGCGGCACGTGTACGCGGTGCCGGGCGCCGAGAACGACGTACTGACCGTCTGGCGCGAGGTGCTCGGCGAGCAGTTCTGGGTGGCCTCGCGGGACGAGGCGATCGCGGCGGGCTGGTTCGGGCCGCAGGTGGACGACCGGGTGTACGCGCGCATCGGGGACGTGGTCGCGGCCGCGCACGACGACGTCCTGATCATCGCCTCCGAGCAGGAGCCCAAGGAGTCGTCGCTGGCCGGCAACCACGGTTCGATGACCCCTGCCGAGCAGCTGGTCCCGTTGCTCGAAGTACGCTCCTGAACCTCCCTGCCCTGTGACTACTCGCCGAAAGGTGCTCAACTCCTCATGCCCGAGCTGGTGTTCTTCTCCGGAACGATGGACTGCGGGAAGTCGACGCTGGCTCTGCAGATCGAGCACAACCGCTCCGCACGCGGTCTCGCCGGCATGATCTTCACCCGGGACGACCGGGCGGGTGAGGGCAAGCTGTCCTCCCGGCTGGGCCTGGTCACCGACGCGGTGGAGGTCGAGGACGGCCAGGACCTGTACGCCTACCTGGTCGAGCACCTCTCGCAGGGCGGACGCGCGGACTACGTGATCGCGGACGAGGCGCAGTTCCTCGCGCCCGAGCAGATCGACCAGCTCGCCCGTGTGGTGGACGACCTCGGCATGGACGTCTTCGCCTTCGGCATCACCACCGACTTCCGTTCCAAGCTCTTTCCGGGCTCCCAGCGGCTGGTGGAGCTGGCCGACCGCATCGAGGTGCTGCAGGTCGAGGCGCTGTGCTGGTGCGGCGCCCGCGCCACGCACAACGCCCGCACGATAGGCGGCGAGATGGTCGTGGAAGGAGCCCAGGTGGTCGTCGGCGACGTCAACCAGTCCGCGGGCGAGGTCGGCTACGAGGTGCTGTGCCGCCGCCACCACCGGCGCCGGATGACCGCCGCGTCGGCTCGCGCGGCGGCCCTGTCCCCGGACGTCCTGCCGGTGGCCTCGGCATAGGCTCCGAGATCGACGGCCCGCCCTGACTGATCTTTTTCCGCTTGCGAAACTGGCATTTTCGGTCAGTTTCAATCGGCATCATTGATTGTTTTCGTATGCCGGACGTCGTACGCCCGTAATGGTCGTCGAACCAATCGAAGTCGTCCCACCTTCGAATCGAAGATCCACCTGCTACGGTCGGGGCAGGGAAAGTCAACCTGCGGGGGCAGGCGACGACCGGGGGGCGCCATGGCTGACGTTCGTGAAGTCTTCGACCGGTTACCGGGGTCGGCCACACGGAGCGCCAACCGGAGGAAGGTCTTTCTGGCCGTCGCGATCAAAGCGGACACCCAGGTCGGCATCGCGCGCCGCACCCACCTGTCCCAGGCCACGGTTTCCGCCGCGGTGAAGGAGCTCGAAAGGGCCGGCCTCGTGCGCGGCGCCAAAACCGATGGGAAAGGGCGCGGAGGCAAGGTTTTCCTCATTCCCACAGAACAGGTGGGAGTGGGTGTGCACCTAGGGTTCAACCACGTCACGGTGGTTGCCCGAAGGCTCGACAAGGTATTCGACGACGTGGCGGTCCGGGTGAACGCCGAAGGGGTCGCGAGAGGCTGGAACCGGGCCCTTCCCGTCGTCCGGGACATGATCCTCGACGTGATCGAAGCGACCGGGCGTGAGCGGAGCGACGTGTTCTCGCTCGGTGTCGCCGTACCCCGGATGATCGATCCGCGCACGAACGAGTTCACCCGGCCCGTCCTGCATCCCTGGCGGCCGGGGGACGATCCCGCAAAGGACCTGGGGGACCTCCTGGGGGTCCGTGCGGTCATCGACAACGACGCCAACCTCGGTGCGCTGGCCGAGCAGACCTACGGCACGCGCGAGCACGCCGAGACCGTGGTCTACGTGAAGGTGTCCACGGGTGTGGGAGCAGGGATCATCGTCCACAACAGCGTGCTGCGCGGGCACCGCGGGATGGCCGGGGAGATCGGCCACCTCACCGTGGACCCGGACGGCGCGATGTGCCAGTGCGGCGGACGTGGCTGCCTGGAGACGGTGATCGGCGCCGAAGCGCTCGTGCAACAGGTCCGGTTGGCACGCCCCAGGGCCGGCGCGGACTTCGAGCACCTGGAGGATGTCATCCGAGCCGCCAAAGAGCACGACGCCGTCTGCACGCGGGTGATCAAGGACGCGGGCCGGACCCTGGGTCGCTTCCTCGCCCAGCTGTGCAACCTCTTCAACCCTGACGTCGTCGTGGTGGGTGGCCAGCTGGCCGAGTGCGACCTGCTGCTCGGCGGCTGCAAGGAGTCGCTGTACCGCTTTGCTCTCCCCGGCGCGGTCGACGACAGCTCAGGGTTCGCTCTCACGTTGAGCGAGCTGGGAACACGCGCGGAGGCACAGGGAGCGCTCGTCCTGGGACTGCGCGGGCAGGAGAACCCGGCGAGCACCGCAAAAGGATGAGACGTCCGGACGGCCGGGGACGGCGGCGGCTCGATACATGACACCGCAGCGCTGCTGATAGTTCTGACGCCGTTTCCGCGATGGGTTTTCTTCGAAATGACGAGCAAGCGGAGGAGAGTACCGATCCTCGGCTTCGAATAAGCGAACCTTGTTCATCGACCAAGAAGAAGGCCGCGTCAGGAGACGTATCGCAGACGACGGACCTGAGCCGACACCCCGCAGGGTTATGGCAAAGTGCCAGGCCAGCGGGGCGTCGACGACTTTCCGGTTCACGACCTTGCGGGACGGGCGAGTGGCTACACTGCGGGGGCGCGCTCGAGTGGCCTGAAGAAGCCATTCGAGCCATCCGGTTTTTTCCGAGGCAGTCGCGCCCTTGACTCAAGGTGGCCCGATGACACATGACGCATTCTCCGAATTCCTGTCCGACCATGTGGAGGACGGCAGGCAGGGAAGGCACCCCGACGGGTCGCCCTCTTCCGGTGAGAGCCTCGCCTACGTGCCACCGGAGCTCATCGACCTCGGTCATGTCCGTGAGGTGACCTTGGGCAGTTCGCCCAACGGCAACGCCGATGCCAATGCGCAGTACTACTGGTAGAGGTCTTCGTGGCCGCCATGCCCGTCCCTCCGTGCACCGACCGTCAGCCGGTCAGGGACGGTCGTCACGAGGTTCGTCTGCCGCGGGGGCCGGCCCTCGCCGGGGTCCTGCCACCGGGCCCCGCACTGCCGGCTCCGGCTGCCCAAGTCTGGCCCGGAGAGCCAGTGCTGTGGTCCTGGGGCTCTTGGCACGACGGTGAGGTGCGCACCGTCGAGTGCCCGCAGGCTCGAGTCCTCGCGGTCGGCCAGTGCCTGGCCGACACGGAGCGGATGCGGCACGATCTCGTGCGTTCGGCCCGGGACGGTCACTGGGAGAGACTGACTCGATGGCCGGGTGCCTATCTGCTCCTGGTGCTGGAGGACGGCGGTCGCCTCACCGCCTACACCGACCTGGCCGGGCAGTTCCCGCTCTACTACGCACGGTGCGACGGCCGCACGATCGTCTCCACGCTCGCGACGGCAGTGGCAGCGATGGCGGGCAGGGACGGCGCCGTCGACACGACAGCGCTCGCCGCACACATCTTCTGCCCCTCGGTACCCGAACTCGCCGAGGGGCAGTCGGCGTTCGCGGGCGTGCGTCGTCTGCAGCCGGGAGAGGCATTACGGATCGACTCCTCGGGCTCCGTCACACATGGCCCGTACGAACGGCTCGAAGCCGACAGCGGGGCCCGCTTCGAGGAGAGCGCGGCCCGCCTGCGGGCATCTCTGCAGCGGGCCGTCGCACTGCGCGCCCATGGCGCAGGCCGGATCAGCTGCGATTTCAGCGGAGGAATGGACTCCACCGCCCTGGCCTTCCTCGCCGTCGAGGAGGCCGCGGAACCGCTGGACGCCTTCGTCTATCACCACCCCGACGCCCCGGCGGGCGACCTGGAACACGCAGTTCGGTACGCCGACCAGTCACCCGGAATCCGGCTCCATGTCACGCGGGGCGGCGACGCGTCACTGCCGTACCGCAGCTTGGAGTCACGGGGAGCCGCAGACCAGCCCGATCCGTCCACCGCCGCCGTGGCGAGACTGCGGTTGCGTCTCGCGCACATCGCGCAGCAGGGTGCGGGAACCCATCTGACGGGGGAAGGCGGTGACGCCCTGCTGACCGCGCCGCCCGTCCACCTCGGCGAAGTGGCGGCCTCGGGCGAACGGCGCCGGCTGGCGCACGACGCACTCGCCCTCGGTCGACTGCGCCGCGTCTCCCCGGCGAGCATCGCGTGGCGGGCATTGCGCCTGGCTCGCACACCCCTGGACCGGATGCTGCGGGAACTGGCCGTCCAGTTGGAGAACCCCCAGCCGCATCCGCCGCAATGGCTGGACGCGATCGCCTGGTGGCCGAGCCCTGGGCCGGAGGCCTCCTGGTTGACACCTCGTACCCGCCGCGACCTCGCCGAGCTGGCCGCCGAGCGCGCCGCGCAGATCCGTCGGGACGGGGCACGGCCGAGCCCCGGCACTCGCGCCGCCCTGTGCGATCTGAGGGCCTCCGCAATGATGCAGAGCCAACTCGTGGCAGTGGGGCGTCCGTACGGAGTGTGGACACAGGCACCCTTCCTCGACGGGGACGTCGTGCGTGCCTGCATGACTCTGCCGGCGCCGCGGAAGGCGGACCCGTTCACCGCGAAGCCACTGCTGGCGGCAGGACTGGCCGGGTTGGTCCCCGAGGCCGTGCTGCACCGGCGCACCAAGGGTGACTACGCGGCCGAGGACTACCTGGGTGCCCGCTTCTCCGCGCCGGCGCTCCGGGCCCGCCTCACCGGGTCGCCGCTCGCCGATCTCGGCATCGTGGAACCTGCGCGGGTCATCGCATCACTCGACAGAGCGGTGACCGGGCTCGCCGCGCCCTTCCCGGCGTTCAACCGTCTGCTGGGCGTGGACGTGTGGTTGCGGACCCACGCCGGGGGTGAGGAGACGCGATGACCCGGTTGGACGTGCCCGGCCACGTACGCGAGAGTCAGGGAGCGCACGGTGGCGCCGTGTTGCTCGACGTCCGCTCGGGTCACTGCTTCGCCATGAACTCCGTGGCGAAGGTCCTGTGGCAGGAGTGGCGGCGCAGTCGGGACTTCGATGCCGGAGTACGCTTGACGGCACAGCTCTTCCCGGAGGCTTGTCACGAGCGAATCCAGGAGGACGCCCGGGAACTCGTCGATGCTCTCGTGAGCCGGGGGCTGCTCGCCACCGGCTGCCACGACACCGAACGCGCGGGATCGGCATCGGCCGGTGCGAGCGGCGCACCGGCAGCGGAAACAGGGCACCGCCCACCCGACCGTCCCGGTGCGGCCGGAGCAGTGCACAACCCCGTCGGCGCGGAAGTCCCCATGGCCGCCGCTCCGTTACGGCCGCGCCGTACCGGCGGAAGTGCGCGCACCATCGCCCTCGGACTGCTCGGACTGTTGGGCGCGCTCCTGCTGATCCGCCTGCCGTTCCGGACCGTCCTGCGCGTGGTGGAGTGGACCGGACACCGTTGGTGCCGAAGGGAAGCAACTCCCTCGCAGGGGGCGGCCTCGCTGGCGGCGGTACGCCGTGCCGCCGTGCTGTACCCGGGTCGCGCCGCCTGCCTGGAAACCTCCCTGGCCACTTTCATGATGCTCGCCCTCAGCAGGCGCAGGACGGATTGGTGCATCGGAACGGCCGTCGACCCCTACCGTTTTCACGCCTGGATCGAGGCCCAGGGGACTCCGGTCAGAGCACCCGACGACTACGGCGCGGAAGCCTTTCGCAGAATTCTCTCCGTGTGATCTTGACGTGCCCGTCCCGTGCCTTCGATTCGCACAATCGCGGTCGCCGACCGCGGAGTTACCGGGCGGTTCCAAGACGGATATTCGAGTGGCGACGGAAATACCTTCAACTGTCGCTGGTCCTGCGCTAGCCTGACAATGCGACGGGGCGGCCGCCGGTTCCGGCAACCGCCCCCCGTGAGGGATCACATCCTCCCTCAGACCTGATGCATCAGCGCATCGATCGGCGTCGTACCACCGTGTCCCTGAGCCAGCACGCTCCAGAACACGAGGACGACGACGATGATGACCATCCGCACGTGCCACCACCGCACGGAGATCGAGCAGCGGGTGGTCATCGTCATTTTCATGCCCATGTCCGGTCACCTCCTTCCCGATGGGAGCCCGGTGCCCCGGTCAGCTGATCCGGAATTTCGGCGCCGCCTCCATCGCGATCCAGTGTTGTCGGCAACCGGCTTTAATTCAACGGCACTTCGATGCTGACGCCGTGCTTACATCCAGCATCTGAAGGCCACTTGTCGCGGTCTGTCATTCAATTCGCAGAAGTCCTGCCCGGAAAGTGTCATGCCCCGGGGGGAATTGAAATGTGCGGCCACTTCCCGACCGATCCCCCTGCTGTCCGCCACGGCCCGGTCGGGCAGAGCCCCGGCGGCGCGGTCCGCGGCGGCCCGTGGGGACTCCGAAGGGGTGCCGGAGGCCCCGGTCGCACCAAATCGAAGGCGCGCGGTCGGATGGCGCCCGCCCCCTGCCGCGAATGGAGCTCCGGGTGGACAGCTCAAGAGGCTTTGCTGCGTCCGGAGAGGGTCCGATTCCCCTCATGTGATATGCGTCACATGGGTGGTGTGTGGTCGAACGTCAGCGCGGCTCCTGGACCACCGAGAAGACCGCTCCCTCCGGATCCGCCACCGTGGCGACCCGCCCGTGCTCGCTGTCATGGGCCGGCCCGAGCACCTGGCCGCCCAGTTCGGCGACCTGCCGCAGCGTCGCGTCGGCGTCCGCGACCTCGAAGTACGTCAGCCAGTGCGGTCCCCGGTCCCGGGGCAGAGCGTGGCCGACGCCATGGATACCGGCCACCGGACGCCCCCCGATGTGCAGGGTCATGTAGTCGAAGCCGGCGGACAAGACGGGTTCCTCCTCGTACCCGAACACCACTTCGTAGAACTTGCTGACGCTCTCCGTCTCGAAGGTGAGCAGCTCGTTCCAGGCGGGGGTGCCAGGGACGCCGCTGAGCGACGTGCCGAAGTGGGCGGCCGCCTGCCAGATCCCGAACACCGCCCCGGTGGGGTCGGCCGCGATGGCCATCCGCCCGGCCTCGGCCGCGTCCAGCGGTCCGACGGCCACCGTGCCGCCGCACAGCCGCACCTGGTCGGCTGTCTGGTCCACGTCGTCCGAGGCGAGGTAGGGCGTCCAGGCGACCGGCAGCCGGCGGTCCGGCGGCAGTTGGCCGATGCCCGCGACCTCGTGCCCGTCCAGCAGCGCCCGCACGTAGGGACCGAGCTGCTGCGGGCCCGGCCGGAACTCCCAGCCGAACAGCTCCCCGTAGAACTCCTCGGTCGTGGCCAGCCCGTGCACCATCAGGCTCACCCAGCAGGGCGTGCCCGGCGTGTGCCGCGCGTGCGGACCGGCCGACTCCCGTGCATCGGTCATCGATCACTCTCTCCCCGGCCCCTCGCGGTGGCCGTGTCGCTTCCGCTCCCCGGAAGGGGTGTGCCGCTGGCGCGTGCACGCCCGTGCCGGTACCCGCATCCTCCGGCGTGCCGCGTACCGTGCGCCGACGCCAGGGCGGTACCCCTGGGAGGATGTCCGATCTGCCGTCTTGGGGCGCTTCCTGACGGTGGCCGACGGGTGTCCGTCAGTTGTACAGCGTGTGCCCGATCCCGTACGCCTCGTGATCGAGCCTGCCCGGCGGAGCAGAGTAGCCGGACCTGGACGCCTCGGCCACCCCTGACGTAAGGATGGACCCCATGACAGCCATCATCACCGCAACCGAACTCGCCGCCGACCTGACCGGGGAGCGCCCGCCCGTCCTGCTGGACGTCCGATGGCAGCTGACCATGGCCAAGGCCGCGGGCGCCCCCGCCTTCGACGGCCGGGCCGAGTACACGGCCGGGCACCTCCCCGGCGCGGTCTTCGTCGACCTGGACCGGGAGCTGGCCTCGGCCCCCGGGGAACGCGGTCGCCATCCGCTGCCCGACCTGGAGGAGTTCGGCGCGGCCATGCGCCGCGCGGGCGTGTCGGCCCGCCGTCCGGTCGTCGTCTACGACGGCGGACAGGGCTGGGCGGCGGCGCGCGCGTGGTGGCTGCTGCGCTGGACGGGTCACCCGGACGTGCGGGTTCTCGACGGCGGGTTGCCGGCTTGGCAGGGGCAGCTGTCGACGGACGTGCCCGACCCGGCGGAGGGCGACTTCGAACCGGCGCCCGACGCTGCCGGGTTGCTCGACGCGGACGGGGCCGCCGCCCTGGCCCGCTCGGGCGTGTTGCTCGACGCGCGTGCGGGGGAGCGGTACCGCGGCGAGGTGGAGCCGATCGACCGGGTCGGCGGGCACATCCCGGGCGCGGTGTCGGCGCCGACGAACGAGAACGTGGGCCCGGACGGCCGTTTCCTGCCCGCGGCGGACCTGCGGGACCGCTTCAAGGCCCTGGGAGTGTCCGAGGAGGCGCCGGTGGGCGTCTACTGCGGCTCGGGCGTCTCGGGCGCGCACGAGGTGCTGGCCCTCGCGGTAGCGGACATTCCGGCGGCGCTGTACGTCGGCTCCTGGTCGGAGTGGTCCTCGGACCCGTCCCGTCCGGTCGCGGTGGGGCCGGACCCGCAGTAGGCAACGGAAAAAGTGGGGGCACGCACGCGTGCCCCCACTTCATACGGCCGTACGGCCGGTTTACTCCTGTTTCTTGCGCCGGGTCCCGAACACGATCTCGTCCCAGCTCGGTACCGCGGCGCGGCGGCCGGGGCGGACGCCGTCGGCCTCGGCCTGGCGGTCGGTGGCGCCGATGAGCCGGTCGCGATGGCTGCCCACCGAGCGGGGCATGAGGACGTCCGCGTAGGCGGAGCCGGCCGAGGCGGCGGGCGCCGGGGGCTCCTCCGCCGCGGGTTCCTCGGCGGGCTCCTCCGGGGACTCCACGGGCCGTTCCGGGACCACCAGGTCGCCCCGGAAGCTCGGCACCGCCTCCAGCAGACTGGTGAGCGAGTCGCGTTCGCCCGTGCTCTCCTCGGCGGGCTCGGACGACTGCGCCGGCAGGCTCGGCCGCTCCCGGTCGCTCCGGTCGAGGGCGCGGTCCATCGAACGCTCGCGCGGCAGCCTTGCGATGCGCGGGACGAACGGGAAACTCGGCTCCGGTACGGCGAGGTCGTCGGACTCGCCGATCAGCGAGCGCGCCTCGTCGTCCACGGCCTGGACGAGCCGCCTGGGCGGGTCGTAGGTCCAGCTCGCCGAGTGCGGTTCGCCCGCGACCCGGTAGACGAGGAGGACCTCCCACGTGCCGTCGTCGCGGCGCCAGGAGTCCCACTGCACGGTGTCCTTCTCGGCACCGCGCAGCAGCAGCCGCTCCTGGACGGTCTCGCCGAGCAGCGGGCCGGAGTTCTCGCCGGGGCGGCGGACCGGGGTCTTGCGGGCCCGCTCGGCCATGAAGGCGCGCTCGGCCAGTACCGGACCCTCGAAGCGCCGCACCCGGTCGACAGGAATGCCGGCGAGCTGGGCCACCTCTTCCGCCGTGGCACCCGCACGTATACGGGCCTGGATGTCGCGGGGGCGGAGATGGCTCTCCACCTCGATCTCGATCTGACCGAGGCGTGGCCGGTCGCCGCGCACGGCGGCGCGCAGCCGTTCGTCGATCGGAAGCGTGTACTCCGTAGAGTCGGCAGCCTTGAGCACCAGCCGTGTGCCGTCATTCGAGACGGCCACGACACGCAGTTCGGGCATGGGGACCTCCCGGGTGGTGCCTGCCGACGTCACGTGCGTCGCTGCTTCCGCTAGTCGAGTGTGGCCTGCCCGGGTGCAGCCTGCCACAACCTTGCCGAGTTGCCCGGCGTGTCGGGCGCGGGCCCTGGATCGCCGTTATGGCACGGTTACCTATTCGCAACGCTAAGTGACGAACTCCATCACCCTGTGCAACAAGCCCCCTCCCGGCGGTCCTGCAAGGCCGCGGACACCCTGGTGGGAGACCGGACCCAGGGCTCGCAACAGTACTCCATTTGGACCACGTGCGTGGATTGGCGCGCCGCCCAACTTCTCGCAAGGGATGCGACTTGGCCGTACGCAACCCGGTTTGCCGATCATGAACGTGGCGAACTTCACGAAATCCCCAGAAACGGAACTAATGGTTTCGTTCGCACGTCCCTTTCTCCTGCAGTCGATCGATCAAGTCCTTCAAGTACGGGAAAGGAAGGCAAGTTCGGGTATGCGTGAAACGCCCGACGCGAGTCGGAGGCGGATCGACCTGAGCGTCCCCCAGGTCGCGGGCAGTGCGGTGGCGGCGGTCGTGGCGGCCAAACTGGCTTCGTACTTCGGGGTGTACCGCACGATCCTCGGTGCCGGCGTCGTCAGTGCCGTCGCCACCTGCGGCGGCACCCTCTTCCAGCACTTCTTCCGGCGGACCGGGGAGCAGATCCGGGAGGCCGCGGGTCCCGCCCGGCAGAAGGTGCGGGCGCCGGACGATCAAGTACCACCGGCTCCGGCCGAGTTCACCGAGGGGACCGTCCACCGCGCGCGGGTGAAGAGCTGGAGGCGCCCGGTCCTCGCGGCCGCCCTCGTCTTCGGCGTCACCATGGCCGGCATCACGGTGTCCGAGCTGGTGTCCGGCAGCAGCTTCAGCGGCGGCACGGGTACGACGGTCAGCGACGCCGTCGGTGGCCGGGGTCCGTCCTCCCCGAAGTCCGGTGAGGACACGGCCCCTTCGGCTCCCTCAGCCCCTTCGACCCACCCGTCGTATTCGGACGTGTCGTCGACGGGTGTCGACGGCGGCGCTGGTGCGACCCACGGTGCGACGCCCGCGCCGAGCGACCCGGCGAGCGACCCGGCGAGCGGGGAGCCGAGCGGCGACGCGGCCACCCCGACCCCCACGCCCAGCGGGTCCACGGCGACGCCTACGCCCCCAGAACCCTCCGCAAGTAGTCGTTCTGGAACAGCCGTTCCGGGTCAAGACGGTCCCGCAACGCCGTGAACTCGCCGAAGCGCGGGTACACCTCGGCGAGGTACTCCGCGTCGCGCGTGTGCACCTTGCCCCAGTGCGGCCGGCCCTCGTGCGCCGTGAAGATGCGCTCGGCAGCGGTGAAGTAGGCCTGGTACGGCGTGCCCCGGAACATGTGGACGGCGATGTACGCGCTGTCCCGGCCGGAGGCGGTGGACAGGGTGATGTCGTCGGCCGGGGCGGTGCGCACCTCGACCGGGAAGCTGACGCGCAGGCCGGAGCGGTCGACCATGGCCTTCAGTTCGCGCAGCGTGTCGGTCAGGGCCGCGTGCGGGACGGCGTACTCCATCTCCACGAAGCGCACGCGGCGCGGAGAGGTGAAGACCTTGTAAGGGATGTCGGTGTACGTCCGCGCGGACAGCGCCTTGCTGGAGATCTGGGCGATCGCCGGGATGGTCGCGGGGGCGGCGCGGCCGACCCACTGGGCCACCTGGAAGACGCCGTTGGAGAGGAACTCGTCCTCGAACCATCCGGCCAGCTGCCCCACGGGCTGCTCGGGGCCCGCGCTGCGGTTGTTCCGCTTGGTGTTGGTGTTGCCGGTGTGCGGGAACCAGTAGAACTCGAAGTGCTCGTTCTCGGCCCACAACTGGTCGAACTCGGCCAGCACCCGCTCGAAGGGCATCGGCTCCTCGCGCGCGGTGAGCAGGAAGAGCGGCTCCACGGCGAACGTGATCGCGGTGACGATGCCGAGTGCGCCGAGGCCTGTCCGGGCGGCCGCGAAGACCGCGCGTTCTTCTTCGGTCCCCTTCTCGGAACAGCTGAGCACCGAGCCGTCCGCGGTGACGAGTTCGAGCGCCTTGATCTGGGCGGCGATGGAGGCCGACTCGCGGCCCGTGCCATGGGTGCCGGTGCTGGTGGCACCGGAGACGGTCTGCTCCATGATGTCGCCCATGTTGGTGAGCGACAGACCCTCGCGCGCCAGGACCGCGTTGAGTCTCTTGAGCGGGGTGCCCGCCTCGACCGTGACGGTCATGGCGTCCCGGTCAATGTTGCGAATACCGGTCAACAGTTGAGGGCGGATCAACACACCGTCGGTGGCGGCGATGGACGTGAAGGAGTGCCCGGTGCCGACCGCCTTCACCTTCAGGCCGTCCTCGGCCGCCTTGCGCACGACCGCGGCCAGTTCCTCCACCGAGGCCGGCTCGACCTGCCGGGCGGGGCGGGCGGCGACATTGCCGCCCCAGTTACGCCAGGTGCCGTTCTTCGCGCTCGCTGTGGTGCTCAACGGTGCCTCCCCGACCCGCGGCCGGCCTGCGGAGCCGGCGGTACCCCAGGAAACCGACCGCGACCGCGACGGCTCCGGACACGACCGGAACCCCGTACCCGGCACGCGCGCCGGCTGCGTCGATCACCCAGCCGGCCACGGAGGAGCCGAGCGCGACGCCGACCGCGAGGCCGGTGCTCACCCAGGTCATGCCTTCGGTCAGCTTCGCGCGAGGTACGTGCTCTTCGATGAGGGACATCGTCGTGATCATCGTCGGTGCGATGGACAGCCCCGCAACGAACAGCGCCACGGCCAGAAGCGACAAGTTTCCGACCAGTAGGAGGGGGATCATACTCACGGCCATCGCCCCCACGCCCAGCAACCAGCGACGTTCCGGGGCTCCCGAGAAGCGCAGCAGCCCGAAGACGGCACCCGCGACACAGGAACCGGCCGCGTAGAGCGCCAGCACCACGCTCGCGGCCGCCTTGTGGCCGTGCTCGTCGGCGAAGGCGACGGTGACCACGTCGACCGCCCCGAAGATCGTCCCCGTGGCCACGAAGGTCGCCACCAGGACCTGGAGCCCGGCCGAGCGCAACGCGCTGCCGCCGTCGTGCCGCTCGCGCGGGTGCGGCTCCGGCTCGGTGGCGCGCTGGGCGGTCAGCCAGAAGACGCCGACGGCCAGGAAGCAGGCCGCCAGCAGGGGACCCGCCTCCGGGAACCAGGCCGTGGACAGGCCGATGGAGATGATCGGCCCGAAGATGAAGCACACCTCGTCCACCACCGACTCGAACGAGTAGGCGGTGTGCAGCTTCGGCGTGCCCCGGTACAGGGCCGCCCAGCGGGCCCGGATCATCGCGCCCAGGCTCGGCACCGTGCCGATGCCGGCCGCGCAGACGAACAGCATCCAGTCCGGCCACCCGAGATGAGCGGTGAGCAGCAGTCCGGCGGCCGCCAGGAGCGCCACCAGGGTCGCGGGGCGCAGCACCCGGCGCTGGCCGTGCCGGTCCACCAGCCGGGATATCTGCGGCCCGACCGTGGCCGCGGACAGGGCGATGGTGGCGGACAGCGCGCCCGCGAGGCCGTAGCGCCCGGTGAGCTGGGAGACCATCGTGACCACGCCGATGCCCATCATCGACAGTGGCATCCGGCCGACGAGGCCGGCGGCGGAGAAGCTCTTGGTGCCGGGCTCGGCGAACAGGGCGCGGTAGGGGCTGGGCACGTGGTCTCCGGGGCATCGGTAAGGCGCGAATGCGGCTGATACAGCTTACGAGTTAGGTGACCCTAATTGCACTAGGAATCGCAGCCGGAAATACCGGACTAAACCGGTTGGAACTCGACTCTTCACTCCGCTGTTGCCCGGCCGTCAGAGCCGGGTGGCAGGATCGACCCATGCCAGACGCGCTCGATGCCACCCCGTACGACGCCCTGCTCCTGCTCTCGTTCGGCGGCCCCGAAGGCCCCGACGACGTGGTCCCGTTCCTGGAGAATGTCACGCGTGGGCGCGGCATCCCCAAGGAACGGCTCAAGGAAGTCGGGCAGCACTACTTCCTGTTCGGCGGGGTCAGCCCGATCAACGACCAGAACCGCGCCTTGCTGGACGCCCTGCACAAGGACTTCGCCGAGCACGGCCTGGACCTGCCGGTCTACTGGGGCAACCGCAACTGGGCGCCGTACCTGACGGACACCCTGCGCGAGATGGTCGCCGACGGCCGGCGCCGCATCCTGGTGCTCGCCACCAGCGCGTACGCCTCCTACTCGGGCTGCCGCCAGTACCGCGAGAACCTCGCCGACGCGCTGGCCACCCTGCAGGCCGAGGGCCTCGACCTGCCGAAGATCGACAAGCTGCGGCACTACTTCAACCACCCCGGCTTCGTCGAGCCCATGATCGACGGCGTGCTGCGCTCCCTGGCCGAGCTCCCCGAGGACGTCCGCGACGGCGCCCACATCGCCTTCAGTACCCACTCCATCCCGACCGCCGCCGCCGACACCTCCGGCCCGGTCGAGGCCCACGGCGAGGGCGGCGCGTACGTCGAGCAGCACCTGGACGTGGCCCAGCTGATCGCCGACGCGGTCCGTGAGCGCACCGGCATCGACCACCCCTGGCGGCTCGTCTACCAGTCCCGCTCCGGCGCCCCGCACATCCCCTGGCTGGAGCCGGACATCTGCGACCACCTCGAGGAGCGGCACGCCGCCGGCGCCCCGGCCGTCGTCATGGCGCCCATCGGCTTCGTCTCGGACCACATGGAGGTCCTCTACGACCTCGACACCGAGGCCACGGCCAAGGCCGAGGAACTGGGCCTGCCGGTGCGCCGCTCGGCCACCGTGGGCGCCGACCCGCGGTTCGCCGCGGCGGTTCGCGAGCTGATCCTGGAGCGGGCCGCCGTGGAGCGCGGGCAGGAGGTCACCCCCTGCGCCCTGGGCGCACTCGGCGCGAGCCACAACCTCTGCCCGGTCGGCTGCTGCCCGGCCCGTGCCCCCCACCCGGCCGCCGCGGGCGCCGACAGCCCCTACACGTGAGGAGACCCGTGACCGACGCCCTGTACAGGGACCTGCTCGACCTGGCCCAGGAGGCCGCCCTTCGCGCCGGCGAGCTGCTGCGGGACGGCCGTCCCGCCGACCTGGCGGTGGCCAGGACCAAGTCGAGCCCGATCGACGTCGTCACCGAGATGGACATCGCGGCGGAGAAGCTGATCACCGGCCTGATCTCCGACCGCCGCCCGGCCGACGGCTTCCTCGGCGAGGAGGGCGCCGACACCGAGGGCACGAGCGGCGTCCGCTGGGTGATCGACCCGCTCGACGGCACCGTCAACTACCTGTACGGGCTGCCGACCTGGGCCGTGTCCATCGCGGCCGAGCTGGACGGCGAGACCGTCGTCGGGGTCGTCGCGGCACCGATGCGCGGCGAGACTTACCACGCCGTGCGCGGCGGCGGTGCCTGGGCCACGGGTGCGTGGGAGGGCGAGCGGGCGCTGTCCTGCCGGCCCGCGCCCCCGCTGGACCAGGCGCTGGTCTCCACGGGCTTCAACTATGTCGCCGAGGTCCGCGCCCACCAGGCCGAGGTGGCCGGCCGGCTGATCCCGCTGCTGCGGGACATCCGGCGCAGCGGGTCGGCCGCGGTCGACCTGTGCGACGTGGCCTGCGGCCGCCTGGACGGGTACTACGAGCGGGGACTCAACGCCTGGGACTTCGCCGCCGGGGATCTGATCGCGCGGGAGGCGGGCGGGCTGACCGGTGGACGGCCCGGAGAGCGCCCCTCGCGTGATCTGACGGTCGCGGGTACACCGGGCGTCTTCGAGCCCCTTCAGCGCCTGCTGGAGGACTTCGGGGCCTGGCACGACTGACGGGGCCGCGCCGGCGCAGGACGCGAGAACGGCGGAACCCCCCGGCGCTGGATTCGCCGGGGGGTTCCGCTGTGTGCTGCGGGCCGATCAGACGCGTGACGCGCCGACTTCCACACCGTGTTCGGCGGCGAGGCGGCGCAGGTCGTCGAGCTCGGCCTGCTCCACCTCGGCGAGGAAGTCGTCGCCCTCGTCACGAGCCCGCGACAGGTCGGACTCGGTCGCCCTTATGCGCTGCAGAAGTCCTGCGGTGAATGCGTCCATGCTGCGCCCCCTCGTCCTGGGTCGTGGGTCGGTGGCACGGGGGTGTGCCGTTCGGAAGGGGCGATCACGTCTCTCGCGGGTGCCCAGCGCTGCCCTGCCGGGCGGCGACGGTGCCGGACACCCACGCCCGCTCTGCGGAAGCGGACTGTGATGTACCGCATGGT
This sequence comes from Streptomyces sp. NPDC085866, assembly GCF_044541035.1. Lineage (NCBI taxonomy): Bacteria > Bacillati > Actinomycetota > Actinomycetes > Kitasatosporales > Streptomycetaceae > Streptomyces > Streptomyces sp. NPDC085866. The sequence goes on from NZ_JBITSQ010000016.1 coordinate 123,181, forward strand.
GTTGCGGCACATGCAGAGCGTGATCGCGGGGTGTAAAGCCGTCCTCCCCCCACGTCCTTCCGCGGAAACCTCAACCGCCAGAGAAAATCCTGCATTCCCGCCCCGGGAGCCGGATCCCTGCGGCCGGACCCCGCCTTACAGCCGACTTATGGCCGAAAAGGGCAGGATGGAGGTCACATCCCACGGACACCCCTGCCCGCGCGCGCTCACTGAGCGCTACGCGGGTGGACACAGGAAGGACAAGCGACGTGCGCGTACTCGTCGTCGAGGACGAGCAGCTGCTCGCCGATGCGGTGGCCACCGGACTGCGCCGGGAGGCCATGGCCGTCGACGTCGTGTACGACGGTGCGGCCGCCCTGGAGCGCATCGGCGTCAACGACTACGACGTGGTCGTCCTCGACCGCGACCTCCCGCTCGTGCACGGCGACGACGTCTGCCGCAAGATCGTGGAGCTGGGCATGCCCACGCGCGTGCTCATGCTCACCGCGTCCGGCGACGTCAGTGACCGCGTCGAAGGCCTGGAGATCGGCGCCGACGACTACCTCCCCAAGCCGTTCGCGTTCAGTGAGCTGATCGCGCGCGTGCGCGCCCTCGGACGCCGTACGAGCGTGCCTCTGCCTCCGGTCCTGGAGCGCGCCGGCATCAAGCTCGACCCGAACCGCCGCGAGGTCTTCCGCGACGGCAAGGAGGTCCAGCTCGCACCCAAGGAGTTCGCGGTCCTGGAGGTACTGATGCGCAGCGAGGGCGCGGTCGTCTCGGCCGAGCAGCTGCTGGAGAAGGCCTGGGACGAGAACACCGACCCGTTCACCAACGTGGTCCGTGTCACGGTCATGACGCTGCGCCGCAAGCTCGGCGAGCCGCCCGTGATCGTCACCGTGCCCGGCTCCGGCTACCGGATCTGATCCGCCGTGGCCTCGACACCCGCGCCCGCCCAGGCGCCCCCGAAACCCACCTGGGACCCCCGGCGGCCGCAGCCCCCCTTCCCGTGGCTGCGCCCGACCATCCGGATACGGCTCACGCTGCTGTACGGCGGCATGTTCCTGATCGCCGGCATCCTGCTGCTGTCGATCATCTACCTGCTGGCCGCGCAGGCGATCACCACCGGCAACATGCCGCCGTTCCGGATCGTCAGCTTCTCCCAGGGCTCCAAGCTGCAGATCACCAGCGACTACTGCCCCGCGATCAACATGGCCGGGAACACCTCCGGTCTCTCGCTCCAGGACTTCAACGACGCGATCAGCCACTGCGTCGACCAGCGGCGCCGGTCGGCCCTGGACGACCTGCTCAGCCGCTCGCTGCTGGCCCTGCTGGGCCTCGCCGTGATCGCCTTCGCGTTCGGCTACGCGATGGCGGGCCGGGTGCTGTCCCCGCTCGGCCGGATCACCCGCACCGCCCGTCAGGTGGCCGGATCCGATCTGTCCCGCCGGATCGAACTGGACGGCCCGGACGACGAGCTGAAGGAGCTGGCGGACACCTTCGACGACATGCTGGAGCGTCTGGAGCGCGCCTTCACGGCCCAGCAGCGCTTCGTCGGCAACGCCTCCCACGAGCTGCGCACACCGCTCGCGATCAATCGCACGCTCCTGGAAGTGCACCTGTCCGACCCGAACGCCCCCGTGGAGCTGCAGCAGCTCGGCAGGACGTTGCTGGCCACCAACGAGCGCAGCGAGCAGCTGGTGGAGGGCCTGCTGCTGCTCGCCCGCAGTGACAACCAGATCGTCGAGCGCAAACCGGTCGACCTGGCCGAGGTGGCCGGCCAGGCCGTCGACCAGGTGCACGCCGAGGCGGAGGCCAAGGGCGTCAAGATCCGCGGTGAGCGCAAACCCGCCGTGGTGCAGGGCAACGGTGTGCTGCTGGAGCGGATCGCGCTGAACCTCGTACAGAACGCCGTGCGCTACAACGTGGCCGAGAAAGGCTGGGTCGAGGTCACCACGGAGGTGGAGCACGGGCAGGCGGTGCTGACCGTCTCGAACACCGGGCCGGTCGTGCCGGCGTACGAGATCGACAACCTCTTCGAGCCCTTCAGGCGGCTCCGTACGGAGCGCACGGGCAGCGACAAGGGTGTGGGCCTCGGCCTGTCCATCGTCCGGTCCGTGGCCCGCGCGCACGGCGGCCACATCGTGGCGCAGCCCCGCGAGGGCGGCGGCCTGGTGATGCGCGTCACCCTGCCGCTGTGACGCAGATCCGACACACGCGGAGGATGTTCGCTTTGCGCGGAATTTTCAGGGCACCCGATCAGGTTGACCCTGTGTGATCGATCACATGGGCGGATTTCCGGCCATGTACTCTCTGTGATCATGACAGGAGCCGTAAAGCCGGGAAAATCCTGGTTTTCAGGGCTCTTGATCACGGGAAGTACACGGTGAGGCGCCTTTGAGGTGCGGCATTCGAACCGTGTACGGTCCTCACCGCCATCCAAGCCGATCACTCTTGAGGGATCGGGTTGGGTGTCGATTGAGTAACAGACCTTGATGTGAGGCAAAATCTCCGCCTCAGGTCGGGCACAAGTCCGGCCTCTCACGCGTTACGTGCGCTGGAGACACCGCAGACACCCAGAGGGGGAGAGCGACATGGCAACCGATTACGACACTCCACGCAAGACCGACGATGACGTCGACTCGGACAGCCTCGAAGAGCTGAAGGCTCGCCGGAACGACAAGTCCACCTCCGCGGTGGACGTCGACGAGTTCGAGGCCGCCGAAGGCCTCGAACTGCCGGGCGCCGACCTCTCGAACGAGGAACTGGCCGTCCGTGTGCTGCCCAAGCAGCAGGACGAGTTCACATGCATGAGCTGCTTCCTGGTGCACCACCGCAGCCAGCTGGCCCGGGAGAAGAACGGTCAGCCGATCTGCCGCGACTGCGACTGAGGACGGGTCGGCCGTGACTGGCTCGACCCCTCCACGGAAGCGCCGCTTCCCCCTGCGGGGAGCGGACAAGGGGCCGTACGACGGCCCGCAAGGCGCGCGTGACGGCGAGCGGGGCTCACCCGGTGCGGGAGCCTCGCTCGAACCGGCGTCGGGCCCAGAAGGCCTGCCGACGTCGGCGCGGCGGCCTGCGCCTGTCGCCAGGCGTCGGGCCGCGGTGATCCGTGACAAGGCCCGGGATCTGGCCCGGGAAGGTGCCCGTATGGGCGGCAGCCGCGCGCGGGCGGGGCTGTCGTACATCACCGACCGGATCATCGAGATCGCCCCGCGTGTGCCCGTACGCGACCTCGCGGCGCTGCGCAGACAGTTCCCGGGCCTCGGGCCCGAGGAGATCGCCGACAAACTCGTGGCGGGCGCGGCCGGCGCGACCTCGACGGTCGGGGCCGGGATCGGGGCTGCGGCGATGCTGCCGGTGCCGCCGGCCATGCCGACCGAGCTGGCCGCGGAGATCACCGGGGTCGCCGCGATCGAGCTCAAGATGATCGCCGAGCTGCACGAGGTGTACGGCGTGCGGCCTCCGGGGAACCTGATGGCCCGCAGTACCGCGTATCTGTCCTCCTGGTCGGGGGAGCGCGGGATCGACGTGATGAAGCCGTCGACGATCAACACGGCCCTCGGGGGCCAGATGAAGCGCGAGCTGCGTCAGCAGATCATGAAGCGGATGGTGCGGGACCTGCCCAACCTCATGCCGTTCATGGTGGGCGCGGCGGTGGGGGCGGTCATGAACCGCCGGGACACCAGAAAGCTCGCCGGGCGGGTCCGGGCGGACCTGCGGAAGATGCAGGTGCCGTGGGACGCACTGCCGGAGCTGCCGCCGCTGGAGAAGCCCGCCAAGCCCCTGAAGCTGGACGAGCCTCCCGAGGACTGGGGGGACTGACGTCCCCCGCGCCCGGTTACGCCTGCTGGTCCTTCGCCCGGTCGCCCGCCTGGTGCTTCGCCGCCTCGATGGCCGCCGCCAGCCGCTCCGGCTCGCGCGTCGACAGGTACAGGTACGGCGTCGGGTCCTGCGGGTCCGTGACCTCCACGCGCAGGGCCCTGGGGATGTAGGCGCGCAGCAGCAGGAACGCGCGGGTGTCGGCCTTGTGCGTGCGCCAGGCGCGGGCCTCCTCCGGGTCCAGGATCTCCGCGTCGCCGAGTGCCGACACCGGGATCTTCGCCTCGCCCGCGATCAGGGAGTCGCCCACGACACGGATGCGCACGGAGCCGTAGGCACTGGCCACCACCGCGGCCGCGGCCGTACCGCCGACCAGGCCGCCGAGCAGCGGCAGGGTGCCGAACGGGAGCAGGATCAGGGCGAACGAGACGCCCACGAGGAAGCTGATCAGCCACCACGAGCGGGGGGCGGTGAGGCGTTCTTCGTAGGGGGTGGCGGAGAGCTGCATGGGGCCAAGCTTGGCACGGTATCCGGATATCGCCGGAGTCGGGGCAGCCCGCGCGAAGCGCTGTCGGGTACGGCGGTGGTGGGTGACGGGCGGGCGGGTAAGGTCTGCGCCTGTGAGTGGTAGTTCCGCAGCTCTTCAGCCCCCCGCCGACGCCGTGCAACCGGTACGGCACCCCGATGCTCCCGCACCCGGCGAGCTTCTCGGTGCCCACTACGAACACTGTTTCGGTTGTGGTCCCGCGCAGCCGCACGGCCTGCACCTGGAGGCGCGTGCCGGTGAGGGTGTCTCACTGACCGCCGAGTTCACCGTCCAGCCCGCCCACCAGGGTGCCCCCGGCCTCGCGCACGGCGGAGTACTGGCCAGCGCCCTCGACGAGACCCTCGGCTCGCTGAACTGGCTGCTGCGGACCATCGCCGTCACCGGGCGGCTGGAGACCGACTTCGTGCGGCCGGTCCCGGTGGACACCACGCTGTACCTGGAGGCGGAGGTCACCGCCGTGGCCGGGCGGAAGATCTACTCCACCGCCACCGGCCGGATCGGCGGCCCCGAAGGGCCCGTAGCCGTCCGCGCGGACGCCCTCTTCATCGAGGTGAAGGTCGACCACTTCATCGACCACGGCCGCGAGGAGGAGATCCAGGCCGCCATGAGCGACCCGGACCAGATCCGCCGTGCCCGCGCCTTCGAGGTGAACCCGTGAGCTTCGAGCACTCCCTCGGCCCGCTGCGCCGCGACCCCCTGAACGTGCTGATCCGCCGTGTCGCCCCGGACGTACCGCTTCCGGCGTACGAACACCCCGGGGACGCCGGAGCCGATCTGCGGACCACCGAGGCCTGCGAACTCAAGCCCGGTGAGCGGGCCGTACTGCCCACGGGAGTGTCGATCGCCCTCCCGGAGGGGTACGCGGCCTTCGTGCACCCACGTTCCGGGCTCGCCGCCCGCTGCGGTGTCGCCCTGGTGAATGCCCCAGGGACGGTGGATGCCGGGTACCGTGGGGAGATCAAGGTGATCGTGGTGAATCTCGACCCGCGCGAGGCAGTGCGGTTCGAGCGCTTCGACCGGATTGCCCAACTGGTCGTCCAGCAGGTCGAGAGGGTCCGCTTCCAGGAGGTGGCGGAACTTCCCGGCTCGGCGCGGGCCGAGGGGGGCTTCGGGTCCACCGGTGGCCACGCCTCGGTGGGCGACGAAAGCGGCACAAGCGGTCCGGCCGCCAAGGGCGGCGGGACGGGTGGGAATCGATACGCTTCGGTCGTATCCGACCGGGAAGGACAGTGACGTGTTCGGACGTCGCAAGAAGAAGGGTGCCGCCGAGGACGCGGCCGGCGAGGCCGAGCAGGTCGTCGACAGCGTCGACACCGAGGCGGACGAGGAAGAGGCCGAGCGCGAGCGCGTCCGGCTGGAGCCGGAGCCCCGGCCCGACGGGCCGTGGGACAGCAGCGAGGTGCGCGACCCGGGCGAGGGCCGCGTGGACCTCGGCGGCGTTTTCGTGCCGGGCGTCGACGGCATGGAGCTGCGGGTCGAGGTCGCCGGTGACGCGATCGTCGCGGCGACCGTCGTGCTGCGCGACAGCGCCATCCAGCTCCAGGCCTTCGCCGCGCCCAAGCGCGAGGGCATCTGGGGCGAGGTCCGCGAGGAGATCGCGGGCGGCATCACCCAGCAGGGCGGCATCGTCGACGAGGTCGAGGGTCCGCTGGGCTGGGAGCTGCGTGCCCAGGTGCCGGTGCAGCTGCCCGACGGCACAGGCGGCTTCCAGGTCGTGCGGTTCGTCGGTGTGGACGGCCCGCGCTGGTTCCTGCGCGGTGTGATCTCGGGTCAGGCCGCCGTGCAGCCGCAGGTCGCCGGCCTGCTGGAGCAGATCTTCCGGGACACCGTCGTGGTCCGCGGTGAGGGCCCGATGGCGCCCCGCGACCCGATCGTCCTCAAGCTGCCGAACGACGCCCAGATGGTTCCCGAGGGTGTCCAGCAGGAGGAGGGCTCGCGCTTCTCCGGCGGCATGGGCCAGCTGCAGCGCGGACCGGAGATCACCGAGGTCCGTTAGTAGGACGCGAGGAGGGCCGCATCCGGAACGGGGTGCGGCCCGGTCGTATTCGTGGGCGCCTGCGCTGCGGGCCGAGGGTACGGCTGGCGGTCGAGGACGAGCGTGTCGGCTGTGGCGCGAGCACGGACGTCCCCGACCGCGAGCTGCTGGGCGTCGTCACGCCCTCGTAGGGCTGTGCGGCTGCTACTCCAACCGTTCCTGAACGCCGTACCAGGCGAGAGAGCCTCGCACGTGAGCGACGTTCATCGATGATCGCGGGCAAGTCGCGCTCCCCGGCCAGGATTTCACCTGGTCCGGGGAACGCCCGCTGATGGACGCCTGGTCCGCCGTGATCCAGGACCACACGAACAGCAACCCCGGCAGACCGGCTGGGCGGGCTCCTCCTGGCCCGAGGCCGCCGACAACCGAACTGAACCGTTGAACGGCCGGGCGTCCCACGGCGATACTGGCGCCCGGCCCACGGGGGCACGGGGGACACGGGGGAGGCGGAATGAGTCAGGTGCTCACCGAGACCATGGTGCGCGTCGAGGACGTCCACAAGTCGTACGGGCGCGGCGCCGCCGCCGTCCACGCCCTGCGCGGGGTCTCCTTGGAGGTCCCGCGCGGCGAGCTCGTCGCCCTCAAGGGGCGCTCGGGCTCCGGCAAGACGACCCTGCTGAACATCGTCGGCGGACTCGACACCCCCGACCGGGGGCGGGTCGAGGTCGACGGGCAGGATCTGGCCGGGCTCGGCGAGAGCGGCCTGCTGGAGCTGCGCCGGGACCGCATCGGGTTCGTCTTCCAGTCCTTCGGGCTCATCCCGATCCTCACCGCCGCCGAGAACGTCGGCGTACCGCTACGGCTGCGCCGGGCCGACCCGCGCGAGCGCGAGGAACGCGTCGACCTGCTGCTCTCCCTCGTCGGACTCGCCGACCACGCGGCCCAGCGGCCGGGCGAGCTGTCCGGCGGCCAGCAGCAACGCGTCGCCATCGCCCGCGCCCTCGCGAACCGCCCCGCCCTGATCGTCGCCGACGAGCCCACCGGCCAGCTGGACGCCGAGACCGGCCACGCGGTCATGGAGCTGCTGCGGGCCGTCGTCCGCAGCGAGGGGGCCACCGCGCTGGTCGCCACGCACGACGCGACCCTGCTCGACCTCGCCGACCGGGTGCTGGAGCTGCGCGACGGGGAGATCGTCGAGCACTGAGGGCCTCGGCCTCCATCAGAGTTGCGTCAAAGACCCCTGTTGACCGGGCCATCGTCCCGTTTGTCCGCATCGTTGGCCGTAAGGTCGACGCTGCGTACGCAGCAGTTACCGGAAGACAATGGGGCCATGGCACGCGGCAAGCTTCGGATCTATCTCGGCGCGGCACCGGGCGTGGGCAAGACCTACGCCATGCTGTCCGAGGCGCACCGCCGGGTGGAGCGGGGCACCGACTGCGTGGTCGCCTACGTCGAGCACTACGGCCGGCCGCGCACCGAGGTGATGCTGCACGGTCTGGAGCAGATACCGCGCCGGGACCTGGAGTACCGGGGTGCCGCCTTCGGCGAGATGGACGTCGACGCGGTGCTCCGCCGCGCCCCCGCCGTCGCCCTTGTGGACGAACTCGCCCACACCAACGTCCCCGGCTCCCGCAACGCCAAGCGCTGGCAGGATGTCGAGGAGCTGCTCGCGGCCGGGATCGACGTGATCTCGACCGTCAACATCCAGCACCTGGAGTCGCTCGGCGACGTGGTGGAGTCGATCACCGGGGTGCGGCAGCGGGAGACGGTGCCCGACGAGGTCGTACGGCGGGCCGACCAGATCGAGCTGGTCGACATGTCACCGGAGGCGCTGCGCCGCCGTATGGCGCACGGCAACATCTACAAGCCGGACAAGGTCGACGCGGCCCTCTCGAACTACTTCCGGCCCGGGAACCTGACCGCGCTGCGCGAGCTGGCGCTGCTGTGGGTGGCCGACCGGGTCGACGAGTACCTGACCGAGTACCGCACCGAGCACCGGGTCTCGGCCATCTGGGGCTCGCGCGAGCGGATCGTGGTCGGCCTGACCGGCGGGCCCGAGGGACGCACCCTGATCCGGCGGGCCGCCCGGCTGGCGGAGAAGGGCGCCGGCGGCGAGGTCATGGCCGTCTACATAGCCCGCAGCGACGGTCTCACCTCGGCCTCCCCGAAGGAGCTGGCCGTCCAGCGCACCCTCGTGGAGGACCTGGGCGGCACCTTCCACCACGTGGTCGGCGACGACATACCGGCCGCGCTGCTGGACTTCGCCCGCGGCGTCAACGCCACCCAGATCGTCCTCGGCTCCTCGCGCCGCAAGGCCTGGCAGTACGTCTTCGGGCCCGGCGTCGGCGCCACGGTCGCCCGGGAGTCCGGCCCCGACCTCGACGTCCACATCGTCACCCACGAGGAGGTCGCCAAGGGCCGCGGACTGCCCGTGGCCCGGGGCGCTCGGCTCGGCCGGACCCGGATCATCTCGGGCTGGCTGGTGGGTCTGGCCGGCCCGGCCATCCTGGCGGTGCTGCTGAACACCGTCGACCTCGGCCTCGCCAACGACATGCTGCTGTTCCTGGCCGTCACCGTCGCCGCTGCCCTGCTCGGCGGCCTGCTGCCGGCCCTGGCCTCCGCGGCCTTCGGCTCGCTGCTGCTGAACTACTACTACACCCCGCCCCTGCACCGGCTGACCATCGCCGATCCCAAGAACATCGTCGCCATCGCGATCTTCGTCGGGGTCGCCGTGTCGGTCGCCTCGGTGGTGGACCTCGCCGCCCGGCGCACCCACCAGGCCGCCCGGCTGCGCGCCGAGTCCGAGATCCTCTCCTTCCTCGCCGGCAACGTGCTGCGCGGCGAGACCGGCCTGGAGGAGCTGCTGGAACGGGTCCGCGAGACCTTCGCCATGGAATCGGCCGCCCTGCTGGAACGGGCGAGCGACGTCGAGCCGTGGACCTGTGCGGGCCGCGCCGGATTCGGGCCCGCCCTGGAGCGGCCCGAGGACGCCGACGTCGACATGCCGATCGGCGACCACATGGCGCTCGCCCTGACCGGCCGGGTGCTCCCCGCCGAGGACCGCCGGGTGCTCGCCGCGTTCGCCGCGCAGGCCGTCGTGGTGCTGGACCGCCGGCGCCTCCAGGAGGAGGCCGACCAGGCCAGGGCGCTCGCCGAGGGCAACCGCATCCGCACCGCCCTGCTGGCCGCCGTCAGCCACGACCTGCGCACCCCGCTGGCCGCGATCAAGGCCGCCGTCTCCTCGCTGCGCTCCGACGACGTGGCCTGGTCCGAGGAGGACCAGGCGGAGCTGCTGGAGGGCATCGAGGAGGGCGCCGACCGGCTCGACCACCTCGTGGGCAACCTGCTCGACATGTCCCGGCTGCAGACCGGCACCGTCACCCCGCTCATCCGGGAGATCGACCTGGACGAGGTGGTCCCGATGGCGCTCGGCGGCGTACCCGAGGACAGCGTCGAGCTGGACATCCCCGAGACGCTGCCCATGGCCGCCGTCGACCCCGGCCTGCTGGAGCGGTCGGTGGCCAACCTGGTGGAGAACGCCGTCAAGTACAGCCCGCCCGGACAGCGCGTCCTGGTGTCGGCCAGCGCCATAGTCGACCGCGTCGAGGTGCGCGTCGTGGACCGCGGGCCCGGGGTCCCGGACGAGGCGAAGGACCGCATCTTCGAGCCCTTCCAGCGCTACGGCGACGCCCCGCGCGGCGCCGGGGTCGGCCTCGGTCTCGCGGTCGCCCGCGGCTTCGCCGAGGCCATGGGCGGCACCCTGAACGCCGAGGACACGCCGGGCGGCGGGCTCACGATGGTGCTCAGCCTCCGTGCGGCAGGATCGCCTCCCGAGCCCCTCCCCCTCGGGGAGTCCAGCACAGAACCAGAAAGGCAGACCCAATGCTGAGCCCCACTGGGGGGACCCCCCAGACCCCCACGAGGGTGCTCGTGGTCGACGACGAGCCGCAGATCGTGCGCGCGCTCGTGATCAACCTCAAGGCGCGCAAGTACGAGGTCGACGCGGCCCCCGACGGCAGGACCGCCCTCGAGCTCGCCGCCTCCCGCCACCCCGACGTGATCGTCCTCGACCTGGGTCTGCCGGACATGGACGGCGTCGAGGTGATCAAGGGGCTGCGCGGCTGGACCCGTGTCCCGATCCTGGTCCTGTCCGCCCGCCACTCCTCGGACGAGAAGGTCGAGGCGCTGGACGCGGGCGCCGACGACTACGTCACCAAGCCCTTCGGCATGGACGAGCTGCTGGCCCGGCTGAGGGCCGCCGTACGCCGGGCCGAGCCGGTCGGGCCGGGCGAGGACGACGTGACGACCGTGGAGACCGAGGGCTTCACCGTCGACCTGGCCGCGAAGAAGGTCAACCGCTCCGGCAAGGACGTCCGGCTCACCCCGACCGAGTGGCACCTGCTGGAGGTGCTGGTCCGCAACACCGGCCGCCTGGTCAGCCAGAAGCAGCTGCTGCAGGAGGTGTGGGGGCCGTCGTACGGGACGGAGACCAACTACCTGCGCGTCTACATGGCCCAGCTGCGCAGGAAGCTGGAGACGGACCCGTCGCACCCGAAGCACTTCATCACGGAGCCCGGGATGGGGTACCGGTTCGAGAAGTGAGCTGCGCTACGGCGGTGTCGGTGGGCCCCGGTACGCTTCAGATATGACTGCTGTTCCTCGTTCCCAAAAGCCGGTCGGCCGGTTCCGGCGGATGCTCGACCGGCTCTCCACCTCGCAGGAGGACCTGGAGTCCGAGGAGCTGCGGGAAGACGCCGAGACCGCGGGATGCACCCGGATCGGTGACTGTCTGGACCGCCAGATCGTCACCGTAACTGGTACCTTGCGCACGGTCACCCTGCGGCCGCGGGCCGGAGTCCCGGCCCTGGAGGCCGAGCTGTTCGACGGCTCGGCCGCGCTGGACGTGGTGTGGCTCGGCAGGCGCTCCATCGTCGGCATAGAACCGGGGCGCAAGCTGATCGCATCGGGCCGGATCTCCATGAGCCGGGGCCGCCGGGTGCTGTTCAACCCGAAATACGAACTGCGACCCCTCGGACGGGAGTAGCCGGTGACGTCCCTCGACAAGCCGACCGAAGACACCGAACAGACTCAGTCGGACGACGCCCGCGCGGTCACCGAGGCCGCCCTGTTCGAGGCGTTCGGCGGTGTCCGCGGCATGGTCGAGACGGTCCTGCCCGGTCTCCTCTTCGTCGCGATCTTCACGGTCAACAAGGACCTGCACATCTCGGCGATCGCCGCGCTGGCCGTGTCCCTGGTGCTGGTCGTGGTCCGGCTGGCACGCAAGGACACCGTCAAGCACGCCTTCAGCGGTGTCTTCGGCGTGGCCTTCGGCGTCCTGTTCGCGATGTTCACGGGCAACGCCAAGGACTTCTACCTCCCCGGCATGCTCTACACGCTGGGCATGGCGCTGGCCTACATCATCACGACCCTCGCCGGTGTCCCCCTGATCGGACTCATCCTCGGCCCGGTCTTCAAGGAGAACCTCTCCTGGCGCACCCGCAACCCCGGCCGCAAGAAGGCCTACGCGAATGCCAGTTGGGCCTGGGGTCTGATCCTGCTCGCCAAGTGCGCGATCCTCTTCCCGCTGTACTGGTGGGCCAACACCGCCCAGCTCGGCTGGGTGCTGGTCGCCCTGAAGATCCCGCCGTTCCTGCTGGCGGTCTGGCTCACCTGGGTCTTCCTCGCGAAGGCGCCCGCCCCGATCGACGTGTTCGCGGAGATGGAGGCGGAGGAGAAGGCCGAGGAAGAGCGCAAGGCCGCGCTGGCCGCCGAGGGCGGCGAGCCCACCGGCGGACGGCACCGCCGGGACGCGTAGCCGGCCGTCGTACGACGAAAAAAGGGCGCCCTGGGTTTCCAGGGCGCCCTTCCTCGTGGGTTCAGCTCTCGCGCCGCACCGACAGCAGCTCCTCCAGCTGCTCCTCCCGGGCCTGCGCGGCCACGAAGAGGAGTTCGTCGCCCGGCTCCAGGGAGTCCTCCTTGGACGGGGTCAGAACGCGGGTGCCGCGGATGATCGTGACCAGGGAGGTGTCCTGCGGCCACTCGACGTCGCCCACCTGGGTGCCGGCCAGAGCCGACTCCTCCGGCAGGGTCAGCTCGACGAGGTTGGCGTCGCCGTGGCTGAAGCGGAGCAGGCGGACCAGGTCGCCGACGCTCACCGCCTCCTCGACCAGGGCGGACATCAGGCGCGGCGTGGACACGGCCACGTCGACGCCCCAGGCCTCGTTGAACAGCCACTCGTTCTTGGGGTTGTTCACCCGGGCGACGACGCGCGGAACGCCGTACTCCGTCTTCGCGAGCAGCGAGACGACCAGGTTGACCTTGTCGTCGCCGGTCGCGGCGATCACGACGTTGCAGCGCTGCAGCGCCGCCTCGTCCAGGGACGTGATCTCACAGGCGTCGGCCAGCAGCCACTCCGCCTGCGGCACCCGCTCCACCGAGATGGCGGTCGGCGCCTTGTCGATGAGCAGGATCTCGTGGCCGTTCTCCAGCAGCTCGCCCGCGATCGAGCGGCCGACGGCGCCGGCTCCGGCAATGGCGACCCTCATCAGTGACCGCCCTCCTCTTCCGGGCCCGCGGCGAATGCCGCTTCGACCTTGTCGACGTCGTCCGCCCGCATCATCACGTGGACGAGGTCGCCCTCCTGCAGCACCGTCTGCGAGGTGGGCAGGATGGCCTCGCCCAGGCGGGTCAGGAACGCCACGCGGACGCCCGTCTCCTCCTGCAACTTGCTGATCTTGTGTCCGACCCACTTCGGGGAGGCGTGCACCTCGGCGAGCTGGACGCCGCCGGTGGGGTCGCGCCACAGCGGCTCGGCACCCGAGGGCAGCAGGCGGCGCAGCATCTGGTCGGCCGTCCAGCGGACCGTGGCCACGGTGGGGATGCCCAGGCGCTGGTAGACCTCGGCACGGCGCGGGTCGTAGATACGGGCGGCCACGTTCTCCACGCCGAACATCTCGCGGGCCACGCGCGCGGAGATGATGTTGGAGTTGTCGCCGCTGGAGACGGCGGCGAAGGCGCCGGCCTCCTCGATGCCCGCCTCGCGCAGGGTGTCCTGGTCGAAGCCGACCCCGGTGACCCTGCGGCCACCGAACCCGGGGCCCAGCCGGCGGAAGGCGGTGGGGTCCTGGTCGATCACGGCGACCGTGTGTCCCTGTTGCTCCAGGGTCTGGGCAAGAGCGGAACCCACTCTTCCGCAGCCCATGATGACGATGTGCACGACCGTCCTTCCGGTGTCCAAAAGTTACTGCTCAGCATCAGGGTCTCAGACCGACGCCCAAAGCTACACACGAGTGGTTCGGGGCGGGCACCCCTGTGCCGGGGTTTCCCGCGATCACCGACTGTGATCACCTGACGACGTTCATCCGGCGCCGCTCACCTGCGGGTGGCCGACGGCGCCGACCGGCGAGTGATGCTGCGCACGCTGAACAGGGTCAGGATTCCGAGGCCGACCAGGGCGACCGTGGCCCCGATCAGCTCTGCGGTCGCCGGCATGGGACCTCCGAAGTGCGAAGACAGGCGGGGTCTGCCATCTAGACACGGAGGGCGCGCGAACCACGGAATCCGCAGTTCCGTGCGCCCGTGATTTCACTCATGAGGCAGAACGGGGATGCCGGGTGGGCGGCTGCCTGTTCGAAGGCCTACGATCCTCTGTCGTGTCCAAACTGACCGACGTGCCCAAACGGATCCTGATCGGGCGCGCACTGCGCAGTGACCGGCTGGGCGAAACGCTCCTGCCGAAGCGCATCGCACTCCCTGTCTTCGCCTCCGACCCGCTGTCCTCCGTCGCCTACGCGCCGGGGGAGGTCCTGCTGGTCCTGTCCATCGCGGGCGTGTCGGCCTACCACTTCAGCCCCTGGATCGCGGTCGCGGTCGTCGTGCTGATGTTCACGGTCGTCGCCTCGTACCGGCAGAACGTCCACGCCTACCCGAGCGGCGGCGGTGACTACGAGGTCGCCACCACCAACCTCGGCCCCAGGGCCGGCCTCACCGTCGCGAGCGCGCTCCTCGTCGACTACGTCCTGACCGTCGCCGTCTCGATCGCCTCCGGCATCGAGAACCTCGGCTCGGCGGTCCCCTTCGTGGTGCAGCACAAGGTGCTCTGCGCCGTCGCCGTGATCGTCCTGCTGACGCTGATGAACCTGCGCGGCGTGAAGGAGTCGGGCAAGCTCTTCGCGATCCCGACGTACGTCTTCGTCGGCGGCGTCTTCATCATGATCGCGTGGGGCGCGTTCCGGGGCCTGGTCCTCGGTGACACCATGCTGGCGCCCACCGCCGACTACCACATCAAGGCCGAACACCAGGGCCTCGCGGGCTTCGCCCTCGTCTTCCTGCTGCTGCGCGCCTTCTCCTCCGGCTGTGCCGCGCTCACCGGCGTGGAGGCCATCTCCAACGGCGTCCCGGCCTTCCGCAAGCCCAAGTCGAAGAACGCGGCGACCACGCTGGCGATGATGGGCCTGCTGGCCGTGACCATGTTCTGCGGCATCATCGCCCTCGCCATGGTGACCAAGGTCCGCATGGCCGAGAACCCGGCCACCGACCTGATCCACAACGGCGTCGCCCTCGGCTCGCACTACGTCCAGAACCCGGTGATCTCCCAGGTCGCCGAGGCGGTGTTCGGCAAGGGCAGCTTCCTGTTCATCGTGCTCGCGGCGGCCACCGCCCTGGTCCTCTTCCTGGCGGCCAACACGGCGTACAACGGCTTCCCGCTGCTCGGCTCGATCCTCGCCCAGGACCGCTACCTGCCGCGCCAGCTGCACACCCGCGGCGACCGCCTCGCCTTCTCCAACGGCATCGTGCTGCTCGCCGGCGCGGCGGCCATGCTGACGGTCATCTACGGCGCCGACTCCACGCGCCTGATCCAGCTGTACATCGTCGGTGTGTTCGTGTCCTTCACGCTCAGCCAGACGGGCATGGTCAGGCACTGGAACCGCCACCTGGCGACGGAGCGGGACCAGGCCAAGCGCCGCCACATGGTGCGCTCCCGCGCGATCAACGCGTTCGGTGCCTTCTTCACCGGCCTGGTGCTGGTCGTCGTCCTCGTCACGAAGTTCACGCACGGTGCCTGGGTGGCCCTGCTGGGCATGTGCATCTTCTACGCGACGATGACCGTGATCCGTAAGCACTACGACCGCGTCGCCGAGGAGATCGCGGCCCCCGAGGGACCGACCGACGACAGTGTCCGCCCCTCCCGCGTCCACTCGGTCGTCCTCATCTCCAAGATCCACCGCCCCACCCTGCGCGCCCTGGCCTACGCCAAGCTGATGCGCTCGGACACCCTGGAGGCGCTCACCGTCAACGTCGACCCGGCGGAGACCAAGGCACTGCAGGAGGAGTGGGAGCGGCGCGGCATCGACGTACCGCTGAAGGTCCTCGACTCGCCGTACCGCGAGATCACGCGGCCGATCATCGAGTACGTCAAGGGCCTGCGCAAGGAGTCCCCGCGCGACGCGGTCTCGGTGATCATCCCCGAGTACGTGGTCGGCCACTGGTACGAGCACCTGCTGCACAACCAGAGCGCCCTGCGCCTGAAGGGCCGCCTGCTGTTCACGCCCGGCGTGATGGTGACCTCCGTCCCCTACCAGCTGGCTTCCTCCGAGGCGGCCAAGCTGCGCGCCCGCAAGCGGCAGGAGTGGAACGCGCCGGGTGCGGTGCGGCGTGGTCCGGCGGCGGAGCGGCCGAAGGAGTCGGCGGTCAAGGACTGAGGCGTGCGGGGCTGCGACGCTGAGGGCTTGGGGGCCGGCGGGACCGAGGCGCACAAGCCTGAGGCGCACAAGCCTGAGGCGTGCACGTCTGAGGCGCGCAGGTCTTGGGCGCGCGGGGAAGGCCGTAGACTGGTGGGCTGTTGTCAGGCCCACCGGCTGCGGCCGCTTCCTTTTCCTTCCCGAAGCACCGTTCCCGACTTCCCTTCCCGATTTCCTCCCCGATCTGGAGTCACCCCACCATGCAGGCAGAACCGACCAAGTCTCTGGTGGGCGAGGAATACGAGGTCGAGATCGGCCCCGTCGCCCACGGCGGCCACTGCATCGCCCGTACCTCCGAGGGCCAGGTGCTGTTCGTCCGGCACGCGCTGCCCGGAGAGCGGGTGGTGGCCCGGGTGACCGAGGGCGAGGAGGGCGCACGCTTCCTGCGGGCGGACGCCGTCGAGATCCTGGAGGCATCGAAGGACCGCGTCGAGGCTCCCTGCCCCTTCGCCGGCCCCGGCCGCTGCGGCGGCTGCGACTGGCAGCACGCCAAGCCGGGCGCCCAGCGGCGACTGAAGGGCGAGGTGATCGCCGAGCAGCTCCAGCGGCTCGCGGGCCTCACGCCCGAGGAGGCGGGCTGGGACGGCACCGTGATGCCGGCCGAGGGTGACAAGGTCCCGGCGGGTCAGGTCCCGCAGTGGCGGACGCGCGTGCAGTACGCCGTCGACGCGGAGGGCCACGCCGGTCTGCGCCGTCACCGCTCGCACGAGGTCGAGCGTGTCGACCACTGCATGATCGCCGCCGCGGGCGTGACCGAGCTGGGTATCGAGAAGCGCGACTGGACCGGCATGGAGTCGGTGGAGGCGATCGCGGCGACGGGCTCGCAGGACCGCCAGGTGATCCTGACTCCGAGGCCCGGCGCCCGCCTCC
This sequence comes from Streptomyces sp. NPDC085866, assembly GCF_044541035.1. NCBI lineage: Bacteria > Bacillati > Actinomycetota > Actinomycetes > Kitasatosporales > Streptomycetaceae > Streptomyces > Streptomyces sp. NPDC085866. Next base: position 140,111 of record NZ_JBITSQ010000016.1, read on the forward strand.
CGATCGTCGCACTGGACAAGCCGGTGTCGGTGATGCGGGTCGACGAAAAGGACGGCGGCGTGCACCGCGTCCACGGCCGCCCCTTCGTCCGCGAGCGCGCCGACGGCCGCACCCACCGGGTCGGCAGCGGCGGCTTCTGGCAGGTCCACCCGAAGGCGGCGGACACGCTGGTGACGGCGGTCATGCAGGGCCTGCTGCCCCGCAAGGGCGAGATGGCCCTGGACCTCTACTGCGGCGTGGGCCTCTTCGCCGGTGCCCTCGCCGACCGCCTCGGTGAGAAGGGCGCGGTCCTGGGCATCGAGTCCGGCAAACGCGCGGTCGAGGACGCGCGCCACAACCTGGCCGACTTCCCCCGGGTCCGCATCGAACAGGGCAAGGTCGAGTCGGTCCTCCCGCGCACCGGCATCACCGAGGTCGACCTCATCGTCCTCGACCCGCCCCGCGCCGGCGCCGGCCGCAAGACGGTCGAACACCTCTCCTCCCTCGGCGCCCGCCGCGTCGCCTACGTCGCCTGCGATCCGGCTGCGCTGGCTCGCGATCTGGCGTACTTCCGCGAGGGTGGGTACCGGGTGCGGACGCTTCGGGCGTTCGATCTGTTTCCGATGACGCATCATGTGGAGTGCGTGGCGATCCTTGAGCCTACTGCAAAGGGTCGCTGACCTGCGGTTTCTTTGAGTGTGCGGGGGCATGACGCGGTTGCGGTTCCGCAGAGGGTTTCGGTCCCCGCGCGTGGCAGCGACCGTCAATCGCTCCGCTTCTTCGTGCGCGCGTCGTCCTTCCGTTCACCGAACAGCGCCCCGGCGGCGGACTCCCATTCCCGAACCAGGTCGACCGTCTTCGGCGCTCGCAGCCACTGAATCTGCAGGCCGTCCATCATCGCCACGATGTGCCGGGCGAGCGATTCGGGATGGTCGCTGATGTCCCTGGCCAAGGACGCGAAGGCGGCTATCGCTTGGTCTTGCCGCTTCACGAAGTAGGCGTGCGCGGGATGGCTTGGTGTCAGCGACTCGGCTTCGAGCACCGTGAAGAGCCGGACGAACTCCGGTTGTTCCGAGTTGCGCTGCATCGTCGCCGAGCACAACTGCCGCAGACCGACTCCGTGGGGGCCGTCGGCGGACCACTCGTCCGGGACCTCCTCCTCACCGACGCCGAGGTGCGCGCGAAGCGATCGTGCATCCTCGACATCTCGGTGTTCCAGCACGGCGATGAGCAAGCCGGTTTTGGAACCGACATGACGCAGCACACCCGGAACGGTGAGCCCGCAGCGATCGGCCACGTCCTGCATCGACAGTCCCCAGAAACCGCGATCTGCGATAAGTGCGGAGGTCACGTCGATGATCTGGCGCCGCCGCTCGGCGGCCGGCAGTCGTGACCGGTCGCGCCGGTACGAGGGCGCCCCCTCAACCATGTTCGCCAAGACCTCTCCATCGGGCGGCACCGTTGTTCGGGACAGCGCTGCGGGACAATTTCCCCGAGCATTGGTCAATGTCACACGGGAAGACAGCCTGGTTGCCCAGCAGTTGATCCGCACCGTGGTCGCGTCTTGCCCGGTGTGCAGCACACCCCGTCGTCCAGTCGCCGACCGGTATCGGACATCACCCACTTCCACTCCGGGGCCGCAGGTCCGCCAGTGGCTACCAGGGCGAATTAGTTAGTAGCTACTAGCTAGTGACTTGACTGAGACGGCACCCTAGCCCCGCCCGGATGCATCGACAAGGGGTGCGTCCATATCGCACGAGGGGCGGTGCGGCGACCATGACGATCCGACAGAGGTGGCGTCCGAACCGTGAGTTCAGGGGGTGCCGAGGTCGGACGCGTCGCAGTGCGAGGGCGATGCGACGCCCGTGCGCCACCGAAGGGACGTCGACTCGAAAGCGCAGAGCGTGCCGGTCCGGCGCCACGGCTGCCTGTTCGAGACAGGCCCGTCCGTGCTGGCCACGAGCACCTTGCGTTGGCTTCACAAGATGAACGGATGCAGACCGCTTGACAGTCAATCAGCCTCGCTGGCTTCATGTGTCGCGGCGTCAATGAGCTGGGCGAGCTCTCACGCCGCGTGCTGGTCCCGCCTCGCGGCGGCGCCGATCCGCCGTTTTGGCGCAATCCTCTCTCATTTCATTTCCGGAAGATACCGGCGTCGGTGCTCCGCAATATGGGAGCGCTCCCAAATCGACACTCCCACTCTCCGGATCCATCCCCCACGGTCCGGGCGCCGCACAAGCCGCTCCGGCCATCGAAAGGATTCCCATGACCAGATCGAGCGTGAAGCCGCGCAGTGGAGCTGCGGCGGTCGCGGCGGTCGTGGCTGCCCTGTTCCTGGTTGCCCTCTCCCTGGCCGGCGCTTCGCCGGCGTCCGCGAACACGACCCTGTGCGGCAAGACCGACAGCATGAAGGTCTCGGGCGGCAAGTACGTCGTCCAGAACAACGAGTGGGGCGACTCGATCCCCCAGTGCATCGACGTCTCGGACGACGGCTTCAAGGTCACCACCGGCTGGCACGACGTGGGCACCGGCGGCGCGCCGGCGGCGTATCCGTCGATCTACGCCGGCTGCCATTACGGCAACTGCTCCAGCGGCAACGGTCTGCCGCTGCAGGTGTCGGCCTTCGGCAACCCGCAGTCCAGCGTCGACTTCGCGACCGCCGACGGCCAGTGGGACGCCGCGTACGACATCTGGTTCGACACCAGCTCCAACCCCTCGGGCCAGAACAACGGCGAGGAGATGATGATCTGGGCCAATCACTCCGGCTCGCCCACGCCGTTCGGCACCAAGGTCGGCACGGTGTGGATCGAGGGCGCCAACTGGGACGTCTGGTACGGCCGCCAAGGCAGCGGCATCGCCTGGAACACCGTCTCCTACGTCCGCCAGCAGCCCACCGACGCGATCACGGTGAACATCAAGGACTTCACCAACGACTCGATCAGCCGCGGTTACCTGTCGTCGGCGTGGTACATGACCAGCGTGCAGTTCGGCTTCGAGCCCTGGGTCGGTGGCCCCGGCCTGGCCGTGAACTCCTTCTCCTACGACTCCAACGGCTCCGGCGGTGGCGGAGGAGGAGGCGGTACGTCCGGCACGATCGCCGGTCAGCAGAGCGGCCGCTGCCTGGACCTGAAGGACTGGGGCACGGCCGACGGCACCCCCGTCCAGCTGTGGGACTGCGGAACCGGCTGGAACCAGAAGTGGACGCGGACCGACGGCACCCTCGTCAACCCGCAGACCGGCAAGTGCCTCGACGTGGCCGCCGGTTCCACGGCCAACGGCGCCAAAGTGCAGCTCTGGTCGTGCAACGGCACCGGCGCCCAGCAGTGGCAGTTCAACGCCGACGGCACCGTCACCAACCCCCGGTCCGGGAGATGTCTGGACGCCGACGGCTCCGGCAATGGTGCGCTGCTGCAGATATGGGACTGCTACGGCGGCGGCACACAGCCCAACCAGGTCTGGGCACAGAAGTAGCGCCGTCTCGGCGTGGCAGAGCTCGCCGCATGGTTTGCAGGACCGGGCTGCCGCCTGGGGGTTGGCCTGTTGTGTCAGGTCGCCCTCCCGGTCGCACGGCTTCAGTGAGCCCGACGGCGACGGCCGGCACCCCGCGAAGGCAACGCGACTGCGGGGCGCCGGCCCGGGCACCACTTCGGCACCATCCCCACGTCCGTCGCCTGCGGGGCGGCCGCATCCAAGGAGCATCGACGTGAGATATCAGCCCGTACGCGGCGTTCTGCCGTCAAGACTCACCATCAGCCGACGACGTACGGCAGGCGCACTGCTGGCCGCGGCCGCCCTGGTCGCCACGGCGGTCCCGGCCTCGTCGGCCCTGGCCGACACCGACACCGCCGCATCGCGGCCTGCCGGGAGCCGGACCCTGCCGTACCTCAACCCGAAGCTGCCGGTACCTCGCCGCGTCTCCGACCTGCTCGGCCGCATGACGCTGGCAGAGAAGATAGGCCAGATGACCCAGGCCGAACGCGGCTCGGTCGACGCCGACCGAACGCAGATCACGGCCCTCGCCCTCGGCTCGCTCCTGTCCGGCGGCGGCTCCACCCCGACCCCCAACACCCCCGCCGCGTGGGCGGACATGATCGACGGCTACCAGGCGCACGCACTGGCCACCCGCCTGCACATCCCGCTGTTGTACGGGATCGACTCCGTGCACGGCGACGGCAACCTCGTCGGCGCGACGATCTTCCCGCACAACATCGGCATGGGCGCCACCCGGGACCCCGGGCTGGTGCGCGAAGAGGAGCACATCACCGCCACCGAGACCCGCGCGACCGGCCCGCAGTGGGTCTTCGCCCCGTGCGTGTGCGTCGCCCGCGACGACCGCTGGGGCCGTACCTACGAGAGCTTCGGCGAGGACCCCGCACTGGTCCAGCGCATGGAGAGCGCCATCGACGGCTTCCAGGGCACCCGTAAGAAGGACCTCGCGAAGCCGGACCACGTACTGGCCACCGCCAAGCACTACGCCGGTGACGGCGACACCACGTACGGCACCTCCACCACCCACGACTACACCATCGACCGCGGGGTGACGAGCACCAGCCACCAGCGCTTCGACGCCGTCGACCTGGCCCCTTACGTCACCGCCGTCCAGGCCCACCATGTCGGCAGCATCATGCCGTCCTACTCGTCCGTCCAGTGGACCGACGTGCCCGGCAGCGAGCCCGTCAAGATGAGCGCCAGCAAGGAACTGCTCACCGACGTCCTGAAGCAGAAGATCGGCTTCGACGGGTTCCTCATCAGTGACTGGGACGCCATCGCCCAGCTCCCCGGGGACTTCGCGACCCAGGTCCGTACCTCCGTCAACGCAGGCATGGACATGTTCATGCAGCCCTACGACGCGCCTCAGTTCGAGCAGACTCTCACTGCCGAGGTCCGGGCCGGCCGCGTCCCGATGTCCCGCATCGATGACGCGGTGTCCCGCATTCTGCGTGCGAAGTTCGAACTCGGCCTGTTCGAGCATCCCTACACCGACCGCACCGACATCGGTACCGTCGGCTCGCCTGCCCACCGGGCCGTGGCCCGCCGTGCCGTCGCCGAGTCGCAGGTCCTGCTGAAGAATGACCACCACGCGCTGCCGCTCAAGCGCTCCCAGCGCATCTACGTCGCCGGAGCCAACGCCGACGACCTCGGCAACCAGGCCGGCGGCTGGACCGTGAGCTGGCAGGGCCGGTCCGGGAACGCCATCCCAGGTACCACCATCCTCCAGGGCATCCAGAAGGACGCGGAGAACGTCACCTACAGCGCCGACGCCGCGGCGCCCACCAGCGGCTACGACGTCGGCATCGTTGTCGTCGGCGAGACCCCCTACGCCGAAGGCGTCGGTGACGTCGGCACGGGCGGCCACACCCTGAATCTCTCCGCCACCGACCAGGCGAACATCGACCGCGTCTGCTCGGCCATCACCACCTGCATCGTCCTGGACGTCGCGGGGCGCCCCCAGATCATCACCGACCAACTGCCCAAGACAGACGGTTTCGTCATGTCCTGGCTCCCCGGCAGCGAAGGAGAAGGAGTCGCCGATGTCCTGTTCGGCAAGCACCCCTTCACCGGGAGACTCCCCGTCACCTGGCCCCGCAGCCAGGCCCAGGAACCGATCAACATCGGCGACGCCCACTACGACCCGCTGTTCCCCTACGGATTCGGTCTGACCGCCGAGCACTGAACCCGCCTACCCAGACCCACCCGGTGCGGGCCGCGCCACAGCAACGCAGCCGGCACCGGCTGCCCGGGCCAGGAGGACCGGGGCCATGGCATCGATGGCGTACTCGTGGCCATGCAGCCCGGCCGTGCGCAGCAGCGTCGCCGCTGCCTGGGCGAGGGTCTGGGTGACCGGCTCGACTCGCAGCCGCGACAGCCTCCATTCCAGCGCCGCGTCACTGATCCTGGGGTGGATCACCTCGACGAGCATGGCGGCGGAGGTGATGACGGGCAGGTCGGCGCTCACGAACGGCCTGCAGGGTGCCGGCGGTGAGGGAGAGGGAGATCCCGCCGCGTTCGCGTTGGGCTGGAGTGTGCGTCAAGAGATCGCACGCCGCTGACCTGCGATTTCCTTCCACATGCTTTTGAATCACATCATTCCGATGACGCATCACGTCGAGTGCGTGGCGATTCTGGAGCCTGTCGCGAAGGGCGCCTGACCTGCGGATTGCGGTCTGGATGGTTCGCTCGACCTGTTTTGCTGCCTGCACCGGGTCGAGCGAACGGTGTCTTCGTGTTAGGCATTCTGACCTGCGGTTATGGGACAGCGCACGGTCCTGACGGCATGCGTTTCTTTGTGGTGCCGAGAATTCTTGACGCTCGAATGACGCCCGCTCGGGATGCGCCGCCACATCGCCTGCGCGTAGTGGCCGAAGAGCAACGGTGGAGCCCGGCCGCTCGGTAGCCAGGCGTCACCGGGCTCGACTGGTGTGCGATGGCGCCGGGCCGGACGTCAGGGAGGGTGGCGAACCACGAGAGGCCGCCGACGTTGAGGAACGACGGTCCCGTCACCGCGACCGAGCACCGAGTGGGCTGTCAGAGCCGCCTGTTCGTCGCAGCCCGCCCGTCGCCGCCTCAGGCCGCATCCCGGGCGTCCCAGCAGCGACGGAACCACGCGAGTGTCTCGGCTAGCAGTTCGCGGTTGTGGTTCTCTTCCAGAAGGGAGAGACGGAAGCTGGGACGCAGTTCCAGCTTTCCCTCGGGGATGTCGACACCCTTTAGCTCGTTAAGCCGCCGCAGCAGCTCGGCGCGCAGCCTGCGGTCGGTGAAGGGCTCGTGCGCGGCGAGGTGTTGGAACACCACCTCCGCCGTGCCACCGCGTCCGCCGCCCGGGTAGAGCGTCAGCGGCCAGATACCGCGGCCCGGTGCCCCGGCCTCTCCGAGCATGAGGAACGCGCTGGTGATGGCCTGCCCGGCTCCGTGGCCGACCCATCCGCCGAGCTCCTCCCAACGGGTGAGAAGGGCACGGACCGCGTCGACCGTCTCAGGGGAGTCGTCTGCCGCGAGCTGACGGAAGAACCGGTCGGCGCGCGTCTCCTCGCTCTGGCCTTGCACAGTGCGCTGTGCCGTGTCCTCGTCGTCCGCCTGGTTGTCGTCGACCCCGGTGAACAGGAGGGCGAGATCGTCGGCAGTGATGCGTTGGGCCGGATCGGCGGCACCGTTGACCGTGAAGCGGATGCCGTCCGCGGTCAACCGGGCCCGGACGTCGCCCCCCTCGCCCGGGGACGTCCAGCGGAACCCGTCGGAGACCTTGCCCTCGGAGGTGAGCACGCGATGGGCGTTGGCCACGCCCGGAGTGGCGGCCAGGTGGTTGCCCACGGCCTGCGCGCCCGAACCGAGGAATGCGGCGAGGTCGCCGTAGGACGTCCAGGTGCCGTGAGGGAGTGCCGCGAGTACCTGATGGGCCAGCTGCCAGTCGCGGCTGCGCTCTGCCCTGCCGATGCCGGGCAGAGGGGCCGGCCACAGTGCGATCGCACGCTCGGCGAGATCGTCGGCGCGGGCCAGAATCTCCTGGGCGCCCCACCTGTCGGTGGCGGCGATGCGTCGGTTCATCTCCAGGTGGCTGCCCTTGAGCAGGTCCTGCTTGCGCTCGAACGGGTGGTTGGACAGTTCCGAGTTGACCGCCGTGAGGGTCAGGTTGCCGAGCGTATGCCGGAGTCGCGCGTGCAGATCCTCGGCGGTCTCCGTAGCGGCCGCGTCCTCGCTCAGCATCCGCATCCACTCGTCCCCCGCGGACTGGGGCAGCACGTGTTCGATCGTGAGCCGAGCGGAGGCGAAGTCCACCGGTTCGGGGTGCCCATAGCTTTCCTCCAGCCGCTGGAGCACCATCTTGCGCTGGTGCCACCGCCCGTACTGGTAGAAGGGTGCGCTCCGGATCTTCCCGCGCAACTCCTCGTCGTCCGGCCAGAAGCGATTGTCCGCGGAGAGCAACTGATGCAGTCCGTCGGCCACGGGTACGTCCAGCGGCAGCTGTCCGGGCACGGCCTGAAAAATGCGATTGAGGTTGTTCGTCGGCACCCGGCAGATCATCCGGCGCACCAGGAAGCTCTCGATGTACGACATCGCTCGGGCGGTGTCCGAGGGGCCGACCTCTCCGCGCTGACGTCGATCCAGCAGCAGCATCAGAGCGGGGTAGGTGACCTGGGCCTGCCAGGTGTCCAAACGACGCAACTGGGCACGGACGGCGGGGTCCGGCTCCTCCTCGGGGTGGAGCAGCCGACGGAACAGCGCGCCGCGGTGGTGCAAGTCCCTGATGTACGCCTCGATCTCTGCTTCGGTGATCTCGCGGCGCTCGAAGTGCTGTTGCTGAGACGCGTACAGGTCCTGACGGCGCACGCGGTCGTCCCCGCCCAACACCAACTGGAGCCACATGAGCTGTTCGAGTTCGTCGTTGCTCAGGCTGTTCTGCAGCGGCAGCCAGTAGGTCTCGTAGACGTGCTCGCCACGGGTGGGCAGCCGCATGAACAGATAGTTGCGCAGCAGGTCGGCTTGGCTGAGCTTGAGACCGGTGTTGTTGAGGGACTCGAAGATGCGGTGGACGTTGTCGCCGCGCTCGGCGGTCACCGCGACCAGCGTGAGCCTGGACGTGATGGCCTGCTCGATGCGGAACACGTCCTGCGGGGCGGCCGGATCCCCCGCTTCGACGAGTTTGCGGCGGAAGAAGCTGTAGGCCGTGCCGACGTTTCCGCCGCCGGCCTGGGTTTCGACTGGACCACGGATGTGCGCGCCGAACTGGGGCCGGTCGGCCTGCGTCGGCAGCAGCCGAAAATGGTCGGTACCGCTCTTGCGCTTGTTGATCAGGTATTCCTCGTCGATGCGCTCGGCCTCGTCCGGCTGGGCGTCCGCGATGTGGTCGCGGATCGCGGCCAGGGCGAGCGACAGCGTCGTCAGCCGCTGCTGACCGTCGACGACGAGCCATCGAGGGAACGTCGCCTCGTTCTGCGGGGAAGGCGCGAGGACGACGGAGCCCAGGAAGTGGGTGCTCGCTCCGTCCCCGGCCTCCAGCAGCTCGGCCTGCTCCAGGATGTCGGCCCACAGCTGTCCGAGCTGCCGCTCGGTCCAGGAGTACGTCCGCTGATAGAGCGGCACCTGGAACTGCTGGGCCCTGCCCTGTACGAGATCGGCGAACAGGGTCTCCTTCGCCTGCATGATGTCCCCCCGGCGAACCGTGTGTTATGACGTGCGGGAACGACCCTATGACCTCCACCGGGGCACACGTGGGCCGAGGCGGAAACCTGTCCCGGAGCCGGGTGTCACCTCCCGCCGCGGTCGGTCTGCGCCCACGAGCTGTCGAGGAACGGGCTGGGCCTGCCGTGCCAGAAGACGTCCACACTGTCGCGTGCCCGGGTCGCGGCCACGAAGAGCAGGGACCTGGCTCGCTGCATCTCGTGCCGGTAGCGGGTGGGTTGGCGGTCACGCAGTCGGCTCACGTCCTCACGCGGAACGAGCCCGTCGGTCACGCCCGCGATGATCATCCGCTGGTACTCCAGCCCCTTGAACCGGAACATCGTGCCGATGTGCACCCCGGTGGAGCCGTTCGGTCCGTCGGAGCGGATCTCCACCGAGTCGATGCCGTGCAGCTTCAGCGTGTACCCCAGCTCGGTCGCCATCTGATTGGTCGGGACGCACACCGCGATCCGCTCGTGCGGGACAGCCGTGTCCGGGTCCGCGTCCCACTCCGTGATCAGAGCGGCCACACCCTCCCGCTCGGCCTCCCAGTCCGGGAAGGCGTGCCCGGCCGGGAGGCCGCCGTTGAGTACGGACCGGTATCCGGCGAGGGTCTCCGTGCCGCCGTCGAGATCGTCGTACGTCGTCTCGCCCAGGACTCCGAGGGCCGAGCGCAGGATCTGCCGTGTGGTGCGGTAGCTGAGGGTCAGCTTCGCGGACCGGCCGCGGATGTTGACGCCCAGACTGCCGAGCGTCACCTGGTTCTTGTAGATGCGCTGGTGGGTGTCGCCCACCAGGAACAGGTCGTCCGATGTACGGGGGGCCATGGCGCGCAGCATCTTCCAGTGGGCGGGACGCAGGTCCTGGGCCTCGTCCACCACGATGTGGCGGTAGCGATGGCGCAGCCGGCCTCCGGAGCCGTCCTGCAGGTGGATGTTGTCGAGGCCACCCGCTTCCTCCCGCTGCCGCGCGATGTTCCGGATGCGCTGTTCACGGCCCATCTCCAGGCGTGCCGCGCGCTCCGCCACCTGGTCCCAGGTCTGCCGCCCGAGCCGGTCGAGCCGCTGGGTGAAGCGTTCGGCGAGCTGCCAGATCTCGGCCCGCTCGCCGCGGCCGATGCTCTTGCCGCGCCCGGCCCGCCGGGCACGGAAGTAGTCGGTGCGGCTGCCGACCGCCTGGCCGAGGATGACCTGGGTCCACTCCTCGTGCAGGAACTCCGGGTCCCAGGTGTTCTCGCCCAGTTCGTCGAGCAGTGCGCGCCACTCGCGTACGGCCTGGCCGTCGTCGATGGCCTGCTTGCCGTTGCCGGGTTCGGCCTCACGGACGACACGCAGCGCCAACTGGTCGACGTGACTCACGTCGACCCGGCCGAGCAGTTCCTCACCGCCCAGCTCCAGCAGCCGGGAGCGCAGGTCGGCGGCGAGGTTCTTGTTGTAGGTGGTGAGCAGGACCGGCTTGTCGTGCCCCGGGGGGAGCTGCCGGACGAGGTGGCGTACCCGGTGGAGGGCGACGACGGTCTTGCCCGTGCCGGGCCCGCCTCCGACCCGTGCCGGTCCGTTGTAACGGCGCTCGACGAGTTTGGCCTGAGTGGGGTGCAGGAAGCTCTTCCACCGGCCGAAGTCACCGCTCTCCAGGGCTCCGCGGAGGTCCTCGTCCGTGGTGGTGACGACCGTCGCCGGTCGCCGGGCGGCGGCCGCGAAGTCGTCCGGGTCGACCGGCTCGGTGGCGGCCACCGGTCTGGTCACCTGGTCGAGCACGTCGTCGTACGACGCGCCGTCGAACAGCGCGATCAGCACCTCGCCGGTCAGCTGCGGCGCGTACTCGACGAGTCCGAGCAGCTGGTCCTCGGTGGTGAGCGTGCGGATGACGGGCAGCAGGGGTTCCGCGACGCCGAGTTCGGACAACTGACGGTCGGACCAGGCCGTGAACAGCGGCTCGGGCCGCGACACCGGGGGGAGCGGTTCGGGGGCAGCCGGGGGGTGCGGTTCGGGCTTGGCGGCCGGTGCCGGGGCGGTCGCGCCGGGCAGCCTGCCCAGGACACTGTCCTCCACCACCTCCAGATCGACGTACTCGATGCCGCCGGTGACCTGGTTGACCCCGTACGAGAGCCGGTTGTAGACGTCCTTGCGGTGCTTGACGGAGACGATCAGCCAGTCGTCGTCGGCGAGGCGCAGCAGCAGGGCCCGGTACTCGTCGTTGACGCGTGCCGACCAGAGCCGGTGGTCGCCCTTGAGCTGCTGGAGTTTGAGACCGGTGGTGTGCGGGTTCGTCCTGAACTTGTGCTGGAAGTCGAAGAAGGCACCCTTGACCGTGCGGGGCAGCTTGAGGATCTCCTTGTCGGCCCGGTCGAGCAGGCGCAGGGTCACGCCGGAGGTGGTCATCGCTTGGGCTCCCCGTCGCTGGTGGTGTCCTTGTTCGGGTGGCGGCCGTCGAGCCGGGCGATCAGCTCCGCGCTGTCCCAGTCGGCCGCCGTGCGGACCGTCCAGCCGGCCGCCGCGAACGCGCGTGCCTGGTCCTCGGCCTCGTAGTCCGGCTCGTCGCCGGCCGGGCGGGGGGCCCGGACCACGCCGATCAGGGCGTCGGGCCAGGCGAGATCGGCCTGCCAGCCGTGGCCGTCCAGTTCGTAGCCGTCCCGGGGGACCGGCATCGCCGCCGAGGCCAGCGCCTGTGCGAGGGCGGCGAGCCCCGGCTCCTCCGGGTCCAGCAGCTCGATGACCCGGTCCCAGCCGGGATCCCGGCCGTGGCCCGTGTCGCCGCGCTGCTCCGCCGCCTCCGGCTCGCGTGTGACGCTCTCGTCGACGGTGACGGCGGGGACGGCCGGTACGGCGGCGGCTTCCACAGCGGAGGGCTCCTCCGCGGGCCGGGGCACCGGGATACGCGCGGAGGACAACCAGCCCTCCCCGCCGGTCACGGTGAGGACCTCGGGGTCGAAGCCGTCGAGCATGCCCGACGTCAGCTGCGCGCTGTCACCGCCGCCGTGTTCGAGGAACTGCAGCACATTGCCCCACCAGAGCCAGGCGCGCCAGCGCCGCTTGTGGACCGGCCCTTCCTCCAGGGCCGCGACGCCGTCGTCGAGGACGGCCAGTCCCGTCCACACGGGCGGCGTCCGCCTGCCGTCGGCGGCCAGCACCAGGCGGCAGCCTGAGGCGTCGGAGCCGTACAGCATCCGCACCGGCCCGGCGGCCTTGGCGGGTACACCTGCGCGCAGCGCCTCCCGGATGCCCGCCGCGGCCTCGGCGCCGGTGAGGGCGGCGCCACGGATCCCGGTGGCCCCGCTCATGCCCGCGGCCACCGCTTCCGCCCGCCGTCGCCAGCGTTCCGGCTCGGGCGAGCGCAGGTAGGCCAGAAGCATCCGGGCCGGGTTGACCCACATGGTCTCGGCGAGTTCGCCGGGCAGCCCGCGGCCCACCCGGTCGTAGTAGTCGCGGGCGCGTTGCCGGCCGGTGGTGCCGTAGGGCGTCCACACGGAGGTGTCCGCGTCGGTCCCCGCGTACCCGGTGTCGTTGATCCGGCGGCGCCACGCCATCACGTCGTGGTAGGTCAGCTGGAACACCCGCAGCCCGTCGGCGCGCAGCCGGGTGCGCTTCACGGCGTCGTCCGCGAGCCGGTTGTGTTCGCGGGTGGCGTGGTACGCGTAGCCGTCGAGGTACAGCGCGACGCGCGGACTCGGGGAGTCCAGTCGCTCCAGGAGTATGTCGGGCCGGGTGCCGTCCAGCGCGCGCTGCTGGGAGACGCGCCAGCTGACGGTGGAGCCGTCCGGTGCCGTGAGCCGGAGGTCCAGGGCGTAGGTGCCGGCCGAGGTGGTGTAGGCGTCCGCCGCGGCCCTGGATTCCGGCAGTTTGGCCCAGTCGCGCAACGTCTCGACGAACAGGACCTCGAGGTCGCTCTCGGCCTGCCGCTGAATCGGGATGTCCTGCGTGGTGCTGACCTGCGAGGTGCGCCAGCGTTCTCCTTCGGCGCCGAGGAGTTCGTCCAGCATCTGCCGGACCTCGTTGCGGCTGACCTTGTCGTAGTCGGCCGCCGGCACCCGTCGCAGCAGGCACTGGTGGCAGCCGTCCATGCCTTTCTCCTGGCACGGGCAGTGCTCGATGACGTCGCGTGCCCTGAGCAGTACCTCCCGGAAGCCGTCCGCGGAGGCCAGCCGGTGCAGGTAGCCGGTGCCGCCGGGCAGCCGGTCGTAGACGACGAGGAAGCGCCGGGGCCAGTCGGTCTCCGGGTCGCCCGCGTCGTCGGGCATGGTCGCCTCGGCGATGTCGATGTGGTCGGGATCGCCGCCGTAGCGGGCGGCGATCCCCGCGAACAGGGCGGCGGTGAACGACGCGAGGCGCTCCTTGAAGCGGGCCACCGAGGCGGGCAGCAGGATGCGGACGGCCTCGGTGGTCAGTTCGTGGGCCAGCAGCAGGGGCACGTCCCGGCCTGCGCCCTGCGCTCCGGCCGTGCTCGCCGAGGCGCCGCGGATCCGGCGGCGCGGGCACCACAGCAGATGATGTGCCGAGGCCGGGGCGCTCGCCGCGCCGGACTCGGTGAGCGCGTGCTGGGGGACGTCCACCACCGGTCTGCCGTCGGCCGTCGCGCCGCCGCACGAGGTGCAGACGTAGAAGGGGTTGAGGCGGACGTCCTCCCCGGCGAGCGGCACCGTGCTGCTGCCGTCCTCGCGGTCGAGACCGAGGTTCAGGGTCCGGATCGTGGCGTGGCGGGTGAAGTCCACGCCGAACACGGCCCCGTCGTGCCGCCAGGATCCGGGAACGAGGCGGTCGGGGTCGATGTCGACGGTGGTGAGGGTCGCGTAGTGCCTGCGGTCGCGTTCGTCGCGGTCGTCGCGCACCCTGGCGTCCTCGCGCCGGTCACGGGACAGCACGCGCCGGGGACGCAGCACGTACTGCACGCAGCCCGCGTCGGCGATCTCCCGGCCACGGCAGCGCGGGCACGGTGTCGTGTCGCGCTCGGCGTTCTCGGTCCGCACGTAGCCGCAGGCGGGACAGAGCCGCCACACCGACCACGAGCGCCGGTCGGGTCCGCCGATGTCGAGGGCGCGGACCACGTGCCGGTAGCCGTTGACGTAGAAGCTGTTGCCGGGGGCGAGTTCGGTCAGGGCGAGGGCACTGGACCGTTCGTAGTCCCGGGTCTCGCTGCGGTACACCTTGGCCCCGGCAGGCCGGGCGCCCTCGTCCCGCGGGCCGTCCTCCTCGTCCGGGGTCTCCGACCAGTACAGCGTGGCTTCCAGCCGGGTGGTGGTGTCCGTCAGGCTGTAGTTCGGCAGCAGTCCGAGGTCCACCAGGGTGGCGTGCGCGGAGGACTGGCTCAGGTCCCGCAGCAGGTCCCCGGCGGCACGGCGCTCGGCCAGCAGTTCGCGCCGCTCCCGGTCCTGGGTGTCGTCGGACGAGGCGAGCTGCCCGGCCGCCTCGTCGATCGCCGCGATCCTGCGGCGCACCTCCTCGCGCCGGCCGGTCCAGTCCTCCTCCGCCTCCTGAAGCACCCGGACGATCCCGCCGGTCGCGTACGCGCGCAGTTCGTCCGCCGCGTGCACCGAGACGCCCTCCATGTCGGTGTCCTGGCCGTCGCCGGCGGGGAACAGCGCGAGGAAGTCCTCCACGAGGCGCGCCCCGTGGGTCTGCGCGGCGTCGGCGAGATCCTGGCACCATCCGCCGGTGCCGAAGAGGGCGGACGACAGCCGGGGCACGGGCGGGAGGGTCTCGCCGTCCGAGGTCCGCAGTTCCCCGCGGGCCGCCAGGTCCAGGAGCCGGGCGGTGTACTGGCGGCGCAGGATCTCCACGGCCGACAGGTAGCAGCCCGGCGGCAGGATGGTCCCCGCGATCATCTCGCGTGGCTGGTCCAGGTAGTACAGGTCACGTGCCCGGCGTCCGCCGAACGCGACCACCAGCGCGTTGCCGGTGCGTCGTCCGGCCCGCCCCGCCCGCTGCACGTAGTTGGCGGGCCCGGCGGGCAGGGAGCCGAGCAGGACGGCCGACAGGTCGCCGATGTCGATGCCGAGTTCCAGGGTCGGGGTGCACGACAGGACGTTGGGGTCGGTGTAGTGGGTGCCCGCCTTGAAGGCACGCTCGACGCGCTCCCGTTCGGGACGGCTCAGCATGCCGGTGTGCTCGGCCGTCACCACGCGGAACGTGCCGCCCGTCAGGTAGAGGCGGCGGTAATAGTCCCTGCGGTAGTCCCGCTCCCGCACGGGCCGTTCGGGGCGGAGGCCTTCGATTCCGGTGGTGGAGAGGTCGGGCTGCGGCGCGGTCAGCCGTCCCTTGCACCGGTAGCGGGGGCAGGGGTGGCCGTACCAGCGGGTGCGCCGCTCGGGGACGACGACCTGCTGCCAGCCGCAGTCCTCGCAGGCGACGAAGGCCTTGTTGACGACGGCGTCGTCGAGCAGCCGTACCTGGATGTGACCGGGCTGGAGCCCGTACACCCGGGTCTGCCGGTCACGGGTGGTGCGCGCCGACAGGACACCGGCGTCGGCGAGGTGGGGCAGCAGCCTGCGCAGGTACTCGGTCGCGCCGGCGGCGTCCAGGTCCAGGCATCGACGGGTCCAGTCCTGGTACCAGCCCAGCCGTCCGGTGACCGCGTCGAACTCGGACCCGTCCTTCTGCCCGTCCAGCAGGAACCGCGGCGGAGCGACGCCCTCGGGGAAGGCGGGCATGCCGTCGGGTCTGCGCCCGGAGATGAGGTAGCGGCTGATGCCGGCTTCCTTGATCCAGGTGTCGAGCCAGCGGTGCCGCACCGCGCCACGCAGCCGCAGCCGCTCCAGCAGACCCCGGAGGTAGGCGAGATAACGCTCGGGTGTGGGCAGCCCGCCCACGGCCAGCAGCTGGCCGGGCAGGGCCAGGTGCACGTCCCGGGCGAGGTCGGTGACGCCGTCGGGGTCGGCCACCGTCACCTCGGCCGCCGCGGTCCGGGTCAGTTCCAGGGTGCGGCCCATACGGCTGCGCAGCCCGAACTCCATGACCGTCGAGAAGGCCAGCCGCTCGCCGATCAGCCGCCAGGTGCGCGCGTCGCCCGTGCCCCGGCCGGACAGCAGCCGGTCGACCCCCGGCTCGTCGTGGAGGTCGGGGGGCACGACGGCGGCCAGCGCCTCGGGGTCGTCCACCGACTCAAGGACCAGCCCGATCAGGTCGTTGAGCGCGGTCGGAGCCCCGGATTCGTCCAGGTTGTGCGCGAGCAGCGAGCGCAGGGAGAACTTGTACGAGGCGTTCGCGACGTATCCCGCCCGGTGTGCCGCGTCCTGGGTCGAGTCGTTGAACAGCAGCGTCTTGCGTTCCTCCGGGACGAGCGCGATGTCGCCGCCGGTGAACAGCTGGGTGACCGTCGCGGAGGCGAGGGCCGCCTGGGCGGTACCGAGGAAGCGGATGCTGTTGTCGGTGTGGCAGGCCGGGCACCGGTCGTCCTTCGCGGCCCGGTCGGCGCTCTTGCGGTCGAGCACGGCCAGCGCGAACCAGGCGTCGACCAGTTCCCCGTCGTCCGCGGGCGTGGGCAGCCGGTAGGTGCCCCGTGAGCCGTCCAGGACGACGACGGACAGCGGGTCGACGCCGCCGTCCGAGGGCCGGGCCCCGGTCAGCGCGTCGAGGGTCTGCCGTCGCTCACCAGGGGTGGCGGCGATGAAGTAGCGCAGGCGCCGCTTGTCCCGGCCGACACCGGCCCGCCAGATGCGGTCCTGCGCGGTGACGAGCTGCTGCGGGTCGGCCTCGGGGGACAGCGCGGCCCATCCGGAGCGTCCGCAGTTGCGGCAGTACACGGCCGGAAGGTGCACCTGGGCGGGGCGCGGGGCGGTGTCGGCGCCCGGCAGGGGCTGCGGCCGGCGGCTCGACGCGTACGACGGCATGCTGCCGGAGGAGGTGTCCGCATCCTCCTCACCGGGCGGCGCGGCGTTGAGCGCGGCCCGGCGCGCGGCGGTCCGGTCGTCCTCGTACCAGCGGAACTCGGGGGCCGGTCCGACTCCGCGCAGCACGCGTGTCACGGGCCGCACCCACAGGTGCGCCTCGATGTGCAGCAGCGGCCGGGGCCCGCGCTCGTCGGAGTCCGGGTCGCGGGCGGCGGACAGCAGTGCCACGAACCGGGACAGCGCCTGGAGCGCCAGCCGGGGGTTCTCGCGCGCGGTGCGGCCCCAGGAGTAGCCGAACCGGGGGCCCAGCCGGTCCCGCAGCGTCCACTCGTCCAGCGGTTCGCCGTCGAGCAGCGACAGCACGCCGAGGGTGAAGTCGTGCCGCTTCAGCAGCCGTCCGACGCGGAAGGCGTCCAGACCGGAGCGGCCCAGCAGCCGGGTGGCGAGCGCGTCCAGGTCCAGCAGGTCGGGCCGGGCCTCGACGTCCGGCCCGCCGGACACCGCGACGACCTCCTGCGGGCTCGGCGGTTCGGGCAGCTCGTAGTCGACGGCGCCGGTGAACTCTTCGGCGGTCATCCGCTCCTCGCCGATGACCGCGTCCGCGGGGAACGGCATGCCGAAGACCCGTGCCGCCACGTCGAGGATGCCCCCGGCCTCCTTGCCGGGCGCTCCCTCGCCGAGGGTCGCCGAGGTCGCCACCGGGCAGATCGACCCCAGGGGCCGGCCGGGCCGGGCCGCGCCGGTGGCGGCGGCGAGCCTGCGCAGCAGCATCGCCACGTCGGTGCCCTGCGCGCCGTCGTACGTGTGGAACTCGTCCAGCACGACGTACGCGGGCTCGGCGCCCTCCCACAGACCCCGGTCCTCGCCGCGCTGGAGCAGCAGGTCGAGCATCTTGTAGTTGGTGATCAGCACGTCGGGCGGTGCCAGGCGCATCTCCTCGCGCCGTGTCATCACCCGCCGGAAGTCGGTGTCGGGCCGGTCGCCGATGTACAGCCCCGCCGTGACCTGGGCCAGCTCCGGACGCGCGAGGTACTCGGCGATGCGTCCCGCCTGGTCGGTGGCGAGCGCGTTCATGGGGTAGAGCAGCACCGCCTTGATCCCGCGCAGGCCCTCGGCCTTCCGGCGCCGGCAGTGGTCCAGTACGGGGATCAGGAAGGACTCGGTCTTGCCGGAGCCGGTGCCGGTGGTCACGAGCGTCGGCCGGGCGGGCCCGTGCAGTGTGGACAGCCGGGCCCACGCCTTGGCCTGGTGCCGCCACGGAGCGAACCCGGGGAACCCCGCGGACCACTCCACGTCCCGCCGCCAGCCGTCGCCGGCGACGTGGAACGGTGTCCGGATCCGCAGGTAGGGCCCGCGGAAGATGCCGGTCTCGGGGTGCCCGAGGAAGCGTTCCAGGGCGCCGCGGGTGGTCTCGTCGGCGAGGGCGTACGTCGTCGTGAGGTACTGCGTCAGACTGCCGCGGAGCTGCGCGGCGGCCATGGTGGGCTTCACGACGGTCCCCCTTGCGATGCCGGTGCCCAGGTGATCGGTACCACCGTATAGGGGGTGGTCAGCACCCCCTATACGGTGGTGAACCGGGTATGACCTAGGAGGCCTTCCAGGCCGCCATCTCCTCGGCGAAGTCGCGGTACGACCGGTTGTTGCCGCCGGGCCGGGCGGTGACGTGACCGGCCTTGACCGCTTCCTCCATGATCTTGGGAGCGTAGGACACGCTGTACGGAGGTTTGCCGAGGCACTTCACCAGGTGCTCCTTGGCCTTCACGATCTGGCCGAGGTCGCGGCGGCGTTCGGTCTCTTTGAGGTGCCAGCCCGGTTTGACCTTCGGGAACGCCTCGGGGAAGAGCATGAGCCAGGCTTCCATCTCGTAAGCGGCCAGGGCCAGCGCGGAAGGGCAGCACTCCTTGAAGGTGGCGCGCATCTCCTCGGTGATGCGCCTGCGTACTCGCTCGTAGTTCTCGTCGGTCACCGCGTCGAGATCGACGTGTATGACGACCCCGGCCAGTTTCGCCGTATCCGCATGGCCTTGGGCGAATCGCTTGATCTCCTGCAGGCGAGGGGAGAGCGTCGCCTGGGCACGAGCCAACCGGACCGGCTTCTTCATGAACTTCACTTCCGGGCAGGGCCCCGGATGCAGCGCGGGGATCAGGTGCTGGAGCACCTTGCAGTCGTTCGGGTCCTCGCCAGCCACCACGATGACCGAGCGCTGACGGCTGCGAGTGGGCTTCGGACTCACAGGGCACCCCCGAGAGCGCCCGAGTACCAGAGATCGCCCATCGGCTCGTACTCGGACTTCTCGATGACCCGCTGGATGTCCTCCAGGCTTCTGGCCGGGATACGGGAAGCACCGCTTGGGAGCCTCTCGCACACGATCAGTTCCTCGGGTTCCAGCGCGTTGACGAGGACTGGTGAATGGGTGGTCACCAGGAACTGCCCGCGTGCACTGGCCTCGCGCAGTCTGAGCGTGAGAAGGCTCAGCACGTGGGGGTGGAGGCCGTGGTCGATTTCTTCGATGCACGTCAGCAGGGGAGGCTCCGGATCATGGATGACCGCGAGCATGCACAGGACCCGGACAGTGCCCCAGGACGCGTCTGCCAGGCGGGTGCGTCCTCGCAGGCTCTCCTCCTCCAGTTCCACCTCGACCTGGCCGGAGCCAGGGACGAGTGACATGTGGATCTTTCGGATCTGTGGGACCGCTGTCCTGATGTCCTCTTCGAGGAGTTCCCAGGTGTCCCCGTTTTCCCGAAGGCGCAGCAGGAAGTCCGCCAGGTTGGAGGCGTCGCCTTTCAGGTGCCACTCCGACTCGGTTACCGCCGACGGTTTCCGCGCGGCCCTCACATCGGGGTCGAACACCCGGATCCGGGCCAGGTGGTGTCGCACCTCGCTGACGGCCTTTCCGGACGGACTGTCCTCCGGGAGGGGTAAGACTTGGGTCTGGTGAAGGGCGGACACCATGCGACCGAGCTTGACCCGGGCCTTCGAGTCGTCCGTCACCGACGGGCTGTGGACGACGCCAGCGCTACCCGTCAGTTCGACCGACGACTCGGTGCCCGCGCATGGGTGCTGGATGAACCGCTCCTGCCGGGAGAGCACATGCTCACGGTGCCGTGGCTCGGGGAGCCGACGTCGGGAGATGCTCAGTTCGTAGCTGTCCGGCGCCTCCTCCGACGCGAAGTCCGACCAGACGCCCTCGACACCGAAGGAGATCTTCGACACCGGATTCCGGCCGCCCCGGAACGCCAAGGCCTCGAACCCGCCGCGCTCCTCCAGGGCTGGCTCGACCCCTTTGCGGGTCACGTCCCCCAGGAACTCCAGGGCGTGCAGCACGTTCGACTTGCCCGCCGCGTTCGGACCGACCATGACGGTCAGTGGTCCGAGAGGCAGCTTCGTGTCGGTCAGGGTGCGGAAGTTCCGCACGGTCAGACCGAGTATCCGGTGGTTCACGCCTCGCGCCCATCGTGGAACGGCCGGGCGCTCGCGCCCGGTCAGCGAACTGGTCGGCGCACGGCGGACGGTCCCGAAGCGTGCCTCTGAGTGCCGCTCAGTTCCCCATGTGCATCGTCCACTTGGCGCGTCCGACCACCGAGCATCACGAAGCGTACAACTTGCGTCACACCGTCACCAGGTACTTGAACACATCAGCCATGCGGGCCGAAATGACTCTCTTTTCAACTGCTTCGAGCCGAGCGGACCCTGACGGGAAGGGATGCGCATGGACAGTGCCGAGGGGGAGCCGCGATGTCCGGACCGCTCTATGTTCCCGTTCTGCCAGCAAAGCCGCACGCGGCCGGGGCCTGCGGGCGTCTGTGGCCGGACGTCCGGGCCGTGGTCAGGCCGCTGTGGAACCTCCCGCCGTTGCCCGGGGTGGCTCCGGAGACGCTGGCCACGGTGGTCGGCAAGTACGTCGATCCGGTGAGTGCCGTGAGCCGTCACGGCGGATGGATCGACGCTCCCTTCGGCGAGGACGCCCAGACCGCCGCCCTCGCCGAAGCGCTTGCCCTGTACTGCGAGTTGGGGCGGCTCCGGCCGGTCACCGGGCCGGAGAGGACCCGGGCGCAGCAGGCGGCGGCCGTGGAGACGGCCCGGCGCTGCCTGCGCGGACTGGGTGTCCGGGTGCGGGTCACGGGGGAGTGGGACGGCCGTCTCGGGGAGGAGGTCCGGGGGCTGCTGGCCCGGACCGGTCCTGAGGTGCCCGTGCATCTGCTGCTCGACATGGGCGCGGTTCTCGACGACCGGCCCGACGCGGGCAAGGAGGCGCTGCGCGCCCTCGACGCGCTGATGCCGGTGGCCATCTGGCGGAGCGCCACTCTGCTCGGGGGAGGCTTTCCCCGGGTCAGCGCCGACATGCTGGAGGAGGGGGCGTGTGAGGAGTCGAGGGCGGAGTGGCGCATGTGGCACGAGGTGCGCGCCGCGGGCAGGTCCTACGCTCCGCTGCTCGGTTACGGCGACTACGGGGTGCAGCCTCCGAGTGCCCTCGCGCAGGCCCCGGCACCCGGGCGGAAGGGCGGCCCGCCCTGGGGCGTGCTCCGCTACACCACCGACAGTTCGTACATCGTCGTCAAGACGTTGACCCGGGGGCCCGACCGGATCCCCGTGAACCGCGCTGCGGCTCGCCGGATCACCGAACTGCCCGAGTTCCGGGGAGCGGGGGCCGGCCAGGGCGAGGAATGGCTCAGCGACTGCGCGAACGGCCCGCTCTCGGTCAGCGAGGGGGTGGGCGGGCCCACGGAGTGGCTGCGGGCGGGGAACCTTCAGCACATGACGTACGTCGTACGGAGCCTGCCCGGCGGCTGAGCGGGCCGCCGGGCCCGGGCGCCCGAGCCCGGCCGCCCCGTCCGGGGGGTTCAGCCGAACAGCGGTGCCAGCGCGGTCTCGCCCGCCATGATCCGCCAGGCGGGCACCCGCACCGTCCGGCTCACCGGGCCGGGTTTGGCACCGTGGCCCCCGGAGGGCAGTCCGGTAAGCAGGTCGCCGCGTGCGTGGGTGAGCCGAAGGTGCCGCGCGGGGTCTTCGCCGGGCCTCGGGCCCGGGTCGATCAGCACCGCCGTGTTCTCGCCGGCGTCGGTGAACAGCAGGTCCACCGGGTGTCCGCCCACCGGCACGGCCCGTTCCAGATCGGTGACACCTCGTTCGGTCAGGTAGCGCTGCAGGAGGTCGGCGAGGTCCTCGCGGGCCTCGCTCACCGGACCGGGCATGCCGGCCTCGGTCGCCGTGCCGTCGCCGCCCGCTCCCAGCAGTGGCGAGCGCGCGGCGAGGAGGGCAGGCAATCCGCTCTGCTCCTGCCAGAAGGCGTGGCAGCCCACGGTGATCAGCTGCGACTTGGCCCGGGTGACCGCCACGTTCCACAGGTTGACCTGGCTCGCGACCCAGTGCGTGGTCCGGGGCGGTGTGTTGTGCGCCGCCACCGGGCTGAGCACCATCACGTCACGCTGTCCGCCCTGGAAGGTGTGGACGGTGCCGACCCGGACGCGGTCGTCGTCCCGCCACATCCGGGCCAGTGTCTCCTTCTGCGCCCGGAACGGCGTGACCACTCCCACTGTCGCGTCCGGCGGAAGTCCTGCCAGCAGCCCGTCGACCACGCCGCGGACGGCCTCCGCCTCCACCGTGTTCCGCCAGGACCGCCCGTCACCGCCGCGCGCCGATGCCCCGGACGGTACGTCGACCCAGCCGAGCACCGGTGCCGGGTCGGCCGCTCCCGCCGGGTCGTGCGCCGGCACCTGCCGCCGCACGTCGGTCAGCACCCGCAACCGACCGCCGTAGCAGTGGCCGTTGACGACGTTCGCGATCCGCGGATGGCAGCGGTAGTGCTCGTCGAGGAGCAGCGCGCCGTCGCCGTGCTGTTCGGCCGCGTGGTACGAGGAGTGCACGTGGTAGGCGAGGCGGTGGTGCTCCAGTTGCGCGGCGCTCAGCCCGGCCCGCGTCCGTGCCTGCCGCTCCTGCTGCGGTGACACGCCGGGGATGTGCCCGAGCTGCATGGGGTCACCGATGATCAGTGCCCGTCGGGCCCGGAACAGCAGCGGCAGCACCGACGGGATGGAGCACTGGCTGGCCTCGTCGATGACGACGAGATCGAACAGCTTCGGGGTGAGTTCCAGCTGCCGCACCGAGTGGGTGCTGACGGCCCATCCCTTGATGTGTGTCATCAGGTTCTTCTGGCTGCGCTGGTAGCCGGAGCGGCGGCGGAGTGCCTGGAGCCGCTGGTTCATGAGCCCGGTGGCCCGGTCGAGGGTCTCGGCGGACAGCGCGCGGGACAGTTCCGCCGACAGGCCGGACAGCGCCTCCGCCGTCGCCAGCCGGGACTCCTTGAGCCCATCCTCGTCCCAGTCCCCCTGCCTTCGGACGAGTTCGCGCACCTCCCGCTCCACGGACAGGATCCCGGCCAGGGACTCCAGCAGTCCGGGCGGCACCGGTCGTCCCGTCGCCCACTCCGGCCAGGCTGGTCCGGCCCCCTTGGGCTGCTCCGCCCCCGCCGCGACCAGCGCGGCGAGAGCACGCCCACGCCGCCATGCCCCCAGCTGCCACCAGCGGGCCCCGGCCGTCTTCCGCGCCCGCTCCGCCCACCGGCCCAGCGGGGCCGGGCCGTCCGCGTCCGCCGCCCAGGCCCCTTCGAGGAGGGGCAGGGGCAGCTCCAGCTCGGCGGCCCGTTCCTCCCGGTCGCGGAGCAGTTCCAGCAGCCGCGTCTCCTCACCGACGCGGTGGTCCGCTTCCGCCCGCAGCCGGTCCGCCGTCCCGCGGGTGTTGCGCAGCTCGCCGCCGACGGTGGCCGATCCGCGCCGCGGCGTCGTGACCGGTTCGGCGAGCAGCCGTTCCAGTTTGGCCGCCTCCCGCTCCAGTGCCTCCGCGTTGCCCGTCCGCATCAGCAGGCCGGGCGCGATGTCGTCGCAGCGCTGGGCTACGACGTTCACGGCCTCGTTGTTCGTGGAGGCGACCAGCACCGACTGTCCCGCGGCGACGCAGGTGGTGACGACCGCCGTGACGACCTCGCTCTTGCCGGTGCCGGGCGGCCCCGTCGCCACCGTCAGCGGCTGGGTCATCGCCGAGGAGATCACCTGTTCCTGGCTCTCGTTGCACGGTCCCGGAGCGACGGGTGTCACCGGGTTCGCCGAGGCCGCCGTCGTGGCCGGCGCCTGCCGGGCACCGCCGTCCAGCAGTGCGTCCAGGGCGGTGCCCGTGATCTGCGCGGTCCGCGTGGAGATCTCCAGCAGGTTGTCCACCAGCGCCTGGGTGGCCATGGCCTCCGCACCGGACGGCACCAGCAGCACGGCCGCGTTGTGCGCGCCGGGCCGCAGTGCCTGCATGACCGTGCGCTCGCTGAGGGCCGACGGGTCCAGCGGTTCGAGTTCCGGCAGCCCCAGTTCCTCCAGCAACTCCCTTATGGCGCGCAGCATCTGGGCGTCGTTGCCCTCCTGCCAGGCCGGCTGCCAGCGGGCGACCAGGTCGGCGGCGTCGCCCGCGTCCAGGAGCTCCGAGACGACCCCGGTGTGCAGGGACGGCACCCCGCTGGGCCGGAGCACGTCCCGGCCGTCCTCGTCCGGCGCCAGCTCCATCTGCTGGACGAGCAGCGGCGCCAGCTCGACTGTTGCGCGCCGCCCCCGGCCGCCGTCCCGTGAGGGAAGCGTGATCGCCGGATACCCGTACCAGTACTCCTGGCGCGTCCCCGCCTCGGTGCCTGAGCCGGACCGCCCGGCCTGGGGCCGGGGCAGCGATCCGGGCGCGACGATGTGCGGTCCGCGGCCCGACTGGATGGTCTCCTCGCCCTGGGCCAGCAGGAAGTACTTCGTGTTCCGGCCGGCGTCCCGGTCGGGCCGCATTCCGGCCGCCGCCTGCGCGGTGAGGCAGTCCGCGTAGTACCGCAGCAGCCGCTGCGGGTCGACGCCGTCCCGTTCGTCCGACTCGGCCAGCGCCCGGGCCTTCAGCAGCGCGGGGGAGCGCCGGGCGGCTTCGGTGGCGTCGTGGGGGAGCGCGGGAAGGCGTACGGGCCGGGCCACCGACCGGGCGAAGGGGAGGCTCCGGGTGGCCCTGATCGTGGACTTGGTGGGCCGCTGCTCCTCCGGGACGCCGTCGCGGGTCATCTGGGCGGTCAGGTAGTCGAAGAGGTCGTCCGGGGTGATCCAGCCGCCGTCCTTGATCCGGCCGTTGCGCAGCCCCTCGACGATCTCCCCGGTGAACCGGGAGGTGCCGAGGCTGGACCCGGGCGGCGCCATCGCGGAGGCCGCCTGGAGGGCGTCGGACGCGGTGATGAAGTACACGCCGGTCGGCCGCAGAAGAGTGCTCGGCGCGGGCCGGTCCGGTTCCCCCGCGGGGCCCTTGGCGGTCCAGCCCTGTACGACGGAACCGCTGGAGCAGCAGTCCAGCAGCACCAGTTTGGAGGCGGCCCGGCAGGACTGGAGCATCCGCTCCAGGAACTCCGCCGGCACGGCCGTGCCCGGCAGGTCGGCGGGGTCGGTGTCGCGGGTCAGGAAGTACAGCTGGCCGTCCTGCTCGCAGTACTCGCCGTGCCCGCTGAAGTAGAGCAGCGCGGTCTCGCTGGGCTGCCGGGACTCCAGGAACGTCTCGACGGCGTGCAGCATCTCCGCGCGCGTCGGCTCGGCGGCCACCGCGCACTCGTTGTACATGCCGATCTCGGTGTTCTCCAGCACCGCCCGCATGTAGTGCAGGTCGGCCCGCACGGCCGAGAGGTTCTGGTACGCCTCGCTGTCGTACGTGGAGACGCCGACGAGTAACGCGTGGCGGTCGTTGTCGGTCATCGCTGCTCAGGCCGCCGTCGTGCCGTCATCGCCGTCGTCCGCGAGGAACCGCTCGATCAGCGTGTCGTCCTCGCGGGCCTCCTTGCCGGTGATGTGCAGGACCGCCCCGTCGGGCCGCTTGACCAGGATGGTGCGCTGGGGGACTCGCGCCAGCCACGTCTGCACCAGAGCGACGACGAAAGAGCCGGCGCTCAGCAGCAGCCCGACGCTCTCGGCGGACGGGCCGCCCTTGTCGCCGACCCCCGCCAGGCTGCCCGGTTCGGGCAGGTCCAGCCTGGCCGTGGAGTCCGCCTCGGCGAGCGCGGCGAGCAGTTCGCGTGCGTCCTTACGGGCGCGCAGCGGGTCCTCGTCGATGACGGAGATCCGGTATCCGCTGTGGTTGTCGTGCATGGCGTTCTCGTGCTCCCCGTGAGTTCACCGGCTCCTTGCCGGGCGAACGACACTAGCGCCCGCCACTGACACCGACGGTCCAATGCGCCATGCCATCCCGGCCGTTGGCGTGAACACGGTTGCCGATGGCCGGGTCGTGCGCGTCTCACGCCAGGCCAGTTCCGCCCAGACCGTCTTGCCCGGCGCGCCGTCGCGCGACGCGACGGCCCAGCGGGTCGCCAGCCCCGCGACGATCAGCAGCCCCCGGCCGGACTCCGCGTCGCCGGGCGGTTCCGCGTCGGTGAGCACGGGGACGCGTTCGGTCCGGGTGTCGGTGACCTCGACGCGCACGGTGTCGGTGCCGTGGGTGAGCCGGACGTGGAAGTCCCGTCCGGGGACGTGCCCGTGCCGTACGGAGTTGGCGGCCAGCTCGGCGGTGATCAGCGTGAGCGTGTCGTTGACCCAGCCGCCGTACGGGTGCCCCCACGCGTCGAGCCGGTGGGACACCAGCCTGCGGGCGAGGCGCGCGCCGCGCGGGGACGAGGTGAACGCCATCGCGAACTCGTGGAGGGGGCCGGCGGTTTCGGCCTCGGCGCCGGGGGCGTGCACCCGCTGGGTGGAGATTGGGCTGTTCATGTGGCCCACGCTGCCGGGGCCGACCTAGCGTGACCAGATACGGCGCGCACACGGAGGGTCGCTGTAAGTGGCTGGTGTGCGGGTGTAGGCGGGACGGAGCGTGACGGTCGGCGCGGGGGCGCGTTGGCCGAGGGAGGTGGTACGGGGATGAGTGAACCGACGGGACTGGCGGACGAGGCGTCCGGGAGCGGCGAGGGCGAGGAGCGGCATCCGGAATCGGACGCCGGCTCCGGGATCCTGCGGGTCTTCGGGCGCCAGTTGAAACGGTTCCGGGTGCGGGCGGGCCTGGAGCGGCCCGAGTTCGGCTCGCTGACGGGCTACTCGGTGTCGACCATCGCCGCGTACGAGCAGGGACGCCGGGTGCCGCCCCCGAGGTTCATCGACCGGGCGGACGAGGTGCTGGACGCGGGCGGGGTCCTCCAGGAGATGAAGGAGGAGGTGGCTCGGGCGCAGTATCCGGCGTTCTTTCGGGATGCGGCGCGGTTGGAGGGGGAGGCGGTTGAGCTGTGGGTGTACGCGACCCAGGCGGTGCCCGGACTGCTTCAGACGGAGGAGTACATGCGGGCGGTGTTTGGCATGTGGCGTCCGTTGCTGGATGAGGAAACCGTGGAGCAGCGGGTCGCGGCCCGTCTCGCGCGCCAGCATGTCTTCGAGCGCAGGCCCGCGCCTCTGCTGAGCTTTGTCATCGACGAGGCGGTTGTGCGCAGGCCGTTGGGCGGGCGGTCGGTCATGCGTGGTCAATTGGAGCAGTTGATGCTGGTCGGCGCGTTCAGGAACGTCGAGATCCAGATCATGCCCCTCGACCGGGAGGACAACGCAGGCGTGGACGGGCCGTTCACCTTGTTGTACCGCTCCGGAGGTGATCAAGTGGCTTACCTGGAAGCCCAGGGACGCAGCACAATGGTCAGTGACCGGCGGGAGGTTCAGGGAATCGCGTCGCGGTACGGCATCATCCGTGCGCAGGCTCTCACTCCGCGCGAGTCGATGGCCTTCGTTGAGAAGCTGCTTGGAGAGGTGTGAAGTGAACGAGACCCCGGGTGCGGCGGGCGAACTGCCCTGGCGGAAGAGCAGTTACAGCGGTGGGGCGGGAGGAGAGTGCGTCGAGGTCGCCGACTGCGCCCACGTCGTCCACGTTCGTGACTCCAAGGACATAAGCCGACCTGCTCTCTCGGTCGCTGCTGTTACCTGGACGGCGTTCGTCGGCTTCGCTGCTCAGTAGGCGACGGGTCTGCCCCCGGTAGTGCACCGGGGGCAGATCTGCGTCAGGCCGCGTTGGCCGACTATCCGTTTGCCTTCTCGCGGGCGGGCGGAGTCCAGCGGCTGGCGGCGATCTCGGCGTCCAGCCGCGCTTGGAAGTGCGCATGGGCTGCACGCATCTCGGCCTCGCGGTCGGCTTTGTAGAAGGGGGCCTGGTAGCCCTCGGGGGGTGGGGTGCGCTCCGGATCTTCCAGGTGGGCCATGAGGTCGAGGTAGTCCTGCTTGGTCTGGCCGTGGCCGTAGGTGTTGAAATCAGCGGCGATCTTGCGGCCGTTGGCGTCGAACCAGGTCGCAGACTCGTAGTCGTAGAGCTGGGGGTAGCGCGACTTGAAGATGGAGGCTAGTTGGTCGGCGGTGATGCCGAGCCAGACGGAGACGAGAGCGTCGAGTTCTACGAGGGCGGCTCGGCGTTCATGCTCGGTGCGGAGGGGGGTGCCGTACTCCCAGGTCGGCTTGAGCCCGGCGGCGAGGGGCTTCAAGCCCGGCCAGTCGGGGTTGGCCCAGTCCTCGTAGCCAGCCCATCGAGGGTCGAACAACTCGGTCCAAAGCGAGGCGTAGTGGGTGGTGAGTGCGTTCAGGCGGAGTGTGCGGAGGAGGAGGGCGGGGGCTAGAGGGTGCTTAGGTTTGGGGGCGGGCATCTTGTGGGCCTCAGCGACACGAAGGTCCGAGCGGCCGGTGATGCGTAGTAGATAGTCGAGCGGTAGCGATGCCCAGAAGCCCGCGTTGAGCACCGTCATCCGCTCGTCCGCCAGTGCCATCGAGTGCACGGCGTCGATGTGCGCGGGGCCGGGCGGGATGAGGGCCGCCTGCAGACTGCGGCTGGTATTGAACGGGATCATTCTCCGCCAGGCCAAGCGGAAATATGTAGAGAATGGATAGCCGAGCCAGGTGTCCTGGCGTGAAAGATAATCCGCATGCTCGGTGGCCCGCACGAGGTTGGTAACGGGGGTGAAAGTCTCTGACAACTGCGTTGGCGCGAGTGAATCCCAATCCCGGTTATTTCGACAGGGGATCCTCGGCTGCTTCGAGAAGGGAAGCGCCGATGCGAAGTGTGGCCCTTGAAAGATTACATCCGCGAGTTCGGAAACGGTGTGGTTACCCCAACGGATCAGTCCGTCTCTTTTGGCGCCGGTTTCATGGTATCCGCTTGAGATCATCGGTCGGTAATCGGCCAGGCTGCTGTTGTAACTGGCTAGTGCCTCGATCGCGCCTTGCTCGGCAACGAGGACCGGGTACAACAGTGGAGCCTGTGCTGCGCCGCCAGTCGAGCCCGTCAGGGCCTGCCAGCTTGCCAGCAAGTTCGTATCTACACGAACCACGCGCTCGCCGTGCGGCCGGATGTCCCATGAAGCATTGTGCTTGATGCCCGGCGTCGGCCCTCGACCATCATGAACCAGTGACTCGGGGAGCACGTCAGCACCACGCAGTTCGCTGACATGTAGGAAGTCAGGCTCTTGCGGCGCGCCATAGATATGTAGCCCGAATTCCCAGCCTCGATCAATTTCTTCAAACGCCCAGTTGGCCGAGTTTACAAAGTGGGCGTGGATCCTGAGGTGCTGGTACGCAGCGCCTCGGATGATGCCCTCGCGTACGCCGCCGAAATGCGTATCTGGGTGGATCAGGCCTGCGCTGCCGTGTGGCGCGATCTGCTGCCATACCCGAGCCATGAAGGCCCTGTAGAGATCACCCTGAGTACCGGAAAGTAGAGGGTATGCAGCTGGGCTGCTCAGCGTGGCGACCACGCCAGCAAGAGAAGCCACCTCATTGAGGAGGAAGGCTTGGCTGTCCTCCCGGGTGGACAGTATCTCGTCCTTCCGAAGTCGCCACTCCGCCATGCCGGGCTTCTCGGCGAGCACGAACCACGGCTCCAATTCGGCTAGGACCAAGTCCTCTTGCCATCTCGGCCGAACCCAAGGCGGATTGCCCACCTGCAATTCAAACCCACCCCGCGCAAACACCTGCGCGAACTCCAGCTCCCAATGGAAGAACCCCTGGGCCTTGGCCACATCCCGCGCCGCGCCCGCCCACAGGAACCGCTCCTCCAGCAACTGGAACCGGTCCATGCCCATCCACTCGGGCAGCTCGTCCTCGTACCGCGACAGATCGTCGAGGTCGTCGAACGTCGGCACCAGCGACTCCTCCGGCACATCCTGCGTGCCCAGCAGCGCCTCGGCGAAGTCGATCCAGTCCTCCAAGTCAGTGAGCGCGATGACGTCGCGACGCTCACCCTTGATCTGCCCCACACGGCGGCCGGTGCGGCGACGCGACACGGAGTCCCGAGTCAACGTCATCTGCTGCGGCTCGGTGGTGAAGCCCGGCAGGGCCTCCGCCTCCCAGGCCAGCAGTACATCGTCGGCGCCGCTCTCCGCACCGCCCTCGACGCTCACCGTCTCCAACTCGGCCGCCCGCGCAGCCAGCGCCTCCGCCCGTGCGTACCGCTCGTCCGTACCGTCCAGCAGCGCGGCGTTCTGCACGGGCCAGAACCACAGCGCGCACCACGTGTCCATGAGCGTCTTGAGGCGCCAGTAGGGGGTGTCCTCCGCCTGGAGGTCAGCCAGGATCGCGTCCCGCTGAACGGCGGCCTTCGGCCGGCGCAGCCAGGCGTCCTCCGCTCCCCACACCCGGATGTCACGGGAGATGTCCCGCTCCGACAGCTCCAGCCGCCGGACGACCAGCCCCCACAGGTACTCGGCGCGCCGGGCCAGGCCCTGGAGCCGGGCCGTCTGCTTCGCCGTCGGCGACTTCGTGACCGCCTTCCGCCAAGCGCCCAGCGCCTTCGCCTCCGTCGGGGCGAGTGCCTTCGCCTCCTTCTCGGCCGCGACCGCGCCCCACTCCTTCGCCGGGAGGAGGAAGTGGTGCACCGCGCCCTCCGGAAGCGACGCACCCGCCACCGCCTCCGCCAACGGGAACCGCTCCGGAGTGGTCCCCAGCCAGCCGCCCTTCTTGAGCCGCTCGGCCGCGTACACCTCGCGCCGGCCGCCGATCAGGGAGTTGCCGCGCCGCAGGTGCAGGCCGAACCATGGCGCCTCCATGCCGGGGTGCATGGTGTTGAGCCACAACGACACCTCCGCCAGCTCCACGGCCGTCTCGTTGAGGTCGACTCCGTAGGAGTTGTGCAGCGCGATGTACGCCTTCGCCTTCTGGAGTTCGACGGCGTACTGCTCGGTGTCGATCGACTCGCCCAGCTCGGTCTGCCGGCGCCGCAGGTACTCCGCCGCGACCTGGTTGATCGCCTCGTTGAGGAACGCACCCGAGCCGAGGGCGGGTTCACAGATCCGCCAGTTCAGCAGATCCTTGGCCTCGGTCTCCTCGGTGAGGAGCTGCTGGAGGGCCAGTTGCACGGTGACCCGCGTCAGCGACTCCGGCGTGTAGTACGACGCGGACGTCTGCCGGTCGCGCCCGGAGAGGCGGTACACGAACGTGCCCGGTGCGTACCGCACGCGCAGGTCCTCACCGGTGAGCCGGTCCCGGCGCCGTACGAACACGGAGTCGTCATAGTCGGCGATCTTCGACGCGGGGACGAGCCACGAACCGTCCTTCGGGTCGCCGTGCCTGGCGACCTCGTACAGCTCCTCGCCCGCGATGAAGCCGCTGTACGACATCAGGCCCTCGTACACCGCGCCGAGCTGGTTGATGCCGAGCTGCGCGTACGAGATGAAGCCGCCGCGCTCCCCCCGCTTGCCCTGGGTGATCATCAGGCTGTGCAGCACCTGATGGAGCGTGGCGTTGCGCAGCCGGGTGTCCAGGTAGCGGACGGACTCGCCGCGCGCGAGGGCCTCGTCCGAGTCGTACCGTGGGTCGGGGAGGCTGTCCGCGCCGATCAGACGGATGGCGTCGCGCTCGAACAGCTTGCTGTGCAGCGGCTCGAAGCGCAGACCGACGTCCTCGCTGATCCGCGCGTCCGCCGTGTTGGCGTCGGCCGCCTCCACGCCGTGGGTGCGGCGGGCGCGGTAGCCGTCCTGCACCTTGCGGAAGAGCAGGTCCAGGGACTCGTACAGGTAGAAGCCCTTGCGGGCGGTGTCGCTCACCGGCTCCCGCTCGGCGACGAGTTCCCCGAGCCGGCCGAGCCCGTACCCCTGCTGGTACTCGGGATAGTCGGCGGGCAGGATGCCCAGCTCGGGGCGGGCCTCCGCGTACAGCAGGAACAGGATCCGGTAGAGGTAGCGCAGCGACTCACGGGTCAACCGGCGCCCCAGCTCCGGGAGTTCGCCGATGTCCTCGGGGCGTACGCCCTGCTCGCGCAGCCGCTGGAGCACCTCGTTGGCGATCAGCTCGACGCTCTTGCGCAGGCCGTCGCGGAGTTCGCTGGAGACCCCGACCGCGTGCTTGGCCGACTTGCCGACCAGTTCGGCCAGCGGGTTCTCGCCGCCCTCCTCCGGCGTGCGCAGCGAGTCCGCGCCGAACAGCGCGGCCACGGTGTCGAGTTCGCCGCCCGCCCGGGTGTCGTTGCGCTGGAGCGCGGTGTCCAGGGAGACGCCGAGATAGCGTCCCTCGCCCCACACCGCGCGGTCGGCGAGGACGATCACACCGCCGCCGAGCAGCAGCACGTACCGGGGCGGTTCCTCGCAGGCGAACAGGAAGGAGGCGAGCTTGGAGCCGGTCTCCACCGGGTCGGGCCCGTCCAGCGGCACCGGTTCCAGCAGGCGTCCCCGGCCCTTCGGGTCGAGAGCGGCGTCGGGTTCGGCCGCCCAGCCGCAGTCCAGCGCGACGAGGCCCTTCTCGGCATGGGCGACCGGGACCTCGTACCCCCGGCCCGCGCGCTCGACGGAGAGGACGCGCGGCTTCGCGTCGTAGCCGAGCGCACGCAGCACCTCGGCGTTGAGCGCCCGCACCCGCTCCCGCCACTGCGGCGCCCCGTAGGTCAGGACGTCGTCGTCGGCGTCCCGGACGCTGATGATGCCGTCCTCGTCCTCGGGGAGGGCGAAGAAGGACCGCGAGCGGAAGTAGTCCCGGCGCAGCGCCCGCAGCCCGGCACGCGGGGTCACCGGCAGTTCGGTCCTGCCGGGTGTCGGCGCGGCGGACGTCTCCTCCTCGGTTCCGTCGTGCCCGGCGGGCGGCTTCGCCGCCTCCTCGCGCTCCTTCCACTTCTGGAGCAGGCCCGACTTGAGATCCTTCGGCAGCACCTCGGCCAGGTAGTGAGCCGAGAAGTAGTCGCCACGGTTGACCAGGGAGTCGTACGTCATGACAGGGCTTCTCTCAGGGGGTCACAGACCGGGGTCACAGGGCGGCGAGCGGGGGCGCGTAGCGGAAGGGTGACGACGACGGGGCGGAGAGGGAGACGGGAGGCGTCCCGTCACCGTTCCTGCGGTCGGCGTCCGCGTCGGTGTCCGGTACCAGCACCGCGAGGACCCGCAGCAGGGGCCTGCCCGTCGTCAGCAGCGAGTCGGCGAGATCGGCGAGGCGTTCCCGGGTGCGCTCCCCGCCCAGCGTGGGCTGCTCCCAGGCGCCGAGCCGCAGCTTGTACTCCTCGACGGGCCGGCGCAGCGGTTCGTCCCAGGCGTCCCGGTGGGCGTTGAGGAATGCCTCGGCGGTCTCCAGCACCCGGGGGAGGGCCGCGCTCAGGGGCGCGGGGTCGCGGTAGCCCCGCTTGTTCGCCATGGCGGGGCCGACGTCGGCCCGCCGCAGCAGGGACACCATGTCGTCGACGGCCAGCCCCTCCTGTACGGCCTCCCGCCAGGTGACACCCATCCACTTCACGACGGTGGGCCGGCCCAGTTTGTTGGAGTACACGCCCTGGACCAGGTAGACCGGCTCCGCCACCTTCGCCGTGATCACCGGCGCCTCCTGGCGGCCCAGGCCGACGAGGACCTTGTCGGTGAGCCAGTCGACGACCGGGTGCAGGTCCGTGAGCAGGGAGATCTCGGGCCAGCTCGACGTGGAGGACTGCCGGGCCCGCTGGAGGGAGTGCTCGGCGAGGCGGCGGTTGAAGGTCACCAGCAGCCGCTCCCGCAGCCGCTGCTCACGCAGGTAGTCCGAGGGAAGTGCCTTGAGGCGGTGGACGAGTTCCGCCGGGGGACGGAAGGAGATCAGCCCGGACTGCTGGTCGCGGTCCAGCTCCAGACGGTCGCGGGCGTCCGGATACACCTCGCGCAGCGCCTCGTCCACGAAGTGGGCGGTGGAGTCGAAGAGGCGGGGGAGCACCGGGCTCGCGTCGTCACGGTCGGCCGACGACGGCGTCCCGGCCGGAGCCGGCTCGTCGCGTCCGTCGGCACCGGGGCCTCCGGCCGTCTCCGTGGTCGCGTCCACCGAGCCGAAGAAGTCCGCGAGGAAGTCGTCCAGACCCGCGTCCTGGCCGTCGGCGCCGGCGCGGGGGGTGTCCAGGGACTCGTCGACGGTCCTGCCCCGCAGCAGGTCCTGGATGAGGGACCGCTCCTCCGCCTCCGCCCGGTACAGGCCGGTCACCGCCTCCGCCGTGCCCAGCGAGCGGTGCGCCTGGTCCTCGCGTTCCAGCAGCCGCTCGGCGACCACCGTGTCGTCCTTCGCGCCGTCCACCTCGCTGGTGAGGATCAGCGCCCGGAACTCCGGCGGGTGGGCCTGCCCGTACCGGTCGATGCGGCCGTTGCGCTGCTCGATGCGGATCAGCGACCACGGGACGTCGTAGTGCACGAGCTGGTGGCACTGCCGGTGCAGGTTGACGCCCTCGGAGGCCACGTCACCGGTGAGCAGGACCCGGACGGGCGTGTCGGCCAGGCCGAACTCCTCGACACGGTCCATCTGCTGCTCGTCCGAGAGGCCGCCGTGCATGACGCGGACGCAGTCGCGGGCCGCGCGGCCACGGAAGCCGAGGGCGGCGGGCAGCACCCCGGCCAGCCACTCCAGGGTCTGCACCCGCTCGGAGAACACCACGACCCGCGTCTCGGAACCGGGTCCCACCCCGATCTCCTCGCGCAACAGTCGTACCAGGGCGGCGAACTTCGCGGAGTCCGCCTCGGTGAGACCGGCGGCCAGCTCCGACAGCCGGTGCAGCGCGGCGAGTTCGGCCTCGGCGGAGCGCCGGTCCTCCTTCTTCTCCAGGGTCCTGATCCGCGCGGAGACCGTGGCCCGCAGCGCGGCAGGGGAGGAGAGGAACGACTTCAGCAGCGTGTAGGGGAAGAGGGGGACGGCGCTGACCGAGGCGCCTCCGTCACCTGGCAGCCAGACGGCGGCCAGCTCCTCGAAGATCCGCTCCTCCGCGGGGGTGGCCGGACAGTGCACCGAGCGGGAGGGGCCCCGGTCCGCCCACTGGCCCTTCATCTGCTCGCGGACCTCCGGGCTGATCTTCGTCCGCCGGATGAAGAGGTGCTCGATGTCGGCCGCGCGGTAGTTCTCCGGGTCGCGGATCGCCACCGGGTCCAGCAGCCGGATCAGTTCGGCGAAGGACCGCGCGTCGCCGTTGTGCGGGGTCGCGGAGGCCAGGATCAGGGCGTCCGTGCGGGGCGCGAGGGTATGCGCGAGCTGGTTGCGCAGCGAACCGCGGTTGATCAGGTTGTGCGACTCGTCGATGACGACCGCGTCCCAGCGGATCTGCTCCAGATGGTGCTGGTACTGGTTGGTGTTCTTGAGCGTGTCGATGGAGACGATGACCCGCTTGAACGAGGTGAACGGGTTGCGGCCGGCCGGGATCTCCCGCTGGATCCGCTCGATGCCCACCGAGTCCAGCCGCACCAGCGGGATCGCGAACCGCGTCCACAGCTCGTGCTGGAACTGCTCCAGCACGTGCTGCGGGGTGACCACCAGGATGCGCTCGCCCCGGCCGCGGCGGATCAGCTCGGCAAGGGTCAGGCCGATCTCCAGGGTCTTGCCGAGCCCCACCACGTCCGCGATCAGCAGCCGCGGGCGCAGATTGGCGCCGGACAGGGCCAGCTGGGCGGGGCGCCGCTGGTAGGGCAGCGGGTCCATCAGGAACGAGTCGGCGAGCGCCAGACGGTGTTCCGACTGGGGCAGGGCGGTGCGGCGCAGCACCGCCTCCAGGAACAGCCGGGAGCGGCGGTAGTTCGGGGAGTCGTCCATGACGAGCGTGGTCGCGCCCGGATCGAGCAGTTCGATGCGGTCCAGGCCGGAGAAGAACACGGCCTCCTGGTCGCGGACGAACTCCGACACCCCGGTCACCTCGATGCGCGTACCGTCGTCGGACGTCGGCATCGAGCTTCTGACCAGCCACTCCTCGTCCCGCACCACCACCAGGGCACCGGCCGGGTACTGGTCCTGGCCGCTCGTGGCGCCGGTCTGCTCCTCGCCGGTCTGCTCCACGCTGGTCTGGACGGCGGTCACCGGTGGCCTCCTGAGGCGGGTCGATCGTGCGGGTCGGGCCCTCTCCGGGGCCCGCCCATTATCGCGGGTCTCAGGGGCGTACGGGTCAGAAGGGCGTACTGGCCGCGTACGCCTCGCGCAGCCGCCGAGCGGTGATCCGGGCCTGCGCCGAACTCCGCGGGGAGGGCCGGTCCGCTCCGCCGCGCCCGGACGCGCGGCGCGGGGACAACGGAGCGGCGGACCGCGCGCCGGCCGGGTCGCGGCCCGGACCGGCGGCCTCGGCCCGGGCGGGGGCGGCGGGCGTGGAGTCGGTGCGGGCGTCGGCGGACGGCGGGACCGAAGGGGTGTCGTCGACACGGCGGAGCAGGAGACGGGGATCGGCGGGCGCGTGCGGACCGATACCGAGCTGCGGCTCCGGCGGAGCGGCCACCGGTGGCACCTCGGGACCGGCCGGGAGGCCGTCCTGCCGTCGCCGAGCCGACCGGGGGTCCGCGGACTCCCGTTCCCGCTCGGCAGGAGGAGACGCGAGGGGAGTCCCGGCCGTTGCGGACCCTGTGCCCACCTCCGCCCCGGACGCACGGCCGACGGCGAGGAGGTCGTCCAAGACGTGGGTGGGAGCGGCGGTGTACGTGGTGAGCCTGCGCCGTGCCTGGGCGACCTTCAGCCCCTGTGCCTCGATCAGCGCGCGGCACCGCCGGACGACCTCGGCGAGGTCCGGCCGGTCCTGCGGGCGGTGGGCCAGCATGGCGGTGAGCAGCGGTACGAGCTCGTCCGGGGTCCCGGACAGGTCCGGTGCGCACGCGGGGTCGACGACCTGGTGGAACAGCAGGTGGATGTTGTCCGCGCGGTAGGGGGCGTGGCCCGAGGCGGCGAACAGCAGGACGGCGCCCAGCGCGTACACGTCGACCGCCGGTGTCAAGGGCTTCTCACCGTTCGCCTGCTCGGGCGGCATGCAGGAGGGCGTGCCGACGACCATGTGCGGCGCGGTCAGCGACACACTCGACTCCGCGAACACCGCGAGCCCGAAGTCGATCACCTTCGGTCCGTTCGGGCCGAGCAGCACGTTGGCCGGCTTCAGGTCACGGTGCAGCAGACCCTGCCGGTGCACAGTGGCCAGGGCCTCGGCCAGCGTCGCGCCCAGCGCCGCCGTCAGCAGTGCGGGGAGCGGACCGTGGGCGGCCACGTGCCGGCTCAGGTCGAGACCCTCGACGTACTCGGTCGCCAGCCACGGGCGCTCGGCATCCGGGTCGGCGTCCAGGAGGGCGGCGATCCGGGCGCCCCAGATCGTCTTGAGGATCTCCACTTCCTGCGCGAACCGCGTCCGCGTCTCGGAGTCGACCACGGACGGCTTGATCACCTTCACGGCGGCCGGTTCCCCGCCGGGCGACTCGCCCAGGTACACCTGGCCCATCCCGCCCTGTCCGATCCGGCCGAGCAGTTCGTATCCGCCCAGCTCGGAAGGGTCGTCGGGGCTGAGGGGCGCGATGTGCACGAAGGGCCTCACAATCGGGCGGAACCGGTGTCCACGGTCACGCTAGACCACCGCCCGCGCCGACGGGAGGCCGGTCACCGCCCATTCCCCGGCAGACCGGGGCGCACACCCTCTTCCGGGACACGGCCCGTGATGTCGGTGCCGCCCTCTACGGTGGAGATCGCCGATGCCGCCGGTGCGGTGGGGAGGGACGACAGGCGTGCGCAGGGTGCCACCGGAGATGTTCCGGTTCACGACAGGGGAGAAGGCCGATCTGTACGGGGCGGTACTGGACGCCTTCGGCGTGGCCGGCGAGCACCTCGAAACCACCCTGGGGGCCGACGCGGTACGCGAGCGACTGCGCCTGGTGGGCTGGGTGGCGGCCGTCGACGACGCGGAACTGCACGACGAGCTCGCCCGGCTCGTGAAGTGGGAACTCCTCGACGTCGTGCACAACCACGCGGAGAACTACCGCACGGCCGAGGAGTACGAGCGGCGCAACCTCCAGTACTCGCTGACCCGCCGGGGTGAGGCGGCTCTCGCCGGAGTGCGGCACGCGCTGGAGGTGCTGGCCTCCACGGGGGCGTTGCAGACGGCCGTGCTGGAGGCCATCGCCGACCGCCTGGACGACCTGTGCCTGCTGTCCGGCGAACCCGCCTCGGCCGATGGGCGGATCTTCAGCACGCTGCGCGAGCTGGAGGCGCATCTGGAGGCCCTGGTGGAGAACACCAAGGCGTTCAACGGCGAACTGCAGCGCCTCCTGCGCGCCGAGGGCGGCGCGGACCTGGAGGTGTTCCGCGAGGTCAAGGCCGCCACCGTCGCGTACCTCCAGGAGTTCCTGGTCAACCTCGACCGGCGCGGACAGGCGGTCGCCGCCGCCGTGGCCAGGGTGGAGGAGCGGGGGACCGCCGTGCTGCGCGAGCGCGCCCTGCGCGGGGCCGAACTGCCCCCGGTCGCCGGTGAGGACCCCGCGGCCGGCTGGCTGGAGAGCAGGCGGGCGCGCTGGGCCGGCCTGCGGGCGTGGTTCCTGCCGGACGACGGGGCACGGCCCCGGATCGAGCAGCTGCACGACATCGCCCGGCGCGCCATCGTCTCGCTCCTGCAGGTCCTGGAGCGGATCAACGAGTCACGGCGCCGCTCCTCCAGCGCCGTACAGGACTTCCGGGAGCTGGCGCGCTGGTTCGCCGCGGCCCCGGCGGAGGAGGACCTGCACCGGCTGTGGTCGGCGGCCTTCGGACTCGGCCCGGCGCGCCACGCTCACCTCGCACACCCGGACCCGGAGTTGATCCCGTCGTCCCGTTCCTGGTCCGAGGCCCCGCCCGTGGAGGTGTCGGCGCTGCTGCGGACCAGCGGACGGACGGAGCGATTCACCCGCACGGCCAGGGTGCGGGACGTCACGGCGGTCAGGGCCGAGCGCGCGGAACGGGCCCGCGCGGAGCGGGCGGAACTCGCGCGTGCCTGGCAGGCGCTGGAGACGGACGGCCCCGTGCGCCTGTCCTCCTTCGGCACACTCGATCCCGCCGTTTTCGAGCGGCTGCTCGACCTGGTGGGCCGGGCCCTGGCCGCCCCGTCGGACACGACCGGCTCGCGGCGCGCCACGACGGGGGACGGCCGGGTGGAGATCGCGCTGTCTCCACCTCCCGACGAGCGCACCGCCGTACTGCGCACCACGAAGGGCACACTCGCCGGACCGGACTACGTCGTCCTCATCACAGCGGCCGGCGCAGTGAGTCCCCTCCCACGGCCGGGTGCCGCGCGGCGGGAGGCAGCCGGATGAGCACCCTCGCCAACCAACTCGCCGCCGCGGAACGGGAGCAGGTCGCCCGTGCCATCCGTCTCCTGCTGGCCCGGCCCCTGCTGACCGAGGCCACCGACCCGGCCGGCTTCGAACTGGTACGCCGCCGTCGCGAGCCGCTGGCCCAGTGGTTCGACTACACCTGCGGCTGGAGCCTGGTGGTGGAACCGCGCCGCGGCTACGCCCGCCTCACCAAGGTCCGCGCCGACCCGGACGGCTCCCGGCCGGCCGGCAGGGCGCGTTCCGGCCGGGCCCCGTTCGACCGCCGGCGTTACGTGCTGCTGTGCGTGACCGCCGCCGAGCTGCTGTCCATGCCGATGACGACCATCGGCATGCTCGCCGACCGTGTCGTGCAGGCCACGTCGGCCGACCGGGCGCTGGCCGCGTTCGACCCGGTGCACAAGCCCGAGCGGATGGCGTTCGTCGACGTCCTGAAACTGCTGGAGTCGTACGACGTTCTGCGCGCGGTCGACGGGAGCACCGAGGCGTACGTCGAGTCCGCCGAGGCAAAGGTCCTCTACCGGGTGGACACCACGCTGCTGATGCGGCTG
This sequence comes from Streptomyces sp. NPDC085866, assembly GCF_044541035.1. Lineage (NCBI taxonomy): Bacteria > Bacillati > Actinomycetota > Actinomycetes > Kitasatosporales > Streptomycetaceae > Streptomyces > Streptomyces sp. NPDC085866. The sequence goes on from NZ_JBITSQ010000016.1 coordinate 180,120, forward strand.
CCCGCCGCGCCCGTCGGCGCCTCCCGGCTCGCCGTACCCCCGGACGAGGTGCCCGCACGGTTCGGGGAACTCCTCACCGGTCTGGTACGGGAGCGCCGCTACGGCGGCGCGGTCGCCGACGGCACGGCGGACGAGGCGCACGGCGAGCGGGCCGCCACGGACGCGCAACGCAACCTGAGGCTGCGCCACTCGGTGCTGCGCCGCCTCTTCGACGACCCCGTGCTGTACCGGACGGACCTCACCGACGACGAGCTGGCGTACGTCACCTCCCTGACCGGACGCCAGATCCTGCGCCGCTCGGTCGAGCAGGCCGGTTTCCTGCTGGAGGAACGAGCCGAGGGCTTCCTGCTCGTGGACCCGGACGGGCTGGCCACCGATGTCCGCTTCCCCGACGACACGTCCACCGCCCGGGTCGCCGCGCTGCTCCTCCTGGAGCCGCTGTGCGCCGCGCCCGCCGGGCTGCTGCCCGAGCAGCTCGCCGAGGCCGGAGCGGACCTGCTGCGGCGCTTCCCGCGGTGGGCCAGGGCGTACCAGTCCGAGGACGGCGCGGCCCGGCTGTCCGACGACGCCGTACGCGTCCTGCGTGACGTCGGCCTGGCCCGCCGGGCCGGGGACCGTGTCGTGGCGTGCCCGGCCGCGTACCGCTACCGCCTGACAAAGACGACGAGTTCGGACCGGGACGGCAAGCCCGGACCGGAGTGGGACGCCACCTCCTCCCAGGCGGCGGGCGGCACGGCTGCCGAGGACGTCGCCGCAGAAGGAGACAAGCAGTGAGCGTGACAGAGCTTCCCTTCCCGCGGCGGCCGGAGCCCACCGCACCGGCCGTGGCAGGGGCCGCCCGAGGGGCGGATGCCACCGGCAGCCGCTGGCAGCCCCACCGCGCCGGCATCCTCAACGTCTGGCGCTACTACGACGAGACGTTCACCTTCCACCAGGGCCGCCTGCTGCTGCGCGGCCAGAACGGATCGGGCAAGTCCAAGGCCCTGGAACTGCTGCTGCCGTTCCTCTTCGACGCCAGCCTCCGCCCCAACCGCCTGTCCACGTTCGGCGGTTCGGAACGCACCATGCACTGGAACCTGCTGGGCGAGGGCGCCTCAGGCAAGACCCGCGTCGGATACGTGTGGATGGAGTTCCGCCGCGTCGGCGACGACGGCACCGAGCGGTGGTTCGGCTGCGGGGCGCGCCTGCAGGCGAGCGTGCACACCAGCGCAGTACACGCCGACTACTTCACCACCGGCTCCAGAATCGCCCATCCCGGCGGTGTGCTCCTCGTCAACGAGGCGGGACAGCCACTGACCCGGGCCGCCCTCGCCGAAGCCCTGCGCGACCGCGGCGACGTCCATGCCTCGGCCACCGACTACCGCACGGCCGTGAGGCGTGAACTCTTCGCGGGGATGGGGGAGCAACGTTACGAGTCGCTGCTGTCGGCGCTGCTCCAGCTGCGTCAGCCCAAACTGTCGGAGCGGCTCGACCCGTCCCTGCTCTCCACCCTGCTGTCCCGTGCCCTGCCCCCGCTGGGCGAGGGGGAGATCGCCGAACTCGCCGAGGGCTTCGAGCGGCTCGACCGGCAGCGCGAACACCTCAAGCGGCTCGACGACGAGGTGACGGCCGCCTCGACCGTCGCGGCCCGGCAGCGTGCCTACGCGCGGCGGGTCCTGCGTGAGAGTTCCGCCGCGCTCATCTCGGCCACGACCGAGATGGACAACCTCACCCGCGTCGCCCGCCAGAGCGCCGAGGAGCTCGAACAGGCCTTGGCGGAGCGGGAGTCGACTCAGGGCCGGCGCGAGGAACAGGAGCTGCGCGCGCACGCGCTGGACGAGACCGTCGAGGGCCTGCGCGAGAGTGACGCGTACCAGCAGGGCGAGGAACTCGACCGGCTCCGCCGCCGCACCGAAGACGCGGCAGCCGCCGCCGAGAGGCAGCGAGCCGCTGCCCACGCCGCTCAGGCCCGGTCGGAGGAGGACCAGCGGCACGCCGACGAGGCGGCGGACCAGGCCCGCACCCTCGGCGAGCACGCGCGCGAAGCCGCCGGGGAAGCACACCGGGCGGCTCGGGCAGCAGGGCTGGAGTCCATCCACCACGAGGTGAGGACGGTCCTCGACGCGGATCCCGCGGTGGCCCTCCCCCACAGCACGGGACGCGATCGGGGCGGCGTCCCGCGCGCGACGGGCGAGAACGGCGCGCGACAAGCACGTCGGCTGCTGCGCGGCGCGGACACCGCCCGACGGCAGCAGGTCACCCTCGTCACCGAGGCGATCGACGAGCATGATCGCGCCGTACGCGACCGAGGCGCCGCCGAGGAACTGCTGGACGAGGCCCGCACCCGACTCGCGGAGGCGATCGCCCGGCGGGACGAGGCGTCCGCCGCCTGGGACGACGCCCTCGCCGCACAGGTGGAACGCCTGCTCGCCTGGGCCGAGGACTGCAGGGAACTGCGCATTACCGACCTCGATGAACTCGCTGCCGGAGCAGCGGCGGAGGCCGAGGTGACGGCCCTGACCGAAGCCGCCGCGCGCCCGCTGGAACACGAGATCGCCACGGCGGAGGCCACCACCCGAGCCGCACGCCAGGGCCTGCGGGACGAGCGGAGCCGACTGGAGGAGGCGCTACAACGGCTGAGCGGTGAAACCGACCTGCCCCCTGTGCCCCCGCCCACCCGCACCACCGTCCGTACGGCGACGGCGGGAGCACCCCTGTGGCGATTGGTCGCTTTCCGTGAAGGCGTCCCGCTCCCCGTTCAGTCAGGGGTGGAGGCCGCACTGGAGGCGTCGGGTCTCCTGGATGCCTGGGTCAGTCCCTACGGCGGACTCACGCTGCCGGGTCACGACACCCGCGCCGAGGCCGCCCTGGCCGCGACCGCCGCGGGGCCCAGCCTGCTGGAGGTGCTGAGGCCCGAAGAGGACATCCCCGTCCCGGCCGACACCGTGACCCGCATCCTCGCAGGCATCGCCTACGGCCCCACTCTGCCGGGCGGGCACCCCGCGGCCGTCTCCGCCGACGGCGCATGGCGTCTCGCGCTCGCCACCGGGACATGGAGCAAGCCGGAACCAGCCCACATCGGCGCCCCGGCACGTCAGCGAGCCCGGCAGCGCATGATCGGCGAACTGACCGACCGCATCGGCGAGACGAACGCCTCCCTCGCCGCACTCGACGACCGACTGCGCGGCCTCGCCGCTCGCCGCGCCCGGCTGGACGCCGACCGCGCCGCCCGCCCCGACCACCGGGAACCCGACGCCCGGCGGCGCGACCGGGACCGCGCAGAGGACGCAGTGGCGGCTCGGGACGACGCCGTGCGTGACGTCGCCGGACGTCTGGCGCGCTGCGAGAGGGAGGTGGCGGGCGCTCTGCGCACGCTCGACCGCCGGGCCGCCGAACACGGACTGCCCACCGACCGCGCCCGGTTGCGTACGCTCTCCGACGCCATCGACAGGTTCCGGGACACCGCCGACAGCTGGGTGGACGCCCGGCTCGCCGCGACCGCCGCCGCAGACCGGGCCCGTCAGCGGGCCGCGCAGGCAGACCGATCGCGCCGGACCGCCGAGGAACGCGCCGAGGACGCGGCCGCCGCCGAAGCGGAGGCAGCGGGGCTGAAAGCGCGCCTGGAGGCAGTGGAAGCCACCGCCGGCGCGGACTACCGGCAGATCGTCGCACGCGTCGCCGAGGCGCGAGCCGAGCTGCGTCGCTGCCGTGAGGAGGCCGCCGGGGCCGCCGAACTCCTGCTGCGCCTGGAAGGGCAGGTCGGAGAACTGCGGGCCACCAGCGGCCAGGACGCCGAACGACGGGAACAGGCCGTCGCGACCCGGGACGCAGCGGCGCATCGGTTCCGGCACCTGTGCCTGGCCGGGCTGGCCGAGGACGCCGGCATCGAACCGGCACTCGACGCCGGGGACGGCACCAAGGTCACCCTGGAGGCCGCCCGCGCCACAGCGGCGAAGTGGCCGGACATCCCGCACGCCCCACGCAACCTGGGCGACGCCGCGACCCGCCTGTCCGAAGCGGTCCACGATGCCCGCCAGCGCCTCGGTACCCGTGCCGACCTGGACCTGGAACCGGACGACGACATCCAGCTCTTCACCGCCACCCTGGACGGCGTACGTGTGGGGGCGACGGGCCTGCTCAGCACGCTCACCCAGGAGCGCGACCGCAGCCGGGACGACATCACGGCCGCCGAGCGGCGCCTGTTCGACCAGATCCTCACCGGCGACATCCGCCGCCACCTCGCGGCCCGCATCCGCCAGGCCGGTGAACTCGTCGACCGTATGAACGGGCACCTGGAGCGGGTCCGCACCGCCTCCAACGTCGCCGTCCAACTCGTCTGGGAGGTCCGCCCGGACCTTCCGGACAGCACCCGCACCGCCCGTCAACTGCTGCTCAAGGACCCCGGCCGGGTCACCGAGAGCGACCGGGAGGCCCTGCACGTCTTCTTCCGCGCCCGCATCGAGGAGGCCAAGGGCAGCGAGACGGCCGCGAGCTGGGAGGAACAGCTCGCTGAGGTGCTCGACTACACCGGCTGGCACCGCTTCACCGTCCGCCTCGACCGGGCGAACGGGACCGGCTGGCAGCCGCTGACCAAGAAGCTGCACGGCGCGCTCTCCGGCGGGGAGAAGGCCATCGCACTGCACCTGCCCCTCTTCGCCGCCGTCGCCGCCCACTACGAGGCCGTGCCCCTGGCACCCCGGCCGATCCTGCTGGACGAGGTCTTCGTCGGTGTCGACACGGTCAACCGCGGACAGGTCTTCGCGCTGCTCACCGCACTCGACCTGGACCTCATGGTCACCTCCGACCATGAATGGTGTACCTACGGCGAACTGCCCGGCATCGCCGTCCACCAACTCCTCACCGGCGGGGACGACGACGCGGTCACCAGCGCCCGCTTCGTCTGGAACGGCGTCGACCTGGAGGTGGAATGACCAGCACCGAAGCGACGATCCCCACGGAACCGGCCCCGGGCGAGGCCACCCTGCGCCGCCCCGAACTCCGCCCCCTCTGGGACACGCTCCACAGCCGCCTCTCCTCCGGCCGCCCCGTCACACGGGTGCGCCTCGGACCGCTCGACGACACCCAGCGCGAGGCGCTCGCCGACCTCCTCGGCCTCGGCCGCCTGCCGGACGCACGTCCCTCCGTCCCCCTGACCCGCCTGGAAGACGCCGTCACCGAAGTCTCCGGCCGCACCGTACGAGAAGTCGTCACCGAGCTCGTCGGCCCTCTCGGCGACAGAGCCGGCGAGCGGCGCCGCCAGAAGGACGAGCGAGCCGAGCTGTGGACCTGGCTGGCCGAGCACGAGACGGTGAGGGCCCAGCCGGTGCTCTCCGACTGGGCCGCCACCTGCCGGGCAGCCGGCGTGGTCGCCGGCTCGGCGGAGCACACCCGCACGCTGCTCACGGACGCGCTCAAGGTGCTCGCCGCACTGCCCGGCCAGGCAGAACCCCTGCCCGTCTTCGCCGCCCGGGTCCTGAGCGGCCGAGCGCACGCACTCGACGACGGCACAGCCCTGTCCGCACTCGTCCTGCGCGCCCTGGCGACCGTGTACGACACCGTCCCTCCGCAGTCCGCCGCGGAACGGCGTGCCCTGTGGACCCGCGCGGGTGTCGCCGACGACGAGCTGTCCGCCACCGTCCTCGTCGGCGGTCTGCGCCCGGTCGGTGACGGCCTGCTCGCCCGGGTGGCCACAGCGTGCACAGAGGCCGGTCAGGCCACCAGCCTGACCCTCGCCCATGTCCGGTACCCGGGCGAGTTCATCCTTTCCGAGGCCCCTGTACCCATCGTCCATGTCGTGGAGAATCCCAGCATCCTGGCGCTGGCCCTACGCCGCTTCGGTCCCTGCTGCCCGCCGCTCGTCTGTACGTCCGGCTGGCCCAACAGCGCCGCGATCCAGCTCCTGCGCATGCTCGCGGACCACGGCGCGGCTCTTCGTTACCACGGCGACTTCGACGGCGAAGGCATCCGCATCGCCGCGTACGTCCTGGACAAGACGTCGGCGCGCCCCTGGCGCATGACGGCAGCGGACTATCGTGCCGCGGTCGCCCGCAACCCACGCGGTCCTCAGCCGGGGCGCATCACCGAGGCACCCTGGGACCTTGAGCTGGCCGAGGTCATGGCAGAGCACGGTACCGCCGTGGTCGAGGAACTGGTGGCTGAAGTGTTGTTGGAAGACCTGGCTGGTATGGCTCAGCAGAGGCGTCCCCCTGGCTGGTCGTGACGCTCTTTTGACGCTCCGGGCGGCCGAGTGGCCGTTCGGAGCGGCCGCGAACATGCGCTGACCTGCGATTATTCTCCTCCCTCTTTCTACGACGTCATTTCGATGACGCATCATGTGGAGTGCGTGGCGATTCTGGAGCCCGCCTGCTGGCGTTCCACCGGCGCTGCTGAACGTGCAGGTACCCCGGCCGACGGAGCGCCGTCGGCCGTCATGGTGTATCGGGCCGGGACTTGTAGTGCAGGCTGTAGAAACGGCCGTTCTCCTCGCATCCTGCGGGGTCGCCCCCCAGCGCCCGTACCGCCGCGATGGCATAGCGCCGTTCCTGCTCGTCGGTGAAGCGGCGCTGTGGATACGTGCGGGAGACATCGACGGTGGTATTCAGACCGCGTACGGCCAATGCCCGGGCGATGGGCCGATACGACACCGTCCGCAGCACGAACGCGTTGATCCATACCGGTCTGCGAGCGCCGTCCAGCAGTGCCGTGAACGTTCGGGCGGTGATGTAGCTGCCGCCGCCTGTCAGTGTCATGAGGCCGACGTCGGCGAGCGCGCGGCTCAGCCCGGGGCTGGTTGAGCCCTGTTCCAGATCGTCGGTGAAGGCGGCGTCCACCAGACCCACCTCGAGCGCGTACTGCACGGCGGGGGCCGATACGTCCAGGCCGAACACCGGCACTGGGTCCGGCCGGCGCCGCCCGGCGTAGAACTCCTTGTCGGATGCCTTCAGTTCCGCCGTCGACATCGTCTGGCTATCGGGGGAGGTGTACCGCTCATACATCTCTGCCAGCGTTACGTCGTGGTTGAGCAGCGCGGCGTTGATCCCGTAGGAGCAGCACAGGTCCAGTACCGCCGGCCCGTGGGCGCGGCCGTCATCGAGCGCGGCCCGTTCTGTGGCAGCCTGCCGGAAGACCGGCTGGGCATGGTGCGGGATCTCGTACTCCAGCGGCGCGAGCCGCCTGAAGTAGGCGCGGGGGTCCGGCCGGCCGTAGATGTCGTCGAACCGTGATTTGCCGCCCGTCATGCCCTCGGTACCGCCGGAGCCGGGTCTGGCCATGCCGCACTCCTTCCCGCACGACGCATCCGGACCTCCATCTTGTCTCGCCTCCTCGGCTCAAGATGTCTGCCACACCGGGGACCCGATGCCCTGTCAGTGGGGCAGGCTCTGCTGGACCGACCAGCGCTGCGGCCCGTCCATCCGCCGGGCTGGAACGAGCCCGGGGCCGTGGAACAGGGGCGTCACCGGTACGACGCCTGCGCCAGCTCTTCGGGGCCGCTGCCAGGACGGATGACGCGATATTCGTTTCGCTGGACTGACGGACCGAGGCCGCAGCGGGACGTCAGCCCGGGAAGCGATGGCGCGCCATGGGCACGGGCATCGAAGACCCGGGGCGAGGCTTCCCCGGCGCAGCCGATGGCCGCCCTCGGCCCTGGCGCCGCTCTAACGGTGGAACGGTGCGGACGGACGAGTCCTACCAGCGCTGCGAAGGGGCTTCACGTCCCGGGCCCGTGGCTGTCTCGGTCCCGGGCGCGGACGGGAAGACGCAGTGCCATCAGCCAGCCGGCTACGGCCAGTACGGCCATGCCGGCGGCCGACACGGCCAGCGCCTGCTCCCTGGCACGTGCGTTGATCCGTACGAGCCCGTCCACCGCGGTACCCGTGATGTTCCGTGACATCGCCTTCGTCCGCAGCGCGTCGTCGGACACGGCGGTGATCTGGACCTGGTGCTCCACGCTCCGCGTCACGAAGTCCTTCTGGGCAGGGGAGAGGACTCTGCTGTCGTTCACCCCGGCCTCGAACGCGTACAGCAGTGATGTGGTCATCAAGGCACCGGCGAGCGCGACTCCGAATGAACTTCCCAGATAGCCAGCCGTGTAGGAGAGCCCTGTCACGTCGCTCACCTCGTCCCGGTCAGGCGCTGATTGGACGAGATCGGTGAGCGTCGTGGCCATGCCCCGACCGAGCCCGATGAGGAGGATGCCCGGCGCGAGTGCCAGGCCCACCGCCGCCACTCCCTGTGCATGCGGACTGAACAGGACGGCGACGGCGACACAACCGACGCCCATGTAGACGAAGGCCCCCATCGCGGCGGCGCGGTGGGTCGTCCTTCCCCGCCCGATGCGCCGGGCGGTCGGCGGGGCGGCCGTCATCAGCCCCAGCGCAACAGGGAGCAGTACGACTCCGCAGTGCAGCGCGCCGAATCCGAAGGTCGTCTGCAGGAAGACAGGCACCAGGAAGAGCATGCCGTTGGGCACCAGGATCAGCATCAGCTGGGTCGAGATCCCGGTCCGGACGGTGCGGTTCTGCAGCACCGTCACGCGGACCAGCGGATCCCTTCCGCTCCTGACGAGACGCAGCTCCCATCCGGCGAAGGCGGCCAGAACCGCCACTCCCATGCCCGACAGGACGGGAACGGGTGACAGACCGCCACGCTCCAACAGAGTGTGGCCGAGTACCACGAAATCCTGCCGGGCCCTGAGCAGGCCGTACCGCCCCGCAGACAGGGCCGCCACGTCAAGCAGGACGAGCCCCGTCGTGGACAGCAGCACCCCGGGGGAATCGAAGCGCTGTCCTGGGCGTCCCGGAAACGGTGCGGCATCGACCGTACACCGTATGAGCCATGTCACGGCCAAAGTGATCGTGGCACCCAAGAGGAACGACAACCGCCAGGTCAGGTAGTTGGTGATCAGGCCCCCCAGAACGGGACCGGCCGCCGCACCGATCCCGGACGTCATGGCCAGGGTTGACAGCACCTTGGTACGTACGGCCCCGGCGAAGGTCGCGGTGAGCATCGCCATCAGCGACGGAAGCATCAGCGCGACGCCGAGCCCCTGGAGTACGGACCAACCGAGCAGCAAGAACGGCAGGCTCGGGGCGAGGGCGCTGAGCAGCGCCCCGAGAACGAAGATTCCGCCGCCGGTGACGAAGGTCCGCCGGTACCCGTGGCGTCTGCCGAGCTTGCTGCTGCTGATCATGAACGCGGCGACCACCAGGGCGTACAGCGAGATCGCCGACTGCACGCCGGTCAGCGTGGTGTGCAGGTCCCTGACGAGCGCCGACAGGGCCACGTTCATGGCGGTGGCGGTGTAGTTGATCAGCAGGTTCTCGGCGGCGAGGAGGAAGAACAGCGTCCTGGCGGCCGATGATGTACCACTTTCGAAGGGTCCCCTGACCCGTCGCTCCCCGTTTCGCCCATGCACGAATGCGCCCTGACGTTCGATTCGTTCGCCCCGGCAGGCACCTGCTGCCAGAACCGGCCTCTGTTTCCGACTCCCCTGTTCAGGGTGCACGCCGTGCGTCCCGCAGGGGTGCGGGACGCGCCAGCACAGAGCCGAGCGGGCGACACGGCCCACCGTCCAGCCCTCGCCGGGGCTCCGGCTGCTTCCTCCGGCCACCTCGGCTCGATGGCCGACGCCACGCCCCGAGCACTGGGCGACCAGCGCCTGGACCGCGACCGCCAGGTCGTCGCCTTCCGCGGCGACGGCGGCCTGAGCATGCTCCGCGGCGACCTCATGACCCCACAACCGGCGGCCGGGCGTAGTGAAGCTCGCTCAGGAGTGGGCAGGGCTGCCCGAGTTCGGCACCGTGCTCGACAACCCCGATGAGGTCGCATTTCGGCCAAGCCGACCGTCGAGCGGGGGTGGGGGTTCGCGGTGGCCAAGGTGAAGGAGTCGTACGCAGCGGTCGAGAGCGGAGCGGCCACTGACGGACGTTCGAGGAATGTCGGCCGACGACCGGGGTATGCGGGTGCGTGCCGGACGTTGGACCGGCGAAGACGAGACCGACCTACTGGGAGGGACGCGCGCATGATGGCGACGACGACCGTACAGGCCACCGAGCAGATAGTGGACGTTCCGGAGATCGCCGCCCCTTCCCAGGTCGCGCCGAAGGACGCACGGGAGTTGTCGAGGGTGTTCTTCGACCAGCTGGCGGTGCTGGAGGAGGGCACCCCGGAATATCAGTACGCGCGCAACACGCTCATCGAGATGAACATGTCCCTCGTCCGCTACGCGGCCGGCCGGTTCCGCAGCCGTGGCGCGGAGGAGATGGAGGACATCGTGCAGGTCGGCATGATCGGCCTCATCAAGGCCATCGACCGGTTCGAGCTTTCGCGCGAGGTCGAGTTCACCTCCTACGCCGTCCCCTACATCGTCGGCGAGATCAAGCGGTTCTTCCGCGACACCACCTGGGCCGTGCACGTACCCCGCCGGCTCCAGGAGGCCCGCGTCCAACTCGCCCGCGCCAACGAGGAACTGCGCAGCCGGCTGCGCCGGACACCGACGACCAAGGAGCTCTCCGAGCTGATGAGCCTTCCGGAGGACGAGGTCGTCGAGGCCCAACTCGCCTCCAACGGCTACAAGTCGGCCTCCCTGGACGCGGCGCTCAACGGCAGCGAGGACGGCGAGGCCGCGCTGGCGGACTTCATCGGCGACGAGGACGCCGCCCTCGGCCTGATCGAGGACTTCCACACCCTCGCCCCGATGATCGCTGAACTCGATGAGCGTGACCGCAAGATCATCCACTGGCGTTTCGTCGAGGAACTCACCCAGGCCCAGATCGGCGAACGTCTCGGCCTCTCCCAGATGCACGTCTCCCGGCTGATCTCCCGCCTGTTGGGCCGCCTGCGCGAAGGCATGCTCAGCACCGCCTGACGGTGGAGGATCCGGCAGCCGGACACGGTGGCCAGGTGTCCCCGCGACTCGGCGAAGAGCTGAGCAGGGGGATGTGCCGGGTGAGTTCGTGCTGGGCGGGGACCGGCGCCTCGTCCGTTGCCGGCGGCTCGCGGACAACGTCGGTCGGCGCCCCTCGCTCGCCGTTTGCACTCGACTCCTCTGGTGGCGTGCCCGTCGGTCTCCGGGGCGTAGCTCACATGCAATCGGGGCGATTTAGGGGTATTCGAAACATGAGAGCCGCACTGCCGACTGTTGTCGTTTGACAACTATGACCGTGAGGCAACAAAGTAGCGGAGTCGCACTGCACGGGGAAGGATCTGCAATGTTCCGGTGGGCGGAGGTCGCTCCGTGCGCCGGCCGTCCAAGCCGCGAAGTGTCGGGGCGAGCGGTGGCCCGGCCCTGTGATCAGGCCGTCTGGTCCCCGGCGTGTGAGGCATTGTCGTGTATCTGCAGTGCCGCTGTGTCGCAGAACGCCTCCAGCCCCTCGAGGAGCGCGGTCCGCTTGGCGGCGGGCATCAGCTCCAGCACCGCCTGCAGCTCCTGCTCCCGGCGTGCACGCAGGCCGTCGAGGAAGGTGCGACCGCGGTTGCTGAGATGCAGCCGTACCTCGCGCCGGTCGGCGGGGCTGACCACGCGCTCGACGAAACCGGCGGCCACCAGTCGGTCGCAGAGCCGGCTGGTGGACGGGGGTGTGGAGGCGAGGGAGTCGGCGAGGGTGCGCAGATTGATGCCGTCCTGGTGTTCGAGCATCAGGAGCACGCGCATCTGGGACGGAGAGGCCGGCGCGGTCGAGGCCCGGCCCCACAGGACTTCCAGCAACTCCACGGCCGTCAAGGTCACGCGTGCGACCTCGACGGGCTCGGGGCGGGGGTGGAAGACAGTCACCGTCACACTCTCGCAGGCACCTGGGACGCCAGCCAGCGTACTAGGTGCCGGTGGCGGCAAACGATGGTTCGGACGGCCCGGCGTGACTCGGCTCTGGCGGTCTCATCGCCTGAGTGAGGTCCGTGTGTGTCCGTCGAAGGATGGGTGTATTTACGATCGTGAACAGATTTGTGACCGCTGAGCGTGCCCTGCGCACGGCGGCCCCACACGCGCTGCTCGACGCTGTGCGCCGCGTGCTCGCAGAAGAGTACGCGGCACAGTCCGTCGAGTTGTTCATGGCCGACTACGGCCTCACCGTCCTGCAGCCGGTGTCGGTGCTGCCCCACACCGCGGAGCCGGTGTCGGTGCACAACAGTCCCGCCGGCCGCGCTTTCGGTGCCCAGGAACCCTTCGTGGAGGGCGCTGCCGGAGGCACGGTGCGCGTACATCTGCCGGTGACGGTGCGCGGAGACCGGCTGGGCGTGCTCTCGGTCACCTTGCCCGGCGCGGAAAGCGCGCGTGGCCTTCTGGGTGAGCTCGTGGACATTGCCGAGGTGCTCGGACACGAGGTGGTCGTGGCCGAGCGCGACACGGACGTGTACCTGCAGGCGAGGCGCAAGGACCGGCTGACCCTGGCCGCTGAGATGCAGTGGCAGCTCCTGCCCGGCCGGTCCTGCTCCGGGCCGGAGTACGAACTCGGCGCGCAGCTCGAGCCGGCTTATGCGATCTACGGTGACAACTTCGACTGGTCCGCCACGGCGGACCACCTCATGCTCTACGTCACCAACGGCATGGGGGAGGGCATAGAAGCCTCCCTGCTGACGAACCTCGCCATCAACGCTCTGCGCAACGCCCGGCGGGCGGGGATCGCCATCGATGACCAGGCTGCCTTGGCCGATCAAGCGGTGTACGCCCACTACCAGGGGCGTTGCTACCTTTCGGTGCTGATGTTCGACTTCGAACTCGCCACGGGTCGGGCGAAGGTGGTGGACGCCGGCTCCCCGCAGCTGCTGCGGCTGCGTGACGGGGTGGTCGAGCGCGTCACCTTCGAGGCGCAGCTCCCGCTGGGGATGTTCGAGGAGACCGACTACGTGGCTCAGGACTTCTCCGTCGAACCCGGCGATCGGCTCGTCTTCGTCAGCGACGGGGTGCATGCGGTCGCCTCGCCGAAGGGTGAGGCGTATGGGGATGCCGCTCTGGCCCGGGCGATCATGTCCACTCGTCTCCTGCCCGCTGCCGAGGTGCCGCGTGCCATCCTGCGGGAGCTGACCGTACACCGCGGGCAGTCGCTCCCGAAGGACGACGCCCTGGTTGTCTGTCTGGACTGGCGCGGGCGCTGAGCCGCTGAGATCGCGAGCCGTGAATGTGTCGATGCTGTGTCGCTTCTGCCGCACCCGCAGTGTCAATACTTGTCATGTGGCAATAATTGGGATGGCTGTGCCGGTCCTGGCGCAGCAGCCTGTTCTCAAGGGAGACGATGCAGGTGTCGGAGCAGGCGGCGGCCGAATCGGCGGCGCGCGAGCTGGTGGCCTTCCTGGAGCGCCGTCGCGAGCAGATCGCCCAGCGGTGGGCGGACCTGCCTCTTTTCATAACGGTCTTCACCGTCTCTCGCGACGAGGCCGTGGAGGCGTGCAAGACCGTTGTGGATGCCCTGGCGGACGTGGCGGCGACGGGCCGGCTGGACAACGTGGCGGCCTCCGGTTTCGACTCGGTGCGTGAGCAACTGGGGCGCATGGCCGCTTCCCGTGCCCGCAGTGGATTCAGCCCGGCCCAGATCGCGGACGAGGCCGCCGGCCTGCGGGTGACGACCGCCGAGCTGCTGCGCGGCGAGGTCCACGACCTGTCCGGTGTTGAGGCGCAGGAAGTTCTGCTGGCTCTGACTGTCCTGATGGGCACGCTGAGCCTGGTGATCATGGAGACGACGGTCAACGCAGGCGAGGAACTGATCGCGCGGCAGCGGCAGCAGCTGCTCGAAGTGGCCACTCCCGTGATCAGCCTGTGGGAGGGCGTCGTCGCGGTTCCCCTGATCGGCACGCTGGACAGCGCCCGCAGTCAAGTGGTCATGGAGTCGCTGCTGGAGGCCATTGTGGATCGGCGGGCCCGCTACGCGATCCTCGACATCACGGGCGTGCCCACGGTCGACTCGCTCGTCGCGCAGCACCTGATCAAGACGGTCGCCGCGGCCCGCCTGATGGGCGCAGAATGCATCGTCTCCGGCATCCGTCCGGCCATCGCCCAGACCATCGTGCACCTGGGCATCGACCTGAGTTCGGTGCTCACTCGCAGTTCTCTGGCCGACGCCCTGGCCTACGCGCTCACCCAGCAGGGCATCGAGGTCTCCCGCGTGGCCGGTGCGAACCCGCGATGACCGCCTCCCTTCCGGGCAACTCGGCCGTGGTGCCGGTCCTGGCGCTGGGGGACATCCTTCTGGTCTCCCTCCAAGGAGAGCTGCACGACAGCGTGGCCGAGCAGCTCCAACAGGACATCACCCACCGCGTCGCCCACAGCGAGGCGAGCGGCGTGGTCATCGACGTCTCCGGCGTCGACGTCGTCGACTCGTTCCTGGGGCGGGTCATCGCCGAGATCGCCGCCAACGCCCGCCTTCAGGCCGCTCGTACCGTCCTGTGCGGGATGCGACCCGCAGTGGCGATCACCCTGGTCGAGCTGGGCCTGACCCTGCCCGGCCTGGTGACCGCGCTCGACGTCGAACGTGCTCTTGAACTGCTCCAGCAGGACGTCGCCGCGGTCGCCCTGGGCACACGTGCGGGGTGTGCGTGACGCCGACCTCCGACCCCGCCACCGCGACGAGCCTGCCGATCGGCTCGGACGCGGACCTCGCGTGGGTGCGTCACCAGGTGCGGCAGTTCGCGGCCGGCATCGGCTTCGGGCTGGTGCAGCAGACGAAGCTCGTCACCGCGGCCAGTGAGCTGGCCCGGAACACCCTGGTCCACGGCGGGGGAGGGCAGGCGAAGATCACCCCACTGACCAACGGAGCGACGCCTGGGCTGCAACTGTCCTTCATCGACACCGGCCCCGGCATTCGTGACGTCGAGTTGGCGATGACTGCCGGCTACACCACCGCGGGCGGTCTCGGGCTGGGCCTCAGCGGAGCCAAGCGGCTGGTGGACGAGTTCACCATCGACACCAAGCCCGGTGAGGGCACCGTCGTCACCCTCGTCGCCTGGGCCACCGGCGCGCCCGCCGCTCGTCCGGGGGCCCGATGACGCGCGTCTGGATCATCCCGGTGCACGACTCCACCCGAGTGCGGGATGTCCGGGTGGCGGCCGAGGAGGCCGGCGCCCATGCCCGTCTCGACGCCCACCGCACCGCGGTCGCGGCCCTGGTGGCCACCGAGCTGGCGACCAACCTGCTCAAGCACGCCGGTGGCGGCCGCCTGGTGATCGACCTCGTCGATCGCCCGGGAACGGGTGCTCGCGGTCCGGAAGTCCAGCTCGTCGCCCTCGACCACGGCCCCGGCATCCGCGATGTCACGGCGGCCATGCGTGACGGTTGCACCACCAGTGAGGCGTCACTCGGCGCCGGACTGGGTACCTGCCTGCGCATCTCCAGCGCGTTCGACCTGTACAGCACCCATCGCGGCACCGTCGCGGTGGCCCGTATCGATCAGGGCGCCGGGCAGAAGGAGACCCGGTCCACCTTCGCGGCCGGAGGGATCAACGTCCCCTTCGCACAGGCCGAGTACTCCGGAGACGCCTGGAGCTGCGTCCGGTCGGGCTCTCGCGTGACCCTGATGCTCGCCGACGGCCTCGGCCACGGAGCCAAGGCCGCTCACGCGTCCAGCGCCGCGGTCGACCAGCTGCACCGCGTTGCGCACCTGCCGTCCGCCGAGATTCTGCGGCACCTGCACCTGGCACTACGACCCACCCGCGGGGCGGCGGTCGCCGTGGCCCAGCTGGACTCGGACAGCGGCGAACTCGCGTTCGCCGGGGTCGGCAACATAGGAGCCCGGCTGCACACCGCCGGTGCGTGGGAGCACCTCGTCTCCCACCCCGGCATCGTCGGCGCCCAGTACCCGGCGACCGTACCCGTGCGTCGCCTGCCCTGGAGGCCGGGCAGCCTGCTGGTCCTGCACAGCGACGGACTGCCCAGCCGGTGGGTGCCGCCCGACGATGCCGGCCTCCTCGCCCACGACCCGGCAGCGATCGCCGCGACGATCCTCCGGGATGCCAGCAGCGCAGCCAGCCCCGTACGCGATGACACCTGTGTGGCCGTGCTGGCCTCCGACCGCTCGGCCGGGCGCCCGTGATCCCGCCGGACGTCCGGAAGGTCACCTCGGCCGCCGAGGCCGTCCGCGCCCGGATCTACGCCGCGCGCCTCACGGCCACCCTGGGCGCGCCCGCGGTCGAACAGGCTCGCTTCCTCACAGCACTCACGATGCGCCTGCGCGAGTGTCTCGACCAGGGCGGTGCGGAACTCACCCTCACCGTCGAGCCGTCCGTGTCCGACGGGACCCGGCGCATCCGCGCTGTCGCAGAGCCCATCTCACCCGGGCCCGACCGAACGCCGCCCTGGCGGCTGGCTCTTTCCTGTCCCGGCCCCGCGCCCTGGACCCCGCCCGGGCCGGAGGGCCCGGACGAGACCACTCACGCAGATGCAGTGCTGGCGGCGGACGAGCAGACCGCAGCGATCCTGCGCCGGCTGGACGAGACGGAGAGGCAGCTGCGCCTGCACCGCGAGGAGCTGCACCAGACCAACCAGGGCGTGCTGGCCCTGCACGCCGAACTGGAAGCCGCCGCGCGGACCCAGCGAGACCTGCTCGACGCCGAACGAGCCGCACGCGGCCAGGCGGAGAGGGCACGACGCCTGCTGACCTTCCTCGCCGACGCCAGCGCTGCCGTGACTGCATCTCTCGACCAGGAGGACATCCTGCGGTGCCTCCCCGAGTTGCTCGTCCCCGAGTACGCGAGCCAGGTCGACGTATGGCTCTTCGACGAACCGGCAGGCCCGAACGGCGACCACTCCGCCGCCGCGGTCACAGCCGCCCGCTGCGACCGTCCCCAGCACGCCGGACCGCACCCCGGCGCACTCCCCGGCGTCGACGACCTCCCGCCCTCCGCACTGTCCCCGGACCGGCCGCTGCTGTGCATCCCCCTCACCGTGCGCCGCACCTCGGGTGTGCTGACACTGACCGCGCCCGGCGACCGCTTCGACGAGGACACCAGTGTGATGCTGGTCGAACTGGCCCGCCGGACCGCCATCGCCCTGAACAACGCCCGCCGGTACGAACAGCACCGGGACACCGCCGAAGCGCTGCAACGTGCCCAGCTCACCGACCTGCCCGCCGCCGAGGGGCTGCGCCTCGCGGCCCGCTACCTTCCTGCCACTCGAGGACTCAACATCGGCGGCGACTGGTACGACGCCTTTCCCCAACCCGACGGCAGCCTGATGACCGTGGTGGGGGACGTCACCGGACACGGGCTGCGTGCTGCCGTCATCATGGGCCAACTGCGCACCGCCCTGCGTGCCTACGCGGTCGAGAACGACAGCCCCGCCCGGATCCTCACCCGCCTGCACCGCATGCTGTGCCACCTGCAGCCGAACCTGTACGCGACCGCCGTGATCGCCCGCTTCCGGCCGGGCGATCCCCACGTCGTATGGGCTGCCGCCGGACACCCCCCGGCCGTGGTCCGCGCGCCTGGCGGCACCGTGCGCGTGCTGGACACCCGCCCCGGCGTGATGCTCGGAGTGCCCCTTCCTTACGAGTACGAGGAACACACAGCCGAACTGCCGCCCGGCTCGACTCTGGTCCTGTACACCGACGGCCTGGTGGAGCGGCGAGCACACGGCATCGACCCAGGTGTCGAGCTGCTCGGCCGGACCCTGGCCGCCCTCGATGAATCCGAGCTGGAGGACTTGGACGGGTGTGCCGAATCGCTGCTCAAGCCCTTGGTGCACGACTCCGAACGCGACGACGACGTCTGTCTCCTCCTGTGCCGCACCGGTCCGCCGGAACGTCAGGAACCGGAGCGCGCCCAGGCACGCGACGCGCGTTCCTGCAAGGCCGACGATGTAACTCGCGCACAGCAAGCCCTGGCTGCGCCGACCACTCCGGACCAGACCCCGATCGCGACAGCGCGGAGGTCACCAGGGGAGAGGACGGAGACGCGGTGAACGCCTACGAACCGGGTCGAGGCAGGTGAACGCGCGGGCGTCCTGCGTCAGTTCCTGAGCGCGACCCGGCGGACCCAGGTCGGCAGCGAGGGACTCCTCTCCGACGACGCCGTCGTATGCCTCGACCGGGCAGGGCGTGATACCGGGGCGCGCTCGGGGACGAGACCGAACCGCTGACCCTATGGCGTCTGCGGTGGTTGGAAGGACGCTTCGCCCAGAGCGGCAGGGAAGGCTTTCATGCCACGGATCAGCGCCGATCGCTCCGCAGGTTCCATGGCCGCCAGTGCTTCAGCCAGGGCCTGGGCGCGTCGGCGGGCCACATCCGCCAGGACGCGGCGCCCCAGCCCGGTGAGCCTCAGCTGCACCTCGCGACGGTTGTGCGGGTGCAGCGCACGCTCCAGCATGCCCGCTGCTTCCAGCCGGTCACAGAGACGGCTGGCAGTGGGAAGCCCTATGTCCATTCGCTCCGCCAAGCCCGTGAGATTCGCCTTCGGTGCCGTCTCCAGAGCCCGAAGCGCCCGCAGTTGGTGGAGGGACAACCGTACCGTCGCCTCCTGGGCAGCCTCGGACCACAGGTTCGCAAGCCGCTCCACGGCATCGGCGATTCCGTGCGCGCCTATGCTCGGATCGTCACCCGAGCCCTCAGCGCGGTCGTCGGCGCCGCCGGGAAGTGTCACGAACACATCACTTTCAGTGAGACCGGCTGTTGCGGGAACAGCCCATATTCAATGGCTCTACCCGGGGAGCCGGTGCGCAACCAGCGTCATTCGAGGCTCACGACCATCCGGCCGGAGGCTTACGGGCGGTCCGCCTCAGGCAGTGCACGATCGGGTCCTTTCCCTTGAGCAGGCTTCGCCAGCTCCGCGTTGAACTGGGCACCGACCAGAAGGGCCAGGTTGGCCAGCCACAGCCAGACCAGGAAGACCACGACGCCCGCCAGTGAGCCGTACAGACGGTGATAGGTACTGGCGTGGGAGGTGTAGACGGTGAATCCGAGCGAGACGGCCAACAGGAGCACCACCGCCAAGGTGCCGCCGGGCGCCATCTTTTCCACAGGGCGGGCAGACGCAGGGCCCGAACGGTAGAGGACGAGCACCAGGGCCACGGCGACCGCGGCCACGACCGGCCACCGCAGGGCGTCCCAGACGACCTGGGGCCCGGTACCCAGGTCCAGCGCTCGGCCCAGACGCCGGGCCAGGCTGCCGGTGATGAACAACATCAAGGTGGTGGTGAGAAGCAGAGAGATCAGGGCGAGAGCCGTGGCGATGATGCGCGGAGCGGTGCGCCAGACCGGCCGATGCGCACTGATGCCATGCATGGCGTGCAACGCCCGGCGGAATACGCTCAGATAGCTGGATCCCGACCAAAGGGCTCCCGCCCCGCCGAGGAAAATCAGCGTCCATGCCGCAGAGGACTGTTCGGCCATCTGCCGCAGGGTGCTGCGCAGCAGAGGCCGGGACGCGACCGGGGCGGCCTGCGACATGCGGTCGATGACCTCCGGTTTGGCTGTCGGGATGGTCAGACCCACGATCGAGAGGATCACCAGCAGTACCGGAAACAGGGCCAGGACCGCGTAGTACGTCAACGCGGCGGCCCAGTCCGTGACGTCGTCGTTCCAGACCGCCACCGGCGTACGGCGCAGCGCCGCCCACCACCGAGCCGCGCGACCGTCTGCGTCATCCATGAGGCGGATGCTCTCATCTCCTTTCCTCGGGCCGCTTCCTGAGTCAGAGACTCTGATACCCGCTGAGGTGCGGATGAGGGAGCGACGGTCCGGCTCACGGCCCAGGCGCGAAGGCGAGCCACGTTATGGGATGACAGGCCGGATGTGACGGTCTGTTGTGCTTTCCGGGGCGGGTTGCCACCACAGGGGTGGATGCGGGACTGTTGTCGTAAGACATCTATTTCCCCATGGCAGGAAGGTGGTGAGGTGCGCACGGTGCGCGCCTCCGCTTGTGTCTGCTTCCCCCGGTACCTCCGCCCGTCCACCCGATGCCGGCCACATGGTCGGTATGACGTGGACCGAGGCCCCTTACCCTGTCCTGATCGTCGATCGGCACGGCTGCCTCGTCGACATCAACGAGGCCGCCCGGACACTCCTGCCCGGCGCGGCCGGCGGCGACCGGCTGCACGAGCAGGTTCCCTCCTGGCTTTCCGCCGCTCACCAGTGCATCGGCGACGGGCGGCGCAGCACGGGTGCCGCCCTGCCGAGCGGACGCATCCATGGTCGTCACTTCGAGGCGCATCCGACCGCGGCCGGCAACGGTGATGTGGTGTGGTGGCTGGTCGAAGACACCGACCGCCGACTCGCCGAGGCCGCTCTGAGCGACGCGCACACGCGGACCGGGATCCTGTCGGAGGTGTCCAGCGCCCTGCTGTCCACGCTGAACGTGCCGCGCTGCATGGAGATGGCTGCCTGCATGGCCGCGGCACATCTCGCCGAAGCCGCCGTTCTCGTCGCTCCACCGCAAGGGCGGCGCCACTCGCTGACCTTCGCGAACCGGGACGGCCTCGTCACCCAGGTCACGCGGCAGGTCGACGTGGCCAAAGTGCCGGGCCTGACCGAGGCCCTCCAGGGTTTCCCACCCGTACCGGCCCGTTGGATAAACCCCGCCGGCATTCCCGACTGGGTTGCCCCGGACGGTTTCGCCGGACCGGTCGGCTCCGTGATCGTCACTCCGCTTCCCGGTCACGGTGTACCTGCCGGAGCACTGATTCTGCTGCGTTCCAGCACCGAGCAGTCCTTCACCGAAGGCGAGGAGGTCTTCGCCCGGCTTTTCGCCGCCCGCGCCGGTGCCGCCCTCTCCGCCGCACGCCTCTACGGGGAACAGGCCACTGTCACCGCCACCCTGATGCGCGAGTTGCTGCCTCCGACGCTGAGCAGCGTGCACGGCGTCGAGTACGCCGGCGGCTACCGCGCGGCCAAGGACCACGAGCGGGTGGGAGGGGACTTCTACGATGTCCACCCCGGCGCCGACCCTTCCCAGGACACCCTCGTCGTCCTCGGAGACGTCGCGGGCAAGGGACTGGAAGCGGCAGTGCTCACCGGCAAGATCCGTAACACGTTGCACGCGCTGCTGCCGCTGACCGGCGACCATCAGCGGGTGCTCAACCTGCTCAACGGTGCCCTGCTCACCTCCCACCACACCCGCTTCGCCACGCTGGTGCTCGCCTCGGTCCGCCGCCGCGGCAGCCGAGCCCAGGTCCGGCTGACCAGCGCCGGACACCTGCCGCCGCTGATCGTCCGCGCCGACGGCACAGTGGAAGAAGTACCTACGCACGGCACCCTCGTCGGTGCCCTGCCGGCCGTCACGGCGCACACGGTCCAGACGGTGCTGGGGCCCGGCGACACGTGCCTGCTCTACACCGACGGCATCACCGAAGCACGCGGCGGCCCGCTGGGCGACGAATTCTTCGGCGAGCACCGCCTGCGGCGGACCCTGTCCGAATGCGCGGGCCTGCCGGCGGAAGCGGTCGTGGAACGGGTGCAGATGCGGGCCGCCCAGTGGCTGGGCGCAGGCCGCCACGACGACATGGCCGCCGTCGTCATCAGCGTCCCCAGAGCCGGCCTGCTGACGGTCCTCGACGGGCGGGCAAGTGCGCAGAACAGCAGGAGGAGCATGTGAGGCACTCCACCGCGACGGCCGATCTGCCGGACCGGCTGTGGCAGGCGGTGGTCGACGGCGACGAATACGGAGCCGTGGACATCGTCCACAAGGCGGTGGCCGACGGAGTGGACGAGGAAACACTGCTGCTGGACGTGATCGCGCCCGTCCAGGCAAGAGTCGGGGTCGAATGGGCCGCCGACCGCATCACGGTGGCTCAGGAACACGCCGTCACCGCCATCAACGAGCGGGTGATCGCCTCCCTCTCCCACCGTCGGCCGGCACGCGAACGCCGCGCCCCGCACCAGGGCCGGGTGACGGTCAGCTGCATCGACGGCGAATGGCATGCCCTCCCCGCCCGGCTCGTCGCCGAGGTACTCCACCTGCGCGGCTGGCAGGTCGATTATCTGGGCGCGCAGACCCCGACGCCGCATCTCGTGTCCCACCTGCACCACACCAACCCCGACGCCGTCCTGCTGTCCGGATCGATCCCCACCCGTCTGCCGACCGCCCACGCTGCCATCACCGCCTGTCAGGCCGTCGGCATCCTCGTCCTGGCCGGTGGTCGTGCCTTCGGCGCGGACGGCCGCTACGCCCGGGCGCTGGGTGCCGATCAGTGGGCGGCCGACGCCCGCGGCGTTGCCGCCGTGCTCGAAGTGGGTCTTGTCCGACCCCGTCCGGCAGCGATCCGACAGGTGACGGACGATCTGCCGCACCTGGCCGACCAGGAATACACGATGGTCGTCCAGTCCCGAGTTCAGCTCGTCAAGCAGACCCTGGTCGGCCTCGAAACCAGCTTCCCGGTCGCTCGTGGCTACGACGACGCGCAGCGGGAGCGCACTGCGGAGGACATCGGCCACATCGTCGACTTCCTGGCCACCGCCCTCTATGTCGACGACCCCGAGATGTTCACCTCGTTCCTGACCTGGGCCGCCGACATCCTGGAGGCCAGGCATGTTCCCGCCCGCTCCGTGGTGACCGGTCTGGACATCCTGGCCGATCAGCTACGTGAATTCCCCCGCACCGTAGACCTGATCGACGCGGGCAGGGCCGTTCTGCGCGGCCGCCCCACCCGTCCCGCCCCCGAATTTGGCACCCGCGCATGACCGACCTGCAGCCCACCGAGTTCTCCGTCACTGTCTTCGATGAGCCGACCACGCTGACCGTGCGGGTGGGCGGCGAGCTCGACTACGACACGAGCGACGATCTGATCGACATCGTCCTCGAGCACCTGGCAGTCGACAGCGCGCGGCTGCACGACGTGCGTGTGGACTTTCGTGACCTGACCTGGATCGACTCCACGGGCTTGGCCGCCCTGTTGATGATCCACCGCCGTACCACCGAAATCGGCGTCACTCTGCACCTGGACAATCGGCCGGACGTCCTGGAGCGCATGTTGCGCCTGACCAATGTGCTGGATCACCTCACCGCTCCGGGAAGCCGTGGGGAGCCCCCTGCGTGCCAGGGGGACTGTGCTTTCCCTTCATAAACAAGCAATCGTTGGGGCATGCCGGTTACTTTGCAGGGCACACGGGGGTCAGGAGGTTGATAAAGATGGTTCCCCTGCTGCTCGTTCTGCTTCTTGCACTGATCCTCTTTGGTGCCGGCTTCGCCATCAAGATCCTCTGGTGGGTAGCCGTCGCCGTCCTGGTGCTGTGGCTTCTCGGCTTCGTCATGCGCTCCGCCACCCCCGGAGGTGGCCGAGGCCGTTGGTATCGATGGTGACCTGACCCGCACACGCGCCCACTTCGCAGGGCCCGGCCGATGTGACGGCCGGGCCCTGCGCGCATGCCGGAGGTGGAGGCCGTCGGCCGAGTGATGCGCCATACAACCCATAGGCGTGCCAAAGGGCAGCGAAGGTGGACGAGTTGCGGTCGGGGGGCGAGACCGGAGCGCGGCCGAGCTGGTCCGCGGCAGCGTGTGTGGCGGCGGGGGTGCGGCCGTATCTGCGCGTACGGCGTGCCGTGACTCCCCGTGCGCCGGTGGCTAGGGAGTGTCTCCGCGCAGGCTGAGTTCGGCCATGACCTGTTTGCCGTCGTCGAGGGGGACCGTGTGGAACCGCACGCAGAGCCGGGTGATCAAGTGCAGGCCGTGTCCCCCGATGCGGCGAGGGTCGGGGACGAGCAGTCGTGGCTGCCGCGTTGAGCGGTCGCGAACGGTGATACGCAGCAGGCCGCTTTCAGGGATGAGTTCCAACAGGAGTTGGCCGGGGCCGGGTGCGTGGCGCAGCGCGTTGGTGACGAGTTCGCTGACGACGATCTGGGCGTCCTGACTCAGCTGGTGGTCGCTGGGGTGCCCTGCCTGGACGAGCAGTGTACGAACGGCGTGCCGGGTGCAAGCGATGGATGTCCCTTCGCTGCCCCAGGCGGCGCCGTATCGCAATGGCGCTGCCGAGTCGTGCTCGTCCGTCGCCTGATTCCCAATCGGGATGACCATGGAATTTCCCGTGCAGTGAGTTCTGCTTTCTGGTTGCTGATCGTTTTCGTTTCGCTCTTTTCGCCTACCCGCTGTGGTCGCGCTCATGGGGATGACCGCTGTCACGGTCTCCTGTAGGGATCCGAGTTCAAGATCGTGAAGTGTTCGAGGGTGCCGCTGATGGTCAAAAGCCGGCTGACCGAGGGGTGCAGCGGGCCGAGCAGGACGAACTCGCGCTCGGCTGAGTCGTGTTGGTGCCGGGCTTCGAGGAGCGCGTTCAGGAGCATGCTGTCCGCGAAGGTGACCTGGGTGAGATCCACCACTGTGGTGGCAAGTGCCGCGAGGTCGGCGGCCTCCCAGGCGGCTTGGACGTCGTCGGCGTCGTCGTAGTCCAACTCTCCGCGCAGGATGATGTACAGGGCCTGATCGTGGGGGACGATGTGGACGTTCGTGGCGTGGGCCGCAGGCATTGCGCCATCGTGGCACCGGGGCGCTTTTGACGCCAACCCCTTGAGCGGGGGTCACAGGAAGCGCCGGAGCGGGGCGACCGCGGCTTCCTTGGCGCGTTGCAGCATTGCCCGCCGTCTCCATCGCGTGAGGTCGATCTCCGCGCTGCGCTGCAGGTCTGCCTCGTAGTCGCGGTCGAGTGCGGCGGTGAACGTCTCGTCCAGGACGGCGAGCATGACCTCTTCGTCGTGGTCCATGGACCGGCGGTTGAAGTTGGTGGATCCGATGAGGGAGGCGACCGAGTCCACTGTGATGATCTTGGCGTGCATCATGGTCGGCTGATACTGACGAATGTGCACGCCCGCCTGCAGCAGCCGTGTGTAGTGGTGTTGACCGGCGAGCTGACAGGCGCGCTGGTCGGTGTGGGGGCCGGGCAGCAGGATCTCGACCCGCACGCCGCGACGCGCGGTTTCCCGCAGCAGGTCGATGAAATAGGTGTCAGGGGCGAAGTAGGCGGTAGCCAGCCGGAAGCGTTCCTCGGCAGAAGTGAGCATGACGCGGATGAGGGTCTGCATGTCCTGCCAGCCGATGCTCGCGGAGCCGCGGACGACCTGCACCACCGACGAGCCGGTCTGCGGGTGTTCCGTGAAGCGGTCACGGTCGTCGAAGAGTTGGTCGTGGCATTCCGCCCAGTTCTGCGCGAACGCGGCCGCGATGCCGTCCACGGCCGGACCGCGGACCTGGACATGGGTGTCTTGCCACTCGGCAGGGTTGCGTGCATCGCCACACCATTCCTCCGCGATGCCGACGCCGCCGGTGAAGGCGGTGCGCTCGTCGACGACGAGGGCCTTGCGGTGACAGCGGTGGTTCTGCTTGAACGGTGACAGCCACACGGGTTTGCGGAACCAGGCCACCTGCACGCCCGCGCCGCTCATGAGGTCGAGCAGCCGCCGCTCGATCTCCTTGGCGCCGAAGCCGTCGAGCAGCAGTCGCACCCGCACCCCCGCGCGGGCGCGCTCGGCCAGAGCTACGGCGAAGTCGTGGGCGATGCGGCCCCGCCAGTACACGAACGTCATCAAGTCGATGGTGTGCCGAGCCGCACGGATCGCCCCGAGCATCGCGGGGAAGATCTCATCACCATTGCGCAGGGGCACCAGGTCGTTGCCTTCGGTGGCAGCCACGCCGATCAGTCGCTCCAGGCGGCGGCGCAGGCGCTGCTTGCGTGCCGCCGCGTCGGGTGTGGCGCCGTGAGCGGGGACTGCCGGTACACCGTCGATCATCACGCCGAATCCCCCACCGGGTCAGAAGACAGAAGACGCCATGGGCTGCCGGACGAGCCCGAACAAGCGGATGCCCGGTCGGCGCCGCCTTACTCCAGCCATTTGCCGGGACCGAGCCCACCTGGAAACGGTCTTGGCCCGCCGGCGATAATAATCAGGTTCCAATTCCGAATGATTTGGTTCCCATTTCAATGCCCGCCGAACTGCTGCCGAGGCCGGATCAATGAGTGGCTTCCCCGGACCGGTCCGTCGTGCTCGGCAGCGTTCCGAACCAGCCCGGTATCCCTTGAGAGCGATACATGAGGTGAGGGAAGGCTGGACACGGTGGTTGAGCGAAGGAAATTCCTCATGGCCGGTGCCATGGGGGCTGCGGCCATGCTTCCCCAGGGTGTTCTGGGAGAGCGGACGTATGCGGCGACGGCGCACCCGCCGGCAGGGTGCAAGGATCCCGAGGGACGCCGAACACCCCTCCGCTGAAGAGGTTCGTCGACCCGCTGCCCAGGCCGGTGTCAGCCATCCCGGACCCTTCCGTCTATCCGGGCGCCGACTACTACGAGTTCACGATGCGGCAGGGCACGTGGCAGTTCCACCGGGATCTCGGGCCATCACCCGTGTGGGGTTACTGGGCCACGAATCCGCACGACCCTCACAATCCGATCGGCATGGGCTGTCTCGGGCCGACCTTCAACACGACCAGGGATCACCCGACGGTCGTCAAGTGAAGGTTCGTGACGGGAACCCCCTGGTCTCTCCGGACCCTCCGCCTCCCTACAAGCCCCACCAGCCCTTTCCCGAGAACATCGACGTGTGGAACGTCGTACACCAGCACGGCGGTTACACGGCACCGCAGTCCGACGGACTGCCGCTGCAGGCGTTCAGTCCGAAAGGCTTCCATGCCGAGGGCTACACCACCCTGGACCCGGGCAACTTGCCGGTCTCTACTTCATTCGTACCCCTCCGACGAGCGGCTCGGGCTGCCGCGAGGCGAATTCGAGGTCCCCCTCATCCTGCAGGACCGGACCTTCAACGCGAACGGCTCGCTCGCCTACACCGTGGTCGACAGGGAAGGCGAGGACACCCCGGTCGTCAACGGGAAGGCGTACCCTTACCTGGACGTCGAGCCGCGACGCTACCGGCTGCGCGTTCTCAACGCCTCGAACGAGCGTTTCTGGCGGCTGAGGTTCGACGTTCCCAGAGATGTACTTCTTCAGCCGCAACTGCCGTTCTGGCTGATCGGCACAGACTGCGGCTTCCGTGCTCCGCTGCAAATGCTGGACTTCCTGATCAGTCCAGCCGAGCGGTACGACCTGATCGCCGACTTCAGTCAGGCCAAGGGCAGGGAAGTCACATTGACGAACTACCCGGGAACGCAGGTCCACTACCCCGGCATCCCCGGCTGCGGACCGGAAATCGCGGACATCATGAGATTCCGGGTCATCAAACCACTGTCCGGAGGTGGGGACAGGACGACGCCGCCCGAGAAACTCAAGCTGCAGTCGGTCCCGCCCATCAAGCCGAAACCGCACACCCGTCGGCGGGAATGGGTCGTGTACCAGCACAAGCTCTTCAGGACGATGACGTTCAACGCGGTGCCGTACATGGAGCCGTCCCAGGCCTTCATCAAGGAGGGCTCGACCGAGATCTGGGAGTACATCAATCCCAACCATGACGCCCACCCGATGCATGTCCACCTCGTCAACTTCCAGGTGCTGAACAGGCAGCCGATCGACGCGGCCCGCTACCAGACGGACTACGACAAGTGGATCTACGGTGGCCGCAGACCGGAGGACCACCCGGTGCCGGCCGACTACTTCACCGGCCCACCGATTCCGCCGGACCCGGACGAAGCGCTGTCCTACAAGGACACGGTCAAGGCTCCTGCGCAGATGGTGACGAGGATCATCATCCAGGAATTCATCCCGCCGACTGACACGATCGCGTCGATTCCGGGCAGCGGAGCCGAGCTCCCGGCGACGTACATCCACCACTGCCACCTCCTCGAACACGAAGACGACGACCTGATGCGCCCCTGGACGATCGTCCGGGCCAACGACTGAGGGATCGGCGTAGCCCACTACCAGCGCGAGTGCCTGGCCATTCACTGGGTGACGAGCCCCAGTGGATGGTGCGGGTCGCGGGGGCATACGGCGATGGTCAGGCGGCCGCGGCCCGGTGAGACCTCGGTGGGGTCGTTGGCCCACAGGGCGTCTGAGTCCGGCTGGTCCTCGAACGGGACCCAGCTGGTGGTGCTGGGATCCCATTCACATTGGTCAGCTGTCAAGAGTGGGTCGAGTTCCGCGCTGCAGTCGGCGCAGACAAGCGGCCGCGGTCCGGTGAGGTTCCAGGCGATGTATCCGCCGGTCTTCCAGCCGGGGGCCGTGGACAAGTCGTAGATGTACTGCGGGCCGTCGTCGTCCTCCGGTCCTTCCCAAGCGTCGATGCGAGCCTGCAGATCGGGGGACAGGGTTTCGAGGTAGGGGTGTTCGACGATCTCCTCGGGGTGCAGCACGCAGGGATTCGGGACGAGTTCTTCGCGGCCGACCACCTCAGGGGCCGGCTGCTCGGTCAGTGGTGTGGCGATGTCCGGGGAGCGGTGCCAGCGGAGCTGTACGTGGAGGTCGTGGCGGGTGTCGCCGTGCCGTTCGAAGCCGCACCAGAACACCTGGAGGAGGTCGTCATCCCCCCTCCAGGGCAGGTCGGGGACGTCACGGCGGTACAGCTGAGCCACGGCGAGCATCGGGATGGGGTCCGTGTCGGCGAGGTGCGGGGCGTGCCGGCCTCGTTTGAAGCCGTCGATGATCTCGATCTCTTCGGCGGTGGGTCCGGGGTTCGGTTCGCGCCGCCCGGCCGCTGCCAGGATCTCTCGCTTGCGCGTCACGTCGGTGTAGCGGTAGCCGCTTCCCCGCTTGTGGGGGATCGTGCAGACCGGCCAGGGCTCGGCACGCGGCCACAGCAGCGGGCCGCCGACCGAGCTGTCCTGAGCGGTGGGGGTACCGCGCCGCGGGTGCAACCGTGTGGCGCCCCGGCGCAGACCGCTCAGTTCAGGAAAGGCCGCTTCTACGTCGACGGGGCGGGGCGGGGTGGTACGCGGCATGAGCCAGGACTCCCAGGAGCGGGGGGCGGGACAAGACGGGGGTGCGGTGTCGAGGACCGGACGTGGACACTACACACTCAGGGTGTCCACCCGGGCACGGCGGTGCGCACCCCGGCCGCGGGGTTGTTCTGGGTCACCAGGTTGTCCTTGGCGCTGTGCTTCACACCCGCGCCGCCGAGACGGTTGGTGAGCAGATGACCCCGGGCCTCGTTGAACGTGGTCCCGTGGCCGCGCCGGCCGGCGGCTTGGACTTGCCCGCCTCGGTGCCTGAATCGAGCATCTCCGGGCGAATGCTCGCCGAGACACCCGTGGGCCGGCCGTGGTGGTCCAGCGGCTTGTACCGGATGCTGCCGCCCCGCCCGTTGCTTCCCTGGGTCCACTCGTAGTGGTCCTTGCGGCAGGGCGCCAGACCCACCCGGTCGGGGCTGACGTACCGGACGGTCTCCGGGTCGTAGTGACGGAAGTAGTTGTAGTGGAGCCCGGTCTCGGGGTCGGCGTACTGGCCGGGGTGGCGTAGCGGCGTGTGGGCGGTGGCGTCCGGGTTGACGGCCGTGGTGCCCCAGACCGTCGCTCGGGTGCCCCAGACCGTCGCTCGGGTGCGCCAGGCGATCGTGCCGGTCTCGTCGACGAGTTCGGTCGGGGTGCCGACGAGGTCCGAGACGATGGCGAAGAAGCGGGAGTCGACCTCGGCGTCGGACAGTGGTTTGCGCTCGTGCCGTACTGGACGAGGGGCCGGAAGCCGTCGTGGCCCCAGGTGAGCGTGGTGTCGGTGGCGGTCGTCGTCTGTTCGGCCAGGCGGGTGCCGTCCCAGGTGAAGCGGGTCTCGTCGATGACCGAACCGGTCTCGTCCAGAGGGTACTTGGCGGTGCGGCGGCCCAGTGGGTCGTACCGGTAGTGCCAGGTGGCGCCGTCGGGGGTGGTGCAGGAGGTGAGGCGGTTCTCGGCGTCCCAGACGTAGTGCCACACGTCGGGCTTGCGGGACAGGCGCTTCTTGACGCGTTCGACGAGGCGCCCGGCATCGTCGTAGCGGTAGCTGGTGTGTCCGGCGCGGATGACGCGGGTGCCGGTGTACTCACGTTCCCCGCGGGCCGCAGGGTCGGCGGCGCGGTCCGGTCACTCGGCGGTGAGCTGGTTGCCCGACGCGTCGTAGGCGTAACTCTCCGGTCCGGCGGGTCCCGTGGCGTGCAGGGGGCGGCCGATGGGGTCGAGGGCGTAAGTGGTGCCGGGTCGGTGACCTCTTCGTGTACGGCGATGAGGTGGCCGTCGGCGCGGTAGGTGTACTTGCGGGCGCGGATCCGGCGGCCCGGGCGGGCGGTCAGGTTCTGCTGCGTGAGGCGGCCCGTCGCGTCCCAGTCCGAGGTGAGACGCAGTCTCTCGCCCACGGTGCGTTCGGTCTCGCGGCCGAGCAGGTCGTGGCCGAAGGTCAGGGTGTGCCGGCCGTCGACGGTGAGGGCGGTGCGGTTGCCTGCCTCGTCCCAGCCCAGCTCGGTGCGTGCGCCGGTGGGCGTGGTGCGTGAGACGCGCCGGCCCGCCGGGTCGTAGCCGAGGCGGAGGGTGGCGCCGTCGACGGTCTGGGTGAGCAGGCGCCCCGCCGCGTCGTAGGTGAACTCAAGGGCGCTCTGGGGGCTTTCGGCTGCTGTCAGGCGGGACGCGGCGTCGTAGGAGAACCTGGTGCGGGTGTTCCCGACCGTCTTCGCGGTGAGTCGGCCGTTCTCGTCGAACTCGAAGCCGATGTCCTGTCCGGCCGCGTTGGTGCGCTTGACCAGCCGGCCGGCCGGGTCGTAGGCGCAGTGGCTGGTGCGACCGTCGAAGTCGGTCTCGGTCACCACGCGGCCGAGGGGGTCGAACTCGTAGTTCCACGTCAGTCCGGCCGGGTCGACCACCTGGACCAGGCGCTGCTCGGTGTCGTGGGCGAAGGTGTGCGTGCGGCCGTCCGGCGTGGTTCGCGTGGTGAGCAGGTCGAACGGTCCGAAGGTGCTGCTGGTGACGCCGCCGAGCTGGTCGGTGTGGCGGACGCAGTTGCCCTCGCCGTCCCACTCCCAGGTCTCGCTGCTGCCGTCGGGAGCGGTGCGCGTGCGGAGCCGGCCCTCGGGGTCCCACACGAAACGGCTGGACCGGCCGAGTGCGTCGGTCAGTTCGAGTGGCTGTCCGAAGGCGTCCCGGCGGACCACGGTGCGGGCGCCGCGGGCGTCCTCCACGGCGACCGGGAGTCCGGCCGCGTCGGCCTCCAGACGAAGGACCGCTCCGAGCGGGTCGGTGACGCTCCGCACGGCGCCGGTGGCGTGGTGGGCGAAGTGCATGCGCTCGCGGACACCGAGTTCACGCATTGCGTTCGAGGAGCGTAATCGGTGGTGATCTCTCGATGCCTCACGGGTGGTCAGGGGCGGTGGGAAATGCCGACTGACCTGGACCGTCGGTGTCGGTCCCGACCTGGGAGATCGCGGCGAAGGTACAGTCGTCGCGTTCGCCCGCCGTACGTGACAGTGAATTCGCCGAGGTATTCGTGAGCAAGCCCGCGGCCCGTGTGCCTCAGCGACGCAACGCGCGCTCCAACCGGGCGCGCATCCTGGCCACGGCGCGCCAGGAGCTCGGCCGCAACCCCGACGTCACGCTGGAGGAGCTGGCGCGGGCCTCCGGTGTCGTACGGCGCACCCTCTTCGGTCATTTTCCCGGGCGTGCGGCGCTGCTGGAGGCGCTCGCCGAGGAGGCCTCCGAAGCCCTTCGGAACACGCTGGCGGCCGGGGCCGCGCACTCCGGGCCGGACGAGCCGGCCGAGCGGGCGCTCGCGTACTTCGTGTTCTCGATCTGGCCCGTGGGCGACCGCTACCGGTTCCTGCTGGCGCTGGCCCGCCGTGACCTGGGCGCCGAACGCGTGGCCGAGATCCTGGCACCGGCTCGCGCGGAGGGCGCGGCCATCCTCGAACGAGGGCAGCGCGCGGGCGTCTTCCACTCCCACCTGCCGTCGGCCGTGCTCAGCGCCGGCCTGGAGGCGATGACGGTCGCGCTGCTGGAGGAGGTCAACAGCGGGGCGCTGGAGGACGACGGCACCCGTACCGCCGTCACCATGCTCATCGCGGCCGGTGTGCCGGAGCGGGAGGCGCGCGCCGTGGTCGAGGAGGTCGCGTCGACGGTGGCCGCGGAGGCTGCGGCCGACTGATCCCTTGGTCGTCTGGGCGGGGCGCCCGAGGACTCCTGAGGACGCCTGAGGGCTCAGGGGTCCCCGTCTTGTGCGGTTACGTGTTGCGATACGACGAGCCGTTCCGCGCCGACGTGCGCAGTCCGGCCCTTCTCTTCAATGTCGCCGGGAGCCCGCGCCACTGCCGCCGGCAGTCCGCGTCGCTATCGCCGGGAGTCCGGGCGGGCGTCGGAGACGAGGTCGGTGAGGCGGCGCAGGAGGGTGACGAGCTGGGTGCGCTCGGCCGGCGTGAACGCCTCGTAGGCGTGGGCCTGGCGCTCCCGCAGCCGGGCCCGGAGCGTCGCCACCAGCTCGGCTCCCTTGTCGGTGAGGCTGACCAGGACCCGCCGCTCGTCCTCGGGGGAGCGGCGGCGCACCACGATGCCCTTCGTCTCCAGCTGCTGCAGCATACGGGTGGCGGTGGGGACGCTGACGTCCGCGCTGCTCGCCAGCCGGCCCACCGGGATGTCCGGCTCCGTGGCCAGTGGTTCGAGCAGTGCGACCTGGGCCAGGGAGAGTCCGCCGAAGTGCTCGGCGCCCGCAGAACGGGCCCGTCGCATGGCGACGAAGAGAGCGTCGGCCGCCTGTGCGATCTCTTCCGCGCCGACCTCGCCGATGTCGCCGATGGTGTCGACGCCGCCGACGTCCCCGGCGTCGCCGGCGCCCGTGACGGCGTTCGGCGTGACCTGCTCACCGTTGTCTTTCTTGCTCACGGAGGTGTAACTTACCAGAGCAATGGTTAGCCGCCTAAATATTAGGAGGCGAGAGGTCTTGTCCTCTCCGTACCGCATCGACGTCCACCAGCACCTCATCCCGCCGGCCTACCGGGACGTGATGGACCGTCACGGCGTGACGGCCGCCGGCTGGCCCACCCCCGCATGGGACGCGGACGGTGCGATCGCGATGATGGATCGCCGGTCGATCGCCACCGGCATCCTGTCCATCAGCTCGCCGGGCACCCACTTCGGCGACGACGCCGAGGCCCGCACGATCGCCCGCGGGGTCAACGAGTACAGCGCGGAGCTGGCCAAGGACCGACCGGACCGCTTCGGGTTCTTCGCCGGCCTTCCGCTGCCGGACGTGGACGGTGCCGTCGCCGAGGCCGCCCACGCGCTGGACGAACTGCACGCCGACGGCGTGGTGTTGATGTCCAACGTGCGGGGCCGCTATCTCGGCGACAAGATGTACGAGCCGCTGTGGGCCGAGCTGGACGCCCGCGCCGCGGTGGTCTTCGTCCATCCCGACGCGCCGCCGATGCCCATGCTGGAGGGCATGCCCGGCCCGCTGCTGGACTTCCCGTTCGACACCACCCGGACCGCCGTGCACATGACGCTCAACGGCGTGATGAGCCGGTACACCCGGATGAAGGTGATCCTCTCCCACGCCGGCGGCTTCCTGCCGTACGCGGCCTGGCGGTTCACCGGCGGCGCCCAGTTCAACCCCGGCACCACGCCGCTGGGCATCCTGACCGATCTGCAGCGCTTCTACTTCGACACCGCGCTGTCCTCCACGCCGTCCGCCCTGCCCTCGCTGCTCGCCTTCGCCGCCCCCGGGCACATCCTCTACGGCAGCGACTTCCCCTTCGCCCCGCAGGAGGCCGGCACGCTCCTGGACTCCATGCTGGACGGCTACGACGGCTTCGAGACCGGCCGGCTGGACGCGATCGACCGCGGCAGCGCCGAGGTCCTCTTTCCCCGGCTCGCCAGGGCCTGATCAGGCGACACCTCGGGCTTGATGCCCGGCTATGCGAAAGGGCGCGTCGGGGTCCTCGCGGCCATGCGCGTGGCCGCGTCGAAGACCAGACGTGCGTGCAGTTCGAACATGGCCACCAGGTCGACACCGTCGCCGCAGATCTCGCGATGGATGAACAGGCCGTCGGCGCCGGCCACGGCGTAGGTGGTGAGGGTGTGCACGGAGTCCTCGTCCAGGTCCGGGAGGAGGCTCTCGATCACTTCGGCGATCTTCCGCCGGGAGATGTCGCGGACCTGGAGGAACACGGTCCGACCCCTCGGTTCCGTGGGGCGCCGCTCCAGTGCGAGCATCAGGCCGAGGCGCAGGAAGTCGGGCGCGTCGACGAGTGATCTCGCGACGTTCGCCGCCATGGCGGTGACCCGTTCCAGCGGCGTGCCCGCCTCTTCGCCGGGCAGCTCGACGGCTGTCAGCCAGGTCTCGAAGCTGCGTTCGATGACCGCGGCGATCAGGTCGTCCTTGTCCTTGAAGTGCCAGTAGATCGAGCTGGCCGGCAGCCCGCACTTGGCGCTCACCGCCGCGATCGACGTGCCCTCGTACCCGCGCTCGCCCGCGATCTCCACCGCGGCGTCGAGGATCCGCTGCCGCGACTCCACCCCGTTCGCGCGCTTCTTGCGCGTCGTCTGCGGCCTGGTCATCGAGTGTGCCCTTTCTCCCGTCACCGGCACTTGACCCTATCCCGCGCTCATCTTTAATGTAGCAGTCATTCCAATTGGAGTGATCACTACAGCAAGAGCCGTGTGCGACAGGGACGACAGTGAGGTGGCCTGGTGACCGAGATCAGCGCCGAGGGCGGGGCCGGGGACAGCACGTACGACGTGGCGGTGATCGGCTACGGCCCCACAGGGGTGACCGCGGCGAACCTGCTGGGAGGGATGGGACTCAGGGTTGTCGTCCTGGAACGGGACGCCGAGATCTTCTCCCGCGCGCGGGCGATCTCCACGGACGAGGAGGTCGTACGGATCTGGCAGCGCATCGGCCTGGCGGAGCGGCTGAAGGCGGACATGCTGGCCGAGCGGGCCCTCGACTTCGTCGACGCCCGGGGCCGCACCTTCCTCAGCGCTCACCCCGCCCCGCGCGGCCACGGCCATCCGCCGCAGATGTTCATCTACCAGCCGGCGCTGGAGCAGGTCCTGCGCGACGGAGTCGACCGCCATCCGAACGTCGAGGTGCTCCTGCGCCACGAGTGCCTGCGTCTGCGCCAGGACGGCGACGGCGTGGAACTGACGGCCCTCTCCACCGTCGACGACTCCGTACGACGCCTGCGCGCCTCCTACGTCATCGCCGCGGACGGCGGCTCCAGCCTCACCCGCGCCCAGCTGAACGTCGGTTACGAGGGGCGGACGTACGAGGACCGCTGGGTGGTCATCGACACCGAGATGCTCAAGCCGTGGCCCGACCACGACCGGCTGCGCTTCCGCTGCGATCCTGCGCGGCCGGCCGTGGACTGCCCGACGCCGCTCGGGCATCACCGCTGGGAGTTCCCGATCCTGCCCGGGGACGACGAGAAGCACCTGACCACCGACGACGCGATCTACGCGATGGTGTCCCGGTACGGCATCGGCCGGGACCAGATCAAGATCCTTCGGGCCACCGTCTACAGCCATCACGTCCGTTTCGCGACCCGCTTCCGGGTGGGGCGGGTCTTCCTCGCGGGTGACGCCGCCCACGCCATGCCGCCGTGGATCGGCCAGGGCATGGCCGCCGGGGTGCGAGACGTGGCCAACCTGTGCTGGAAGCTGGACGCGGTGTTGCGCGGCGAACTGCCCGAGTCGGTGCTCGACAGCTACGAGGCCGAACGCAAGCCGCACGTCAAGGAGGTCACCAAGCGCGCGGTGTTCGTCGGCCGGATCATCACCGAGCGGCGCCGCGTGATCACGGGTGTCCGTGACGCCGTGCTTCCCGTCCTGAACCGGGCGCCGGGTCTCACCGACTGGCTCCAGGACTCGAACTGGATACCCGTCGCCCACTACGCCGCCGGCCTGCAGGACCGCGCACGCACCAAGGCGTCCGGTCATCAGCTGCCACAGCCCTGGGCGACCGGCCCCGACGGCAACCGGGTCCGTCTGGACGACGTGCTGGGCGGCCGCTGGCTGCTCCTGCACGGCGGACTGCCCGTGCCCCAGCCCGCCTGGGAGCGCCTCGGCGTCCCCTCGCTCACCGTCACACCCGCCGGATCCCGTCCGGCCGAGGGCGCG
Source organism: Streptomyces sp. NPDC085866 (assembly GCF_044541035.1). NCBI lineage: Bacteria > Bacillati > Actinomycetota > Actinomycetes > Kitasatosporales > Streptomycetaceae > Streptomyces > Streptomyces sp. NPDC085866. The sequence continues at coordinate 215,946 of NZ_JBITSQ010000016.1, forward strand.
GTCGTCGACAGCGACGGCGTTCTGCTGCGCTGGATGAAGGAGCACCAGGTGACCACCCTCGCCCTGCGCCCCGACGCCTATGTCTACGCCGCCGCACCCGCCGGCGCCCAACTGCCGCCTCCGCCGCCCGGATTCGCGCCCGCCGCGCGGTCGGCCACCGTCTCAGCCCAGTGAGGAGCACCATGACCACCCGGACCGAACCGCCGGCGATGCGGGAATCCCTGCTCGACGTGGCCGGCAAGAAGATCTTCGTCGCCGAGACCGGCGACGGCCCGGCCGTACTGCTCCTGCACGGCGGCGGCCCCGGCGCCTCCGGCGTCTCCAACTACGCGCGCAACATCGGCCCGTTGGCGAAGGAGTACCGGGTCGTCGTCCCCGACCTGCCCGGCTACGGCCGCAGTACCAAGGGCATCGACGGCGCCGACCCGTTCGGCTGCCTCGCGGACGGGATCCGCGGCGTGCTCGACCGACTCGGCCTGGAAAAGGCCCACTTGGTCGGCAACTCCTACGGCGGCGCGTGCGCCCTGCGCATCGCGCTGGACACCCCCGACCGGGTCGACCGCATGGTCCTGATGGGCCCCGGTGGCGTCGGCACCACCCGTGCCCTGCCCACGCCGGGGCTCAACAGTCTCCTCAACTACTACTCCGGGGACGGGCCTTCGCGGCCGAAGCTGGAGAAGTTCATCCGCAACCACCTCGTCTTCAACGCCGCCGACGTGCCCGAGAGCGTCATCGACGAGCGTTTCCGGGCGAGCATCGACCCTGAGGTCGTCGCGGACCCGCCGCTGCGGCGGCCCTCCGGTCCGAACGCCCTGCGCACCCTGTGGAAGATGGACTTCACCCGGGACGACCGCCTGGCCCGGCTGCCCGTGCCGACCCTGGTGCTGTGGGGCGCCGACGACAAGGTCAACCGGCCGTCCGGCGGCCGGATGCTGGCGGAGCGCATGCCGAACTGCGATCTGTACGAGGTCGCCAACACCGGGCACTGGGTGCAGTTCGAACGCGCCGAGCTGTTCAACAGGCTGTGCGCCGACTTCCTGGCAGGCCGCCGATGAACACCACCGCCTCCGTCTTCGGGGCCGTCCACCTCGGCTACATCGTCATCGAGACCAGCCGCTTCACCGACTGGCGCCGCTTCGGCACCGACGCCATCGGCATGCACCACGACGACCTCTCCCGCGACCTGATGCGCTTCCGCCTCGACGACCAGGACTGCCGGTTCCTGATCCGGCGCGGCCCGGCCGAGGACGTCGTGGCCACCGGCTGGCACGTCGACGACCACGCCAGCTTCGAGCAGATCGAGGCCCGCATCCGAGCCCACGGCGTCCCCTGCGTCGAGGCCAGCGCCGACGAGGCGGCCCTGCGCGGCGTAGAGCGCCTCCTGCGTTTCCCGGGCCCCAAGGGCATCACCCAGGAGATCTACACCACCCCGGTGAAGTCGGGGGAGCCGCTGCGCATGCTGGCCTCCGGCTTCGTCACCGGTGACTCCGGCATGGGGCACATCGCGCTCACGTCCACCAAACCGGCCCGGCTCCGCGGCTACTTCCACACCGTCTTCGACGCCCGCCTCACCGACTACATCGACGAGACCATCAGCGGCTTCAAACTCAGGATCCGCTTCCTGCGCGTCAACGAACGCCACCACTCCATCGCGATCGCCGCCGTCCGCGGCCTGCCGATCGACCCGATCCGCACCCGCGTCCAGCACCTCAACGTCCAGGTGTCCACCCTCGACGACCTGGCACGCAGCTACGAGCGCGTCTGCGAACTCGGCTTCGACATGGCCCTCTCCGTCGGCCAGCACACCAACGACAAGGAGCTGTCCTTCTACGCCCGCACACCCTCGGGCTTCGAGTGGGAGGTCGGCTGGAACCCCCTCGTCGTCGACGAGTCCACCTGGGAGCCAAGCACCCACCAGGGCATCAGCATCTGGGGCCACACCCCGGTCGGCCAGACCATCGTCGACAAGCTCGACCAGTTCCGCTTCGGCGCGCGCTCCCTCGCCCGCCCGGAGAACACCGTGCCCGCCCTCAGCGGCGCCGGCATCCCCGACGACTGACAGCACCCAGGACCGGACCGGGCGGGCGTGGGCAGCTGCTCCGAGGGCGGCAGGTTGCCTCCCCGCTCGGGTCGACCGATCAGGGTTGGGCCGTCGACCACGACGCCGTGCGGGCCGCCGACGAAGCCGATGTCACCGGGTGCGGGCGCGCGTGCTGACGCGCGGGCCCGTGTACTCGGCGTCGGAGACGTGCTCGCGCCAGTCGATGTCGTCCGTCTCCCACAGCGCGAGGTGGACCATGAAGCTGTCCGGGGCGGCGCCGTGCCAGTGCTCCTCGCCCGGCGGGGTCCAGATCACGTCGCCCGGGTGGGCTTCGAGGATCTCGCCGCCGCGGGACTGGACGAGGGCGATGCCCTCGACGATGCAGAGGGTCTGGCCCAGGCCGTGGGAGTGCCAGGCGGTGCGGGCGCCGGGCGTGAAGCGGACCGTGTTGGCGCGGGCCCGGCAGGGCTCCTCGCCCCGGTAGATGACGTCGGCGTAGGCGTCGCCGGTGCACCACTCGGCCGGCAGCTTCATGGTCGGGGGCCGCTTCAGAAGTTGCATGGTGTTTCTCTTTCTGGCTACTGCTGCCGGGCCCGCTGCGCCTCGGTGACGCGGAAAGCGGGCGGAGTCGTGTGGGCCGGTGCGCATTTCGCGCGGTGAATGCTTTCCACGTGCCGGACGCCGTGTACCGGCGACGTCACCGACTTTGTCACGTCCGGCCGATGCGCCTCACGGCTCGTGGCGTGTGCCGGACCGCCCTTCGGCCGCCTCCACGAGAACCGCCAGTTCCTCCAGCGTGGCGGCCTGGAAGATCGTCCGCATCGGGATCACGACGCCGAACTCCTTGCGGACTCTCCGGGCCAGCAGTGTGGCCAGGACCGAATGGCCGCCGAGTTGGAAGAAGTTGTCCTCGGGCCGTGCCTCCGGGACCCCGAGGATCTGCTTGACGAGGTCGTACAGGTCCGCGCCGACGGCGGCCGCCGTCTGCGGCACGGGCGGGTTGGCGCCGGCCTCGCGGAGCGCCGCGCGGTCGACCTTGCCGTTGGGGGTGGTGGGAAAGCGGTCGAGGACGACGACGGTGTACGGCACCATGTGCTCCGGCAGCGACCTGGCCACGTACTGCCGCAACTCCGCGCCGGTGGCCTCCGCACCCGCTGACGTGGTCACGTAACCCACGATCCGGGCGGTCGCGAGATCGCCCTCCACCACGACACAGGCGAGGTCGACGGCGGGATGCGCGGTCAGCCGGGTCTCGATCTCACCCAGCTCGATGCGGAAGCCGCGCAGTTTCACCTGGTCGTCCGCCCGGCCCGCGAAGAACAGCTCTCCGTCCGCGCGACGCCAGCCCCGGTCGCCCGAGCGGTACATCCGGCTGCCCGGCGGACCGGCCGGGTCGGCCACGAACCGCGCGGCGGTCAGCCCGGCCTGGTTCAGATACCCGCGTGCCAGGCCCGGCCCCGCCAGGTAGAGCTCGCCCTCGTCGCCCGGACCGGCCTCGGCCAGCCGCTCGTCGAGGATGTGCACGGTGCTGCCGGGGAACGTCCGGCCGATGCTGATGTCGTCGGGTCGGGTGATCCGCCCGATGGAGATGCCGACGGTGACCTCGGTGGGGCCGTAGCCGTTGAGCAGGGACCTGCCCTCGGCCCAGGTCCGCACGAGGGACGGGGAGAGGGCGTCACCGGTGGATACGAGTGTCCCGCCGGGCAGGACGCCGTCCGCCTCGGTGACGCTGAGCGCCACCGGGGGCAGCGTGGCGTGCGTGACCTTGTTCTCGGTCATCGTGTCCCGCAGCGGCTGGCCGGGCAGCAGGTCGTCGGCCGGCGCCATCACGAGTGCCGCGCCGGACAGCAGGGCCAGCGAGATGTCCCAGAAGGCGGCGTCGAAGCTGATCGACGCCCACTGCAGAACGCGGTCACCCGGGCCCGCCCCGATCTGCTCGGCCTGGCTCGCCACCAGGCCGGCGACGCCACGGTGCGTCACCGCGACGCCCTTGGGCAGGCCCGTCGACCCCGAGGTGTAGACGACATACATCAGATGCTCGGCGCGCAGCTCGGCGAGGCGCTCCCGATCGGACACGTCGTGGTCGGCGTGCGCCTCGCACTCCGCGCGGAACACGGGGTCGTCGAGGACGACCTCCGGCACGCTCTCGTCCGGCAGCGTGAGTGCTGTGTGCTCCGCCGCGCGGATCAGCAGCACCGGCCGTGCGTCGGCCACCATGTGCGCCAGCCGCTCCACCGGATACGCCGGGTCGAGCGCGAGGTAGGCACCGCCCGCCTTGAGTACCGCAAGGAGCACCGTGACCAGATCGGGGGATCGGGGCACGGAGACGGCGACCACCGAGTCCGGGCCCACGCCACGGGCGATCAGGTACCGCGCGAGCCGGTTGGCCGCGGAGTTGAGAGCCGTGTAGCCGACGGCCTTGCCCTCGAACAGGATGGCGGTGTCGTCCCCCGCCTTGGCGGCGACGGCCTCGAAAAGCTGAGGGACGGTGTGCTTTGCATCGCCCATTTCGCGTCCATTCAGTGATGCATTGGAACGACGACGATTTCTCCTGGCGCTCATGCTTCCCCATCATGATGGCCTGTCAGGGCGGTGAGCCGCCCCGTTGAATGATCGGTGACAGATTCTGACCTTCGGTCGGTTTCGCCGTGTTACCAAGGGGAGTCAACGCCCGGCGAGCGGAGGCCCCTGCCCGTGATGAGCAATTCCCATTCCGCCTACTGCGGCTATCGTGATTACTTGGTTCTCGAAACGTTGCTCGACATTCAGAAGCCGATCACGGAACAGCATGACGAGTTGCTCTTCGTCGTCGTCCATCAGTCGCACGAGTTGTGGTTCAAGGAGCTGCTCCACGAACTGGACGCCCTCCAGGTGACCTTGAGCAAGGCCGACAGCGGCCCCGCCCTGCGGACGCTGCGCCGGGCGCGGGCGATCTTCCGGGCGCTGACGGCGCAGATCGACGTGCTGGAGACGATGACCTCCGACCAGTTCGACACGTTCCGCGGCCAGTTGGTGGGCAGCGGCTTCTACTCGGCGCAGTTCCGTGAGATCGAGGTGGTGCTCGGACGGCGTGACGGGACGGCGGCCGAGCACTTTCCCGAGGGCAGCCGGGAACGGGCGCGCATCAAGGCGCGGGCCGACGAGCCCAGCCTCTTCGACGCCTTCCTCGTCTATCTCGACGCCAAGGGTTACTCGCCCCACGACCTGCCCTCCGCATTGCACGGCCTGCACAGCGACGACGGTGTGGTGGAACAGATCTGCCAGGGCCTGGTGGATCTCGACCAGGCTTTTCAGGAATGGCAGTACCGGCATGTCGTTCTCGTCCAGCGGATGATCGGCAGCAAGATCGGGACGGGTGGTACGGCCGGCGCGGAGTTCCTTCGCAAAGCGATTTTCACCCCTTCTTTTCCCGCCCTGTGGCATGCACGGCACGGCGAGTAGAAGAGCAGGCGGCAGGGCCGGCGCGTTCGGCGACCGGCCCTGCCGCACTTTCAAGGCATCCGCACCGTCACGGCATCCTCACCTCGCCGACGAGAGGGCGAGCGCCCGCAGGGCCTTCTTGTCCACCTTGCCCATCGGGGTGCGCGGCAGCTGGTCGAGGGGCACCAGCCGGTCGGGGATCTTGTACGTGGCCAGACCGCGGCCCCGGAGAAACTCCTTCACCGCCGACGTCCGTACCTCCGACCCGGTCAGCACGAGGAAGGCGTACGTCCGCTCGCCGAGCACGGTGTCCGGCACGCCGACCACGGCCGCGTCCTGGATCGACGGGTGGGTGCGCAGCTGCCGCTCCACCTCCTCCGCCGAGACCTTCTCACCGGCGCGGTTGATGACGTCCTTGATCCGTCCGACGATCGTGATGTTGCCCTCCGGGCTGCGCCGGACGAGGTCGCCCGTGCGGAAGAAACCGTCCGGCGTGAACGAGCGGGTGTTCTCCTCGGGGGCCCGGTAGTACCCGCGGATCGTGTACGGGCCGCGCGCGATCATCTCGCCGGCCTCCCCCTCGGGCACGGGGTTCAGGGACTCGTCGACGATCCGGACCTCGTCGTCCCGCGACATGGGCCGGCCGTCCGTGCCCATGATCACGTCGTCCGGGTCGTCGAACCTGGTGTGGGTCAGCAGGCCCTCGCTGATGCCGTACCAGCGCATGATCCGGCACCCGAGGACTTCTCCCGCCCGCCGGGCGAGCGCCGGGTCGAGCGGGGCGCTGCCGACCTGGACGAGCAGGTGCGACAGGTCGGGCTTCTGCCCGGAGTCGGCCCACAGCCGCAGCACGGAGGGCACGACCGTGGTCACGGTGACGTGCTCGCGACGGATCAGCGGGAACACCTCGTCGGGCCGCACGCTCGACGTCAGGACCGCCTTGCCGCCCAGCAGAAGGCTCCCGAACACGCCCGGGCAGGCGAGCGCCGCCTGGTGCGCGACCGGATTGACGGCGAGGTAGGCCACCTCCCGGCCCACGTGCATCGCCTCCGCCGTGGCCCGCATGACGTAGGCGTAGTCGTCATGGGCCCGGGGGATCAGCTTCGGCAGTCCGGTGGTGCCTCCGGACAGGAGGAACAGCGCCGGATCGGACGGGTCGACGCGGGGCAGGGGGACGTCCTCGCCGCCCAGTGACTCCAGTGCGGTGAACTCCTGGGCGTCGCCGCTGACGAGGACGTGCCGGACCGAGGGGATCTGCCGGGCGAGTTCGCGGTAGTCGAACCCGCCGAACTCGTCCTTCACGGCATAGGCCACCGCTCCGGAGTGGGCGCACAGGTGGGATATCTCGGACTTGCGGTGCCCGGGCAGCGCCAGGACCGGTATGGCTCCGGCCCGCAGCAGAGCGAAGACCAGGACGACGAACTCGGGGATGTTGGGCAGGTGGACGACCACCCGGTCGAGCGGTCCGATGCCCAGTTCGATCAGGCCGCCCGCCAGCCGGTCGGCCCGCCGGGACAGCTCCGCGTAGGTCATCCCGCGCCCGTCGCAGACCACGGCCACACGGTCGGCATGACGCCGACAGGAGTCGTGCAGCAGGTCACCGAGCGGCCGGCCGAGCCAGATTCCCCGCCGGCGGTAGTCATCCGCGAGGTGGTCGGGCCAGGGGACGAAACCGTCGAGCATGAGGCGTTCCCTTCAGGAGGCGGACCGCGGCTGGAAGGCGACGGGCAGACTGCCGTGGCCGTACAGGAAGTTGGAGTAGATGCGCTGCGGCTCCCCGTCCAGCTCGATGTCCCGTACGGACGTGACGAGCGCCTGCAGCAGCGCGCGCAGCTCGGCCCGGCCCAGCGCCGCACCGACGCAGAAGTGCGGACCGTGGCCGAAGGTGAGGTGCTTGTTGGGGCGGCGGGACAGGTCGAGGGTCCGGGGCTCGGCGAAGACCGTCTCGTCGTTGTTCGCCGAGGTGTTCCAGAACGTGACGATGTCACCGGCGCGCACCTGCTGCCCGCGGAGGGAGAAGTCGCTCAGCGCCGTGCGCGCGAAGTGCATGCCCGGCGTCGCCCAGCGCAGCAGCTCCTCCACCGCGGTGTCGAGGTCGATCGTCCCCTCGCGCAGCCCGCGCCACTGGTCGGGGTACCGGGTGAAGGCGAGGACCGAGCTGATCGCGGTCATCCGCGACGACTCGTCCCCGCCCAGGAGGAGGCTGTAGCAGTTGAGGGCGATCTCCTCCGGGGTGAGCGGGCGGCCGTCGACCTCGGCGGTGGCGATCATGCTGATCACGTCGTCGCCCGGCTTCGCACGGCGCTCGAACCCCAGCTCCATCAGGTAGAGCACGATCTCGTTGCGTGCCTCCAGAGCGTCCAGCCGGGCGCCCTCCTGATGCTCGGACGCCAGGGCCTCCTTGCTCCACAGGAGCAGCTGCTTGCGGTCCTGCGCGGGGATGGACAGCAGGTCGCAGATGGTGTTCATCGGGATGTGCTCGGCGACCTCGGCGGCGAAGTCGAAGCTGCCCAGCTCCGTGACGGTGCTGATCAGCGCCTGCGCACGCTCCTCGACCTTTCGCACCACGCCGCCGAGCATCCGGGGGGAGAAGGCGCGGAGCATCAGGTTGCGCAGATGCCGGTGCCAGGGCCGGTCGGAGACGGCGAGCATCTTCCCGCCCGCCGAGTCGCCCCCGCGCAGCAGGACGTCGAGGACGTTGCCGCGGGCGGAGCTCAGCCGCTGCCAGTCGCCGTAGCAGGACAGGACGTCGTCGTACCCGGCCACGACCCAGAAGCCGGGGCGCTCCGCGGCGCCCGGGTGCCAGTACACGGGGCTCTCCCCGCGTACCCGGCGCCAGAACTCGTAGGGGTCGTTCCTGACGAAGGTGGCCGGGTCGGTGAGATCGAGCGACGGGCTCATCCGGGTTCCTCCTTTTCCCCGCATCGTCATGCCCCGGCCCCACGGCGCCCGTGATGTCTTGCCGACATCTTTCGCGGATCCCGCGATTTCGTGCGCGGCGGAAAACATGGGACGGGACGGGCTAGCCGATGGCCGACGAGAAAGGCGGAGATGATGAGCCGGATACGGGAACGGGGCTGGGTGCGCTCTCTGACCACCGTCGAACGTCCCGAGCTTCGTGTGGTGTGCTTCCCGCATTCCGGGGGTTCGGCGACGGCCTTCGGCGAGTGGTCCACCGCGGTGCCGCCCGGCGTGGAGCTCATGGCCGTCCAATACCCCGGTCGCGGCGACCGGTTCGGGGAGCAGCTGGTGGACGACGTGGCCGCGATGGCCGGCCACGCGGCGGCGGATCTGCTGCGGCTTCCCCCGCGCGACTACGTGCTCTTCGGACACAGCCTGGGCGCGGTGGTGGCCTACGAGACCGCCCTGGTCCTGCGGGACGCGGGCGAGGAGCCGCGCACGCTGTGCGTCTCCGCCTGCGAACCGCCCGGAAGCGTGGAGGACGGAGACCTCCACCTGGCACCCGACGACGAGTTCTGGTCGACGCTGGTGGGACTGGGCGGTATCGAACCCGGGATCGCCGAGCACGCCGAGTTGCGCGAGCTGCTGCTGCCGACGCTGCGTTCGGACCTGCGGGCCCATGCGGAGTACCGGCCGCGCCCCGGCGCCAAGCCGCTGTCGTGCGCCGTGCGTTGCTATCACGGTGCGGGCGACCCGCTGGTGGACGAGGCGCGGCTGGGGGAGTGGGCGGAGGTCACCTCCGGTGAGTTCACGGTTCGCGCGCGGCCGGGCGGGCACTTCCACGTGACGACCGACGTGGCGGAACTGTTGGCGGACATCGTGCGCCAAGGCCGGGCATGAGCGGCGCTGCGAAAAGGATCACCGTCATTCCCGGTGACGGCATCGGGCCGGAGGTGATCGAACCCGCGCTGGCGGTTCTCGACGTGCTCGCACCCGGTGTGCGGCTGGATGTCCTCGACCATGTGAACGCGGAGACGTACCTGAGCACCGGAAGTGCCTTGTCCCAGGCCGATCTCGACCGGATCCGGAGCAGCGAGGCGACGCTGCTCGGTGCGGTCGGCGATCCCCGGTTGGGCGACACCGCCTACGTGCGGAGCGTGCTGACCACACTGCGCTCCGAGCTGGACCTGTACGTCAACTACCGTCCCGTACGGCTGTGGCACGACCGGCTCAGCCCGCTGCGCGACGACAGGCGACGCGGCATCGACTGCGCGATCGTCCGGGAGAACACCGAAGGGCTGTACAGCGGGGTCGGCGGCAGCACGCGCACGGGGTCCCCGCAGGAGATCGCCATCGACGTGGACCTCAACACCCACCACGGTGTGTCGCGCATCCTGGATTTCGCCTTCTCCGTGGCAAGGCGGTCGGTGTGCGTGGTGGACAAGGCCAACGCCGTGCGCAACGGCGGCCAGTTGTGGCAGCGCTGCTGGAGCGAGGCTGCAGCACGGCACCCGGGGTTCGACACCTCGCATCTCTATGTGGACGCCGCCGCGATGAAGTTGGTGACCGACCCGACCGCGTTCGACGTCATCGTCACGAACAACTCGTACGGCGACATCCTGAGCGATCTCACCGCCGCCCTCGCCGGCGGCCTCGGCGTGGCGGCGTCGGCCAACCTCAACCCCACGACCGGGCAAGGGGTCTTCGAGCCGGTGCACGGCAGCGCGCCCGACATCGCGGGAACCGGGGTCGCCAATCCGTTCGCCGCCATTCTCTCCGCGGCGCTGCTGGTCGAACACCTCGGCCATGACGCGGAGGCCGACGCCGTGCGCCGGGCGGTCGCGGCCGCCATCGAGGCCGGAAGAGTCACCCCCGACCTCGGCGGGTCCCTGAGAACGAAGGAGGTGGGCGCTGTGGTCCTGGCGGAACTGCGGCAGCCGGACGCAGGCCGGACGAGGGGACGGCGATGCCATGCGGGGGCTTAGCCGAGGTCCCGCCGAGGGTGGTCCAAAGATCGTCATCGTGGGGGGTGGCCTGGTCGGCGTGGTCACCGCCATGTATCTCGCGCCCCGGTTCGGTCCGGTCACGATCCTGGAGAAGCGGGCGGATCCACGCCGCGCCGGCGGCGGACAGGGACGGTCCCTCACGGTGATGCTGTCCGCACGCGGCTGGCGCGTACTGTCCGACCTGGGGCTCGACAAGACGGTGCGGGAGATATGCGTCCCCCTGCACGGACGCTGCGCGCACCTGCCCGACGGCAGTTCCCACGTCACCCCGTACAGCAGGGACGGACAGCCGATCTGGTCGGTGGAGCGCGGGCGGCTGCACCACATCCTGCTGGACGCCGCCGAGGCCACCCCCGGCGTCAGCATCCGCTTCGAGCAGCGGGTGCGCTCCGTGGACCTGGACGAACCGGCCGTGCTCGTGGAGGACGCCCACGGTGAGCAGCGGTTGACGTGCCGTCGCGTCCTCGGCTGCGACGGCGCGCACTCCACGGCCCGTGCCGCCCTGGCCGCCCGCACCGCACCGGCGGAGGTACGCAATCTCGAGCTGGCCTATCAGGAGATCGACGTGCCGGGCGGCTGGCTCGACAGCCGGACCATGCATTACTGGCCGACCGGCGACGCACTGTTCGCCGCGTTCCCCATGCCGTCGGGGGAGTACTCCGGCTCCCTGTTCATGCGGCTCGAGGGGCCGGCGCCCTCCTACGCCACGGTCGGCGGCGGGAACGAGCTGTTCGACGTGTTCGCCGACCGCTTCCCCGAACCGACCGCCGCCATCCGGGACATCGCCGAACAGCTCGCCACCAAGTCCGTCTCCACCCTCACGGTCGTACGCTGCGACCGATGGGTCTGGCGGGACACGCTGGCGCTGCTCGGGGACGCCTGTCACGCGATGGCCCCCTTCATGGGGCACGGCATGAACTGCGGCTTCGAGGACGCCCGTACGCTCGTCGACTGCCTCGACTCCACCGAGGACTGGACGGCCGCCCTGGCGGCCTACGAGAAGTCACGGATCGAGGACGCCAACGCGATCTCCCACCTTTCGTACCAGCACTACCACATCATGGCCAACCCGCCGCAGGAGGAGACCGCACACGACAGGGGAGTCCTGCGGAAGCGTCTCGTCGACCTCTTCCCGGACCGCTTCGTGCCCCTGTACGAGCAGTGCGCCTTCACGGAGGAGAGCTATGCCTCGGTGCTGAGGAACGACCAGCGCCTGGACCGACTTGTGGAGAGCCTGCTCAGCCGGCACGGCGCGGAGCTGGTCACGGCGTCCGACAGTCGGCTGCGCGCCTGCCTGCCCCTTGACCCGAACACAGTCACCCTGGAGGACTCCGGATGTTCGTGATCCTGTTCAAGTCGCGCCTCACCGATCAGGCGGGCGAGGACTACTACGCCGCCGAGGACGAGATGCGGCAGCGGGTCCGTGCCATCGCCGGGCCCGACCTGGTGGACGTCCAGCACTACACGGGCGAGGACGGCGAGCGCCTCGCGGTCGTACTGTGGCGCGACGCGGAGACCCTGGAGAAGTGGCGCTCCGACCCCGAGCACCAGGTGGCGCAGCGGCTGGGCCGGGAAAAGTGGTACTCCTCCTACGAGTTGACCGTGGCCGAAGTGCTCAGGACCAGCTCCCACACGGCCATGGAGAAGCCGTCGGACGAGTCGCAGTAGGACGGTACGTCACGGAACGTCGTCGTGGGGGGGGGGGGGGGGGGCGCCCCCCCCCCCCCCCGGGGGGGGGGGGGGGGGGGGGCGGGGGGGGGGCGGGCCTTACTGTGAGAGGGGGAGAGGCG